>CAYSHM010000004.1:198135-234032 GCA_964430885.1 uncultured archaeon | reverse complement strand
TGGTATATTCCTCTTCCTCATTTGTGATGTTCATTGTCTCCACATCAATGACCATAGGCTGACCTGAAGATACATTGTCCCACCAAGTGTTGCCCAGGGTGTCGGTGATCTTAACATCGAAGTAATCATCTTCAGGAAACTTTTCCGGTGCCCCCTGGTAATTGACCGTCAGATTGTCGAACCGAATCCCCTCATTCCCCCTGACCCATCGGTTCTCAAGGAGAGAACCCTGGAACTCACCCTCGGCAAGGGGAAAACCCGAGAATGAAACGTCCTTCTCCACCCTGAACAACCAAGGGAAAAAATCCCTGGAATCATCCCCGTTCTTGGCCTGGGTGTCTATAAAGCAATCCACCAACTCTTCGTGGGGGAAGGCAAAATCGATTATGAAGGTGAAATCCAGAAACCAGAATTCCGAATTATCATTGGATATCTCGCACTCGTTGACAAGGAGCTCCACATGGTTGTCGGGATCCTGCATCTTGTAGAAGGTCTCATTCCCCCAGTTGTAGCAGAAGCTTGCATTGGTGGTGTTATAATCCAAGTATACCTTGACCTCCTCCGCATCGTTCAGATCGTCAATGGTGTTCACCTTGACCCTGAGGGTGTAGGGTTTGTACCTGGCATAGCATACAAGATCATCTCCCTCATCGGTCCGGAGCTCTGCGGCCTCTGACATTATACAGGTCGCGTAGAGAGTGTCCCATCCGTAGATAATACCACCGTTGCCGCTGGTCCTGGGGGGTGAGTTCTCGGTGATATCGCCCTCGCATGAACAGCAGGGGCGGTCAGTCCATCTGAGATCAAGGGGATTCTCCCGATTAAGGTATGTCATATCCGCACTCCCGCCTACATTCTGGCAGCCCCAGTTCTGCATCCAGTCTATCATCTGCTGGTATGTGGGAATATTACCGTTCTTGCTTATAGCGTCATTATAATACCAGGCACTGGTATGCTGCTGGTCCCTGCGGGGTGTACGGTCATAATATCTCTCAACACCGCCGGAAGTGATGGCAACCCAGCCGCCGCTGAAGGGATGAAGGGTCCCTCGTTTTTCCCCCATCGGGTCAGACTTATCTTCTTGGACCGGTCCTACCTCATCAACCTTGATATCGCTTTTACGGGAAATATCTGAAAATAAACCCGGCATAAGGAACAACATCGTGATCGATATTGTTATCAGAAACAAATATTTTTTTTTCATAGGCGGCCCACCATTTGATATCAATGAGATCATTACATTGTTATTTCTTCCTATTATTATTGTTCACAATTTATTTAATAATTTTCTGAAATATAAATAGAAAACCAACAAATGCATAGGACTGGAAGAAGGAGTTTCAAGAATCTGGGAACCATCAGTCCTATTGGTCATAGCCTAAAGGGAGCCGATCTGTCCTTTTTCTCCACAGTATATGCAGGTGACAATTGCAGGTAGATCGGTCACAAGAGACGGATATTCCCTGCCGCAGGAATGACACTGCAGGGAGATCTCTCGGGGTTCCAAACCGTCAGCGGCAAGCCCTGAAGAGGCATCATGCGGGGTGGGGAGAGAGGGGAGATCGGCCGGAGGGGTAGGTTCTTCAGGAGATATTGAAGGGGCAGGGAGCCTATCTTCTTCTGGAGACGGTAAATCCCTTGGTTCAGAGACCAGACTGTCAAGCACCCCGAAAACTGAATCTATTGATATGTCCCTGTCCTTTTTCTCACCTTCTATATATTTCTTCTCCTCTACCTTGTCCTCTGTACTGGGAGGTGGAGAACCAGGGGCCGGAGGAATATATTTTTCCTGCAAATCTGGTGCGTCCTTGACATCTTCGGAACCTACTGAATCATCCGGGGCTGGTGGAAGTGCCATTAAGTTCAGGTCCTGCTCTCCCTCGTCCGTAGAGAAAGTAGGTAGCTGGTACTGGGGCGCTTCAGGTGCATCCGGCGGAGACGGCAGTGCTTTAAGGAGTTCATCCTGCGCTCTTGAAGCTGCAGGGACTGGTGCCGGAAAATACTGCGGCAGTGCCGGGCGCTGTACTGGTGGTGCAGGCAGTGAAGGTGCATTTGATACATATCCTGGTGTGGGTGCCGGGGGCACAGGTCTCTGGAACTGGACATTGTATCTTACACCGCTTGCAGGGGGGTAGGACTGAGTTCCAGGCTGAACATAGGTGCCGACCGCCGGACCTGCGGGAGGTGTATAAGCCCTTCGGGCGGCCTGGGTCTGCAGCCGCCTCTGTCTTTCGGCCAATAGACGCTGTTTTTCCTCCTCTTCCTCCCGTTTTTTCCGTCTCCTGATCACCAGCAACAGTATAAGAAATAGCAGCAGCAATACCGCTATCAATACGATTATCCACCACCAGCATATCCCGCCTCCACCACCAGCATCGGCAATACCGCCGCCGGTATCATCGTCATCATCACCTGTTTTTCCTCCTTCACCAGATAAACCCTTTATATCCACCAGTACCCGGTCCGTTCTGTTGTTGCCATCTGCATCAGACACATAAAGAGTGATAGTATGGTTGCCTTTGCTGAGATTTATCTCAATGGTTGAATTTAAACCTATACCGCCGGAGATATTGGATTCCCAGTAGAAACTAAGATCATCACCGTCCCTGTCCCATGAGGAGGAACCGTCGAAAAGTATGATGTCGGATACGTTATATTCCTGACGTTTTTCGGCTGGAAGGGTTATCACCGCCCGCGGTTCGGATGTAATATTGACCCGGTATATGTCGGAGATTATTTCCCCTGACCCCATCACATCATCGGCCCTGAAACGGACATAGTTATCCCTGCCCCAATCCAATTCCACATCGCAATCTATCCTCACGGGGTATCCAGGGAATATGAAATGTGGCTCTACCTTATCCCAATCTCCAAAAGTATCGTTGTCGTCCCCGTCGGTGGATACTGAATATTCTATACTGTTAAGATCAACTCCCGAATGATCATCCCAGATGAATATTCCGCATTCAACATCCTCCGGATCCTCCTTTTCGAAAACCTCAAAATCCGAAAAGGCTACAGGGGTCATATCTATCTGAATTCCAAACTTCTTTGAATATACCATTGAGTTCCCGGATACGTCTGTCCCTCTGAACTGTATCAGGTTTCCGCTGCCCTCTTCATACTCGAATGTCGCACTCAGGATCACCTGGTCACCACGGGTCTGGGACACATTTTTCGGGGCTATGGGGAGCCACGGGCTGAACGACGCCTCCCCATCACGGGAGAACCTGACCTGCAGGGTCTCGGTATCAACCCCGCTCCCGCCTTCATCCATAACAGAGACCGTGCTGGTGATATGTGTGGTGTCAAACCAAATCTTCTGAGGTTCGATTTTCTCACTGAATTCAACTGGCGAAACATCTATCATGATATTGTGGGGTTCGGATTCCGTGAAATCGTTCTCTGCGGCATCCATCGCACGCCATTTGATGTAGTTGTCAGTTCCCTCCTCGAACTTGCATTTTGCTTCCACCGTTATACGCTCCCCGCCGTCAGGAACCCATACAGGAACCCATGAACTGAATGTATTAGGGCCGGCCGTGGATATCGAATAGAATACACTACCACCGTCAACTCCCGTGCCTGTGAGATCCTGTATCTCCACCGAACAGTCAAGCGTGGTTAAGTTCTGCCAAATGACCGACGAGGGGGTGAAATTTGAGAAAGAAGGACCCGTAAGGTCCACCAGAATATTAACAGAACGAGCCGAACCTATATTGCCCACATTATCCTCACACCAAACAAATAGCTCGTTCCTGCCCTCGTGAAGCCCCCTGACCTCACCCTCTGTAAGATCGGTATAGGTGCCGTTATCAGTATATGAATTGTTGGATTTGGAGTAATAATAACCCAAAAGGCCGGAAGCATTGTCCGGTACCTCCTGCCATGAAAGATTGATACTGGGATCCTTTGTGAATGGAGAGGTCTTGCCGTAAGCATGGGTCGATATGGACGCAGGGGGCAGCGGCGGAGATGAATCTATCTTAAGGGAAAAAGAGAAATTGGTTATGCAGAAGCCCTCTTCAGGTATGTTCACTATTGTTATGTACAGGAGCTCGTTCTCATCTACTACGTCTCGGGATTGGATCTCTATCCATACCTCTTCCCCATGACTCATATTGTCCCACCATACACCGCCCCCCTGGTCGGTCAGCCGCACATCATAGAGATCATCGGCCGGATAAATGTCAGGTACTCCCTGGTAATGGACTATAGGGCCCGTTATGATGATTGTCTCGTTACCCCTGACCCAGTATCCTGAATCCAGCACTCCCTGATATTCAGCTGTATAGGTCGGCACCCCGGAAAAATCTAGATCATTCTCCACATGAAAGAGCCAAGGGAAACGCTTGGAGAACACCTCGCCGTCATTGGCGGTAAGATTCACGTAGCAGTCGACCCAATCCTCATGGGGAAAACTGAAGTTGATCATTATGGTAAAGTTAAGCCACCACTTATCTATCCCGTTATTGGTAACATCGCACATGTTGGTTATCAGGTCCACATGGCCGTCCTCGTCCTGAAGCTCAAAGAACTCATCCCGGGTCCAGTTATAGCATAGTGTTGAATTTGTGGTGTTGTAGTCCAGGTACATCTGCACCTCGGCAATATCGTTCAGCTCCCTGGGCGAGGTAACATTAAGTTTGATTCTGTAAGGTCTGTATTGTGCATAACAGGTTCCGTTATCCGTGTCCTCCGCCACTACATTCTCGGGAACCGGGACTGGCCTTAGTCCTTCCATTGCTTCCTGTATCTCCTGGTTGGAAAGATACCTTGAGAAGACTGCCGCCTCATCTATCAGAGCATGGACCTCGTTATTTCCCGATATTGGATCCCCTCCCAAACTCGGATCGGTGTCACAGTGGGAACCCTGTGCGGCCCCTGGAGATGTGGGGACATTCGGCTGCCCGTTGGCCGTGCGGACTATTCCGTCCACAATGATCTGGAGATTTACATTGTTGCACCTGATGGCGATATGGTGCCAGTTATTGTCATAAACATTGATATTGTTGGCATAGGTGTTGTAGTTATTATTATTGACATCCGATCCACCCCAGAACCTGATCTCATTAGCGTATACGTTCATGGTGTACCCGTTACGATTGGTACAGCAGTCTCCGAACATCATGGCCCCTTTTCTTCCAGGCTGGGATCCCTTGAACCAGCACATGAAAGTATATGCACTCTGCATATGCAGGTTGTTGATGTTGCCGCCGACCGACAGATGGTTTTGGTTGCCGGCCGGACAGCTCAAAGCATAGCTGCCGTACTTGGCATCGTTAGTAAATGAGGTCCCTTGAAGGGTGCCGTCGTTGCCTCCGCCGGCAGACATGTCTGTAACAGTGTTGCCTCCACCGTCCTCGAAGCTATAATAAAGAACATCGGGCTGGAGGGCACGGGTGTCATGCACATTTACGGTATGGTCTGTTTGAACTGATTCTACCTTCTTGGCATATCGATCCGAGAAGAAAAAAGATCCCACAGGGGTCAATGAGGTTGTTAAAATAAAGAATGACAAAACAATATACAAAATCACCGCTAGGAATGATCCGGAAAATCTGATTGTCTTATTGTAAAGCATGGATTCACCTAGAAAAGAGTTCTATAGACTGCTCTTGGTTTTGAATCCGAACAACAACTTCATTCAGATCCTGTTGTATCCTATCAACCAATTTAAATTCCCTCTATCTCTCCCTCCACTCCACAGTGTGGACATGTTACCAGAACCGGAAATTTCTCCACCATTGCAATATAGTCGCCTCCGCATTCATGACACTGCAGGTTCAATTCCATAGCATTCGGTTCGGGTGTAGGAGGTTTGGGCAGAGATGGTTTTTCAGGAGGGGCAGGAAGTTTGGATTCAGGAGCGGATTTAACCCCATCCTCTTTCTTTTCCGGGACGAGGTTCTCAAGCATTCCGAAAACATCATCAAGGGAATCCTTCTTGGGTTTTTCCGGTGAAGGAGGTTTGGGTTTATCAGGGCCAGCAGATTCCGGCGGAGTGGGTTTTGGTGGGATTTTAGCCTCCGGGGAGGCAAGTTTCCCCTCCTGCTCAGGAGGTAATGGCTTCAATGTCTCCTCATCATCCTTTGCACCTTCCGCATTATCATCGAGATTTTCATCAGGAGCTGGAGGCAGGGCCATTCTATTCAGATCCTGTTCACCGTTTTGGGTGGAGAATGCAGGAAGGGAATATTGAGGAGCACCATCGGGAGCTGGAGGCGGGAGCTGCGGGCTACTGGAAGGTTCCGGGCCTAGTGGTGTTAACTCGGGCAGAGCTAGGGGCTGAGGTAAGGGAGTTTGGGGGCCTGGAGAAGCTTGTTGAGGCGAAGCTCCCCGAGCTTGAAAGTTCTGTGCGGGATAAGGAACAGACCCACCAGGAGCTGAAGTCCTGGGCCCCGGAGTATAACCAGGTTTCTGATGGGCCGGTTTGAAGGGTTCAGGTTCCCGAGCCTGCTCTTCTTCTTTTTTCCTTTTTCTTCGGACAATAATTATTACAAATATCAGTATCAGAATAAGTAGTATTGCCACGGCAATTATAATTATCCACCACCACCATCCAAATCCACCACCACTGCCTCCGCCCACATTGAACAGCCCACCTCCTTTGTCCTCTTTTTTCTTGGCAATATCAACAATAACATCATCCGTAGCAGTATTGCCGTCAACATCGGTGATAAAAAGAGTAATGGTATGATTCCCAGGTTCTAATATTACCTGGATCGTGGAATTGTTCCCCAAAGGCCCGGTTAAGTTGGATTCCCACCTGTAGGTGATCACATCCCCATCTTTATCAGCTGACCCAGTACCGTCAAAGTTTATCACGTCGCCCTCCTTGAAATGAATGGCTCCAAGAGGCAGGATGTCCGCTTCCGGAGTTGAGGTAATATTTATTCTATAGACTTTTGATGTAACAGGACCAGCAGCAACATTGTCGTCGGCCTTGAATCTAATATAGTTATCCCTGCCCCAGTCGAGATCCTCCTTCATATCCACTATTACAGGGGTGCCCGGGAATATATCCATGGCCGCCACCTTCTTCCAATCACCGAAATCCGTATCCTCCGAACCTTCAGTGGAGATGGAATATTCAATGGTATCCACATTGACACCGGATTCGTCATCGAATATCTCAAGGGTGAACTCCGCTTCAGGTGGTTCATCTATATCCTCCAACTCGAACTCACCGAAATAGACTGGTGAATGATCCACCTTGATATCAAATACCTCTGATTCGGATTTGGGATTGTTAGCACCATCAGTACCTCTGAACTGTATATGATTATCCTTCCCCTCGGAGAACATGAAAGCAACTGATATCTTGCATTCTCCGTTCTTGGCCTCGGTGATATTCCCCTCATTGACCTTGATCCATGGGCCGAAACCAGAAAGGCCAGATCTAGCGAACCTTACCTCTATGGAGGAATGGTCGATCTTGCTTCCGCCGTCATCACCGGCGGTTATCTCGATGGTTATCTCCTCCTGAGTGAACCAGTTCAAGGACGGTGTGATATCTTCGGAGAATTCAATTGGGGATACATCAACCTTAACATTGAAAGGCAGAGATTCCACAAAGCCGTTCTCGGAAACATCCATGGCCCGCCATTTAATATAATTATCATCACCTTCCTCAAAACTGCATTTTACGCTTGGCGTAATCTTCTCCGCGGATTCAGAAACCCAGACTGGTATCCAGGCACTGAACTGATTGGGGCCGGCCGTAGAAAGGGAATAAAATATGGATTCCCCGTCAACTCCCGTTCCCCCAAGATCACTTATCTCAATGGAGCAGTCAAGTTTGGATGAGTTATGCCATATGCCGTCATCAGGGGTGCTGTTGGAGAACATTGGATCTGTGAGATCTACCTGGAGTACAGCCGAATTGGATAAGCCAATATTACCTACATTATCCTCGCACCAAACGAAGATCTCATGCCAGCCTTCGGACATACTCCTGACCATACCTTCGGTAAGCTCTGTGAAGCTTCCATTGGGTGTGCCCTGATAATTATGTCTCGAATAGTAATAACCTGAAAGTCCGGAACCGTTATCTGCAACTTGGTCCCAGGAAACATTGATGCCTGGTTCATTGGTGTATTCGGTGACCCTGCCGTATGCATGACACAGCACCTCTTCAGGGGCTGAAGGGGCCTCACCGTCCACCTTTAGGGGAAATGTGATGTTGGTCTGGCAGGCGCCGATGCCAGGAATATTTACTATCTTTATATTTATCTCCTCATTCTCATCCACTACATTCCTAGTGGTGAAATTGATAAGAACATCCCTCCCCGAACTGCCGTTATCCCACCATTCATTACCTTGGGTATCCCAAAGCCTCACATCGAATAGATCATCATCGGGAAAAAGACTTTCGGCACCCTCATAGTTCACCCTTAGGTCCTCCAGAGTGATCCCCTCATCCCCCCTGACCCAATCATCCTCCTGAATATTTCCGGCAAATTCGCCGGTCATCTTTGGAACGCCGGTGAACTCAAAATCATTCTCAACCTGCATCACGTTGGAAAATGTAAAGGTTTCAGTCATCCCGCAGTTCCCAAGGCTGATAACCTTGATGTCTATGGGCCTCTCATGGGGGAAATTGAAATTGAACATGATGGAGAAGTTAAGCCACCACTTGTCCACACCATCGTTGTGATAATCGCAGTCATTAAGAAGAGCCATCATATCTGAGGGATCGTTCTCCTTGTAGAAAAGCTCGTTATTGCCGTCAAAGCCAATGGAAATGTTGGTAGTGTTGTAATCCATCAGAAGCTTCAGATCATCTATATCATTCAAACCCTCGTAGGTTGTAAGAGCAACACCTATATTATAAGGCAGACCCGCAAAGCAGGTGTTGTAGAATAAGTCCTCCTTGGGCATACCCAAATTGTCAGGTATCGGAGGTATAATTAGATAAAACTGCATGGCGCTGGGTGTGGCAGGGTTCTGGTTTAGAGGATTATTGTAATGAATATTATCCCCGTGGTTGAGCCCGACCGTGGGGGAGTTCCCGGCATGCAGGGCCTGATACTGGAACTTGATTATGCCGCTGCCCTCGAAAAGTATGACCTGAAATGTATTGCTCCCGTCGGAGGGGTAATGGGGGACCGCTTCCCAAGACACTACAAAACGGCTTGGATTGCTGAGAGTATCATACCAAATGCTTCCGCCGTTCCCGGGGTTCAGATCATCCCAAAGAGGAGAGATCATAAAAGGATGGTCAACCGTTGGAAAAGGAGAATTAGAATACTCCCATAGATTGTTATTGTCAACAAATGCCAGGTATCCATTGGAACAGATATGGACACTGGTATAGGTCTGATCATAGAAATTGAAGTTGATCCCCATGTTTATGGACTGATAATCATCGTCGGTCAGGGATAATTGTGAACCTGTGCCTGTGATATCTATCCAGCTGTACTGCGCATTGAGATTTTCACGGTAGTCCTCAAGAATACGGGTCTTACCCTGTTCCAAGTAAGGATCCTTCCCTTTCATTTCCCCTATTTTGGCTTCTATATCATTTTGAGAATGGATCATATGCCCCGATATAAAAGAGATCAGTAGTAGGCTTAAAACCATTATTACACAGCATGATTTGGAAATAATTTTAATGGGCATCGAGTTCATCATTTTATCAGAACCTTTAATTATTATCAAAACTGCCTATTTCATTACTACTTGAAATGGCGTTAAACCATCAATAATTAACTTCAATTCTACTATTTATTATTTAGTTCAATTATAAATTTACGAAAAGAATAAAAAACGTATGAAAACCGTCATATGAAAATCAAGAACCATGGGGCAGGGCCAACATAATTAATACTGTGATCATTGCCAAAACCAATACAAAAGTAGAATAAAGTCTAACTCTTGAGTAATCGTATTTTTGTCCTTCAGTTTCTTGCGTTTTGTCCATTGAAGATTTGCCTGAAGAAGCTCCATTGATTCCCGATGCAACACTCGCCAAGTATTTTCTCAGGTTTTTTCTAAAATAGAGAAGAGGCGCCAGCCATGAAATGAAAAGAATCAAAGTAATATTATCCACTAGGTCCCATCCAAAAGGAAAACCAAACCAAGGTGACCCAAATTCCTGATAAGCTACGGCCCATCCCAATGGAAATCCACCAATGAAAAGGAATAAAGAACCTAAAATAGTTGTCCTAATAGTTCTAGCAAGTTTCTTGGCGGTCATATCCTTCAAAAATAAAAATGCAAAAATACCTGCAATGACAAAAACTATTGATGTCCCTATCATGAAAAAACCATGAACCTTGGTTAAAATTGGATTTGCACCCCCTAATCCACCTGTTACAGTGAATTGATGAGCTCTCTCAGGTGCATACCTAGGAGAGGTGGTGATGAATTCTTCCTTGGAAATTGCAGATATATAATAATGTATGGTTGAACCGGCGGATTGTTCGGGAATCTCCGCTGCATATTCACTGGGATTTCCAGTAGAAGTCATCTTTATCTTCTCATATAGAATACCATCCTCCGAATAAGCCAACTCTAAACCTTCATTTTGCAGTTCTAAACTGCTGAAACTTGTTACTTTTACGGTTACTGTGTAAGGTCCATCGGCTTCAGTAGTATTTTCAAGAGGAATGTGTTCGATTTTAAATCGTTTCTCCCAAGGATTTGCTGCCACTTCTGCCACATATAGATTTTGCAAAAGGTTCAGTTCGCATAGAGGAATTATCATATTCTCTGGAGGATAAAAACCGCCTGTTGCCTCACTTCCTACCTCGATACAGAATGATAGAATATCGTGAGCCCCATACAGGTAATCATTAAGGTCGCCGTCAACCAGAGGGCCTTTTCGATTCCTATCCTCCTCAGTGTAATTTCGATATTCATAGCCGTTGTACCTGTTGATCCCCTCAGCAATGTGCTTGTAAAGCTGTTCGTCAGGAGGAAGTTGACGTGTATACATCCACCCCCAGTATATTGTCTCCGCATAACTATGATAGGCCATGGATATCCTGAAATCATGGTCCGCTGCAAGATCCCGAATGATTCTTGTCTCGGCTGTTGAAAAACCGCCTCTGGGATCCTCATCGATCCTGCAATCTCCATCATTATCTAGGCCATCCATGGGGTCCTCATTTATACGAATATCTCCGTCATCGTCACTAGTATCATAGGGTCCAATATAATCCTCTCTTCGAGGATTGAAGTAACCTTGATAACCCAACTCCCCCCAGTGCCAACCATAATTTCGATTCAGATCCGTCCCGAAAGACCCGTCCCAATTCGGTTCGCGATTTTTCCGCCAATTATTCCTATTGTTATAATCTCCATTGCCGTCGTAAACAAAACCATCCGGGTTCAGCATAGGTACTATCCAAAGCTGACGGTTATTCACTATGTAAGTGGTCCAGGGATCGATGCCGTAATTATTTACTATATAATTTATAAAATAGAGTGGTATCTCATGAGTTATCCACTCCCGAGCATGATGCATTCCTATATAGAGAACCTCAGTTTCATCTGGCTCATGTTCTGCCGGATTATCGGATATCTTGAGAGCCCAGACATCCCTTCCCTCATAGGTTTTACCTATAGAATACAGACAGGCAATATTCGAATATTTTTTAGAAACGTCTGCAAGAATGTCACTCAATTCCTCATAGGAATGATAACTGGTAAAGTTCATTTGATAACCGGCATTATTCGGGGGATGTTCCAATAATCCACCGGTATTACCATCAAGGCCGCCGGATGTTGATGGGACGAAAACATCAACGGCCAATAATAAAACTGCAAATAATAACAATGAGTACCAATTTTTGGTTTTCCTCCGTCCTCTGATCATATCCAATCCTCACATGATTGAAACCAATATATCATTTTCTTGTCTCGACAATTTCAGGAATTCATTCATTATTGCGTATCAGTACTGGCCTGCCCTGATCCGAGAAACCATTCTCCGGTTCGTAGGGATTGAAAGCAGGATCCGCATAAAGATTACGCACATAATAACCGGCAGGTTCGGTATTAGTCAATTTGTCCAGACGCAGCGCCTCCCCCACACTGATATCATCGTATAGCAGACTTGTCTCTATGGTACCTGCTTTTGCCTCCGAGCCTGTCGATCTGGTTGAACTGTAGAAGGCATTTATCCCTGCATGCAGAAAGGCCATTGTTATGGATTGGCGCGGATTTATACCGTCTATACGGCCCATAATGCAGACACCTGAATTCAGCACAGAGGGTCCCAGCTCCCATTCTGTGGGATTCGTCATGATGTCACTGACCTTTACACCGGTGCTGTACCTGTCAAAACCGTTGAGTTCTGGGACATACCAGTACCAGTTGCCATGAAGCATCAGATCGAAATAATTCGCCCTTTCATATGCGCCCCATGACTCCATGCTCTGTCGGTCGTTCTCGTAATTCTGCACATATACTTCAGATGTAAAGCCGTGCTGTTCCACCTCCGGGGCAAAGGTCCTCTGCCAGAAGAACCAACCCGTTCGGCCTCCTCCTTCGCCTGCAAGAAAATGGAAATGATCCAGCCATTTCTCACTGCTTCCGTATTCGCCCTGAATACTATTGGAATGAGCTGTGGCATATTCTTCGTAAAACAGAGTACGGGCTATGAGCGTAGATATGTCACCCACGTCTTGGCCTAATGGCCTCCCTGTTGACAACTGACTATCAAAGCTGTACCGGAGATCCGTAGCCCAGCCAACACCATATACCGGATCTTCAACCCAGGAAGCTTCCTTAGGCTCATAATACATTGGGATCATATTGGCTCCGCCCAATATCGCCAACCAGGCGGACCCATTGATGTAATCATTATACATTCCATGATCCATGAGCTTGGCCATTGTCTTATCCAAAACCTGAACATTATGGTCAACCTTCGCATTGGCCAGATCATTCAGCTCAGCATCATACCAGGGGCCTGTCGAATGACCTTTGGCTTCTAGCGCAAAGCGTTCATCGGTGAGGCTGAAATTAGATGAAGCAATCGTTATCCCCCCGTGAGACGCAGATAGATAAGGAGCCATCATTGATGAGCTCTCGAATATGGGATGATGAGGTTTTGACAGCTGATTGTGTACAATGGTCACCTGATAATCAGCATCGATCCGAGATAATCCCAGCTCAGTGCCTGCATAGGTATCGAAACCGGCAGTTCCGTAATACACGCTCACTTCCAGTTTGTAATTGCCCGGCGCATCTACTGCTAAGGTCTGTAGAAATGTTTTCCCGAGATCGAGGCTGAAGCTCGGACCGTATGAAGCAATGTTTCCCGACTCATCGTAAAGGGAACCAAATACCAGGGGTTCAATATCCAGGGATTCCTTCAATGGATTGAGCATTGTGGAACTCACACTGGTAAAATTCACATATATCTGTACCAAATCTAGACCCGAAGGGACCTCGATATCAAAGGTCTCGGTGGATTCCCCTACAATATCCGCGCTTATCCTCCCCGTTTTCAATCTGACATTGTTCACCGAATTCTGAAATGTCTCCGTCTGGACATCCACAATGTAGGGCTGAACGACATCTGATGGATTTGTCATGGTCAAATAATTCAAGGATCCGAAGCGGTCCTTAACGGCTATCAGGTTCAGTTCCATGGCGGTGTCTTGATCACCAACCAGTATAGAGTCCAATCCGATATTCTTAGCTATCTGCCGGGGTTCTGCAGAAACTGCAATGCAGTATTTGGCACCGAGTTTTTTCACCCCTTTTTTGATCATACTCATATCTGTATTGTTCTCTATGATCAGAATAGGTATGTTCAGATAACTGGCCAAAGGAGCTGTGGAAACACCGAGCTCATAGCCTTCCTGGCTTCCATGAACAATCATCACTCCAGCAGCAGATTCGAACTCGTGCTGGGCTGCTGAAAGGGATTGCTCAGAAATTCCCCCCTGGAATTTCAATCCATCCTTATTTACACTACCTATTATTATGAAACCATTCTTATTATAATTGGTAATGAACCGCTCCTGGGTATCATCTAGTTTACCGTCCTTGGCTATCAGGAAAGGCCTTAGACCATCAGGCCTAGATGAACCTGCTGAAATATCATACCAGCAGGAAAGAGGCGTGCAGACCAAGGCGTTGAAAGGGTCCGAATCACCAGCCAATACGACATTTTCTGACCCCTTACGCGTCGAGGTCATCCCTAAGACCTCATAGATGGATATCGTTGATAAGTCCTCGCCAGTATTATTGATGACATAGATCAGAGCTCCGGAAATGATTACTGAGATTACTATTACAGTTATCAGCACCTTCTTTTTTGAATCAGACATTTTCTTGACCACGATTTCACCATTGTAACTGGATTAAGTTTCCTTCGATTCAATACTGTTTTTTCATTCAAGTATTAATATTAATGTTTTTACTTATATTATAATAATATCGATGATTTAGATATTACTGCGTAATATGTATGCTGAGTGTTTATGTGTGTGATTGAAAGATGATGAAGATTTCCCTAACATTGATGATAGGCTAAAAAAATATTAATACAACATTCGCTTCTAAATCACCTAAAAATATCTGAATATCCTGGCTGGACGATACCATGACTGAATACGATATTAAAAGAGGACAGTGGAAAAAAATTGAAGGGAAAAAGCTCGGCGAACTTTTGGAGGATATATTCGGGGCGGAGTATGTGTCCGAAAAGGATGGGAAATATTATGTGAACTACGGGTCCATAAAACCCATGGAGACCTGGATGGAATCCAAAACTGAGCTGGTGGTCAATGTTACCATGAATCCAGATGTGGAGTTCGAGGAAGGGATCGACAGCCGAAGAAAATACGGCCAGTTCCTGGACAAGGGTACGGGGTTCAATGCCAAGAAAAGGAAGGACCGCCTCAAACAGAAGGCAAAAGATCGAAAATTGTAAATGAATCCCTCAAGGTCGCACAATTCTTTTGCCTGTCCTGCGGGCCATATTTGGGAAATGATAAAAAATATATTTTTCTCTATCAATTTCTTATTATTGATGCCATTACTATTCTATTAAGGTGCTGAAAATGAAAATGGATCTTGCCGAGCTATGCTGGAATAGAAATCATGATTATTTATTATCCAATCTCAGAAACCTCTCAATGCCTGGAAGGATATCCTCGGTCCAGAGAAAACATCTTAGGGCTTTGACCCAAAAAGGTGAAGTTACGGTAAGCATACCCCGAGCAGATCCGGATAAGGACCATCATCAGATCGCTGTGGGTGATTGGGTGATACTGGGAAAGGAAGAAGAATATCATCCCTATGAAATACAGGAAATCATCCCACGGAAGAACATGCTGTCCCGAAAGGCTCCTGGCAGGAACACAGGCGAACAGGTGATTGCCGCAAACGTTGACATTGTGCTGATAATGACCGACCTGCTTCAAGACTTCAACATACGCCGATTAGAGCGCTATCTTGCACTCGTTTACGGGATAGGAGCTGAACCTGTCTTCATCCTGAATAAAAAGGACCTATGCGAATATCCTGATAAGTTAATTGAACATGCCCAAAACCTTGGAGATAATATTAGGGTTATAGACATCAGCGCACTGAACGGGGATGATGTTCGGAAGGTCTCAGAACTCCTTGATAAGGGAACAACTGCTGTGCTCCTCGGCTCATCCGGCGTGGGCAAATCCACATTGATCAACGGGCTACTGGGCTACTGCAGACAGAGCGTTTCCGATATTAGGTCTTCCGACGGAAAGGGAAGGCACACAACAACATCCAGGGAGCTCATACATCTGCCCGGAAAAGGGATGATAATAGACAATCCCGGCATTCGGGAGGTCCAGCTCTGGGGAGCGGAAGAAGGGGTTTCAGCCGTCTTCAATGACATCGAACAATTGAGCATGGGGTGCAAGTTCAAGGACTGCGACCACGGAAGCGAACCTGGATGCGCGGTCAAGAAAGCCATAAAGAGAGGTGAGATTTCCCGGGACCGCTTTGAGAGCTACAGAAAACTCCAACGGGAGATCATGCATACTGAAAGAAAAAGGAGCACCTACGAGAAGAGAAAATTCGACAGGGACAGGACCAAATATTACAGAAAAGTAGCGAATATGCACAGGGCTGAAAGGAAGTATCAATAGTTGATCTAATTTATTCTGAAAGTTTAAGCTGACTGCTTTTTATTCATCGTCGAATATCTTGACTACACTATGGTCTATCCCACCGTCTGAATCGGCATCATCGGTACTGCCGCCAGCATCATAATTACCCATTCCCCCATCATTTCCGGCATCCCCAGTATCAGCAAGGGGCTTGGTGGATTCCAGCTTTGCCCGGGGTTTCATCATTACCCTCTTGACTTTCTTTTCACCGCCGTCCACTTCCTTCAATTCTTCCAGTTCCGCCAGTTCCGCCAGTTCCACCTCGTCATCATGTTCGTCGAAACTTGAATAGTCGTCAGCCTCATCCTTGGATACAGGTAAAGTCTTTACTCTTACTAGTTCCTTGGGAGCAAAAGAGGCTGCATTATCCTCCCTCTCGAACTCTCGGCCTTCAAGTTCCTTGTCGATTTCGGCTTCAAGTTCCGAAAGGTCCCGGTATTCCATTTCCTCTATATCCCTTGCATGTTTCTTCAACCTACCTAACCTGACGAACAGGGTTATCAGGACCAGTACCAGAAGAAGTGATACAACTGCGATAGCTATTATTACGCCCATGGGAGCCGAGGAAAGGTAATTGCTGGATGAGCTGCTTCCTCTGTCGCCCGTGGAATCGCCGTTCCCGCTAGTTGTGTCATCGTCCCCCGAGGTATCATCATTGCCAGTTGTATCATCGTTTCCCGAGGTATCGTCGTCGCCGGTTGTATCATCATTTCCGGTGATATCGTCATCTCCGGTGCTGTCATCGTCGCTATCATCATCGTCACCACTAGTGTCATCATCTCCAGTCGTATCGTCGTCACCTGTGGTGTCATCATCTCCGGTTGCGTCATCGTCGCCTGTGTTGTCATCGTCTCCGTTCCCGGAAGGATGGGAATTAGGGTCCTTTGGGTTTGTTCCGGCAATGAACTCCTGAAGATTGGTGTAACCGTCGTCATCAGGATCCAGGGGAGCATCATTGGATTTGGGGTCCAGAGAATTATCAACCTCCCAGCCGTCACTCATACCATCACTGTCAGTATCGGATAGTATCGGGTCGGTTCCATGCGTATATTCCTGAAGATTGGTGAGACCATCAGTATCCCCGTCAAGTGAAGCATCTAAAGCATCTAGCGGGTCCAGTGCATTATCCTCCTCGAAACCGTCAGGAATCCCATCATCGTCGCTATCATCATCATTGATCCCGGTTCCCAAACCGTATTCCTCTGCATTGGTGAGGCCGTCACTGTCTCGGTCCAGGGAAGCATCGAGATTAGACAGTGGGTCCAAGCCGGCATCCACCTCAACTCCGTCAGGTATGCCGTCCCCGTCAGTATCCTCATCATCGGGATAGGTGGAGTTGAGATATTCTTCAAGGTTTGTTAAGCCGTCATTGTCGCCGTCCCCAGAAGCATCCGAATCGTCAAGGGGATCGAATCCGTTGTTGTTCTCCCAATTGTCTGGCATGCCGTCATCGTCATCATCAGGGTCAATATTATCAGGGGTGCCATCGCCGTCGGTATCTACATCTGAGGAACCGATACTAGACACGAAGGTTTCAACACCCCCCGTTGCATCGGCTGCCGCCTTCCCATGTCCCTGGACGAACCATTTTATGATTTCTCCGTCAGAGCCAGGGATAATAGCGTAGTAGCGGTCGCGGTTCCCCATGGTCCCATTCTGGGAATCGAATATCCCCTGCACTGATGAGCTCCCTAAAGTGGGACTGCTGCCGTCAGTTGTAAAATAGAAGGTTATAGCCGACCCCTGCCCGTTGCTTATTGTTCCAGGATCATCGTCTGCGCTTGTTCCCGGTTCAACATCGGCCTGTACCGTATTGGTCTCGGCATCCCATCCCTCACCCATTATTGTAGAGGGATCAAGGGGTATGTTTGATTGGAAAGTAAAAATGCTTGATGTATTGACGCCGTTGCTTGACGAAGTGCAGGTGGCAAACCATTTAACAGTATCGCTGTTGGAAGCAGGGATGATGGCATAATATTTATCATTATTACCGTAAGTCGCATTTTGGCCGTCGAATATGCCCTGTACACTGTTGCTCAGCAGATTAGGCTGTGTGCCATCCAGCGTGTAATAGAAGGTCATTGAAGTATCAGAACCGTCGCTTATGGTTTGAGGGTCATCATCATAACTGGACCCAGGGAATACATCCAGCCAGACCGTGTTGGTATCGGAGTTCCAACCCTCACCGCCTATCCATGCCCAATCCTTCACCGTCTGGGATATGAAATGGCCGTATCCTGTGAAATTATAGGCGCCGTTTGAAGCATTGGCCCATGCAAACCAGCGGACATGCTGGCCCCGGGAGGCAGGTATTATTGCATAATATTTATCATTGTTCCCATTAGTGCCGTTCTGACCGTCAAAGATCCCGGTTATCTTGTTGCTGAACAGATTCGGTTGGGAATTGTCCAAAGTGTAGTAGAATGTCATGGACGTTCCAGACCCGTCACTTTGGGTGCCCTGATTGTTGTCCGCACTGGTTCCAGGATTCACATCCGCCCAGATCGTGTTGGTCTTGGCATCATTGCCCTTGGAACCTGTCCAAAAAGGTAGATTGGATACAAAAACCCCCACATTGCTGCTGCACTCCTTGCCGTTTGATGCATTTCCTCTTGCAAACCATTTGACCGTCGCTCCAGAGTTGGCAGGGATGATAACGTAATACTTATCGTTGTTCCCGTTTATACCATTCTGACCGTCGAATGTCCCTGCAACGGCTGGGCTCTGGTCCGTGGGGTTGCCACCGTTTACAGTATAGAAGAACCAAACATCGGTCTCGCCGCCGTTGCTCTGAGTGCCTTGATTATTGTCTGCGCTAGTACCTGGATATATGTCGACCCAGGCCGTATTAGTATTGGGGTCGCTGCCGCTATTCACTAGCTCACCTGCACCGCCCTGAAGTATGGGAGCCTGATTGGGCGATACGCCATTGGCAATATTGACGAAGAAATAATAATGAGTGAATGACAGAGGTCCGTTACCAGTGGGATTCTGTGTAGGCCACGCAGCCCAGACATTATTGGCGCTCTCCCATTTGGCAAAAACCATAACCCCGAGTTTCGTAGGATTGCCCAGGTCGGCCCAGGATATGCTTATCTCCGTTCTGTTATCCCCATTATATCCTGCATACACACTGCCAGTATATGGCTTGTCAGATATCCAGCTCTGATTGTGCTCTCTCAGATTGTAGTAGCCGCTATCCTCAAGGGCGAAAAGCCAATCCGCCTGGAAAGGAAGTGTGTTCTGGCCGTCCCAGTTCACCGTTTGATTGGATCCGCCGGATACTGTGTCCAGATAGATCATCAGATCGCCGTCCTCGCCTCCGTCGTTGGCATCCCAATCCTGATTGCTAACGCTTAAATAAAGCTTGTTGGCATCCCAGGTCATATTGAGAGTGGAAGAGGAAGAGATACCCATGAGCTCGTCAGCAGCCCAATCGGACAGATCACCGTCCACCGTTATTGTGTGATTGGTAGTAGCATTTACAGGTAGGAAAACCAAGAACAGCTGGGCTAATAATAGTGTAACGAATAATGATGATGCGAATATACTCTTTCTCATATACTTCACCCCGGTTAAAAACCGTTGCAATAACAGAGGTTAAACGAAGAGGTACAATATCAAGTATTCTATTACTTTTAAAAGGATTTTGTCGATAAATTTCCCTTGTAGTATTCTATTATAAATGGATTTAATTCATCCTTATGGAACCTAGTGATTCAATATACCTAACAGTGAAGCTAAATGCTATGTTAAATAAATTTACATTAAGTGATTAAAGAACATTAATATAGGTTAAGAGGATTTGCCGGAAATACCCGATGATTATGTTAGAATTTTGTTAAATAATAGTATATTATCATAGGTGATATGTTATGGCAGAAAACAACACAATGGAAGCCAAGAAGGCCGACCTTGCAGGTCCGGGCATCAGTACCTACGAAGAAGTGGATAAGATACTTCCGAAGGATTACAAGTCACTTCTGGATGTGAAGGAAACACAGAGAGCCATCTACGATGTTAAGAGATACATCGAGGACAATCTGGCCAAGGAATTGAACATCCAGCTGGTACAGTGCCCCCTAATTGTCGAGGTAGCAAGCGGAATGAACGATATGCTTGATAGGGACGGGTCCAGAACTCCCATAGAGTTCCACTGTGGCCTAGGCCTACAGGAGCAGATACACGCATCGATTGTCCAGGCTGTTACCAAGTGGAAAAGATGGGCTCTGAAGCAGTACAACTGTGAAGTTGGCGAAGGCGTCAACACCGATATGAGAGCGGTAAGAAAGGATTATTTCCTCGATCATGACCACAGCTCCTATGTGGACCAGTGGGACTGGGAGAGGGTGATCACTGCAGATCAGAGAAACCTAGATTTCCTTACTGAGATCGTCAAGAAGATCTGGAAGGTCCTTGTTGGAGCCGAAAGAATGGCACTTGAGAAATACCCCAAGCTCCAAGACCCTAGATACCCACCCCTCCCCGAGGATCTTCATTTCATACATGCGGAAGAGATCCTGAATATGTATCCTGACCTCCCCCGAAAGCAGAGGGAGACAAATATCGTTAAGGAGAAAAAGGCCATATTCATTTACGGTATCGGTTGGCCCCTCAAGGACGGTTACCCTCACGAGATGAGAGCTGCAGATTACGACGATTGGGTCACCCCCACAATAGTCAAGGACGGAGAGCAGTTCCACGGACTCAACGGCGATATCCTGGTATGGAACGATGTCACCCAGAGAAGGCACGAGCTGACCTCAATGGGCATCAGGGTCACAAAGGAAACTCTTGTGAAGCAATTGGAGATGTCCGGTCAAATGCACTACCTGGAACAGCCCTATCACAAGGCAATCATGAATGACGAAGTTCCCCTCGCCATAGGAGGAGGACTCGGCCAGTCCAGGATACAGATGCTCATTCTAAGAAAAGCCCATCTGGGCGAGGTAAGCTGTACAGTATGGCCAGAAGACCTGAAGAAGATCTGCGCAAAGAAGAACATCCATGTTCTATCATAATTCTCAAAACAAACAAAAATGAAAACAATCCGGAACCGTTCTTTTTTGTGGGTCCGGATCATTTTTTTTTCCTTTATTAAAACTAAAAACCTTTTTATGTCAACCAAGTTTTTTGTAGAGCACAGTAAAAATGTAGATGGCTGCTGCTGTAAACACTATCACGCCGCTTGTGGCTACATTGTATACGGCTGAAATGATTATTCCCAGAAATATGCTTACACCACCGAAGCAGATAGCAGCAATAGTGGTCCCCCTGAAAGATAATCTTAATTGTAGGGCCGCTAATCCTGGAAGGACCATGAGTGCTACCACTAGTATCATGCCCACGACCTTTATTGACAGAACTATGGTCACTGCAACTAGTATATCAAAGGCCATTGACATGGGTGTGACAGGGATTCCCATCAACCGTGAATCCTGCTCATCGAAGGTCATTGCGAGCAGTTCCTTCTGAAAGACACTGAGGAAAATAACAGTTATCAGTCCAAGAATCGCCACGGTCATCAGGTCAACAGTATCTATCGTAAGGATAGAACCGAAGAGGTAACTGAAAAGCTCAACATTGAAACCATCAGCCAAACTGATAATTATAAGACCAAGGGAAAAACCTATCGCCAGCATGACCGCTATGGCCGAATCCGACTGGGCCATGCCCTTTCTTCGCATAAATGAAATACCAAAAACCGCCAGGACCGACACCCCCAGGGCGCTCAATATCGGATTGATGCCAAGGAACAGGCCAAGTGCAATCCCACCAAATGCAGTATGTGCAATCCCATCACCGATCATTGATTGTTTCCGGAGGATAAGAAAGAGCCCCACCCAGGAACAGGCCAAGGCCGTTATAATCCCACCTATTATGG
Source organism: uncultured archaeon (assembly GCA_964430885.1). GTDB lineage: Archaea > Thermoplasmatota > Penumbrarchaeia > JASLWR01 > JASLWR01 > CAYSHM01. The sequence goes on along the minus strand of CAYSHM010000004.1, from coordinate 212,030 downwards.
CAAACTGGAAGAACTGATACTCGAACAATCGGGGTATGTCGAAAAGGGTGAGATCACTCATTATCAAACACCCCTGCGCATTCATGCTTATGGAATACGAAGTGAAAATGCTCCCCGTATGCTTTTTTCAGTATATGATTCGGGTCCGTTTCTGCGGTTAAATCAGTGCAGTGCACTTCCCGGTTAACACAGATGACCTTGGACATTCTGCAGAACACTGCTGTCAGATCGTGGGAAACTATTAAAATGGACTTGCCTTTCTTAATATTCAAATCGCTGAGCCGTTTGTAGAAACGCTCCTGGGCATGGGCATCCACTCCAGCCACTGGCTCATCAAGGAATATCATGGCCGGATCCCTTGCTAGAGCTTTAGCCACGAAAACACGCTGCTTCTGACCTCCTGACAGGTGACCCACCCTTTTCTTTGCCAGATCTGAAATTCCCATATATTCCAAGGCCTGGTCCACTGCTTCCCAATCACTCTTCTTGAATCTGCGGCCCATCCTTTTCTTGGTTACCCTTCCCAGACTGACCAGTTCCCTTACTGTCACTGGAAAATTATGGTCGAAATTTATAGCATCCTGGGACACATAGGCTATCTTGCCCCAATCTTTGAAGTTCCTGATGGATTTTCCAAAGAGCTTTATTGATCCCCTTTTCATTGGAAGGGTCCCGAGAATAGCGTGAAGCATAGTGGACTTGCCGCCCCCGTTTGGACCAATAATTCCAACAAAATCCCCTGAGTGAATACTGAATGTAGCATCCTTTATAATGGTCTCCCATGACCGTTCCACAGTTAGTTCGCTTACCTCCAATATGGGTTTCCCTTTGAACATATACTTATTCCCCCCTCATACGCCAAGACCAGTCTTTAGATTTTCAAGATTTGTCCTCTGCTGCGCCATGTAATCCTTTCCGTCAACTGGCCCCGTCATGAGATAGAGAGATAGAATCGTCACCACCTCGCCGGTCTGTTTCTCAACCTCTGTCTTGATTGTCTGAGCATAATCATCAGAATACACCGGGTCTACATAGATCACATAAATACCTTCATCGGACATCAGGTCCGCCAATGAAACGATTGTGCTTGTACTGGGCTGTTCATCGGCTGAGAGGCCTATGACCCCATGCTGATGAAATCCGTATCTGTGGGCCAGATAACCGAATGCAGCATGGGAAACAAATATCTCCTCATTGGTTGTGTTTGACAGTTCAGACTTGAAATCCCCGTCCAGGTCCTCAAGCTCGGTCTTGAACTTCTGCCAATTGGACTTGTAAGCCTCTTTATTTTCCTGATCGATCTCCACGAGGGCCTCATAGATATGTTCTGCCTGCTGGAGTGCTAAAAAGGGGCTGATCCATGTGTGAGGGTCTATGTCCCCATGGTCATGATGATCATCCTCTTCGCGTTCATCTTCCTCATGGTCATCCCCCGTCCCATTGCCCTCGTCTTCATGCTCATCTTCATGACCATCCTGGTCGTCATGCTCCAGAATTTCTATTCCATGTATGGTCTCCACTATCTTGATCTTGTTGCGGTTCTGAAGTGCAGGAAGTACATCATCCTCGAACCAATGATCCGCATCCCCCCCGTTAAAAACCAAAATGTCCGATTCATCAGCTGAAACAATATCCGAGGTCGAAGGCTGCCATGAATGTATATCGCTATTGGGTGGAACTAATATATCCACGGATACGTGTTCACCGCCGATCCTTTGGGAAAAATATGCCAATGGATAGAACGTGGCAGTGATCTTTATCTTTCCGGAATCCTCCTCTTCCTTACGATAGCTGACATAGACCGCACTAGCTATCAGAACGGTTATGAGAGCAAGAGTTATTACAACCAGTATTAGCTGTTTTCTATTCATATGAGTCATCACTCCAACCAATTCTTACACTGAATATAGGAATACATTCTCAAAGCATATGTTGATAGGCCATTATTAAATATTCGCCCGAAAGTTAATAATAATTATTATAATAGTGTGGAACTAATAATAATAATGATATTATTTCAAAGGCAACCTAAAAAACCATAATACCATTTTATACAATGTTCACCCTTGAATTTATGAGAAAATGAAAAAGATAATCTGGATATCTCTGGCCCTTATACTGATAACTCCAGGTCTTATTCTGTTCACCCATCAGGTTCACCCTGAAGTGAAGGTCGGATTAGTGCTTGTTGATGATTGTGATGAAAAATATGCGGACATAGCGGCTGAAGGAATAGAACACTATCCCGAGTACTTAAAAACGAAAATGATACCTGAAAGGTTCAACAGTTCCGAAGTTCGGATTGACCATGGTTATTATCACATTTCCGATTTCTTCAAACTTGAGGAGCCCAAAAGATTGAGGGAAGAATACAATGTCGATCTGATAATTTACGTAACAGACCTACCCATTCAAGATTGGGATAAAGATAACAATGCCGTTAGAGGACTAGCGAATTCTGAGACCAACAGCGCCATAATGAGTGTCAAACATTACAGCAACGGAACATCTAAGGAAAAAAGAATGATCAAGCATATCGCCTTACATGAGATTCTGCATTTATTCGGCTATATTCACATCCCTTTGGATGACAGCGGAGTCATGTATCCAACACAGGAAGATGAAAGTCTGGAACTATCTCCGATATATAGATTGCAGCTGCCAATGAGGGCTTACGGTGTGAAATTCGGATTCATGATGTCCTTTGGTTCGGCGATTTTCTTTTACGGAGGGCTTTTCGCAATTACATTGGTGCCATTTATGATAGGGATGGGGTTGCTCGTCATAACCGGTATTAACAAACTTTTTTCAAAAGCTAGGAAGATCCCTAATTTCCTTTCTGGAATCTATAGTATATTCGTGTTCATACTGATAAGTTATTATAATACTTCCATCGAGAGTATTTTGCTGCAGTTCATGCTCATATTCGTTCTATGTGGATTTTACTACCCATACGCATATCTGTATTATGAAATGATCAAGGGGAGTAAGAAGAAAAAGAAAGAAAAATAGGTATCACAGCTGCCAAGCCCGTTGGGCATATTCCCTTACGACCCTCTGAGTATTGAAATAGCTGCCCAGGGTTATGGAGTTCTTCATAATACGCATCCATTTCTCAGGTTCATCGAAGTAGGTGGGAAGGATCTCGTTCTCAAGCTTGTCATAAATTTCCTCGGCGTCCTCCTCGTCGCTGCGGTGAACTGCATTCGGGTCTTCGGGTCCGGGGCCGATAGCCCATCCGGCTTTGCCCTCTGAAAGCCGGTATCCCTCTATCCACCAGCCGTCCAGAACACTGAAGTTGGGAACGCCATTTATGGCCGCCTTCATACCACTGGTACCCGATGCTTCCAGATACCTCCGGGGTGTGTTCAGCCAGATATCACAGCCGGAAACCATCTTTCTAGCGAGGTCCATATCGTAGTTATTGATAAAAGCTAGAGGGACCTGGTAATTCTCCCATAGGTATTTTGAGGCGTGGAATATCTGCTTTATCAGATCCTTTCCCCTTTCGTCCCTGGGATGGGTCTTCCCGGCCATTACTATCTGGGCCTTGCCCTTGCATATCCTCCCAAGTCGGTCAAGGTCCATGAGCAGAAGATAAGGACGCTTGTAATCCGTTATCCTTCGGGCATAACCTATGGTAAAAAGATTGTTCTCCAGAAATACCCAGGAATGGGATTTTTCGTAATTGATGAGCTCCTTTTTTATTAGTTGATGACGCCGGTATAATTCGGAATAGTATATCTTATGCGAATCTTCCAGAACCACCGGACTGTGATTGAAATCGGAAAAATAGCTTCTGAAAAGAGATTCAAGACGCCTATGCACCCAAGTCATTATATGGACACCGTTGGTGATGTGATCAATCTCTTTAGTGGGGAACATCTCCCTTGTGACCTCTCCGTGCTTCTCCGATACAGCGTTGATATAATTTGAGAAATGCATACCCAGTTTGGTCATGTTCAGGCGATCCTCACCTATCCACTGCGGAAGTTCTTCGCGGAAGTAGTTGCCCAGAACTTTCCTCACATCATGATATTCGAACCTGTCGTGGCCTGCCGGAACCGGAGTATGAGTGGTGAAAGCACACTTCTCCCTGACCTTTTTCTTATCACCGAGCTTGCTCAGCAGTTCAAGGGTAAGAAAAGCAGAGTGCCCTTCATTCATATGGTAGGTGTTAATATCTTTATAGCCCAGTGCATTGAGCAATTTGACCCCGCCTATTCCGAGAATCCCTTCCTGAATGATCCTCTGATAGGCTGTTGTATCATAGAGTATTCTTGTGTAGCCCTTTTGCTCAGGAGTATTGCCGTCGACATTTGTGTCCAGAAGAAAGACAGGAACCTTGAATCCAGTAGTGCCCACTATGTCATACTTCCAGGCACCTATATTGACCTCATCGCCGTTCACACGCATGTTTATGACCATGGGGACTCTTTCGAATTCCTTGGAATAATCCCACCAGATTATATTCTCCGATTGATTACCCCAGAAATCAAGCATCTGATAGAAGTAGCCGTTGTCATAAACGAGGGTAATCCCCACAACCGGCATTTCCAGATCAGCTGCGGAACGCAGGATATCACCGGACAGAACTCCCAAACCGCCGCTGTAGGTGGGAAGATCCGATTCCAGAGCTATCTCCATGGAAAAATAGGCTACCTTTCTCTCATGTCTGTCATCGTAGTCTTCCTTGCTGTTTTTGTCAACGGTCATAAATAGTGAGTTTATTGGCCGATTGTTTAAGTATTTACCTATGATTTTCACCCACTGGTCTCCGTTATATTTATGTTTCCGGCTCACTTTTGACCTGAATTGAGGCAAACATCGCTGCAATGGTATTTCAGCTGTGGTTCATGCATCTATTTCATCATCAATGAGGTATAATATTACATACATATAATAAATAACTGTTAAACGGTTGTCAGTGATTATTCGTCCAATGATCCAAGGGTTTTCGGAGGCATAGATGATTGAAAGGGAAAAGAAGGGAAAAAAAGAGGAAGCCTGTCAGTAAGAAGACAGAAGACAGGAAGACAGCATCCAGTACCAGAGAGCCTGCGGTCTATTACGACATAAGCAGGTTCATGGAAGGCGATATATACCTCTTCAAGGAAGGAAGCCATTTCATGCTCTTTGATAAGCTTGGAGCCCACCCAATGAAGAGAAAGGGTAAAAAGGGCACCTATTTCGCTGTTTGGGCCCCAAATGCCAGAGGGGTGACGGTGATTGGTAATTTTAATGAATGGAAACCTGAAAAACACCCTCTCTCTGACAGGGATGACGGGTCCGGAATATGGGAAGGATTCATTGAGGACATCGGAGTGGGTGAACTTTACAAATTCCACATCGTATCCCGGCAGGAGGATTATGCAATCGATAAAAGCGACCCCTTTGCCTTTGCAACGGAGATACCCCCTAAAACCGCATCCAAGGTCTTCATCGGCAGCTACAAATGGAAGGATAATGAGTGGATGAAAAAAAGGGAAAAGGCGGACATTCATACTTCACCCGTTTCAATATATGAGGTTCATTTAGGATCTTGGAAAAGGAAAGATGGAGAATTCCTCAACTACAGGGATATAGCCCATCTGCTAGCCGACCATGTGAAAAAATGCGGGTTCACCCATGTGGAACTCCTCCCGGTCATGGAGCATCCATTCTACGGTTCATGGGGGTACCAGACCCTTTCATATTTCGCTCCCACAGCAAGATACGGTTCACCGGAGGATCTGAAATATTTCATCGATCATCTTCATCAGAACAATATTGGAGTAATTCTCGACTGGGTCCCCTCCCACTTTCCCGGAGATGAACATGGGCTGGCATTCTTTGACGGAACCCACCTCTACGAACATGCTGATAAAAGAAAGGGATTCCATCCTGACTGGAAGAGCATGATATTCAATTACGGAAGGAACGAGGTGGCGGAATTCCTCATCAGCAGTGCATCATTCTGGCTGGACAAATATCACGCGGACGGGATAAGGGTGGATGCCGTGGCATCAATGCTATATCTGGATTATTCCAGAAAGGAGGGGGAATGGATACCGAACGAGTTCGGAGGCAACGAGAATCTGGACGCATTATTCTTTCTAAGAAGGCTCAACGAGCACATATATGCTGAATTCCCCGGAGTTCAGACCTTCGCCGAAGAATCAACTGCCTGGCCAATGGTATCTAGACCCACCTATCTGGGCGGTTTGGGGTTCGGATTCAAATGGGACATGGGCTGGATGCATGACACCCTAGACTATATGTCAATGGATCCAGTCCATAGAAAGTATCATCATGAGCGATTGACCTTCCGGATGCTCTATGCATTTACCGAAAACTTCGTTCTATCCCTATCCCACGATGAGACCGTATACGGAAAGGGCTCTCTCATAGGAAAGATGAAAGGGGATGAATGGCAGAGATTTGCCAATCTCCGTCTGATGATGGGATATATGTTCACCCAGCCCGGTAAGAAGCTGCTGTTCATGGGCGGCGAGTTCGGGCAGAAAAGCGAATGGACCCACGAGGGAGAACTGGATTGGAAAAGTACCCCGAACGAACACAGAATTGGCCTCCTGAATTGGATCGAAGCCCTCAATAGAATTTACAGAGAGAAAGGAGCACTGCATTTACTCGACTGCCAGGAGGAAGGTTTTCAATGGGTGGACTGCTCCGATTCGGTCCAGAGTGTAATATCCTTCTTGAGATTGGGCTATAAGAACAGCGATGAAACTGAAAAAGGAATGCTTCTTGTAGTGTGCAACTTCACACCTATGGTGAGGAAGGGATACAATATAGGCGTTCCAAAAGAAGGTAAATGGAGGGTACTCCTGAACAGTGATGCAATTGAGTTCTGCGGCAGCGGTGTGGGCAATAGGGAGGCACTCACCAGCAGGAAGGAGATACACGGAAGATCCTACACCCTGGTACTTGATCTCCCACCCTTGGGGATCATGATACTTGAACCTGAATGATTCAGCTTGACGGCGATCTATCGAAAAAACGAGGACATCAAATGAGCAGATACGTTTGCATACATGGTCATTTCTACCAGCCCCCCAGGCAGAATCCGTGGCTGGAGAGCATAGAGCGACAGCCCTCGGCATACCCATATCATGACTGGAATCAGAGAATATCTGCGGAATGTTATGCCCCGAATACAGCTTCAAGAATACTGAACGGGGAGAAACGTGTTATCAAAATGGTCAATAATTACCAAAATATTAGCTTTAATTTCGGACCCACGCTGCTTTCATGGATGAAGGATAACGATGAAGAGCTGTACAACACCATAATTGCCTCGGATAGAATGGAAAAGTCTGATTCTTACGGGGCCATGGCACAGTGCTACAATCATATCATTATGCCCTTGGCGGACAAAAGGGATAAGGAAACCCAGATAATATGGGGAATTGAAGACTTCCGCTATAGATTCAATAGAGAACCCAAGGGGATGTGGCTCCCGGAAACAGCAGTTGATCTGGGAACGCTGGAGATAATGGCCGATCGTGGCCTTCAGTTCGTGATACTTGCACCCCATCAGGCTGAAGAAATATCCCCATTGGACTCGAATAGATGGATAGATGTATCAGACGGCAGTATCGATACCAGGGTGCCATATCTATGCAGATTACCATCCGGAAAAGAGATTAGCATATTCTTCTATGACGGACATACAGCCAAAGATGTAGCCTTCAATGATCTACTGAAGGACGGAAAGGGTTTTGCACGGAGGATACAATCGATATTTTCCCAGGAAAGCATTGGCGAACAGGTACATGAGATGGTAAATATAGCTACAGATGGTGAAACATACGGACACCATCATTCTTTCGGAGAAATGGCTTTGAGCTACTGTCTTTACTATCTTAACGAGAAATGCGGCGTAAAGATTACTGATTATCATACCTTTCTCAATATCCGCCCACCCGATCATCTTGTTAGGATAAAGGAGAACTCCTCATGGAGCTGTTTTCACGGTGTGGAGAGATGGAGAAGCGATTGCGGATGCACCACAGGCGGGATGGAAGAATGGAATCAGAAATGGAGAGGTCCTCTCAGAGAAGCCCTGGATTGGCTTAGAAAATCCTTCAGGAATATATATACTGAGGAAACCAAGGATATCCTCAAGGACCCCTGGGAAGCTCGGAATTCCTATATCGAAGTGATACTTGACAGGAGTATGGGAAACTTGGATGATTTTGCCCGGGAACATTGTTCAGATAAATTGAATTCTTCTGACTTGGTCAAACTTTTAAGATGCTGGGAGATGCAGAGACAGGCCATGCTTATGTATACAAGCTGCGGATGGTTCTTCGCGGAGATATCAGGTATAGAGACCCTCCAGATAATGGCTCATGCACTCAGGGGCATTCAGCTGGCAAAGGTCGTATCAGGAAAAAACCTTGAACCCGTCTTCCTAGATATGCTTGAAAAGGTCCCTTCTAATATCCCTGAGATCGGCAGCGCAGCAGACATTTTCAGGAAGGAAATAAAGCACATGAAGGTTGATTTCAAGAAGGCCGCTGCTCATTTCGTTCTATCATCGGTTTTCAGAAAAGGAAGGGGACAATCCAAAGGAAATGAAGAGGAGAATATCTACAGCTTCAGATTTGATTCCGAAGATATGGTACATATGAAAGCTGGAAACAACACTCTTGTACTCGGTAAAGGGAAGATAAGCTCCGCCATTACCCAAGCCAGTGAAAAGGCGGCCTTTGCCGCCCTCCATATGGGGAATCAGAATCTAAGGGCAGCTCTCACAGTAGATGAAAATATAGATGAACACTCCTACGATGAGATGAAGAGGCTCCTTACTGATAGTTTCGAAAAGGGCGACATCCCCGATGTTCTCATGATGATGAAGCAGCATTTCCAGGATTACGGTTTCACCATCCATCACCTCTTCAAGGACCAGGAGGAGAACATATTAGAAAGATTGCTGGCTGATTCCAGGGAAGACTCCTACCAATCAGCTCTAGAATTGTGGTACCGTCATTACTCGCTTATCAATACTGTTGCTACATCGGATATGATACTGCCTGAGCACCTTGAAAACGTGGTGAAGATAGTTGTTTGCCATGGAATATTCAGAGAATTGAGAGAGAAAAAACCCGATATTGTTGTAATGAAAAAATTGTTCTTGAGGGCCGAGCGTTTCGGTATTGTTCCTGATGAAAAAAAAATGAAAAAACTACTGAGGGAATGGATCTACAATGCCACCTTTGACCTATCCAGTTCTCCGGAAGACCATTTTCTCATGGATATTTTGGTCGACATCCTGGACCTAATGAAAAGATATACCGATGATATCGAATGGTGGAGACTGCAGAATGTATATTACAGAAATGGCAAACAGATATATCTGTTGATGAGTGAACAAGCCGAAAAGGGCGATGCTGATGCAGTAGACTGGCTTAATACTTTTACCCAACTAGGTACCATTCTGGGCATTAGATACGGCGAGATATGAAGCAGGACCGCGCAGAATAATTGAACAGATGAAAAGGATAAATAACGGCGATGCAAAATGACAGGGCGAAACCGAAGAAGCGGCGTACTTATACACATCAGTTCCCTTCCATCCAGATACGGAATCGGAGACCTGGGGCCGGAAGCATACCGATTCGTTGATTTCCTTAAGAACAGCGGACAGAGAATATGGCAGATACTGCCTCTCACCCCTACAAAGGAGTTCTGCGGCAATTCCCCTTATGTAAGCGCATCGGCATTTGCCGGAAATCCACTTTTCATCAGCCCTGACCTGCTGGTGGAGGACAGACTTCTTCTTGAGGAAGAGATACGTCCTATTCCCGAATTTCCTGCAGAACGAGTGGATTATCCCAAGGTCGCCAGCTACAAGGAGAGCATACTCAAAAAAGCATACCGAAGATTCAATCAGGATGATAAAGCGAGAGAAAACCTATGTTCGGATTTCCATTCTTTCATCAATGAAAATGAAAGCTGGCTGGGCCCCTATTCCCATTTCATGTCCTTCAAGGAAAAATTCGAAGACGCCTCCTGGGTGAACTGGCCTGAACCATTGAAGAACAGGGATGCTTCCGCTTTGAGGGAAAAAGGGGAAAAACTGGAAACAGAGATCAAATATGTGAAATTCCAGCAATTCCTGTTCTTCAGGCAGTGGATGCATCTGAAGGTCCACTGCAATAAAAATGGCATCGCGATAATGGGGGATCTGCCAATATATGTAGATCATGACAGCGCCGATGTATGGTCAAACAGACATCTTTTCAAGTTGAAGGAGGAAGGAGAACGTTCTCTTGTGGCAGGGGTACCGCCGGATTATTTCAGCAAGACCGGTCAGCTGTGGGGCAATCCTGTATACAACTGGAATGAACACCGAAAAGACAATTTCTCCTGGTGGAGAGAGAGGGTAAAACACAATCTCCGAATGTACGACATGGTAAGATTGGATCACTTCAGAGGCCTTGAGGCTTATTGGGAGGTGCAAGCAAGTGAAAGAACCGCTGTCAACGGACAATGGGTCACGGGGCCAGGAGCTCAGCTCCTGGAGCTGTTGAGAGATGACCATGAAGAACTGCCCATAATCGCCGAGGACTTGGGGACTATTACGAAAAAGGTCAGAGAACTTATGCGAAATTTCAACCTGCCAGGGATGAGAATACTGCAATTTGCCTTTGGAAGGAAGATGTCGGAGAATCCCTATGCACCCCACAACCACATTGCTCACTGCGCGGTTTATACCGGAACTCATGATAACAATACCACGAGAGGATGGTTCATCCGTGATATCGATTCTGAAACCCGCGAAAGGGTAAAGGCATATTTTGGACCGGATATTAATGGAGACAACATACATATGAAGATGATACGCTGTGCATTGATGTCCGTGGCCGATACTGCTGTAATACCCATGCAGGACATATTGGGCCTCGACAGTTCGGCTAGGATGAACAGACCAGGTTTTGGAAAAGGTAATTGGGAATGGCGCATGAGAGAAGGTTTGGGCCTCGGGCAACGGGCAGAATATATCAGGGAACTGAACAAGTTATACGGAAGATATAATTGACCCATACTAATCAATTAAAATTTTATTAAAAATCGTTCAATTAATAATTCAGGAAAATTATCTGAATTTAATTAATCTTCAATAACTTCCACTTCTATAAACATCTTTAATATAGGTATCTTGAATAAGTATTTCAGCATAATACAGTTCCTTGTTCCTTGGGACCTCGACCAATGAATGTTCAACATAGCCGATTTTATCAAGTTCGCTATCAAGTATCGTCAAATTGTATTTAGCGATGATCTCCCCTGCCTTTTCCTCGTTGATCTTGTAAATGAACTCTACCAGTAAAACACCGTCGCCATAATCATTATCGACCTTATCATTATCACTATCTCCGCCAAAGTCCATACAACCGCATGAAAGCAGGATCGATAATAAGCAAATAGCCGACATTAATGGAGTTCTCAAGTGATTCAATAATATACCTCTGGATATGCTTGATTACGCTGGATTAATTAAGAAATAATAATTGGATTTACCTTACTTAACTGTATTGGTGTAAAGTCACCAACCGAGATTCCATCGAAAAGAAGCTATCACCAATTCATAAGCTGTATATTTAGGAAATCTCATGAAAATAAACAGGGAAAAATGATCAATTGAATGTAAATTCTACAGGCAATAAAATATATCTAGCAGTTTTGGCCTATACCGTTCTTGATCGAAATGACTGATAACAGCGGCGCCTGCTTCGTAAGGGAGGTTCTATCGAAAGCCAAAGATTTCTGGTTTTTAAAAAGAAGTAAACCCGAACTTTCAGATCTGCGGGATCAATATAGATTCATTGGAAATATCCGGGGCCGACGAATAAAACCTTCTAGGGAAATTCCGCCCTATAACTACAGCATACTGCATTTCTATCTTTATTACTGCGCCCCTCCTGATATTCCATTCATCTCCGTACGGAACAGTACCGTATTTATGGGAAGTTTCAGAGGACGGCACTATGATCAACTACACCTGTCGATGCCTGAATTCGAATCCTTCAATACAGCACTCCAGGACCTGAAAGGTTTTCTTTCTGAAGATATTTTCATGGAAATATTCAGAAACCTGAAAAACCGAACTATTCTGTTAAGGGACATACCCGGTACCGCAGGTATCCTATTACATAAGAGAGCGGAAGAGAAAAACAATGGCCGATTCCAGCTGTCAAAACTCAAGGAACTTAACTACAATCTGTATAATCTGAAAAAATCCATGGAGAATAGAGGGCGAGAATTTTCAAATCTCCGCTGGCATCTCAACAGCTTCAAGAAAGAGGGACATAGAGTAGAGGCTGTCCCCATCCATCAATACAGAGAAGAGGTAGAACATCTAATAGGACAGTGGCGCAGCGAAAGACTAAGCAGCACAAATCAATCTTTCTTCGATATACGAAGCGATAAAATGGCTGTTGCACTGGCGCATGATTTAGATGGAGAGGATAATGTGCAGGATTTCCATACGCCTATTTCCAGAGTGCTGAAGGTGGACGGGAAGGTGGCGGCTTTCAATTTCGGATATCCCCTGGGCCTTTTCAGTGAGAGCAATGTTTTCGCCCATGCGGTAGGCATCGCGGATGTAAAAATACCCCATCTCTCTGAATACGCTCAGATGGATTTCTGGAAAGAAGTCCATGATAAGGGGTACCTTCTCATCAATGATGGACCCACGTGGAGAACGGAACTGCACCGATACAAGAACAAGTTCAGACCTGAAGAGAGAATGAGGTTCTACTGGGCGAGAATGAAGATATTGAATGAGAATAATGGGATATGACCCCATGAAAAATTGACCCTTCCCTTACTGGATAAGATAGATAATGATATCTGCCAATTAACAATGAAATCAAGTTTTATATACCAGAGAGTTCAATTAACCAATGAACATAAGCCTGCGGGCTTTTGTGTGTCGAAAACCGCCGCCAGAATGGATGCGGTTTCCATATTAGCTAAGAATTATGTGGTGTTATCCATGGCCGGAATGCTAGATATGATAAAGGAATTATTTAAAGAAGAAGGCTGGAAGACAGTTCCCAGCATAAGAAAGGGTAAACTGATCGTTCACTTTGTAGGGGAAAACGGTGAATTTGACTGCCAAGCCACCGTAGAGGAAGAGGACGGACTCTTTGTCTTCCATTCCATTCTGGAACCTGAAGGCATAAATGATGATAACAGGAAGAAGATCATGGAGTTCATCAATATGGCGAATTTCGGAATGTACTTGGGCAACATGGAGATGGACCCCGACGGAAATCAGATCAGGTTCAAGACGGGAATCGATGTGATGAACGACCGTCTCACCCCTGCACTGGTATCCAATGTGGTTTACGGAAATGTTGTGATCATGGACAATCATCTGCCTTGTTTCCAGAAAATAATTGAGGAAGGAGCCACTGCAGAAGAGGCCATGGAACTTATGGAAGAAGACTTCTGAGCCTTCCTGGTATTATCGGTCAACAATTATTTTTCAAAGTCCATTCGCTATTATTATTCATGATAATGGTCAAATCAGGAAGGGTCTGGACATTTGTCCTTTAATTCTAAGAACCATCAGTTTTGAATTCATTTTCTTTTTATTCGATTCGACTTACTTTTCTGCCTATATAAAATCATAATAAATCCCGTCAATTATATGTACACTCTTCAATTATGTATACCTTCGATATTCTTTCACAGGAGGGAATTTCATGAAAAAGGGAAGATCATCAATTCTTATAACCGCGTTTCTAATAGCCTGCCTGATGCTGATACCGACCATTGTAGAAATGCCCAAGGCACCCACTGAAAACAATCTTGATAACGGAACGATCATCAAGGGCCGAGAGGAATTGTCAAAACTGCCTGATAATATGAGAGATAAT
>CAYSHM010000004.1:0-198035 GCA_964430885.1 uncultured archaeon | reverse complement strand
GATCATCAAGGGCCGAGAGGAATTGTCAAAACTGCCTGATAATATGAGAGATAATGAAGCCGTTGCCTTCATCAATGTATCGCCCGAAGTAGGGCTGGAGGGCATCAGAGGTGACAATCTGGCATGGGGTGACTATAATAATGACGGATATCTTGATCTTCTGGTCAGGGGAAACACCACAATGGGCACTATGCTTTTCGAAAACCAGGGTCCGCCTTATTTCACCTTCGCCGATGTTACACTGGAAAGGGGTTTAAACTGCCGGGGATACAGCATATGGGCGGATTACGATAACGACGGGAATCTGGATTTCTACTGCGGCGACAGGGGGGACACACTCTGGCACAACGAAGGACCTCCCAATTACAATTTCATCAACGCTACAAGCCCCGAGATGTATCACGCCGACAGCGCACCCACCGAGGCAGCTGCTTGGGTGGATTATGATAATGACGGTTTCGTGGACCTGTTCTCGACCTGCTGGGTAAAGGATAATTACAATACCCAGTACAACTGGCCCAACTGGGGAATGCCGGATCATCTGTGGCATAACAACGGGGACGGCACCTTCACAGATGTTACCCAGGAAGCAGGAATATATAGGGACAATCCGGCATATGCCGCCATGTCAATCGCAGTATGCGACTATAACCAGGACGGATGGCAGGACATCTATGTGGGTAATTATCACCTATGTCCCAACTATCTGTGGGAGAACCAGGGAGACGGCACCTTCATTGATAAAGCGGGGCCCCAGCATGCTGATGTCGACGGGGATGCGGACTATTACCAGGGTAACGGTCCCTACTATGGTCATACGCCTGGGTGCGCTTGGGGCGATTACGACAACGACCTCGACCCCGACCTTTGGGTGAGCAATCTGGCCCACAAGGATGACGAGCGTTCAGGAATGAACCGCGGAGCCTTCTGCGATGATTCACAGCTTCTTGAATCCTCGGGTTTTCCGGAATACCATTTCCAGGATGTGAGAGAAGAGGTGGGAATTCCAATAACGCCGTCTGGTACAATAATATACGATAACGAGGGGAATGGATACTGGAAAGACGAGGATTACTTCGGCTGTACCTGGGGCGATTACGATAACGATGGTGACCTGGACATCTGGATACCCCAGGTAAAGACATATTCATTCTGGGACTGGTGCTACCTCTGGCGGAATAACGGCGACCGTTCATTCACCGACCAGGCCGAGAGCCTTGGCATAAGGGTATGGTCAAATACCGGAGCCGCGTGGGCGGATTATGACAATGATGGCGATCTGGACCTGGTGACCGAAGGGACCTATCCCTTCAAAGGCAAAAGACAGCTCCACCTGTTCCAGAACCAGGGAAACAATAACAACTGGCTGAAATTGAAACTCCAGGGAACTGATGCCAACAGAGGGGCTATCGGTGTATCGGTCATTGTGTGGTGCAGGGATGGAGATGATCAGCTCAGTATGATGAGGACTGTTGGAGGAGATGCAGGAGGTCATGGATTCCAGAATTCACCTGTTGTGCATTTCGGTCTCGGGGATTTCGATACGGTGGAGCGCATTCTTATCAACTGGGGCCCGGATAGCAAAACCGAGCTTTTCTATGTGGATACCGGCGTCACTCTGACCATTGTGGAAGGGGAAGGCATCGTGTCCATAGATTCATTAAGTACCTCTCCCGACCAGATATTTGAGGATGATGTTTTCAATGCTGTACTTAGCGCATCGGAGATACTTTCCAGCGGAGATTTCAAGGTTGAATGGGATCTGGATGATGATGGAGTTTTCGAGTCCATGGAAACACCCAATGCAAATGGAGATGTATTAAGCATTAACTGGGTCTATGAACAGAAAGGTGAATACAATATTTCTGCAAGGCTGTACAATTCTGTTACCCATTTCGGAGATACAGCGGACATTACTGTAAATGTTAGCAATCCTGCCCCTATTGCCAATGCAGGAGGGGACCTGATCGGTTGGGAGGACAACGGAATACTGTTCAACGGCGGTGAAAGCACAGATACCGACAGCGACATAAAAGAAGGACTATACTACAAGTGGGATTTCGGGAATGATCACAACACGACCTGGTCATCATCCCCCTATGCGAACCATACTTACCCGGATGAGGGAGAATATATAGTTACACTTACCGTCATGGATGATGACGGGGATACCTGTTCCGATACGCTCAATCTATCAATATACAATGTGGTTCCAATAGTCAATGCAGAACTTGTGATAAACGGAACTGAAGATTCTGTTGTTTTATTCGAGGGAAGTGGATGGGATACACTCAACGACACGGACGAACTTGAATATTCCTGGCTGTTCGGCGATGGAGGCTACACACCGTGGAGTAGCGAGGGTGACGCACAGCATATCTATACACAGGCGGGAACCTATACTGCCGCCCTGATGGTAAGGGATGGAGACGGGGATATAGGGGGCCTGAATATCACTGTGAACATCATGAATTTACTGCCCGAGGGCGATCTTGACATACTCAATGTTGAGGCCGTAGAAGATATGCAGGTGGGATTCAGCGCTTCGGGGGAAGATACCATATCGGATTCGGAGGAGCTGATGTACAGGGTGGATTTCGGGGACGGAAATATTACTGAATGGCAGAACCGCGAGATGTTCTATCACATTTACAATAGGTCTGGAGTCTTCCAGGTGATGCTTCATATCATGGACAACAGCAACGGTACTTCAAATGTCACTGAGAGCATAACAATCTCCAATGTGGTACCGACAGCGCTGTTCACATGCTATCCTGCTGGCAGCGTGGACGAGAATACCACCGTCTTCTTCAATGGTCAAGGGAGTTCGGATACGCCTTCCGACCTTGAGGGGCTCAACTTCACATGGTCCTTTGAGGGAAAACGAACATTGTACCGGCCTGTGGCGGAATATACTTTCCAAAGCTCCGGCAAACAGAAAGTAGAGCTTATTGTAACGGACGATGACGGGGATTACTCCCTATTCCAAAAATACATAACAGTGGTCAATCTACCACCGGAAGCCTTTTTCACTATTGACGGTGAGATGCGTGTAGGGGGAACAATAGTACTGAACGCATCCGGAACTTCCGACACACCGGGAGATATGGTCGGTCTCGAGTACAAATGGTCAATCGGAGGGCGGAAGGCTGCTGGGATCACTGCTGAAATCCAATTAATAAAGGAGGGAAGGACCAAAATAACCCTCACGGTTACTGATGGTGATGGAATGGAAGGAGAGTATGAAATGACTGTGAACATACTCGGTGATGATAAGAAGATAGATACAACAGGGGATGACGGTTCCAGTGGGTTGTCCAACTGGACCTTAATACTAATAATCGTGGTGGTTATGGCAGGGGTCATCATTCTCGCAATCGTTCTGGTGCTAAAAAGAAAGAGTAAAAGGGATGATTCTGGGGACGGAACAACTGCAGGGGTAAATATAATCAAAAACACGGAAATGGATACTATTGAGCGGGGTGACCCTACGGAGAAGGAAGTTAGCACGTTCTCTGATGGTGTCGCTGAAAGGGAAATCGAAGTAAGTGACGAAGGGCACTGCAGTCAGGTTAACGGAGAGCTGAAAATTTCGGAAGAACCAATACACGAGATAAATGGCGGGGGGGAATTTCTCGACGAAGAATTTGCACATACCATACCCGTGAGGAAAGTTTTGCCTCCTCCGCCTGCCAAGAAAAGAACACCGCCGCCACCGCCCTGAGGTCGAACCGGAAATAATAGAATATGAAAACTTGCGGAAGTTCAAGAAGAAAACAGCATCCAATCAACCTAACCGATCCATAATGAGACCCATCATCTCTTCAGTTACCATTTCATAGGGCTGCATCCCATCAACCTTAACAAGGATGCCCCTATCCACCATTTCCATGAATTTCGATCTGATCTCACCCTGTTTTTCCAATCCCAAGGGGATTGGTTCCCCCAGTAATCTGGACCTTCTAAGGGATTCTTCTGGAGTGATGTCAAGATAAATTATCAGATCACAAATGAGCTGGGCCGATGGGAGATCCGTAACACCGGAAAGATTCCCGATACTGTGTGAGTATACCGTATGGATGAACCGGTCAATTATAACAATGTCAGCATTTGGAGGGATGTGCGAATAACCCAGGTATCTAGAAGCGCCCTCTATAAATTCACCGAAGAATTCAGGAACATCATTATCCTTCACATAACGCCTTCCCACGGCTAGCAGCTTTTCGATGTTGTCTTTCTTGACATCAACGCTGTATCCCATAGCAACTAGTATCCTTTTCAATTCCATCGACTGAAAGGTCTTTCCTGAATTATCTATACCCTCGAGGACAATTATCATGTTCAAAACATCCTACTGTCATTATTATTTATGAATTTCTCATGGAAATATCATTTTATCATCACATGAAGATATTATTACTTCTCCGCCTTGAGTCTTATTCTAATTATCCGTGTCATTCTTCTCATTCTCCAAATAATAATAGATATTGATCAAAAACACCATGACCGTGCAGGATATTACAAGGATCAAACTATCCTTAAACAGTGGATGCAATGTGTTCTTTTCAAGAAAGAAGTACATTCCAACAAGTAAAAGAGTATAGACAAGAACAAGCAAGAAAGCAGTCCCCCATCCCATGGGCTTGGAGGGAGCTTCCTTGATCTCGTTCATTTCTCCGGATAGGGTACCGCCGTCTTCGGGATCATCGTCATAAGGGGATGCATCCCCTCTTCTTGAAGAGAAATGCCCCATAACAGAACCCCCCATAAAACCAAGAAAAAGAGCTCCTCCATCATCCGATGGAATAAATATTTTTAAAAGGCAAAATATCGAAACAATGAAGAAAAATACCATGGGAAGAGGTGAAAAATCCCGCTTGACGGCCATAGCTTTCAATGCTGGCCTGTAGAACTTGATGAGTCTGCTGAACATAAAAAGAACAATAAGTCCAACAATGACCCCCCCGAGGAGGTCCCGAGGATAAGATACGCCAAGATAAAGGCGGGAAAAAGCAATAAGAAACGATGCTGCCGCACACGTGTACCTGACAGACTTGCGGGGGATAAAAAAACCCAACATCACACCCACGGAAACGCCCCGTGCCACATTGATATCGGGAAATGAATACGCCGATGTATCCACCATTCTGACATCAGGAGACGGTGGATTCATCCCTGCCACCCATTGTAAACACATGCCTGCTATGGAAACCAGAATACCGAGGTACAACAAATCCAAACCCATCTTGCGGTGATGAAAAAAATATACCGCAAGGGAAACAAGGGTGATGAAGGGAGCACCGCCCATAGACCCAAATATCCTGAGGACCAATTCCAAACCCTGGGAAGAACTGAAGGGAAAGGGATCAGATAACACTAAGGATAGGCTATTGATGGTCATTTTCATCACCGCCGGAACCGGGGCCATTTGAAGGGCCTTCCTGCAATACCAGTTTCGCCTTTCCCGCAGAATAGCGGTATATTGATTCAATATCCTCCTTTCCACTTAACAGCTTGATAGGCGGGAGAAGCATGACGCGGTCCCTTCGAAGTATAACCATATCATCCTTTTGCACCACTTTGCGTATCTTCTCCCACTTGACCAAATTTCCAGCATAAAAAATTCCCTCATCCGCTAATATCGTCCTCTTCGGTACCAATAAATAGAAGATCATGGTAATTACAGCCCAGGCGAAGAGCAATCCGTCAATGGTCGAGAATGACGATGAACTTGTCCTGACCTGAAAGAAAATAACCATGGCGAAGGACACTGTAAAAGCGAATAGAGAAGGAAGGTTGCAGAGAAGCTCATCCTTAAAGCCGGTCTTCAGATCAAAGGCCACAACCCCTATTTTTGGTTTTCGGTATAACAGCAAGATATCCACTAGGAACATCAGGGCGATAACTGCCCAACCTATCCTCAAAATGTGTTCCAGTGGAACATTACCTACGTTCATCTCTTTTCACAACTCCAAATTAAACTCCATTGCCGATCATTCCCATACCTTGCGGTTGGATATGGTCAGCACATGAAAACCAAAACCATGAAAATCAAACATATCAAAGATCACAAAATACCCAGTGCACTGTCGGTCAGTGCTACGGATTCTGTGAAATCGCCTTCGAAACCGAACATTGCTCTGATACAATCAACTATCTCAGGAATAACATCCGACTCCTGGTGTATGGCCTGATAATAGTAAAGCGTACCGTTCACGACATGAGCCCCATCCTTCCATACTATGATCTCGTTGAAATCACCCCTTGGTCTATTCAGGTCACGGGCCACCTCCATTATCTGCGCTGTGGATTTAATGCCGTGTGCACCCTTAACGAACTTTATTCGTGGTGTTCGGTTCCACAGATCAAGAATATCATCGGAAGTTACCTTATCATCGGTCAGGTCAACCGCTATTGAGTGAAGGTGCATTATTGTGGTAGGCACCTTAACTGCAAGGGTCTGTATGTTCATGTCGGGAATTACGGTCTGCACATCAGGACCGTGATGGGAAGGCACGGTAAGGACTGGCTCTATAGCATTGATGGGTCCCTTATTGGAATCCATCGGGTCTGCACTTCTTCTTATCATCGTGCTGATGACCCGCTTTATTCCGAATACCTTGTAAATTGGGTATAAAGTCCTGCAGAGGCCTGTGGTATTACAGGAAACAACCCGTGCAAAATCAACCTTCTTGGCCTCTTCAAAGGTCACGAATGCATTGAATGAAAAACCGGTGGTCTCGTGTTTTTCACCTCCCTGGAGTATGGCCTTGACCCCTCTCTCCCTGTATCGGTTCATATATCGGGCACCTACACCCCCTGGCGTACAATCAATTATTACATCGGCAACTTCCAAAAGATCATCCAATGTTCCCTTTACCGGTATATCCTTCTCCTCAAATCTCTCCAAATGCTCCGCTTCCGCAGCATAAAGATCGTAGTTCTTCTTGATGGACAGGCGTGCTTCGTAATCCGCTCTTCTTTTGGTCACACCAACAACCATCATGTCCCTCTGAACGGTTATTGCATCAGCTACCCTTTTTCCTATGGTGCCGTACCCGTTGATACCTACCTTGATCATATCCATTCAATACACCTCTACAGGCTAATATTAATCAATGATTCATTTGCCATCCCAGATCACAATTACGGTCATCTCAGATCAATGCTCAGATAGTAATTATATCGATTTAATGTTTACTGCTCGGTTCTTAAAGTGAAATAGTAAATTTCAGACTGTTTTCTTCCGGAGGGTTTTGAGTAGAATTATGGGCACCACAACACAGGACAGGATGAATGAGAACAGGACGGCAATCCCGCTGATCAATCCGTAGGTCCTCATAACTGGAAGTGAGGAAGACAGCAGTATAAGGAATCCGCAAATTGTAGTAAAAGCGGACAGAAAAATTGAGGATCCTGTGTATTTCAATGTTCGTTTGAGGGACTTTTCAGGATCATGCTTCTTCCTTTCCTGCTCGTATCGTTCCACTATGTGGATAGAATAATCCAAACCAATTCCTATTACCAGGGAAGTTATGGTTATGGTCAATATGTTAAGCGATATGGAGAACATTGACATGAATCCCAATATCCATAATGTCGACACCACCACAGGAAGCATGGCCAGGAAAGGAGAACTGACCTTTCTGTAGACTGCCACAAGAACAATAAGACCGACCAGGAATGCTGCGAGAGTGCCGTAGAGCATGGTATCCTGCATACCGTCCACTGTTTCCACTGTCATTACAGCCAAACCGGTCAAGGTTATATCTATCTCCCCGGAACTGTCCTCATTCTCCAGAGCGCTTTTCAGACTGTACACCAGAGAACTGGATTCCCCATAGGTATCCACATAGACGAAAATCTCTATAAGTGCCGAATAACCCTTCCCATGGCGCTGAAATACATTACCGATCATATCCGAGAAAGTAGAATCTTCCAGAAGTCCATAGGATGTTGAATTGTTCTCAAGGTATTTTACAAAATCCTCCACCTGCTTATCCGTGCAGTTGGTCAATGGAAGGTGATCCTTCCCGGAGAATGAATATTTCTCTGCAAGTTCCGGTGAATGGCTTATAGCCCTGCTGAAAATATCCAGAAGTGAATTCGTATGAGGTAGGTCTCCCAGCATAACCACATGGGGGGCTTCTTCTACATACAGCAGTTTCTCGGCCATATCATTGACAAGTTCTACCCCCGGTTCTCCATCGCCTCGGTAGTAATAGTATACCCTTGACTGGGAAGAGGCCCCTATATACTTGTTCAGGGTGTGTTCGGTTGCCCGGGCGTCCAGATCATTCGATATTATATCATCGGTCTCGAAACTCTTCTCAACATCAACAGCATATATCAGGGAGAATGTACTCACAAGCAGTATCCCTATAACAACAAATACAGGATAAACCGTCACGCCCCTTGAAATGTTGTTCATGGTGTGGCCTATGAAGTAGGGGGTCCGGTTATCCTTGGGATTCGGACATTTATCCTTGCTAACCAGGCGATGTTCTATGAAAATGCACAGGGGTAAAAGGAAGAAGAAGCTCAGTAAAAGGGTGATCACTATGCCAATGGTACATTTTATCCCGAAATTGGCCACGGCCTCCACAGGACTGAACAGGGCAGTAAGAAAGGCCACCACAGTGGTAAAGGATGCAAGGATCACAGGTCTTTTGACCTTCCCAACGGAGAGGGACAAGGCTCTTTCATATATATCTAGAGAGGATGATTCTCCCTCATCGAATGGGGTTGTTGAACCGCCTGCAAGGTCGCAAATCTCCTCATCATAGCGTTTGAGAAGATGAAACATATAGTCGATGCCCAATCCGGCAACCAGCGGTACAACTGCCAGGTCTAGAGGCGAGGTTTCCATTCCGAAGAATCCGGGAAGACCGAAGGTCCATGCCAAGGCACATCCCAGTGTCAGGAGGGGAAATATCACCCTTGTGAACCTTCTGAAGGAAAGGAAAAGGACCAGGGAGGTAAAGGCAAGTGCAAAGAGTCCCAGAACTATCTTGTTGGAGTCTATCTCCTCGTCCATCTCAAGTAGAAAAAGGTCCTCTCCGGTATGTTCAGCCTTTAATGGAAAATTCCCTGAACCGTAATTATTGGCGAACCCCGCACAGGTATCCATAACATCTTTGACCACAGCCTTCCTCTCTTCCGGGGCCAGATCCGATTCCAGGAATAGAACGGCAAGGGTTCGGCCGGCATCTCCGCGATCCTTGAAGTCTCCGGATAGAAACACATCTGAATAATCCCTGATATCCTCTGCTGTGCTGTTTACCTGGGGTGCCGAATAGTTGTAATCTGAGAGAGCGAAATTCAGGAAGACCGAACCGTTATCATCCCTGACCACTCGGTGAAATACCGAGGTCAGATTGACAATTGCCGAATCGGAAGCATCCATGAGTCCTATACCGGTGAGCATGTCAAAAATACGATCATATCCCAAATATATAGAATTGACCGAGTCCACGCCTGAGACACCCTGAAGCTCCCTTGACAGCAAATAACCGGCCCTAACGGAAGCCGGGGCTAGGACATCGTCGTCAGCATTGTTCTCCGTGAGAAGGATCAAATGCACGGAGGAATCTCCGGAGAAAAGCTCATCTAGATCCTCCTTTGCCCTAACCGTATCGCTGTCGGGAAGAAAATCCTGAAAATCAACACTGAAATCCAGGTCTGTGAGTTGAGTAAAGCAAAGTGCGGTTATTATCAAAACTGAAAGTGCAGGCAGGAACCATTTCCTTTTCAGGAACAGAACTAATTTACCCAATTCCATTAACAAGGTCAAGCACGTATCTCGATTATATTTGTTTTGTTCATTGTCAGAGTAAGCAAAGCAGGAGACATACGGGACATATAATTATTTTAGTGAGGCATGAGCTTTCTAGAACAGGTTTGAGTGTTTTTCTGCTGAACATACTATGCAAAAATTTTATAATGGAATATAATCCATAGAATTGGCCTGTCGGTACACACCAATCAGGTGCGATCAATGGATAAAAAAAACAGATATTCTAAGAGGGGTCTGCTCACTGCTGCTGTTTTAATTTCTTTTCTTCTGCCAACATTATTTTCACCATTGGAAATCCACAGCTCCAGGGATTGCTTATCCTTTTCCCCAGAGGAACAATCTGCTGAAGCAGGACCGAAAGTATCAATGAGCCCTAAAGCACCATCTCACAACGCCAATCCTGCTCACCCTGACACTAGGGACCTTCCTGATAATATCATAATCAGTGAACTCCTTGCGGTGAACGACGGGATATTGATGGACGACGACGGTGATCTGTCGGATTGGGTGGAACTGGCAAACAATAACGCTTCCCAGGTCAATCTTCAGGGATGGTATCTCACTGATGACCCTGATGAACTCACCAAATGGCGGTTCCCAGATACCCCTATAGATCCTCAAGAACATATACTTGTCTTCGCATCAGGGAAGGACAGAAGGATAAGCGGCGATGAGCTGCATACCAATTTCAGACTCTCCGGTGAAGGTGAATATTTGGCCCTTGTTGAGCCAAATGGTCTATTTCCATACTTCCATTACCACCCTTACTTCCCAAGGCAGAGGAGCAATGTATCCTACGGAATATTCAGTGGAGAAGAACAGTACTTTTCAGAACCCACACCTGGATCAGCCAATACCCCGGGTCACCTGGGCATAGTACCTGATGTTAATTTCAATACCGAACACGGCTTTTTCGACAGCCCCTTCGAGCTCGCCCTTGATTCCCCGAACCAGGATGCGGTCATAAAATATTCAAGGGACGGGAGCTGGCCTGATGAGACATCCGGGGAGATCTATTCCGCTCCGCTATTTATCGAGAATACCACATGCGTAAGGGCAATAGCCGTCCAGACGGGATGGCTTCCCTCGGATATCGTGACCAATTCATATATTTTCTTCAATGATGTGCTGGAGCAGCCCATACTCCCGGACGGCTTTCCTGCAACCTGGGGAAAGGACAGCAACGCCACTCCCCCGGGATATGTTCCTAGCGACTATGAGATGGACCCGGATATCGTCAATAGTATGCCCCTCAATGACAGCGGCGGAAATCCTTTCGACATGAAGGACAGTCTTAGATCCATCCCCTCAATATCCCTGGTGCTGGATAAGGACGATCTCTTCCGCCATGGCTGGGACCCTGACGACGCAGGCATCTACTTCTACACGTGGGGCGACGGTAGAGGATATGAGAGGAACTGTTCAGTAGAATTTATCGATCCTGAAGGAGAACCGGGATTCACCCACCACTGCGGTGTAAGGCTCTACGGCGGCTTGGGACGGGCGCCGAGATTCAAGAAACACTCCTTCAGGCTGATATTCAGGAGCAGCTATGGCCCAGGCAGTTTGAACTATCCATTGTTCGGCGAGGAGGGTATTCAGGAGTTCAACTCGATTATTCTCAGATCCAATTTCGAGGACGCATGGCACAATCTGTATACCGATACCACTAGGGATCTGGCCCAGTTGATAAGGGATGAATGGACCAGGGCCGCCCAGATAGCCATGGGATCCATGAACTCCAGGGGGACATTTGTACATCTATATGTCAATGGACTCTACTGGGGTCTTTACAATCCCATCGAGAGGCCTGATGAATCCTATCTTACAAGCTACTTCGGCGGTGAGAACCAAGACTGGGATGTGATCCACGAGGGTGAGATGAAGAACGGGAACAGAAGCGCATGGGACAAGGTAATAGAGATGGCGGGAGAGGAGGATATGTGGACAAATGAAAGCTACAGGAAGATCCAAGGTGAGAATCCGGACGGAACACCTAACCCTGATTTCGATAAACTCATAAACACCACAAATCTCATCGATTACATACTCCTGAACCTTTATGCCGGTTCAATGGACTGGGACCACCACAACTGGCACGCCACTAGAAAGCGTGACAACAGCGAAGCCTGGAGATTCTTTGTATGGGACGGCGAGATGTCCCTTCTGGACACCTGGGGACAAGACCTTACAGGTGAGAACAATTACGACTGCCCCAGCTGGATATACCAGGCTCTCAGGAAGAATTGGGAATTCAGGCAGGAGTTCGGGGACCGGGTCTACCATCACTTCTTCAATAACGGAAGTTTAACCCCCGAGAACGCAATGGCGCTCTACAGGAAACTGGCGGAAAGGGTGGATCTGGCAATTCCAGCCGAATCCGCCAGGTGGGGTGATGTTTCGGGAAAACCATCCTATGACAGGGACCATTGGCTTGCAGTAAGAGATGCACTTTATCAGGAATTATTTCCAAACAGGACCGACGTGGTTCTTGGGTTCCTCAAAGACGCTTCATTATACCCCAAAATAGAACCCCCTGAATTCATGATCAACGGAACGGATTTGCGGAATGGAGAGCTTATTGGAGACGAAAAGCTGGAAATGGCATGCCCTAACGGTACTATCTACTATACACTGGACGGAAACGATCCGTGTATCCCCGGTGTCTCCTTGTACAGTGATCTGATACAATCAGGGGAGGTCTGGAACTACCTGGATAACGGTTCGGACCAGGGGACTGAATGGAGGACCGGAGACATCAATTGGCCCTCAGGACCAGCTGAGTTAGGCTATGGCGACGGTGATGAGGCCACAGAGGTTGATGACGGCAGAACACTTCCTGGAGATCCATGTTATATCACTACATATTTTCGGAAAACATTCCATATTGACGACGCTGATGAACATTCGAAGCTGATCATAAAACTTCTTAGAGACGATGGAGCGGTGGTATATCTGAACGGTGTTGAACTGGTCAGAAGCAACATGCCAGAAGGGATTGAGATAGACTATATGACTGAAGCTTCGGACTACACACCGGATGAGGACATGTGGTTCGAGTATCTGGTGGATGCTGAAGGTATCCTTATGGAGGGAGACAACATCATTGCCGTTGAGGTGCATCAGGATTCAGATACAAGCAGTGATATCAGTTTCGATCTTCAGCTAAGTTCTGAGAAAAACGTTCTCGGAACACCCTCGTCCACAGCCTTGGTCTATTCGTCACCAATAACTCTCGAACGCTCGGCAACTGTCAAGACAAGAGCACTGTACCAGGGCGAATGGAGCGCACTGAACAAAGCAGACATCACAACTGTGAGAAAAATACCCAAAGTAGTGATCAACGAACTAATGGCGGATAACGAGAATACCATTAGCTATATGAACGGACCGGGGAACTTCAGTGACTGGATCGAAATATACAACCTTGAGAACAGGACCGTGGATATAAGCGGATTATGCCTTTGCGACAATCTCAGCACCGCTCTGGAATGGCAGTTCCCCATGGGCTCGTTCATAGCTCCCAAGGGACATCTGCTGGTATGGGCAAGCGGAGATAGGCGGCTTGGTCCCCTGCATACGGGTTTCAGGCTGAATGCAAGCGGGGAGCAGGTTTCCCTTGTGGAACCTGACGGTGAGACGGTGATCGATTCCGTGAGCTTCGGGGACATACCTCCGGATGTGTCCTACGGAAGATATCCTGATGGTAATGGGACTTGGATATACATGGAAGACAATCCCTCACCGGGTTTACCCAACATGGATAACGATGAAGAAATTGTGAACTTACCCCAGGGAATAGTGATCAACGAGTTCATGGCCTCCAACCGTGGAATAATCCAAGGCCCCAATGGAACATATCCTGATTGGATCGAGCTATACAATACGGGAAACGAGAGTCTGGATCTCCACGGCTGCTTTCTCAGCGACGACCCCCTGAGTCCGGATAAATATATATTTCCGCAAAATACCACTGTATCTTCCAAGGGGTATCTGGTCCTGTGGTGCGGAGAAAACGAATGGATTGGTGATGATTGTCATTGGACCAGTTTCGGTCTTCGGGCCCAGGGGGAGAACATTAACCTATTCGCAAGTGACGGATTCACTCTCATTGATTCGGTGGATTTCGGGGATCAGAGCGGGAATGTATCCATGGGGAGATTCCCCGATGGAGTGGACAACTGGGAGTTCATGGCGGACCATCCCTCACCGGGTTCCTTTAACAGACTGGACGACCCACCGGCTGAACCGCCGGTCATTTTGATCAACGAGTTCATGGCCAGGCCTAATCCTCCAGAGCTGACCGATCTATCAAGGAACAGCGAGTACCTGGGTTTCGATTGGATAGAACTTTTCAATCCGGGCAGCAGCACCATCAATATGCAGGGCCTATATCTTACGGACAATCTGGCAAACCCTGACAAATGGGTATTCCCTCCGAACTCATCAATCAAGGCCGGCGGTTTCCTGGTGGTCCTGGCTTCGGGAAGAGCCGACCTCGGAGACTTGCACGCCTCTTTCAAACTTGACGGCAACGGCGAGGAGATAGGCCTCTTCCACTCAGACGGATACACCCTTATCGATTCCAGAGTATTCGGGGTACAGAACCGCAATGCTTCAATGGGGAGATACCCTGACGGAGGTCCGGATTGGATAATGATCATGGACAATCCAAGCCCCGGAGAACCCAATATCAAAGATGAAATCTCAATAATGCCTGATAACATAGTGATCAATGAGTTCATGGCTGATAACGGTGCAACCCTGGAATACGGTAATAATACGGGCATTTTTCCGGACTGGATCGAGCTATACAACAGGGCCAATTTTACGGTCGACCTTGGAGGTATGTTCCTCACTGACAATTTGAACAGACCCTTGAAATGGATGATCCCCCCTGGAACTGAAATACCCCCTCATGGTTTTCTGGTAATATGGGCCGATAACATGAGCCGACTGGGGGGGTTGCATGCCGGTTTCAAACTCAACGCTTCTGGTGAGGAGATAGCTCTCTTTACACGAGACGGAGCGAGTTTACTGGATTCAGTGGCTTTCAGCCCTCAGACCGAGGATGTTTCATACGGACGATTCACGGACGGAACTGATTCTTGGCATTATCTTGATCCAAGCCCCGGAGATCCCAATATTCTTCGAAACGCTACTGAAGGAGAACTTCCAAATGGGACAGGCGATCCTAATAACGGGCATTCCGGAGATAACAATGGTGGGCCTCCCGATGAGAGTGGAGGAAATGATAAGGATAAAGGGGGAGGACTTGTCACCTGGGCAATATACATTGTACTTATACTGATCATTCTGGCCCTGATCTATGCTGGCGTTCTCAAAATGGGTAGAGACAAAGGTGCGGAGGAAACTGAGGGTGAAGATGTAGAAGAAGCCCGTGAGATAGATGAAACGGGTGAAGAAAAAACTGAGGATCAAGAGAAAGGGGAAGCTGAAATAATCTTTATTGGACCGGAATCATCTAAAAAAAAGGAGAATCGCCAAACCCAAATTTTGGATGTCGAGATCGTGGAAGAGAGATCCAGAAGAGAGAAAGGGAAAGGTAAGAAGGACAGAAAGAGGGGGCGCCGAGGGCGCTATGGCAGGCTCGGAAGATCTAGGAAGAAAGAAGAAAAAGTAGAAGAAGAAATCAGTGAAGATTGGGACTACTGGGGAAACTGGAGGAGTGATGATGACCGGGGACCCTATACTCCATCTGACGATGATGATATAAATTGGATGGGATGAACATGAGAGGCGAACCAAGACATTCTGGTGTAAGGGTCGACGTATTTATTCTAGCTATTATGCTGTTTTCAGTCTCGACCATAATATCCAATAATGTTTCCGAAGTGTCGAAAATCAACCCCCTCCCAGAGCAATATAATTCCAAGATAATCTTTACAAGGCAAGGCAATGGAAGCAGCAACGTATCCAATCCATTAAAGGGAATACTCTTCATCAACGAGTTCATGGCTGACAACGACGGTTCCTATACCGATTCCCAGGGAGATTATCCTGATTGGGTGGAACTTTACAACAGAGGAGATGAAGAGGTGGTTCTCGACGGCATGTATTTCACCGACAATCTTGGTAACCCCACGAAATGGATGTTCCCTGACAATGTGACCATCCCGGCTGACGGACATATCATACTATGGGCAGACAACCTGCCTGAACTGGGAATACTCCACCTTGACTTCAAGCTCAGGGCTAACGGTGAAGAACTGGGTTTGGTGGACAGGGACGGCACTACCATTATCGATTCAATAATTTTCGGGAAGCAGAACAGGGATGTTTCATACGGCAGATACCCCGACGGCAATCCCAACTGGGAATACCTGACAACACCCACTCCTGGATGGTCCAATGACGAGATCACACCTGATGAAGAGGGTTCCGCAAAGGAAGGATGGTTATTGGTACTCCTGATAGTAATTTTGATTGCACTTGTAATATTCATCGGCCGATTAAAGGATAGAAAGAATAGAGGAGGGGCGGAAAAGTGAAAGGACTGAGGCATGAATACAAATACCATATAAATAAAATGGAATATCGGCTCTTGAGGACAAAGCTGAGGACTGTAATGAAGCAGGACCCATATGCTGGTGAGGACGGCCAGTATCACATAAGGAGCCTGTACTTTGACGATGTCAGAAAAACTGCGCTCTTTGAAAAATTGGCAGGGGTCAGAAAACGGAAGAAGTACCGCCTGAGGATATACGATCTAAAGGACACCATAATAAAGTTCGAATGTAAATCAAAGATAGATAACTATGTCAAGAAAGACATTGCGCAGGTAGCCAGGGATGACGCTGAGAGGATGATCGAGGGGGATA
Organism: uncultured archaeon; assembly: GCA_964430885.1. Classification (GTDB taxonomy): domain Archaea; phylum Thermoplasmatota; class Penumbrarchaeia; order JASLWR01; family JASLWR01; genus CAYSHM01. Next base: position 181,397 of record CAYSHM010000004.1, on the reverse strand, counting down.
TAGCCCATCTGCGGAACTCGAAGGAACCTCTCCTTAGAAGATTCTACAGCGACAGCAAATTGAACATACTGAAACCAGATGTCATAGTTGAGTATTACAGGGAGGCATATGTGTACCCTATAAGCAATGTTCGGATAACCTTTGATATAGGACTGCATACCGGTCTGAACTCCGTTTCCCTGTTCGACAAAAATTTGATATCCATGGGATTCGGTGATTACGGGATAATACTTGAAATTAAATTCAACGAAATTCTGCCTGTACATATAAGGGGAATATTGCCGTCCAGCATCAATCCCCGCACTGCAATAGGCAAATTTGTTATAAGTAAAAGATACAGCAAGCTGAATGATTGGGAGGACCAATAGATGAACTGGAACGATCTGATGGATGAATTCACAAATCCTGCAAACACATATCAAACGCTTACAGTTGAAAGGGTAGTAATAGCGCTGGCGGTGACATTCTTGGTGGCGCTCTTTATCTTTTTCATATACCGAGTGACCTTCAAGGGCGTCCTTTATACCCGCAACTTCAATGTAGGACTTGTCCTGACAAGCCTGGTGACTGCTCTCGTGATACTGCCCATAAGTTCCAATATCGCCCTATCCCTGGGTATGGTGGGTGCATTGAGCATTGTGCGTTTCAGGGCTGCCATAAAGGATCCTACTGACATCATCTTCACTTTCTGGGCCATTGCTGTGGGCATAACATGCGGAGCCGGGCTCTACATGATAGCCATAGTCGGATGCTTGATGATAGGGCTGTTCCTTATTGGATTGACCAGGGTGAACCTGAAACCGTCCAGCCCTTATCTTCTTGTGATCCACTATAACAAGGAGGCTGAAAAAAAGGTCCAGACCGGCCTGCCCAAGCACAAGGTAAGGTCGCGGACGGTCAATGGTTCAGGAATAGAGCTGATGGTAGAAGTGAGGCTTCGGGACAAAGAGGTTGGGACTGTGGACAAGTTCCTGAAACTCAAAGGGGTCAAGGATGCTGCACTGGTCAGCTACAATTCAGATTATTCGTCATAGATCTTTATTATTTTTGTAATGGACTAATAGTAATACAAATATGAATTTGGAGATTGCTAAAAAATCACTCACCCTATAATGATCAGCTGATCACCCTTCTTCAGTTTAAGACCGTCCAGTTTAGTTGGTCCGTAATCCTTCTGCCCGGATATCACTCCTATTACTACCATCCCCTTCAATTCTTTGGGTCTCTTGCCAACTTCATCGGATTTGACCGTTCTCTGGGATACATTCTCGCCTCTGCTGGTGGTTAGAAGATCACCCATCATCCGTACACTTGAACTGCTGGAGACCGCCATGGCCATTAGATTTCCGCTGGTCAGGGAAGGAGAAACCACAATATCCGCGCCTGCTCTTTCCAGCTGTTTGACATTCTCCTTCTGGCTAACGCGGGCTATAACTTTCAGCCGGGGATTCAGGTCCTTTGCGGTAAGGGCAATAAGCACATTGGTATCATCATGAGGTATAGTTACAAGTAGGCTCTGTGCGGTACCTATCCCAGCCTCCATCAATACACTCTCCCTGGTGGAATCACCTACTAGAGCCGTAACGCCATCCTCACCCGCGGTTTGGGCCTTCTTCTCGTCCCTATCAATAACAACAAGAGAGTTCTCATCATATCCCTTCAAAAGCAGTTCCTTCACTGTGGTGGCCCCAGTGGTTCCATAGCCGGTTACGATCACATGTCCCTTCATCTTGCTAAGAGCCCTTTTCATCCTGAACCTCTCCCAGTATTTCTGAATTATCAACTGATATGCAGTGCCGATGAACATTACCCAAACTATCATCCTTACAGGCGTGATTATAAAAGCATCGAACATCCTGGCACCCTCGGTGACCGGGACTATATCCCCGTAACCAAGGGTTGTGACTGTTACAACTGTAAAGTATAATGAATCAAAAAATGAAAAATTACCGCCTGCGGTATCCTTTATGCTGTCCCGCTCTATTGCCCAGAATATGAAGGCCAAGATGAAAAGCAGAACTACCACTATCAGTAATCTGAGCAGCAGTATTCTTAGAGGAGAAGGTTCCCTTTTGAAGAATCTCTTTTTGTATGGGTCACGGCTGACCATTCGCAATACCGCACCACCTCACGGCACCTGATACCATTTATGATATGATGAAGGCTTTTCGGGTTATTATTCTTTCCGGCGGTAGATGCTCACAATAATGAAGCCTGCGATAACAGATGCAACCAGTGCCATCGTAAAGCCGGGACTGTCACCTGATTTGCCCTTTCCATCGGAAGTATCGTCATCTCCAGTTATATCATCGTCGCCACCGGTGTCATCGTCTCCAGTATCGTCATCTCCAGTTGTATCATCGTCTCCGGTATCATCATCGCCTGAGGCCGGTGCTGTAACCTCTATGGTAAAACTGTAAACCGCCTGCTGACCCGCGGAATCCTCTGCATATAGCGATATGGTATATGAACCCGGCGGAACCGAACTGGGAACTGTAAAGGTCCCCTCATAGGTTCCCACCATCTCGAAGTCCAGGGATTCTGTAGCAAGGTCCATCTCCACGCCTCCTGCACCTGTGAGATCTATCCAAACTCTTTCAATATCTGCAACTGTGTTATTGTCACCTACAATGATGGTGACCTTGACCTCGTCCTTCTTATCGTTCAGAACATCCTTTCCTTCAGCTGAAAATGACTGGATATAGGGGGCCTCATTATTCTCCTTCAATGTTAGTGTAATGTTGCATGAGGCTTTTTCGTTGGTATCATCGGTGACCGTGACCATCATTGTGAAAACCGCCTCCTTCTCACCCAGATCATCCAGAAGATAATCCGGGACCTCAGCAAGATATGAATATGTACCGTCGGCAGCGGTCTCATCGCCGTTCGTGCCGTCATCATAGAACTCCTGTCTGTTGCTGCCGTCCAACTCTGTCAGATCGCCCTCGACCCGGATAATGGTATCCAGACCATTACCGTCAGTTATATCCAGAGTTAAAAGCACCTCCAGATCATCAACAAGTAAGGCCGTGTCGGGTTCCGCACCAAAGGATATAATTACCGGCGGGAGAACCGGGATATATTCCTCAATTGTAACATCGAGGGAGTAGTTGGCCTCTGCTCCTGCCCCATCCTCTATGGTAAAGACTACGTCGTATTCTCCTGGACCTATATTTTCAGGAATTATATGCAGCAGGGAAAACAGACCGTCACCCGAGCTCACGTCCACCCCGGTACCATCATCGGAAAGAGATACCTGGCTGGCACCCCCTATCTCGGAAAGATCGGCATACAGATCAACAATGTCCTCAAGACCGTCAGCATCCCCTGCATCTGCAAAGAAGCTCACCTCGGTAATTCCGTCATTATATAGGACCAAAGGGTCGTGATAGGCAGAATATATGCTTGGAGGTTCGTTATCGTCCTCCACGGTAAGATCCGCTGTGGCCGTAGCAGTGTTCTCAAGAAGATCGTAAGCCGTAATGTCAATTGAATAGGTATCTGCCTGAACGGTATCCAGTATGTCGATCTCAAGGGCATATTCATAGTCGCCGGCCGCCCTATCGCCGTGGGTTCCGTCGTCATACATTTCCTGAACGCCTATTCCAATATCCACCAGGTCGGCTTCTACTTTATCAATATCCAGAGTGCCGTCGGGATCGGATATATTGGCCTTCAGTATTGTGCTCTCGCCTCCACTGTTAATTACCTGGTCACTTTGGAATGCAGCATCAGCCACTTCAGGTACCCTTCCCTGATAATTTGTATCCTTAAGATAATCATCTGCTGTAACAATATAGCCGGAGGCCATGTCGCCGTAATGATTATCGTAAGTGAACTGTGTGAACCAACCCGTAACTGTGGACATATGAATTGTGCGGGTCCCTCCGTCAGGCGGCTGTACTTCTTCCTCCTTGTCCGTAGTCAGATCACCGCCGTTCTCGGTATGGACTACCTTGAGGCATCTCTGATCCTCGCCGCTCATGAAAGCATCGGCATGATCGACAGATATATCATCCCTTGTTACCACCACATCATCCTCGTATAGATAATGGCTTCGGGACCTACGGGTCTGGCCTCCCTGTATATCCAGAAAGTTCTCGGTGTAGTAATCCACCCGTGAGGATAGATGATAGGAGTCACCAGCGCTCTGGGGTAGTTGGAAAAGTTCCAGTGGAGGAGTATTATTTCGGATGGAAAAATCACTGTAGTCATAGTCGCCTTCTAGAAAAGATACAAGTGCCGGAAGGTCGTATATTGTGGCAACACCTTCCTTCTCCCGGTATAGCTGTACCGGGCTCAGACTGGTCTTTTCAATAAGCATATAACCGGATATGGTGGCATCCAAAGTGGTCTTATAAGGGACAGTTCCGAAATCAAATCCGTATTCCGAAGTATCCATCTCGGCTGCCATGTAGTTCTGAACATTACCTGAAAGAGTGAGATTGTAGCATTCCACGGGATTCCCGTGACCAGTATATAACTCGTCCACCGCCGTTACTGTTAAGGTGCGGTTCTCCCACTCATCGAACTCATCGCCCTCGTCAGTAACTCCATGCAGAGTTGTTCGGAATGACCAGTAATTACCAACCTCCCATATGGGCAGATTCCATTCACCAGCAGACCTAGTCCGGGTAGTGGGATATGGAACAGCATAGATGTCATCCGCTGACGCTGAAGAAGAAATATTATTAAGAAATACAAATCCTGGCATTCCCAGCAAGGCCGCACTTACTATCAAAACAAGCATCCAATACTTACCAGTTCTCTTATTGCTACACATTTAAAAACCTCTATTCCATGGTGTAATTTCAATTATTCCAGCGGAATCAGGTACTAAAAATATCTTATGCTTAAAGACCTTTTTCCATTAATTACAAGGTTTCTAGCTACCTTTTAAATACTGATCATCCAGAAGGGGCTTGAAAACTCATACATTTCGGGCTGAAAAAGCGTTTTATTTTCCTGAGTTCTTTAGGAACTGCCTTCCCCTTCATCCATCCCTTCCATCACGCTGCCATCATCATTTTCATAGCACTCTTCCACCTCCTCAATATCCTTCAAAGATGGTGGAAACGACAATCTGATAAATACTCCCGCACCCAAGAGCATTACTGATGACACCAAAGGTATAAAAACTGCCCAATTCCATTCAAAGAAGTTCTTGCTTATAGCGGAAAGCGCAGAGGAAGCAGAGGACATCTCTATAACTGCATTCACTCCCCACCAATAGAAAAATATTCCAAGACCTGTGATGACACCGCCTGAAAAAAAATATTTAAACGCGCGTCTTTGGCTCTTAAATATGAAATATGAACCTGGGATAGCCAGAAGGGCTGAAATAATGAACATTGGAAATGCAAGCACCAGGAGAGCAACCCTTATCCCGTTGTAATGGGTGACCACGTATACATTGTGGGGATGGGGATAGCTATCAGAGGCAAAGGGAAGGTCCGGACTGTCATCCGTATTTCCCAATATATCGGTCATTGTACATTCCGCCCGGGTAGCAATGCCTATTTTATCTTCCGATGTGGTATATTTCATACTGTGGGAATATTCCAAGAAATCAGTTTCATCCTCGAGAACATCATTCACATCCCTTTCCCATACCACTTTTTTCTTCTCGTAATCATTGGTATCATCGTTATAGTCGTACCAGACCTCTACCCAAACTCGGGATATATCAACCCTGGAGAGGTTCATGGTATTGTTCAGGTAGATTGTGATCTTATGACTGTATTCCAATCCTCCCACCCAGAAGGGAACCCGTTCGATAACCGATTTGACAGCTATCTTCCCCCCGTTGTTCCTGCCTTTATAGGGATCATATGTACCGGAGGTCCTCGAGGCCATCTCGTAGGTGTAATTCCCATGACTGTTCATAATGACCCCCAATCGGTCAGAAAGGTCATCCCCGGGCCCTTCCAGAAAATAGCCGTCACGCTGAATTTCAACTTTTTCACCTACAATCCCGCCTTCTACCTTTGCCCCGATATCAAATCTATGGAGATAAATTTCCCCATCCAAACCTGTCTCGATGGTCTCCCCCATAGGAGTCCTTACTGGCATATCCGCTTCTATTGTACATGCAGGAATAAAATGCGCAATCAATAAGAAAACAAATGACAACAGGACCAGGGAGAACGCTGCCATTCTTTTGATGGTACTCACAGGCATCTTCTCATTTTTACCTTTCACAATGATCACGCCTTATTCAAAGATGGCTAGCAGCTGGTTCCCTTCGAGCTGGGTTATCTGCACCACCCTTCCCGTATCCACATCCACGCTGATTATAAAAGTGTCCCCCATCTCCTTCAATGAGGCGCGCTGGAATGACCAGGTGTACTTGGTGTACGGGACATACAACCCGGTAAGGGCCTCTATTATCTCGGCACCAGGGGCCTCCTCGGCGCCTGCAATCTTCCCAACGTGAATGGCAAGATCCTCAAGTATAAGATTTCCGCTGGAATCGAAGAGCTGTGCACCTGCATCAGGATCTGCTTTAATAATATCGTGAGCTCCCGAGAGGGTCAAACCCCTGCTGTCAAGCTCACTGCGCCCGATATTTGTCCAGCCCCGCTCCATGCCCATGTCATCATCTATCTCGATTGTATGATCATACTGTTTCGGATCCAGGGGATTTTTGTTGATGGTCAAGTTCTTGGCCACCCTGAACTGGTAATGTCTCATCGGCCAATTACCGTTTTTCTCTTTGTAGCTGAGAGCCAGGTCATCGCTCATGGGGTCTTCCAGTGAGAAATTCCATCTATGGGAACCCGTCTTATCATTCAGCTGAGGGGTCTGAAGTGAAGTATTGTACTTGGCCCAGGTAACGAATGCATTGGGATATTGCCCAAGATAATCATTCAGATCGTCATTGTTCTCAAGACCGAACTCAAAGGCCGCTTCAGGGTCCATCTGGACTGTCAGATCCTCGGGTTCGGCATCAGGAGGAAATAGATAGCCCCCCGCAGGAACCATATCCCATTCCAGGTATTCTCCAGTGGGATGTCGGTCAGGATAATCCGGAGTCCCTGAAGGATCCCAGGGTATCTCAGTATCTCCAGCGGAGAAGCTCAGAAGATCCCTTGTTTCCTCAAATACGAACCAGGATATCTCCTCTTCATTCTCGTAGGAGGTATTGGTGTGGAATATCTCCCGGATAATGTGGGAATTCTCATTGGATAGCCAAACGCTTCTTTTGAAATCAAACTCATAATACAGGTTCTTATCGACAAAACCCTCGCTGAGCTGGGTGGTCATATCGCTGTTGTGGGATGATATATTCATAAGAAGGGTAGGGATGTCCTGCCCCTGCACCCGTAATACTTCCTGCCCTATGGCAGTCCAGTTATAATAAGAAGAAGATTGCTCCGTAGCCCCCTCGAAGTAAACGCTGCCTGTATCGCCCTCTGTGATGGTCTTATCCCCGTATATCCTCTGGGAAATGGTGGGATCCTGGTCAACCTTGGGATCGGGATAGTATCTCATCTTCCCGCTGTAGCTCACAGGCCCGCCGATATTGGAATTCGGAAGGCTGTCCACGCCCATCATACCTGTTTTATCCGACTTGATGTTCTTCTTCTCCATCAGTTCAGTATATTCCTTATCATCGGCTTCAAAATCACCGTTCACTGTTATCTCGCCGGTACTTTCAGTTTCCACAGTGATCTCGAACTCGCCGTTTAGTATGTAGCGGTTCATTATGGAAGGGTGTTTGTCACCATACCCTGTTTCCACATCAAAGGGGCCCTCGACCATGGATACCCAGGAACCGTCGCTGCTCATGGTATACTTGGTATATTCACCACTGGTAAGGTTCTGGTTATACACTTCCACATACATCCCGAAATCATAGGTATACTCGTCACCTATCATCTCAGGGGGCTGATGGACTGAGAATTTCTCGAACTCGGATACTCTCAGGGATACAGTATCACCCTCTATTGAAAGTACCTTGATCAAAACATAATGATCCCCGCTGAGCATGATCTTGGATTCGCTGCCCTCGGCTGCAGTAGCCTCGTGGGAACCGGGGTCCACTTCAAGGTTCACCTTGCTGCCGGTTATGGATAATACCTTGATCTTCAGCGATAGGTTCTCGGTATCCACACTACGGCTTTCACCGCTCCTTATATTAACAATGACCTCGTCAGTAGCCTGTGGACCTGGACCGTCATCATCATCGTCATTTCCGCCATTCCCGTTGCCGTCATCATCGTCATCACCCCCGCCGTTCTCATCTCCATTTTCATCATCGGCAACATCTTCAACATATCCAAAATAACCGAAATAGGCGTTGATGAACAATGCTATGATACAGATCACAGTCAGAACGGTCTTTTTCATCACACCACCAATATTACTGCACTTATTTAAATCCGATTTTTAAAATACTAACTATCTAAATTAGGCTGGATGATTGGAATAATACCAATTCAAGGGCAAAACGAACATACTACATGATGCCGCTCTTGCTGTATTCCACGAGAAGTTCTGAGGCAAGTTTCTGAGGATTTGTCATGATAATCCTTCCGCTCAGAACATCGGATATCTTCTTTGCAGCATCTATGAACTTCTCATCCTTGACCTCCAGTAAAATTATGGTGAACTTCAATGTAGGTATCTTCTTTAGCTCATGTGCATATTTGAGAGCGTACTCCATGCTCTTCTCGAAATCCCCTGCATATTCCCTTCCATTGGCTGAAAAGGCTTCAGGCAGCCCATCGGTAACTAGATAGATGCTTTTTTTCAGGGTATTTGTCTTATCAAAAAGCTGTTTTGCAACATTCAGGGCCTCACCAGTATTGGTGAATCCTCCGGGTTCGGCGTTCCAGGCTTCTTTAAGATCCATTACATTGACCCTGGTATCGAATGATACAAGGTCAATTATATTCTCCGAATTGGAGTTCTTCACAGCCCTGTAGAGTGCCAGTATTGCCCTTTTGGCAGCTTCCATCTTCCTCTTGTCAGCCATGGAACCGCTCTTGTCAAATTCCAGTATTACATGCTGTATGGACCCCTTCTCCTCCTCATAAACATAGACATGATCGTCACTTATAGAGCGGGATCCAGGGTTGTATATTCTGGATTCGACAACACTTTTCATAATGTTCATCTGCCCCATCTCATTCAGGCTCTTCATTCTTCGAGTACTGAATATCCCCGTATTTACTCCACCACTCAGGAGTTTGGACGCGTGATAGGAAGGTATGTTCTTCATCTCCATATTGAAAACTATCTCTGAGAAAATATCCAGAAGTTTATTGGTTATGGCCATCTCACCGTCCTTATCCTCCACCAGACCCATCTCCTTAAGGTCCTTCTCTACATCCTCTTTTACCCGGTCCAGGGGCGTAGCGCTCAGCTCCTTGTACATCTTCTCTAACTCATCCTTCTCTTCCTTGGTGAGTTCCTTTACCTTATGGGCTTCTTCCTCCTGAAGCTCCTGCTGCCGCCTCTGCTCTGCCTCCAGTAGACGCTCCACCTCCTCCTTTGTCTGCTTTGATTCCTCCCGGGTTTCCTTCAATTTCTCCTTCAATTCATCGGCGATCATTTCCTGGACTCTCTTTTTGAATCTGTCGGGCCGAGTCATTTTCTCCCAAGCTCTTTTAAATGAACCCTTAAGACCTCCTCCCATCTTGTTCTCTACCACTTTTGCCATATCTGGAGATTGGGAAATCGCCCGGTCCAGGTTCTGCTCGATAGAGGCATAGGGGCTTCTCATGGCATCAAATGACAGCATGAACTGGTAAGGCGGGATATCATGTCCAGGGTCAGTAGGTCTCATTATTCTGAGCTTGATCAATAGCCATACGAAAAAACGGAGTATTCCCCCAATAATTCTAAAAAGCCTTTCCTTGAATCGGAACCACCAACGCTCCATTTTTCCCCTTTCTCTACCCAAATTATCCATACCCAAGATGATATCTATCAAACTGTCCTCTTCAAGATCCAGATCATCAATGGACATTGGTTGATTACTGGATTCTACCAGTTTCTGCTTCAGTTCATCCTCAAGATTCCTAGAACGGAATTTATCATACTGCTCCTCAAGACGCTGTCTTTTATGAAGAAATTTTCTTCTTATCAGCTGTTTCATCCGGCCTGACTGGGTCTCTAGATCCTTCCTTACCTTCTCAATGCGGCGGGCAATGGAAGAATCCTTGTTCTTGGACATCCGTTCAACGAATTCCTCCAAACCTCTCCTGCCCTTTGTGGCCACCCTGACCATGAGCTCCTTTCTCTCTGAAGAGCTCAGATAATTATCAAGGTCCAATTTTCGGCAGTCAGGAAGTTTCAACATGATATCCCTATCAGTCTATTTCAAGATCTTATTTCAGTCACAGCTGAATACATCATTTTTACGCATAATATCATAAACTCTTTTGAAAAGCATTTTCCCCTTGTAAGGGCCCGGATACCTCTCTTTCTTCATAACATAATCATAAAATGCGAGGAAACGGGAATACCCTTTCTTTGATCTGATAACCTTAGAAAGCGTTTCAGAAGAGGACATTACCTTCTCCATCTGCTGAAGGGTCTTCTTTCCAAGCATGGGATTGGAGGAGAGTTCTTTTGTATAGAATTTACACCAGTATTTTTTCCCTGCCTTCTTCACGGATTCAGGAGTGTGATTCTTGGCGAAATCCTCGATAACCTTCTTGTTCTCGAAGAAAGACTCCTCGCCCCTGGCCCTGATGCGGCCCATCATAACATCCCGCACTCCATTGATATACGCATCCAAGGCCAGATACTTTTTGCCGAAAAGCTTGGCATAGGAACGGGTCCTAGTAACAATATCAATCATTGTCCGGTTAGAACCCACCTCCCTGAACTCATAGATATCACCGCCCTTGATCCGCCATTCCTCCACCAAATGTACCGCAGCCTCAATGAAAATTTCAGGAAGGAAAACATCATCCTTTGTACCCCTCAGATGCAGATCTATAATCATCCGATTCTTGTAGTGCTCTGTATTATAACCTACATATATGTTGGAAAGCCGGTCGTTAAGAGGTTCGTTAATAGCATCCAGGTCCGTTAGGTTGGAAGTAGTGACCGCTATGAACGATGCAGGAAATGTTTCCCTGGATTTGGCAGGTGTGACCGTCCCTTCCTGAAGAGCCTGGAGCAGAACGTTCTGGGTACCGTGAGGCAGTTTGCCTATCTCATCTATGAGCAGAACCCCTCTGTTAGCTTGGAGAAGCTTACCTGGCTGTATCACTTCCGGAGAAGTTGGATCTCCTATCTCCTCCAGCTTATGAAGGTTAATTGTTCCTGTCAGATTGTCAGGGAATACTTCAGGTGAACCCTGGATCCTGGCAAAACCGTGCCCTTCTCTGATATGAAAAATTGTGAGGGGTATTTTTTCACGGTTGACCTTCTCATGAATAAAAGCCCCCAATTCCCCCATTTCTAAATTGGAAAACCTTGATTTACACATTGGGCAGGGAGGTACTTTGCCTGCAAAGGATGAATCAACAATGCTGTATGGCGAACAACCCACTGGGCAGTCCTTCACCGCAAAGCTCTGAGTGGGCAGAAGGTTCAAAATATCCTTGATTAGATTGGTTTTACCGGACCCCGGCGGTCCAAATAGAAGCAGGTGATTACCTGACAGCAAGGCTGCAATTATTTTCTCCTGAACATCGGTATCCAAAATGGTGTTGGGGAATAGATTCTGGTATTTGAAGGCCTTGCTCCTTCCCTCCTTCCCGTATCGATCCAATCTTTCCAATATAGCCATTTCTAAAGTTTTTAGGGGAGTTTCAGGACTATATCCGCTCTTTTCCATGATATTCCATGACAAATTTTTCTTCATTCTATCACCGCTAATGATGCCTGGATTAAGACCTAATCACATAATGCATATGAATTGTTACTAAATAACAATATGACATATTAATAATTACAAATAACCTTTATTAACCACAATATAGGTTAAATCCATAACTGATGAGCATACCTTAATAAAGCAATCTTATAATTATGTGAAGGGTATAAATTCCGCCTCTGATAGCTGAAAATACACATATTTGAAACCGGTGAATCACCCATGCTTAACGGATTTGTCATAACTCTGATATTGTTAGCAATTTTTATTGGTATCATCATTATTCTTCACAAAACAGGTCTCTTTGACAAATATAACATGGGAATGTTCGGACCCATACTAATGCTCAGGACCCAAAAGGGAAAAAAATTGCTGAAGGTCCTAACAAAACCCGAAGGTTTCTGGAAATGGTTCACCAATATCGGATTCATACTGATTTTTCTGGCAATGTTCCTCATGTTCTTCACGCTTATACTTTCCTCAATCGGGAGCACCATGCAGGAATCTCAGCCCGTATCCCCCAAGGACATATTGGTGATTCCAGGCGTCAACAAACTTGTTCCGCTTACCTTTGGTACGGTAGCCTTGATAATCGGAATCATAGTTCACGAGTTTGCACATGGAATACTTGCCATGGCCTCCAAGATAAAGGTAAAATCAATGGGAGTGCTTCTCTTAGTGGTGCCTGTAGGCGCTTTTGTAGAACCTGACGAGGAAGCAATGAAGAACGCACCCCGGAAGAAGAGGATGAGGGTGTACACTGCAGGACCAACGATGAACATCATTATTGGGATAATATTCGCACTGCTCTTCTCATGGGTATTCATGGGCGCGGTTACTCCCGCTAGCGAAGGGATTATGATAAGGACCCTGACAAAGGAATTCCCCGCTGAAGAAGCCGATATGGACGTTGGTATGATCATTACTAATATGACGGTCTATAACAAGATCCACACCAATGATACGATTAAGAACTACAATCAGCTTGGATTTTATGATTCAGGGGAATTCCTTGGAAGTTTCCAGGGAGCCGTGGATCCCGAAAAAATAGGTGATAACATCGGGATTCTCATATCTACGGAATCCATCGAATGGATCAACCGTTCTTTTCAAAAGGACAAAGGGAATGCAACCAACGGAACTGAATACCCGCAGAGCCTGGACATAATATATTACAAAATAGAGAAATACTCTGATTTCAACGACGCCCTTTCCATTACCAAGGCAGGCGATGTTATTGATATCGGAACCTATTACAAGGGCGAGCTTAGGACCTTCACAAATATCAGCCTGGCCAACCGGTTTGAATATTCCGAACTGGAAGAGGACCGGGGCGACGGGTTCCTAGGTGTGGGCGTGCAGGACCATGAACTGATGATAAAGATACTGAATAAACCAGTAAGAAGCGCCGATTCTGCCGGCGGTGCAGCCTTCAATCTCCTATACTATTCCATTGCTCTACCAATGGACTGGAAGATGATGCCCTTCCATTCACCTGTAACAGACACTTACAAGGTGACCGGCTGGCTCAGTTTCATGAGTGAGCGAACCTTCTGGAACATAGCCAATGGTCTTTACTATATATTTTGGCTGAACATCCTGATAGGGACCTTCAATGCTCTACCTGCAATACCCCTTGACGGCGGATTCATCTTCAAGGATGGGCTGACCAGTTTGATGGAGAGAGGCAAGAAAAAGAAGGACCCTGAGAAGATAGAGAAAAGGGCAAACACTATCACTGTCATTACCTCAATACTAGTAGGGACCCTGATACTGTTCGTCATAATATTCCCCTACATGAGACTGTTCCTGAGTTGATTGATGCAATAAGATTGGAGAATATTTGAAATATTCAAATTGCAGATACATGGATGCTTCAGCACCGCAATGAAAATTACTATGTAGAAACCTTTAGCCTTAATCAACAAATATAATATGTTTGTATGCGGAGGTACCCGAGCGGCCAAAGGGGCAGGGCTTAGGACCCTGTGCTTAGTGCTTCGGGGGTTCGAATCCCCTCCTCCGCACCTTTTTTAAGATTCTAATAATTTTTTCTGCGCGGGTATTGTCTATTGACCGTTCCAAAAACCTTATATAACAGTCCAATCACCGTTCCAATCTCCTTTTTATTAATCCTTGCCATATTCTACTCATGGGAATGTGGTTGTTATGGTAAACAGCAAAAAAAAGCAAAAAAACAGGAAAAACAAAGGCAGAAAAATGCCAGTCGAAGCAAAAGTGATCATCGCTGGAATAGGAGTTATTGCTCTACTTCTTACCGGCATCATAATCCTTTCAATGGTGGATCTTGATAAAAAGGAAAAAAAGATAGAAGAACCTGATAAATTTGCACATCTGTATATTGATGAAGTGCGGTTCGTCAACAATGATGCCAGTACGAGAGCTGATGATGAAGAACAAACAGTAAAGGCCAAGGTATTCTTCACCAATGATGGTAAAGCCACCTCGAAGAATGTGAAAGTAGAGGTCTTTGCAGTTGTAGAGGAGAACAACATGGCGGAGGATGAGGCAACTGTGGAGGTTGGAGATATAGAACCTATGAAAACTCAGACCGCTGAGTTCGAACTGGACCTTCCAAGGGGCAGCGGATACAGGATCGATCTCCTTGTATTCGAGGATGGGATGATAACAAAAAAAGGTCATGGCACGGTCAAGATAGAGAAATCCGCTGAAATGAAAGCAGAGGTTTTCCAGACAACCCATGAAAATAATATGTATGGTGATGACGATGAAGGACCTGGTGAAGATGGCAAAGCTTGCGACGAAGAAGACGGGAGCGCGGCCATAGGTGGTTTGATCACAATGATAGTGATCATAGCAGTTATTATTGTGATAATTGCTGCACTCTGGGCAACCAAAAAGAAGAACATAAATAAACCGTTGAGACCGGTAATCAAGGAAGAAAAGCAGGTCGTAAGGCCACTCCCGGCACCCCCCATTGATTATTTCAAGAAATAGAAGAATATACGGGAATTCCAAAACAGGGGTTCCCTCATTTTTATTTAATTTTTATCAATAAATTATTTCAAGGGCTCATCTGTATTTACTTCAGTTAACAGGAAAAATGAAAGTGATATTATGAAAAACCATGTGTGGTACAAATTGACCCTACTATTCATCTCATTTTTATTATTAAATCTAATTCAATCACCTTTAGTTTGTGCCCAAAATGATTCAGCAACTGTGACGGGTATTATTTCAGATAAAAGGGATTTCCCAATGGAAAACATCACTATAGAACTTTTGAATATAGACAGTGGGGAGTACAATATCACCTCATTATCAGATAAGGATGGGTTTTTCAGATTCAACAACCTATCTTCAGGAAATTACACACTATCCTATTACGTTTACGGGAAGCATTACTATCAAACCAATTTCACCCTGGAGCCCGAAGCAGTAACATGGGTAAACATTACTTACAGCGGCATTTATCCTAAAAACAATGATAACGATAATGAAGGACCTGGTGAAGATGGCAAAGCTTGCGATGAAGAAGATGGAAGTAATGCATCATGCCTCATCTACCTTATTCTCTCCATTGTGGTCATTTTGGTCATTATCGTCGTTGTCGTAGCCCAGTTCTCAAGGATCAGGCGGAACGAGCTCTTAGAGCAGGAGAACAGACAGATCATTAACAAGCATATCCTGGACAATCCAGGACGGCATTTCAGAGCTATAAAGAAGGACCTGAAACTAACAACAGGCGTACTATCCTATCATCTTGACAGGCTGGAGAAAGAGCGATTTGTTACATCTAGAAAAGAAGGGAAATATAAGCGATTCTATCCTCCAAACTGGAATAAAGCGCCAGGAATGAACCTGACCATTACCCAAAAAAGCATCCTTCAGCACATTAAGAACAATCCCGGTGTTACACAGAGTAAACTAGCTGAAAATATAGGACGGAATAAAAAAGCAGTAAATTACAATGTTCATCAACTAAGAGAACTGGGATTACTATACCTTGAAAAGAGGGGACGAAATACAAAATGCTACTATGTCCCCATTAGCGAATAGAAAAAGTCGATCTGGATCAATATTATTTCTTCTTTGAAGGTGACTTCTTCTTGGGTTGGGATTTCTTTGTTTTGGTCTTTTTTTTCGGAGGCTTCTTTGCAGACTTCTTAGCGGTGGATTTCTTGGCTGCGGGTTTTTTGACAGATGTTTTATTCTTTGAAGCTGGTTTTTTTTCGGAAGTCCCTTTCTTTTCATCCTTCACTTCTTTTTCCTTCTTTGCAGGTTTCTCTTCACCAGCGCCTTCCTCCGATTCTATTTTATCAGGGTCAGAAACATTTTTCTTTTCCTGCACCTCTTGGATCTTTGCCTTTTCCTCCTCAAGCTTCTTCTTCCTCTCATACCGCTTGGCATACCGATCCATTACCAGCTGCATATACTGGGCGTCATGCTCCAATAAAGGAGAACTTGAGATAATGGTCACTTCAAAATCCTGATTATCGAAAAGACATTTTGCCAAAGCATCGAATTTGATATCACTCTTCTTTATGGGAGTATCCTTGATCTTGTTGCCGTCCTGATGGCTTACACCTGAGAAATGAGTATAGAAATTATTGCTACCTGTTACTTCCAGGACCTGATCGAAGATCCTTTGAAAGGCTAGTTTTTTCCGTAAAATCCCTTCTTCTCTGGCATGTATATGGCCAAAATTGATCACTGGAACCAGTTCAGGCACTTCCTCCACCAGCATCATTACCTCCTCTAAACTTCCAAACAATTTTTCTCTGCCGGAGGTCTCAATTCCCAATTTGCATTTGTAGCCTTTCTCCTCAGCATAGGCTACTAATTCACTTGTAACCTTAATAGCCTCTTTCAATGCCTGGGTGGGTGTTTTATCATTGTATAGGCCGAGGTGTGTTACCACCGGAGACGCCTGTAGTTCATGGGCGATAAGGAAAGATTCTTTGATGTTCTCCATACTTCTCTCCCTAGCCTCCGGAGTTCCGAAGAAATCCATATAATAGGGTGCATGAACGGAAAGTTCAACCTCCAGTTCCCGGGCCAAAATGCCAAGTTTAAATCTGTCATCCCTCTCAAATATGGGAAATCTAAAAAGCTGGACCTCCATTGCCTCCAGTTCTAGAGCATGAACGTCGTCGATACTGTCCTTAAGGGTTCTCCCCTTGCATGTCAGCGGAATTCCTGCTACTCCAAAATGTACCTCCATTGCGACACCTTCAAACGTTTAAATTTACTCTAATTATTCTCATTTTCATACTATATTTACTTATTTGAATTATTGATGTAATAGGAAAAGACCAACACAAAACCACTCCTTCGAAAAAAGTTTGGTATTTATATAGGAGCAACAATTATAATGAAAAGACTTTTAAATAGAACATTTATAAACGGATAGTAATATTTTACCGTAATTAGGTTCAAAATATATTGGAATTGTTAAGTCCTAATCAAGATTGATTTAATAAAGAGGGGATACCAATGGAGATCGAAGGTATTGAGATGGAAGAACCAAAAGTTGTGAATATAGTGGCATCATCATCATTGGATGTCAATCTGGCACTTCAGGAGATAGCGGATGACTTTGAGGAAGCGGAATACGACAAGAGTCGATTCCCAGGCCTCATATACAGAATGGATGAGCCGAAAGTGGCCATACTGCTTTTCACCAGCGGCAAACTTGTGTGCACAGGGGCCAAGAGCATAGACCAGACAAAGAAGGCTGTTGACGCCATTCTAACCAGAATCAGAAATTTTTTCAAAGAACATCATCCTGAAGAACTGGGGAATGTACCCGAAAAGGCAAAGGTGCATATTCAGAACATAGTGGCCACCGGCAACCTCAACACCATGCTCAACCTCAACAAGGCTGCCATATACCTATCCTTCGACAAGGTGGAATACGAACCTGAGCAGTTCCCTGGACTGGTATACAGGCTTGAAAAACCCAAAGTGGTTGCACTTCTCTTCGGATCCGGCAAGATAGTATGCACAGGGGCCAGGAACACCAAGGATATAAGGCAAGCCGTTAAGATCATCACACGAGAGCTGCGGGATATAGAGCTCATCTAGAATCCCTGATGTTAAGAATGAGGGAATTATTCTCCCTTATTCTTCAATTATTTCATAAAACTATATTATTCTATTCCTTTTTCATACTTATCAGGAATAATTTCTCTTCTCCCATAAGAACAATCTTTTCTCTTTTTGAACTGAAGGATCGGAGAACTGCATTTTCAAGAGCATCCATATCTCCATATGAACTAGCTAGAAACAATGCTAGGCTTTCTTCATGCATACGGGAAGGACATTCATTCAGAAAACGAAGAGTGGTCCCAACACCTCCCTTATCGGATTCCAAGCAACGTTTCTCCCAATCCTCCAGAACCATATCAGATCGACCTTCATCCATTGGAGGCAAATATGGAGGATTGAATACAATAATATCGAACTTCTTGTCAATCGTTCCGAATAGGTCCGCATGATAGAAGCATGCCTCAATCCCATTCATCTCTGCATTGTGTGCTGCATTATTTACTGATACATCATGGATATCCGTTCCAGTTACTGTGGCACCCATCAACCCGGCATAAACGGAAATTATTCCGGTTCCCACCCCAATTTCCATGAATTCTGGGGAAGGGGACATATCCATTTGCTTTAAATGATCCATTATCAAGAAGGAATCTTCCCTTGGTGAATATACTTCCTTGAATACATCAATGCGAAAACAGCTTTTTCCCGGGACCGGATGTGTGAAGTCATAGGACGATATAATCCCGGTTTCAACTTCATTACTGGACGTCATCTGAAAAAACCATCCTAACTAATGATATTGAAATAGGTATTGAATAAAGATTGGCTCACCGTGCCAGAGTGAACAATTGATGATCTCCGCCCACCTCAAAAATACCCAATCTTGCCCCCGCATCCAACCATCCATGGGCATAATTCACAGCTGCAAAACTGTTGACTAAATCTCCATTATCCCTGAAAAAGAGAGCATCTTGGTGATACCTTTGGGCCATATCATAGAAATCTTTTGCGATCTGCTCCAAAAAAGAATCCTGCGGTGCAATTATTCGGGCCTTTTCAAGTGCTTTTTTCGTAATCGCCAAATATTTCTCGATCTTTTCATCACTTATCTCTCTGGTCAATGAAAATACCTCCGCCGGTAGTTGATAAATAATAAAGGGGAATGTGATATGCTAGTTGATTAAAACCACAAATCTTAGAGGGCATTCAAAGGTAAAGAAAGGCAATAAAGATTTATTTTACCTTGCACTAAGGAAATGTATTTCAAAAGGAGCCTCAGCTCATTAGAGATATGATGGCCTCTGCGGGATTGCCTTCGTTCTCCTCTAGAGCTTTCTTTGCATCATCATAGCTTGCACCGGATTGGGCCATTACCAGTTGGATATCCTCTTCCGGTATGACAATGCCGCCTTCGCCTTCGCTCTCCTCAACATCCGGTTCTCCTACGATCTGGAAGGTCTTCTGGCCTTGGACTGTCATCACTGTGACTGCGGCATCGTGGAAGATGTACTTCTTATCACTGGTCTTTATGATAACTTCCTCCACATCACCCAACTCATCAAGGTCCATGCCCATCTTCCGCATCATAGACTTCATTTTTCTGGGATTCACACCTCTACCCATACCTGGAAACATAAAAATACACCCTATAATTTCTTCTTGAATAGGTAACGGTTGTATCCCACAGTAGCCCCGCCTGAATCCATCCTGAACTTCACCTTTTTGAAGGTATCAAGTTTCTTGTGCGTGGTATTATCCTTGGCATATATCTCCGCAGTTACCTCTTTGGCTCCTTTTTTCTTCAGAACAGTGAGTGATTGTTTTAAAAGCGAAATGGCGATATTGGGATTGGCCCAATCATCCATAATGAATGAAGTAACCTTTCCTTCTGGACCCTCGTTCATGTACTTGCAGTGACCCAGCCTTCTGGACCCGTCTCCTTCGTATACTACTGTCGTATTTACCTCTCCCCGGGGAAGCATTCGATCAAGTTTGGTTTCGAACAATACTTTTATCCTCTTTGAAAAGAGACCACCAGTTCTGATCTGTTTAAATGCGTGCTCTACCATAATATCACTCTAAGAACCATTCCAGCTATTCGTAAAACCTCACAGAGAATCGTTAACATTATCATATATAACTTTTCATTGGGTTTTTAAAAAAATCAAATCCTATCTAATTGAAAAAGAGATTCGATGCTAGAGTTAAGATCGGATTAATTCTCCTCTTCCTGGAAGAAATCGTCATCCATCTTTTTCTGCTCTGAGCGTTTCCGGTATTCCCTGAATATCAGTACCAGTAGTACTAGGATTATCAGTACTATCAAGAATATATAGAACCATGTGCCGCCTCCGCTTCCGGAACCCCCGTCATCTTTCTTTAGGACCGTCACAAGTAGTTCATCAGTATCCCATTTACCGTCCTCGTCCGTTACATTCAGGGTCACTTCATATTCCCCTGAAATCTTAAATGTATAGTCAACTGTCCGCCCGTAAAGAGTAACCTTCTCTCCGTCATAATCAAATGTCCAAACATAGGTGGAAATGTTCACTCCGTCTGCAGAGCTCCCGCTGGCATCGAAATCCACTGTCCCGTCCTCCTTTACAGTGGCATCCAAACCGGCTATTGCCACAGGGTCATCATGATCACTGCCATTAGGCGTCTCATTCACGTTGATTTTTCCGTAAACCGTAACATACAGGGGAAACTCAACCTGGGTCAAATTGACTAGGATAAAACCGCCGGACAAGGATAGCACTGCATTCTGATATACGGTCCAATTTCCCGTTCCCTTATCCAAATAATATAGGTTCAGGGATGACAGATTGGCATTATTTGGTATCAGAGGGGTCCCGTGAAGTTCAAACCTCAATTCAAGCCAGCTGAACCAGTTGTAGGTCGTGGTAATGTTTACCACTTTCCACTCGGAAGCTGCGGATATACCTTGTTTTTCATCATCCACAGCTGCGGTCATGACCCCACTTCCTATATGCTGAATCCTCAGGCCTACCTCTAGATCAGGCAGATAGGTTTGAGTGACCTCCTTACCAAGAACTGTGATCTGGAATGTAAGAGTGGCCCGGCCTCCCTTTTGATCGTCCACCGTAAGTGTGATCAGATGAAGTCCAGGTGTCAGATTTGTTTTATAGGTTGGTGAATCCCCCAGAAACAGCAATCCGTCCAGGGATGATTCCCATTTGAACTGCAGAGAATCACCATCAGGGTCCGATGAAGAGAGCGCACTGAAATCTATCTCATCAACCACCCGGAACATATCCCCGTCATCAGGTTTGTCAAGTTCAGCTAAAGGATCGGAGTTACGGGCACCGATGCTTAGAACCTCGCCATCAGGCGTCGTTAGGTATAATTTACCCTGCCATAGAACAGGACTTCCCGAAGGTGTGGAGGTGAGGCTCAAGTTCCACATTTCTCTGTCGCCTATACCTCCAACCGATGTATTGATGGAATACAGAACACCGTTTTGGTCAATTACATAACACCTCTCGTCTGTTCCCACGGGGGGCTGAAGAATAACCCCTCCCAATTCCACCTCGCCAATAGTGTTGAACGTGGAATCCAGTATTCGGATACTGTTTTCAGTACCCACAACCTTTATATCCTTTTCACCCGCCTTAACAAGTGGAGTAGTGATATTGACCTCGAGATCAACACTGGAATCAGAGGTATTCAGAAGGGGATAATAGGAATATAATTTTCCATTCTCTGTTGGAATGTATATCTTACTTCCATAATATGTCGGTGTTAGAGGTGAGGTCAGGTTCAGGGAAATACCTCCCGTATAATCACCTGAATAAATGTCCAAAAGAAATACATCACCATTATTTGATAATACACATATCTCATTTCCCAATATCAGGGGGACTGTGGAAATATCAATGGAAAGATTCCAGGACCAGATCATGGTACCGTCGTCCTCATCTATAGCATATACATTGCCCCCGGTCGTTGGAACTACCAGAATACCATTATGAGCCATTATCGGCGTCACTGGAGATGATATTTCAGGATAGCTTTTTGTCCATAGGACCTTCCCCGGATTCTGCTGAGGTCCGCCAACCAAGGCAATGGAACGTATCCGGAATCCTTCGTAGGGTACAAATATCTTATCATTGTGAATAGTGGGATTGGATAGGGCGGTCGCATCCAATTCCCTCTGCCACGCAATATCGCCGCTGTATTGATCAAGGGCGGAAACCGTCCCATCTTTACCCGCAACCACCAGATAACCTTTGGAGATCACAGGCTGATACAAATGACCGCCGGGAGAAGATGACCACTCGATTCGCCCTGCATTTACGGGGATTGACGAATGGGATGAATGGGCAGTATCCCTCATGAACATATTCCACTCCGTAGAAGGCACAGGAGATACTGATATCTCCCCTGGGGTATTGGTGTTGTTGAACTGATCCGCAGCGGATTCCAGGGGAGTCACATTGGTGAGTTTGATCCAAATATACCAAATCCCCTGTTTGGCCGTCCACTCAGCAGTGACCACCTTCAAACTTCTGGGGGGTGAATTCACATGAACAGTATCAATAAGCACTTTAATGGAATTATCTCCGCTGGCATACCAGCATTCCACATCAGCTTGACAGGTTACGGTACGGTTGTTCTTTACGTATACATTTATATCCACTACTTCTCCATGGAAAGGGTGATCGTCCGAGAGAAGGATATTGTAGATCCCTACATCCGGCGAGCCCAGAGCAACTATCTTACCGCTGTTGGCAACCGATCCATCCATACAGGCTTGATAAAGCATACCTCCGTGTATCACCGGTGCAGCTCTGCACCACATGGAATCACCCATATAAGCACTGAATATCTGATCTGTAGTGGTGTCCAGGTTGCCGGCGAGATCGAAACAATACAGATTGTAATCCAGAGAACCAACATAGACCTTGCCGTCAGCAACTGTGGCCGGTGAGATTATAGAGTCGCCAATAAGAGCCTTCCATTTCAGAGCCCCGTTTGAAGCATCCACACTGTAAACATATCCGTCCCTTGAGCCGAATATCACAGTATTAGTGGAGAGAACGGGGGTAGGGCAGGCTTTCACCGAATCATCAGTGGCCGAATCCCATATGTAAGAGCCATCGGCAATATCTATACAATAGACCTTCTGATCGTCGCATCCAACATATACATTCCCCGACATAATGGAAGGTGAACTGTCGGATGTATCAGGCATCTCGTATTCCCAAACCAGATCACCAGCATCCGGGGATGTATCTGATTCCCCTGTAAAACCGTCGTTCTGATCGGAAAAACCATTTACATCCAGGCATACTAGTTTGGACCGGGTGTTTTTTACATCGCTTATTGTGAACAGCACATTGCCGCCCTGAATGGCTGCAGTCGTTGTTATATTGTAATCATCCTCGCATTCATATCTCCAGATCAATTGATGAGTGTAGGTGTCTACAGCATATATATTGCCGTCGAAGGAAGAGAAGTAGACTGCTCCATCCCTTACGATCGGAGAGGATTCCAGGGAGCCAGAGGCCTCATAGGTCCAATCAACATCCTCTCTTGTGGTGTTAAAAGCGTATAATTTGTGATCCTTGCAGGCCACATATACAATATCTCCCACAACGCAGGGGGAGGCGGTCACCTGAGAAGGGAAAAAATGATCGAACAGAACCTGACCCGTCCCGGCATCCACGCAATATAGTTTGAAATCATCCCCACCGACATATATCTTCCCGTCCACAACGCAGGGAGATGAAAAGAAACGCGAATCGAAATTGGATTCCCAAACCGTTGTGGAGCCGTTGGGAGCAATATGTGGATAATTATGGGTATTTTTATGATCGTAACCGAACATTGTCCAGCTGTCGCCCTCAGTAGCGTTCCGAGAGGAGAAGGAGAAATCCCCTACATCCTGTATAGATTCAACATCGATTCTTTCAGTCTTGTTATTCCTGACTATTCCAAATACTGAAGGCAAAATCAGCAGGGAAATCAATATAATTACCATATATGAAAAAGAACTCTTCGACATATCAGATCACACCCGAACCATGTTCAACAAATTCATAATGAATGCCAGTACATTATATTTATTGAAATATAACTTTCATTATCCGTATTTATTATCGAATATTACCTTTAATAAATGGTCGCTCTAAATAATTAAATAGAAAAACCAAATTAAAAAGGAATTCTAATATTGGATGGTATAATGCAATATTCAAAACAAAAATAATTAATATGGAATTTGGCCTTTTGGAAATTCCAATGATATATATCTATGCGGGTGTGATCTAGCCTGGTAGGATCGGAGCTTCCCAAGCTTCTTGCTCGGGTTCGAATCCCGGCACCCGCATTTTCGAGTTGTTAGGAGGAAATGTAGGTGAAGTAACCCAGTAGGTTGCATGGCAAAGCTAGTACCTGCATTTATTGTATCCAATTCTGAAATCAATATATAAATAAATGCTTGGCTCCAATAAGAAGAGAAAGGGCTGAACAACAATCAGTGGTGTTTTGCAATATGATAAAAAGACCGAGAGGAACAAGGGATTTCGTGCCGGAGGAAATGGCCTTCAGGAAAATTATCCTGAACAAATTAACCAATACGGGGGAAAAATACGGATACTCCGAGATCAAGATGCCCACCTTCGAGCGTTTGGAACTGTTTACCAAGCGTTCAGGTGAAGATATCATGGGCCAGCTCTATCATTTCTCAGACAAAGGAGGCAGGGAACTGGCTCTGCGTCCAGAATTGACCGCGTCCACCATGAGATTCTATGTGAGTTCCATGCAGAACCGGCCAAAACCCTTGAAGCTCTATTATTTCGATAACTGCTTCAGATATGAAAGACCCCAAAAAGGAAGGTACAGGGAATTCTGGCAGTTTGGAGTGGAGATGATCGGGTGTTCAACTGAATTGGCCGTGGCAGAAATGCCCGTTCTTGCAAATGATATGATAAAATCCGCAGGTCTGGAAAAATATGAGATAAAAATCGGCTATCTTGAAATAATCAACAACATCCTTAAGAAAACAGAACTGCAGGAAATAGATATGGGCGCAGCAATGATACTCATCGACAAGGCGAACATTGATGGGGTTGAAGAATTCCTGTACGAAAAGAATTGTGATCCCAAACTCATATCCGACATACTTAAATTGACAATGATGGGCGAAGAAGGGGAAAACAGCAGTGTTCTGGATCAACTCCTTGAACTGGCAGAAACTCATGGAGATATCAAAGGTCCTCTGGAAAGATTCAGGAATATTTTGAAGGGGATGGAACTTCTTGGACTGAAAAGGTATACCATCGAACCTGGTATAGTCAGGGGATTGGATTATTATACTGGTCTTGTTTTCGAGGTCGAATGTAAGGACCTAGGTGCCCAGAAACAGATCTGCGGGGGCGGAGAATATTCCCTGATACCGCTTTTCGGAGGCCGGGAGACGGCCACTGCGGGGTTCGCACTTGGATTTGACAGACTGCAGGAAGCACTGATCCAGGAAGGCAGGAGCTATTCCATAAATGGGACCGATATATTCCTGATCCCTGTATCCCAAAATGAAATCGGATTCGTAGCGGCTATGACATCGGAATTGAGAAATATGGGATTAAAAGCGGATATGGAATTGAGAGGACGCAACATATCCAAGGCCTTAAAATATGCAAATGCCATCGGTACGAAATTTGCCTGCATCATAGGGGAGAACGAAGTAAATGAAGGCAAGGTGACAGTAAAGGATATGAGATCTGGAGAGCAGATAGCCATGGGCAGTGCACAGCTCGGCAGCTACTTGCTGGAGCAGGAATAGGTCATATCTGGAAAATGAAGGGCTCAGTGCGTTTATTTTTCATAATGACCTCACCTTTCAAATAGAATAATGTTTCTATTATTTTCTGCGCCTTTCGGGGACGCAAAAAAGACAAAATGGTGTACATCATGAGCATGGAAAAACTTTTAGAACTTGAAAAGAAGATCAATGAATACATGGTAGAAGTGGCAGAGGACCAGATCATAGATACCCAAGAAATCATCAAGCTTGCTAAACACGCCAGCAATATCGTGGACGAGATAGACAAGGACGGCATTGTGGACGATGAGGAAGAAGCACTCTATGAGAGGGTTTCTGCTAAGCTTAAAGCACTTTTCAAGAAGTATGATGTGATCGATTTCTCATAAACCCGATGCCTGTCAATATTCATCTCAGCAGAAAATAAACTGCTATTCTTTAGGATGATCGTTATGTTGAATTCAGAGATGAATAATCGAATTTCAAGTTCACCTATTTTATAATAACACCTGCGGTAACTGCTCTATCGGACATATTATTTTATTAATTTATTCTTGTAAATAGTTAAGCCTATATGACCTGAAAATATATCGCCCAGCTTCAAGGTCTGCACCCTTCAGCACACCAATCTGAAAAGGATAAACATAAAAATATTTTTCATTCATTTTTTCAACAGATGTGCCGGCCTCATTTCGATTAACCTACCAAAATCAATATATATTCTGCTTTTTGCTAATTACTGCGGAATTGGAATTGTCCTTTGATTGGACATTACTTTTCCAAGAAACAAGGCAAATTAAACATTGAAAACGGTAGGTAATAAAAATGAAAAAAGCGACATTATTCCTTCTGATCACTGTATTATTCATTGGAACTGCTGTACTTTCACCAGTGGCTAATGCAGAGAGGAACAAGAGCAGCGGTACCGTCAATATCTGCAACCCATCAATCGATGTGCAGGTATCGAACTCTTTCGCAACCATCACAGCGGAGTTCATGATGGAAAATACCGCAGATGCGAATACTGAACAAAGGATTGAAGTGAGAATCCCGGAAGGGGCTTTTCTAAGCAACCTGACCATTGATTACATGGGGGAGGTCTATTACGGGGTTGTAAAGGAAGCAAATCAGGCAGAAAAGGAATACCAAGAAGCAGTAAGTGAGAATAAAAATGCCTTGAAATTGGAAAAAAAAACGGTCAACAGATTCGGAATAACCATCAATCTGGAACCAGAATCAAGTCTTATAATCAGATACAATTTCAATATGTTTCTCGTGAAGGAATTGGGAGGATATAAGCTATCGCTACTACCTGGGAATATAATTCCTGGAGACATTTCCGGACCTTTGGATGTGGATTTTGAAATTGAAAGTCCTACAATGATAACCGCTGCTGAAACCGTTGGAATTGATATGAAATACCTGGATTATAAAGGCACTAACACCATTAAAATAGAGACTGAAGTAGATTCGGATGAACTTAATGGGGAAATTGGCGTCATTTACGAAACTGATAGTACTAGTGTAGAAGGCACAGCAGTTTTCCATAGTTCCCAGGAGAGAACTTATTTTGTACATACCTTCTCTCCAGGCAGCAAAGAGCTGGGCGGAATGGCCCTTGAAAAGGACATTGTCTTTATAATCGACACCTCGGGTTCCATGGAAGGTGAGAAACTTGACAGGACAAAGGAAGCTTTCAGCCTTATTGTAGACGAACTGGAATCCAGGCGCGACCGATTTAATATCATATCCTTCAGCAGCAATGTTATGGTTTGGAAAAATCAACTGCAGAATACAACTGATGATAATGTGAGCAGAGCTAAGGATCACATAGATGATCTGGCCAGCGGAGGTTCAACAAATATCATCGAATCCCTAGAGAAAGGCCTTGAAATGTTCCAGGGTGAAAATGGCAGGATGAAGATAATTGTATTCCTTACTGATGGCAATCCCACTACAGGCTATATTGAATCGCCCCCTGCCATATGCACAAAGATAAGGGAAAAGAATACCGAAAGGATATCTATCTTTTCCCTAGGTGTAGGGTATGATATGGATTTCGAATTCCTTGAAAGACTATCGCTGGATAATTACGGCAGGGCCTACAGGATCGATGACAAGCAGGAGATATCGGAGCAGATAACTGATTTCTACAAAACAATATCCACACCGCTAATATTCGACCTGGAGCTCAATTATGGGAATGCAGAAAAGGTATACCATAGACAGGCGCCTTATCTGTTCCAGGGGCAGGAGCACTGTATAGTCGGCAGGGTATCTGACCCGGATACAGACGTATCCTTCAACGGATCGGGTATAACGGTAAATTCCACAACCTATTTTAACGAAGAGTTCAAACCCTCTGATGACATCAACCCAAATCTGGAAAAATATTGGGCCTACATGCACATAAAATGGTGCGAGGAGAAAATCCTCAGGGATGACAACAGAGACATCTATGAACAGGAATTGCTAGATACTGCTCTTGAACACCAAATAGTCACTGAATATACCACAATGATAATTGTCGTAGAAAAGGAAGAGAGAGAGAAAGAAGAGGAGAAGGAGGCGGAGGGAGAAAAGGAAAAAAATGAGAACACCGGAAATTCCGGGGGCACAGGGGGGAGCAGTTACCAACCACAAGATGACTATTCCTATGACAGTGGAGACGGCAACAGCGGGGGTGGGGGCAGCTCTTCCAAATTCGACTATTCCGATGATGAGGATGATGACGACGGAAACTGGTTCCGGAACTCTGGGTCCGAGCATGATACTCCTGAATTCCCCTGGTTCGCGCTGCCCGCCATACTTCTTGCGGGACTGGTGATAATCGTAAGAAGAAGGATCAAGGATTAGGTGGAGCATATGAGATTTAGGGTGATAGCGGGGCTGCTCCTCTCGGGAGTTGGAATGAGGGAAATGGTAGTGTATTCTCATACTCCATTCAAATGGATCATAGGGCCGCTGATGATGGCGCTGGGAATCGGCCTCAGCATTTGGGGAACAAAAGACAAGGTGCAGGTAGCGTATAGGTTCATTAATAAAAGATTCGGATCAGGAAAAGGAAACGAAGTTGAGGGTAAAAAACGTGCTGAAAAGAGGCAAAGGAGCATATATTTCCCCATTCTGGGCATAATAATCCTCTTAGTAACCCTTCTTCTTACTCTGTCAACTCCTAAAGGTGAATCGGCCTTCAATAATTATGACCTGGTACTTCTGGCCTTCGGATCATTTATAACGGCATACCCCATTCTGGAGCGGAAGTTCAGTTGGGAGAGCAGATTCCTACTTATTTTCTTTGCGATATTCGTACTAGGTGTGGTGATAGCACACAAGACATCTGTGATCGTTTTTCCATCAGGAGCTTTCCGCTCCACCATGAACATCCGATTCACCGTGGGGCCCCTGACCAAATGGCTCGGCATACTGGGACTTGATATAGCTAGGCATAAACAGGTATTATTCTTCACCGCACCTTCGGGACCAACTTCCCTCTACATCGGCCCCCCGTGTTCAGGATATTTCTCAATAGCGACATTCCTAGCAGTGATGATATCCTATATGGTAGCCTCAAGGTACAGCATTAGAAAAGGTCTGCCATTAGCGGCCCTTGGTATAATAATCGGATATTCGGCAAACATGATCAGATTGACCATCCTGGTACTTATTGCTATGAGATATGGAATGGAGGCTATGGCCTTCGTACATACATATCTGGGCACGGTACTCTTTGTCATATGGAACTTGTTGTTTTGGGTGCCAGTCATTTATTTCAACAAGAAAAAGAAAGGTAATAAAACCAAGGGCCGTCAAATTACTTTCTGAAAGGATAATAAGAGCGGTTCTTCCCTTATTTCCAAAATTTTTATATAATAATCCCACGGACGTACCAAAATACATTTATAATAATGAATCACATTTAATAAATATACACTTTTATCCTATTTGGGATATGGAGGAAATATTATGAAAAAAAACATCAGAAAAAATTTCGGACTTCTATTTGTCCTCTTGCTGTTCCTTGCGGTGATACCTACTAGTCAGGGACAAAGAGACAATGGAAGAGCATCCGACATCACTGTAAGTACTCCGATAATTGCTGTCGATATCAGCAATTCCTTCGTGACGGTGACTACAAGTCTAACCTTGAAGAACGGCGGGTCTACCTCTCGGGAATTTGAATATAATATGGACATCCCCGATGAAGCATTTTTAACAAATCTCACCCTGAAATATAATAATTCGACCTACTATGGAGAAGTAAAAGAAGCAAAACAAGCCCAGCTGGAATACGAAGAGGCCGTGAATCAGAGTAAGAGTGCAATAAAACTTGAAAAACTATCTGTGAGCCGTTTTTCAATGACTCTGAACCTTGAACCGGGCAAGATGATGGATTTATCCTATACATACAACATGTTCCTCGTTAAAGAACTGGGCGGATTTGAGTTCAGTATAACCCCGTCTAACCATCTGCCCGAGTTTACAAAAATAGGGGCTGAGTTAAGCTTCAATGTAGAGTCAAGTACTATGATTATTTCTGATGGGACAATAAATTTGGATAGGAATCTCATCAATTATAAAGGATCAAAAAGATTTTCACTTGACGTACAGCTGTCAAATGATAAACTAGATCAAGCGGCGGGAGTGAAATTCGAAACCATGGATACTCAGACCAACGGTACCATACTGTTCCACGAAGAAGAGGAAAATAGATATTTCGTCCATACTTTCGCTCCTGGTCTGAACGAGCTGGGGGGAAAACCTCTTAAGAAGGACATTGTCTTTATCGTTGATCGTTCAGGTTCCATGCAGGGGGATAAGATGGATCAGACCAAATCAGCCTTCGGTGTTATTGTTGACCAGCTATCTTTGGAATATGATAGGTTCAACATTATTTCTTTCTCTAACGATTTCACTGTATGGAAAGACAATATACAAAACCCCACAAATACCTCTATTCAAGAGGCTAAGGACTACATCAATACTATTAATGCCGGGGGAGGTACCAACATAGTCGATTCGCTGGAACAGGGATTGGAAATTTTCGTGGATACTGACGAGCGGATGAAGATAATTGTTTTTCTGACAGACGGAAATCCGACTGCAGGAAACATTACATCCGCTCCTGCAATCTGTGAATACATTAAGAACCTGAATTCAGACAGAACCTCTATTTTTTCTCTAGGTGTCGGCTATGACATGGATTTCGAATTTCTGGAACGGCTGTCCTTCATGAACTACGCAAGAGCTTACCGGATAGATGATTCCAAAGACATGTCCGAGCAGATCACTTCTTTCTATGACACCATTTCAGTCCCCCTTATATTCGATCTGGAACTGAAATATGAGAATGCCATGAGCGTTTATCAGCGGCATGCCCCCTACCTGTTCCAGGGGCAGGAACACTGCGTTGTAGGCAAGGTTAAGAACACAGCAAATGACCTTGTTTTCCAGGGTTCAGGTTCGGCTGCCGGCAATTCATCCATGGACTTTACTGGAAGCTTCCTCTCGGTAGAAAGGGTAAATCAGTTCATAGAAACCTTCTGGGCATTCATGCATATTCGGTGGTGCGAGGAGAAGATGCTCATGGAGGACGACCCTTCCATCTATGAACAGGAACTCATCGATACAGCAATAGAACACCAGATAGTCACTGAGTACACCACCATGATACTGGTGGTAAAGGAGGAGGAAAAGGAGGAGGGGGAGGTAGATGACGATGAGCCCGATAATACCGCCGAAGACCTGGATGACGATAATGATCTCACATATGATGATACCGGAACCGCTGGTGGAAACCAGGGCGGCTCAAGCAAGTTCGACTATGAAGATGATGACAGCTCTCATGCAGGTGCTGGAGATAGCAGTGAAAAAGAAGATAGTTCTGGCATGGGCGGTTTCGGCATTTTATTTGTACTTACCGTAACCCTGAGTGTAATAATAATCATCATTGTACTTTATGCCAGAAGAAAGGAATGAAATGGAGGAAATAAATGAGAATATCTATTCGAACGGCTTTCACTGCATTACTATTACTTGGTGCAATCATCCTATCAGGATTAGCCTCGGCAGCCGAGGATACACAAAATTATTATTCTGCAAGCACCATCACCGCCGAGAATAGAGAGGGTATAAACGATTTATGTTTCATCCCTGGCAAGGAGAACATCATGGCAGTTACCGTGGACGGCTTCGTGGAGATATATAATTACGGCGGCAGTTTAAGGAACTCAGTTTCACTGGGCGGCGAACTATTCTCACTTGATATAATGAACGATGGAACTGAAGGAGTGATCGGAAGCAAGGCCGTGAGCGGGGGTAATTCCACCCTCTATCTCGTCAACACTGTTACAGGTGCGATGAAGGAATCCATAGTTCTTCCGTATGGGAGCATCGACACTGTAGATTACTCCAATGATGGTAATAGATTTGCAGCAGCCACAAGGAGCGGAAAGGTGTCCATCTACGACACTGATGCTATGAGCCAGATCGATTCTGTGGATCTGCAGACCATGGCTATTTCAGTCTGCTTCTCACCCGATGACAGCAGCATTGTGTGCGGAGATAAGGACGGCAGTATTTACATCTATAACCTCAGTACGAAAATCCTTGATGTAGTTGAGGATGTCCATGAAGGGCCTGTAGTAGACGTTCTATGGTTCGATGAAAATGTGATCATTTCAGGCTCCACAGATGGTATAATTAACATATACAATCGAACACTGGCAACGCAGGATGAGCTCACCCTACATGACGCCGACATAAGCTGTATAGCGGGGAGAAGGGAACATATGATATCAGGAGGGATGGACGGAAGAGCGGTCATATGGAATCTGGAAGGAAGGGAACATCTGCATCAGTTGGGTAAGGCTGGGACCGATGTATATAGTTCGGATATCCACCCTGATGGAAATAAATGCTGCTTCGGACTTTCAGACGGAACAATGATCCTGGTGGATATGGACCCCGATGAAGACGGTTTTCTCTTAGAAGAGGATGCATTCCCCAATGATATATCCGCTTCGAAGGATAATGATGATGATGGATTTCCTGAGGTCTGGAATCAGGGTAAAGGACAGGATGATTCGACCTCAGGGTTGTATCTGGATGCATTTCCCAACCGCACCGAAGCATCTAAAGATTCCGATGATGACGGATTTCCGGATGAATGGAATCAGCTCCCTTCCTCGCTGAGTTACCATATCAATCAAACCGGCCTTGCACTCGATGCATTTCCTATTGATCCTTCGGCCAGCAAGGATACGGATGGCGACGGGTATCCTGATGAATGGAACAGTGGTTGGAGTGAAAAAGAATCCACAACCGGCCTTTCACTAGATCATTTTCCAAAGGATGGAAGTGATTGGAAGGATGAGGATTGGCCTATGGGAGACGGAATAGGGGATAATGGGGATTGGCTTAAAGAATTTAACAACTATGTTTTCTATATCATCATGGTACTGTTCGTGGTTTTCCTAGTGGTTCTAGTCATCAAGATCAGTCAAAAGAGGAAGACTAGATTCATGGGGACATATCAATTTGATGAGGAGGAAAAGAAAATTTCGGGCTTTCATGGGGAATCCAAAAGACTGCAAGAGCCAGCACAGAAGCATATTGCCAATATAATACCGAATTATTCACTGACCCATGAAATTGGAGAAGGTGGTTTCGCCAAGGTCTACGGTGCTAAAAGTCTGGAACATGGGAAAGCTGCCATTAAGATGCCTAAAGCGGTGGATGAAACACTTGACATGTCGGTATACAATAAGTTCGAAAGAGAAGCCACTATCTGGGGTAAGCTGAAACATCCCAATATTGTGGAGTTCTACAAAAGCGGAACCGAACCTGTACCCTTTATAGCCATGGAACTGATGGAAGGTGGGAATCTCAAGGACCTTATCAAGAACAAACATCTCGACATGGAAAGTTGTCTGAAGATATCGATATCTCTTTTAGATGCTGTGTCATACGCACATAGAATGGCAACTGTTCACAGAGATATAAAACCGGAGAATATTCTATTCACTGTGGATGGGATGGCAAAGATCAGTGATTGGGGGATCGGAAAGTTCATGGCCGGTGGTGAAGAAGGAAAACTGAAAAAGGGGAGTAAGACCATTTCCTACTGTGCACCGGAACAGCTGGACCCTGAAAAATATGGCGATGTGGATTGGAGCACGGATATATTCCTTCTAGGAACTGTCATCTACGAACTTACAGCCGGAGTTCATCCTTTCAAGGATAAAGACCCTGTAGTTGCAATACAAAATGTCCTCGATAAAAAACCTGAGCCGGCTTCGGACATAAACCCCAAGGTTCCGGTGGAATTATCTCGAATCATCTTAAAGGCTCTAGCTAAGAACAAGGAAGACAG
Source organism: uncultured archaeon (assembly GCA_964430885.1). Lineage (GTDB taxonomy): Archaea > Thermoplasmatota > Penumbrarchaeia > JASLWR01 > JASLWR01 > CAYSHM01. The sequence continues at coordinate 147,365 of CAYSHM010000004.1, read as the reverse complement.
ATGGCGTTCAGCGGATATCATGTACGAGACAATATGCCAAATTTATTCAGAAACCCTTTTGGAATAGCTGTGAAGATTGATATTATTAGTGCACAAATGATTTATTCAATCAGAATCATGTAAACTTCCTAAAAGGGAGTTCAGATGATATTCCATAGGTTCATTATTCTGTTTTCAACAATCATACTGATATCGGTATTGCTATCATGCACCGTCTTGGGCCAGGATTTGAAAAATGAGGGGGAGGAAGATGAAACGGACCCTATCTTGGCAAACTTATTTTGGTCTGGTATATTTCTGCTGTTTACAGCTTTTATGCTGATATTTGTTAAAAAAAGAAGCTCAAATAGATCATTAAAACGTAAATTTTGGATGATGCTTTGCGTTCTGATGTGTTTTTTACTTCCTGTATCATTCTTCTGGTCATCAATATTTACAGATGGCGAAGGGGCGCTTTGTTTTGTTCTATATATCGGAGCTTTCGGATCGGTTGCAGGATTTATTGGAATATTCGACAAAGCATACCGCGGTTCTGTTGCGTACATTAAAGATTTCCCTGATGAATTCAGGGTGGTAATTCCAAAGAAATGGAAAACTATAATTGCATTTGTGATATTGGGAATGGGTGCCGCCACATTGATCTATGGATGCTATTTTGTTTATGCGGAAGCGAAAAATTGGTCAGATTCCTTGTACCCTGGTCTATATTTTGTAGCTGGAGGTATAGGCACACTAGCTGGCGGTGTGATTATTTGGTTCAGGTGGGTTAGAAGAAATGAGATAACCGTAGGCCCCAAGGAGATGAAAATAATTTCCGGCAATCGGAGTTATTCAGTACCCTGGGATCTCGTACATAAAATAAAATTTGATACTCATTGGTGGGGACGCGCCCACCATAACAGAATAAGGATATATCACATTAGCGGAAAACTGGACGTATCAGGTGCCGATATCACAAACCCCAACGAATTTGAAATGTTTTTCTTTGCTATAATCTACAATCACACTCGGAGCGATTCGAACGCATCCCTCCAATATGAAGCGGACTGGGGCCGAAAATGGGCAAATGGATATGCCCCCCAAATTGACCGTTTATTGGAAAATGAGAACTACTGATGTGATTGATCAAAAAAAGATTTATTCAATTGATATTATTGAGCTTAGCAGATAGGAAGTAGGACAATATGAGGTTGAAGAAGTTAATTATTCTATTTGCAATCTTCCTGGTTTTCACATTGCTATTGAATGCAGTCAGCGGACAGAATGAAGAGGAAGAGGACGAAAATGGTGGAGAAAGACCTATACTGTTCGGATTTGTGTCAACTGGTATCTCCATATTTATTACTGCCTTATTTCTCTTATTTGTAAAAATGAAAAGCGACGGGCGGAATATGAACCAGAAATTATGGCTGGTATTATGTATCATCCTATGCCTCGTTATACCTATTGGGTTTTCCTGGATATCGGCCATCACCGCATTTGGGGATATGCTGTGTATTCTATTGATGTTTGGAGTTGTTCTACTGTGGGTGGGATATGTCATCTCGTTCTATGTAGCATTGGGGCGGTCGGTACTAATAATAAAGAACTTCCCTAATGATTATAAGGTGGTCATATCCAAATCCTGGAAAACCATCCTAGTTGGATTCATACTGGCTTTCGGAGGAGCTTCACTGCTTTTAAGTGCCTATGTAGTCTATAATGAATGGGGATATTGGGGAGATGTATTCCAAGCCCTTTCGTATCTTGGATTTACAGGCATATTGTTCATCGTATTAGGTGTGGTCCTCTGGAAGAAATGGGTAATGCATAATGAGATAATCGTAGGGCTCAGAGAAATCAAGAGGAAAAGGGGCAAGACTGAATATTCAATAAGATGGGACTCGGTTTCCAGTATAATATTCGATACCCATCACGGCCATAGATCCAGGTATGATTATCTAATAATCCGCCATCCGGTCGGCGAGGAAAAGATTTCGAATATCGATGTAAGCAATCAGAATGAATGGGAAAAACTGTTCTTCGCATTACTTTACAATCATAAAAGAAGCGGGTCAAACGCTAGTATGAGCTTCAAGGAAAAATGGGCTTCTAGATGGTGCGAAGGTTACCTTCCGCAGATAAGAGAACTAATGGGTGAATCCCCTCTAAACGAGTATCAAAAGGTATCAGATGACTATCGATATCAACTATAGGGCGGGTAAAATATAATTACTAATATAAGGAATTAGCTTCGGTTGTAAATTGGGTGTACGAGGGCACGTAATGTTACATATTAATGTCACAAACGTTCCCACAATTTCATTCGTAAACCCGTTAAATCGTGGGCACGTAGCATAGCTCGGATAATGCGACAGGCTTCGGTTGGTCCTAAATGGGGCAGCTTCACGCCACATTGTCCTACAGCAAAGCAGGAGATACCTGTAGATCGGGGGTTCAAATCCCTCCGTGCTCACTTTTTTTACCGAGCTAACTAGCATGGGCGATGATTTTCATGTCTTCTTGTATCTGCCCATCATCACTGTCTCGGCAATTGCATGTTTATTCACCTTTGCGTAAAAGGATCTCTTGTTGCCTGAATTTATCCTGTCAGTATCCAAAGCGTAGAGTTTTAAAAAATATCGGTGGGTACCGCTGGGAGGACATGGCCCGCCCCAGTTCTCCTTTCTGAAATCGTTCTTTACCTGAACTGCTTGGGGCGGGACTGAATCCTCAGATATATGCCTTGCATCTGGAGGAATATTGCACACAAGCCAATGAACCCAGGTCCCCAGGGGTGCATCGGGATCATCTACGATAAGGGCAAAGCTCCGAGTTCCTTTCGGCACTCCGGCCCAGTGGAGGTCAGGATTGATGTCATCTCCTTGACAGGTATATTTGCGGGGTATCATCCCGCCGTGTTTAAAAGCCCTGCTTATCATTTTCATTTTACAAACACCTCATAGACCTCTTGTACGAAATACATCGAAACAATGCAGATACAAATCTGCACGTCTATGAAAAACTATACATTCAGGTTTCATATAATTGATAATTTGAAATACAAATAATAGGACTAAATACATATCTTACATCTGCCTTCTATAATCCAAAAATTATCAATTGAATAAGCTGTGCAATTTGGGATAATAATGAACTCTGAGGAAAAGAAAATGAAAGCTGCAGTTAAGGCTGCGGAATTCGTCGAGAACGGCATGATAATCGGACTGGGGACCGGTTCCACGGTATTCTATGTACTTCATGAACTTGCAAGGAAGATCAGAGAGGAAAATATTGAAATAAAAGGCATACCTACATCATTAGCAACCAAAGAACTGGCCAGGGAGCTTTCCATACCTTTGACCACACTTCAAGATAATCCAGTGATAGATTTAACAATAGACGGGGCCGATGAGGTGAACCCTGATCTAGATCTAATAAAAGGTGCGGGCGGAGCCCTTCTCAGAGAAAAGATAGTTGCAGATAATTCAAAGATACTTATCATTATTGTGGATGATAGCAAGATGGTGGATCATCTAGGGGATAAAATGCCTTTGCCTGTAGAGGTTGACCCTTTTGGGGCGGACACATACATGAAAAAGCTAAAGGAGTTGGGCGGAAAACCAAAACTGAGATTGAGAGGTGAAGAACCATTCGTTACTGATTCAGGAAATCATATTCTTGATGTGGAGTTCCTCAACTTGAACCTGCCCTCTCAACTTGAGAAGGACATAAACAATATTTCAGGGATCTTTGAAAACGGCTTATTCCTCGGTATGACTGATGTTGTGATAGTTGCATATGATGAAAGATTTGACATTATGAAAAAAATAGAGAGGTGAAATTTATGATTGGCGTTATTCTTGCAGGAGGAAAAGGCACCCGCCTTAGGCCCATAACCGAGACCCTTCCAAAACCATTCGTCAAGGTTGATGGGAAACCAGCCTTGGAATATCTTGTTGACGCTCTAGTGCGAGACGGATTCAATGATATTCTCATGACCATGTACTACAAACCAGAGGATATAATTGAGCATTTCGGAAGTGGTCTTAAATGGAAATCAAACATGATCTATTCCATTGAAGATACGCCCCTGGGTACATTCGGAGGCGTTATAAAGAACAAAGGAATACTGAATGAAACTTTCATTGTGTCCAATGGCGATGTGCTGATAGACATAGATTTCAAGGAGCTGTATGATTTCCATAAAAGAAAGGGTGCTGTTGCAACAATAGCTCTCACTCCTGTAGAGGACCCGACACAGTTCGGTATAGTGGGCATGGATGAGAACGGCAGGATAGAACGATTCCTGGAGAAACCGAGCAAAGAAGAGGCGTTCTCCAATCTGATAAATGCCGGGGTCTACATATTGGAACCGGAAGTCCTTGAACTCTTTCCCTTCGGGACCAATGTGGACTTTGCAAAGGACCTGTTCCCCAAGCTCCTTGAGATGGGCAAACCCATATACGGCAAGAGATTGACTGGATTTTGGTTAGATATAGGAAGACCTGCCGACCTCATATATGGAAATATTAACATGTTCCCACGGAACAAAGGCACCAATCTATACATATCATCAGGGGTTCTGGATAATGTCAAGGTAAGAGGAAATTGCTTCATTGGAGAGAATGTAAAGCTGGGACGGGGTGTAGTGATGGAAAATGTATACGTGTATGACGGTTGCAGGATAGGCGACAATGTTAAACTCAAAAATGTGGTAATCGCCCCGAACTCTGCCATTGGAGAGGGGAGCAGACTTTCAAACAGCTATATATGTAAAGATTCCATAGTCGAAGAAAATGTTTCTCTTGAAAAGGTTGTCATTGGTGAAAAGGTCAAAGTGACACAGGGTAAAAGCCTAAAGGACAAAAAAATATTCCCTGGCGAGATAGTATGAAGTAGCAGGCTTTTAATTGGAAGAAGCGCCAAAATTATTTATAATATTAAAAGGGTTTTATGGACGTGATGCAAAATGGTTCTAGGAATAGAGATAAGCACAACGGCATTCATCGCATTGCTCAGCGTTGAACTGATTATTGGATTTCTGATAGGATTCTTTATACTTTCCAGAGCCTTTAAATGGGCACTGATATCCATCATAGTAATAGCTGTACTTTCCTACTTCGGTCTTATACATATAAATTGGGACGGTTTTGCCGATGCCTTTGACTGGAGTGCAATAAAGAGCCTTCTGATGCTGATATCATTTCCATTGGCAATAGGAATGTTCATCGGTTGGATTGTAGCAAAGATATTCTAATCTCGGCTTTTTCCGTTCAGGGTTCTAAATTCCCCTTTGGAATGTGATAAAATGGGTGATTTTAAGGGTGTAGCCATAATCATGATTGTCGTCCTGCTTATAGGTTCAGTATTTTATCTCGCCTGGAGAAATATCAAGGATGATATTGTAACTGAAGAAGATTATACTTGTGAACCTGAGGCCGGCTCGAACATCAAGACCTCGGTAGGTAAAAGAGTGGCTTTCGTGGGGAAAAACAATGCTGAAGAACAGAACTATCCCATTGAAGTCTCGATCAGATACAAGTGGGATTTTGAGGGCGACGGGGTGATTGATTGGAACGAAAGAACACTTGTAACTGCTTGGCACGAGTATAATGAGGCCGGATCATACACGGCTACCTTCTATATCACTCTTGAAGATGATATTAACGGCATATCTCTTAACGAAAGTGATTCCATATCCGTTAAAGTTGTGGACAACACACGGCCAAACGCTGTTTTTGAAGTATCATCAAACAATGTCAATACCAGCGAGCCCGTACAGTTCTCGGCCATTAACAGCAGTGACAATGAGGATTCCCTGACAGACCTCACCTTCCAATGGGATATGGACAACGATGGAATTCAGGATATCAACGGGAAGGAAATATTTTATTCCTATAGAAATCCAGGAGATTATCTGGTGATTCTAACTGTAACTGACTCCGGTGGGCTTACAGACACTGCAACCACCATGATATATGTATCCCAGGGACAGGGCGGAGATAAATATTATATTGATATCGAGTTAAGGAATAACGGAAATGGTTCTATGATACCGAGTTCCCAGGTATACGAATCGAAGATAGATTATAATTGGAACCTATCGGAAGTAGATATGACAAATCTAATTGACATTGAGGTGAAATTGATCTGGAGCGATACCGAATGGGATCTGGACCTATACTTTGGCGTTGGGATCAGCCCCGAGAACGGAATAGTGTACAATCAGGATACAGGCGGCAGTGAAGGTAACGGGGAAGGCGAGATCATACTGCACACGGATAATGCTGGTGAACTATCTTATTCCGGAGTTGACCAATGGTTTTTAAGGATCAGCACAAAGGAGAAGACAGTTACCAATGGAGGCAGTAAACTACTTGCCGAGACCTGTGATTACAAGGTTTCGGTTACCCTCACCTATGAGAATTGAAGGTCATTTATTACCAATAAAAACCCATATGCATTCTGTTTACTTCTCAATTCAGCTTAAGGCTACCAGTCGAATAATTCCTTTTTGTTTATATACCAATTTTAATGGAGAAAAGTATTTAGATTAAAAATTGTCATAACTTCGCTTATTCCTAAACCTCCCCTATTGGTTCACAATTAAAAAGGGATTTACAGCAGAGGGGCATTACATAATTATCCCCGTCGTTTTTCCCCAGTAAAGGAGTGATAACATGAATGTCAGCAATGTCATGATAACCGATCCGGTTTCAATTACCATACCCAGTACCAAGTACGATGTAATGAAAAAGATCATTTCCAATAATATTTCAGGAATGCCAGTGATAAAGAATAATGGGAATCTCGCAGGGTTCATCACTAGACAGGACATTCTGGAATCACCGAAAGAAGACCAATTAGCACTGCTGATGCAGTGGGAGCCCCCCACTATAAGGCCTTCGGACAGCGTGGAAAAGGCAATAAAGATCCTGGTTGAAAACAATATATATCACCTATGTGTAGTAAAGGGAAATGAATTGGTCGGACTGGTTAGCCCCTATGAACTACTTCCAGTTATAGAAGCAAAATGCAGCGATATCCTTGTTGAGGACCACCTGAATAGATACTGCATCCCAGTATGGGAAGAGATGCCGCTGGAGCTTCTTCCCACCATCATCAAGATAACTGACCATTATGCCATGCCTGTTCTCGACGGCAAGGGAAATCTTACTGGAATTATCACTGATAGGGATCTATTCTCAACGACCGAAATAACTGAAATTATGACGAAAACCGAGCTGGGTCTAGGTCTGGATGATGATGAATGGACCTGGGAAGGTGTGAAGAACATCATGACTTTCTTCTATGAAGAACAGAAACTATCAATATCAAGCAACCTGGTAAAGGATGTAATGGTAAAATCACCTACTACCGTCTACCGAAAATCAACAATGGCACAGGCTGCAAGATTGATGAGGAAGAACTATTACGGTCAACTGCCAGTAACTGATAACAATGACAAACTCATTTCGATGATATACACCCTGGATGTTCTGAAAGCCTACTTGGATTAGACATATCATTGTCAATGAAAAAATCACATATAGTGGGCCCGTGGCCTAGACTGGATAGGGCGCCAGCCTTCTAAGCTGGATGTCGCGGGTTCGAATCCCGTCGGGTCCGCTGTTTTTTCGTCTTTGACCAATAAATATCAATTAAGCAATTATTCATTTCTTCTTGACCAGTTCATCAACATACTCTGCTGAGGTTTTAAATATATCAGCATATTTCTGATAGTCAACAGCAGAAGTCACCTTTATCAGCACCCATTTCTTAATATGTCTCCCCATTGCAATAAAAGGTTCAATATTTTCATCCTCTATTAGTCTCTCTTTAAGCTCCAGAGGTACCTTTGCACAGACGCCGTCCTCATAAAAGGAGGTAAACATCTTCCGGCCTACATAGTAAGCGGGGTATCCAAACATCTTTCCAGGTCTTACCCCTGGTACAGTCTGCATTATATTATCCAGGGCTTTCTTGTGCTCTTCATCCACATTTATCTTTGCCATTTTAAACGTCTCCGGAAATAATTACCCTGAACAAATTTCATATTTAGTATAAGAAAAATACCTCAGCTCAATATTAGAAGAACAAATAATGAAATAATCGCCAAAACCAGAAGCGCACCTCCAGCAACTACAAATGTCTTTTTCACCTTTCGCTCCCTTGCTGTCGGCGGCCTCAATCGTCCGTCCTTTCTTGCCTTGGATTCCAAAGCCGCACCTATGGCCACACCTATTGGAAGGCCAAATGCAGGACCTAATGCAATATTTCCCACTGCCAATCCTATGGGAAGACCCAAAGGTATTCCCAGAGCTATACCTATAGAAATATAGTGTCCTTCCGGGTACCTATCATTGGTCCTATGTATCTCCCTTGTTACCATGATCAACATTACTAAGCCTATAATTACAACCAATATTCCAATAGCTAGAACTATCCATATCATGCTTTGTCTCCCATCCATGGATTAAAGATATCTCTGACGCATATAAATTAAAAATCGCTATTTAATAATATCATACCGATTTCAACCCTTCCTGGTTTTAAGCATCAATAGATGAATGGTAACGCCCGTAGCAATTGCCGCCAACAGTATTCGCATCCAAAGTTTTTCAACAAAAAGAAATGCGGATGCGGATAATGTTACCCATAGAACCAGAATGGTGATTATCTTCACCCTCAGTGGTACGCCTCTGCCATTCATATAGTCTGTCAGAAATTTCCCGAAAAACCGGTTGGTCATGAGCCAATCATACATCCCCTTGGAACTTCGAAGATAACAGAGAGCCGACATAAGAAGGAAGGGAGTTGTGGGTAAAAGAGGGATAAAAATTCCGACTATCCCAATTACTAAAAATAAAGTTCCCAGCAACAGCAGCAGCCCTTTTACAGGTTTTGAATGTTGTCCCTTCATCGGTCATGCACCTGTGATTGAATCAATATTGAAATATTTATTACCCAATCCAACATTATTTTTTCCATTCCTACATGGGATAAACCTTTTAATCAATAGTTTGGAATATGTTTTTAATTAACCCACATGATTCGACAGAGGGGATATTAATGAAAAAGATCAAAATTGTGCTACTCAGCCTGGCCATATTATGTTTTCTATTGGAGCCACAGGTTCACATCTTGGTAAAGAACACAGACATCAATGATATTTATCCTGATAGCAAAAGTGAAATCTCACTGAACTCTACCAGGGCAAACGAATGCAAATTGCCAGTATGGGATACCGGTTATAAGTGGGTTTATCACCGCACATCCCGGATTGCTGTGGAACCAGACGGTTATATCAACCTCGTAGATATAGGAGATTACGTTGTTGACGAGATAAGCGAGGTTAGGATGCATGACGGAAGGACCGAACTGGTCTATAATTTGACCTTATATAACGGCAGAGTAAGCGGGGACGGACACCTAAATATCGACACCGATGACCCTCCTGATGGTGAACCCGATCAGAATGTCGACCTTGAAATTGATTCCAGTCAATCGTGGATACAGGGTTTCATGTGGTACCGTGTATCAGACCTGGCTCTGCTTAATGATTACAGAGACCTGCATATAGTTGTCAATGCTTCACAGGGAATACTAGGAGGTGTGGTGGTGATAAATGCCCAGAACTCCCTGCAGTCATCTCCCGGTGAAGAGGATTATGATTTCCCATTATACACTCAAGATGCCTGGGCATCATCCCATAATTACCATATCAATGCCCATTACGAGATGAACCTGCCTGATTGGATGAACGACTGGGGCATAGACGATGAGAGTGATGACATAACCTCCGACAGCCCGGTGTATGCAAAATATTGGTGCAACAACACAGAGAACCTGAATAACGGATTCGACACCTATTCGGGATGTTATCATGTGGATGCTTCACTCGATATTGACGGAGGAAAGGGAAAAATGGATTGGTGGTTCTATCCTGAAGCAAAGAATTTCGCCAGATGGCATATTGAGAATCTGGATTTTGCGGGGATGGTCATTGAGGAATCAAATATGGATCTGAAAAGCTACGACATCTGGCAGGTTACAACTACTGGAGTATCCATGGGGCCCAACAATATTGGAATTGCACACCCGGGAGGCCAGATGCAGGTCATCTGCGATTTTCAGAGTTCCGAGATAAGGTTCGATGAGGACATATCCGGCATAACATATTCCACTCAGGATATCGAGGGTGATTTTGTAGCCAATATCACGGTTCCGACCTCAAACGATAATACGATTATGAAAGAAACCGTTCCAGTCATCCAATATGATGTAGGATCCCACGGTCTTTTGATAAAAACCGGACCGGACTCTTTCCTTCCCAAGACCCTAGTTCTTCGAAAGGGCGATATTCTATTGGATGAAGACGCGGTGGATCTATCCTCCCAGACCATAATTACCAATGAATCAGTGATGATCACTGCCGAAGTAAGCAATCCTGTGGAGACATTCATGGGTTATGAAATAGAGTTGGCACTTTATTTGGACCATGGAACGGCCGGTGAAAATCTGATCGTCACTAAAACATTTTACGGTCTGGGATTCGGAGCTGCAGGTAAGCGGACAGTTGAATTGACCTGGGATAATCCCGTTTCAGGTGAGCATACTCTAACCCTGATGGCGGACCCCAATGACCTGATAAACGAGACCTATGAAAACAATAATATGGTGGAATTGGGAACCTTTAATATTAACTCCAGACCCCAAGCACTCTTGGATGCTGACCTGACCGAGGTATTGACCTATGAGATGATCTCATTCAGTGCAAACAGGTCCTATGATATTGACGGTGATGTTGAAGATTATGATTGGGATATGGGAGATGGAACACAGAAGGACGGATCGTCATTCCAATATCAATACGCTGATGACGGAATCTACAATGTTACGCTTACATTAACGGACGACTCCGGGTTGGAGTCGAGCACCTATCGGCTCATATCTGTTGAAAACAGGGATCCCAAATTGGATTTCCATTTCGGAAATCAGCAAGGTACAACTATTGGAATTGGGGACGATGTCTATTTTGACGCTTCAGCCAGCACAGATATGGACGGAATTATCAGTATGTACACCTGGGACATTGAAGGAATTGGTACATTCCTCGGGACCAATATCAGCTATAGTTTTGACAGCAGGGGGGAGTATCCAGCTACAATCAATATCAGCGATGATGACGGGGCGAAGGTAGAGGATTCATTTACCATAATTGTCAAGAACAAGGAACCGCTTATCGTGCTGGACATATCCGATACGGAAGCCCCTACAAACACTGAGATCACCTTCGATGCTGCAGGTACTAGCGATCCGGATATCGGAGGGGAAGTTATTTCTTACCAGTGGGATTTCGGAGACGGAGAGACTGATGAAGGGACACAGACAAAACATACCTATGTTGAGGATGGAAAATACTCAATGGTACTCACAGTCACGGATAACGAAGGGGGCATCGCAACCAAAACCGTGGAGATCAATATTACAAATCGATTACCTGTACTCCTTGTTAAAAGCAGCAAGGGTACCCTTAAAAAACAGGAGGACAATATATTCTCGGTTGGAAAGAAGGTTTCCATTGACGCTACTCGCAGTTCGGATCCTGACGGCGAGATCACCGAGTATTGGTTCGACAACGGGGACGGGGACCTGCAGGGATGGGGTTCTTCCGGGAAGTTCTATCTCGAGTATTCCCACGAAGGGGATTATACCCTGACAGTCAGGATAAAGGATAATGACGGTGGCATCACAGAGAAAGCATTTTCCATTAAAACCACAAGCAATCTACCGCCCACCTGCTTGATCACATTCTCGCCCCAGAAACCAGGCATCGGCCAGAAGGTCACCTTCAGCGCCAGTACTGACGACCCGGACGGGGATTCGATTGTGGGCTACATGTGGAATTTTGATATTGACAATATCCTGAACGATCAATGGGTTGCAAACAATGAGGTTGACGTAAAGTTCCAGGAAGCAGGGGGATATACTGTAACTCTTCGAGTAAAGGACTCAAAGGGTCTGCAGAGCGACATCTATACAATCGATATAGCGGTACAGGAAACCGCCTCAAATGAGGATTCCGGTGAGGGAAGCTCACTGTGGCTATGGCTGCTGATCGCTATCGTTGCGATAGTTATCGTAATATTTCTTATTGTAATACTGGTAAGAAGGAAAAAAGCGGATGGTGGTGAAGAGAAAGAAAAATCTCACGAGGAACTGGGAGGAATGGAAGAGGATAAAGGGGTGGGTTGGGAAGAAGATGATGATTAAAATAATTTGGACTATCGTTCAATCTTCCCGCCGTTTGATATCCTTGAACTGAGAAATAACTCCACCCTTACTCTTACCCTTACCCCCGCGGCCTTCCCTTGAAACGCGGCCCCAGAATTTACTGCCAGTGAGAAGGGGGAGCTGATCCTTTTGAAGGGAAATAGGAAAATATTTCTTTAGAACATGGCTTAGGACTATGAGTGAATATATCAAAGCCACGGAAATGGATATCACATCCAAAAAATCCGTCCAATACCAGTAGAACAGAATAATATTGAAAGGTAATGATAAAAGAATAACCCTGGACATATGTGTAAAACTCCAGAACTGACCTACGGAAGAATAGTACCCATTGTAAACTCCCATTGCACCATGATATGCAACGCTGGCCAGCAGCATAATTCCTGTGCCGATCAAACGAATCGTATACTCGGGATCATCCGCATAGTTTCTGGAAAGATACATTGCAATATAAGCGGTTATCATTGATCCCATCAGGGCAAAACATATTCCATAAAAGGTTGTATCAGGTTTTGTCCGGTACCGTTTCAGATTCAGGATTATTATCTTGAGCAGATTATCGAAAAGAGAATAAACCAAAGCCATCATTGCCAGGGTCAGAAAGGAATAACCGCTGACAGAGAGTCCTGTATAGGTCTGGAACACTGCAACCCCCACACCCCCCATTAGTGATAGACCCAGTAGAAAAAAAAGTTTCCTGTCCTCTAGAATCGGATATATCCTTTTCAAGGCAAGATAGATGAGAAATGCTGTCGGAAGAAGAGCGATCGCCGAGGCAGAGAAAAATATTACTTGCTGATTCCAGGCCATTATATGGTATAAGGTTTTGACGCTATTTAACCGTTTATGCGGATTCCTTTATAAGCACTTATAAAAGAAAGTGGCGGGAATTTCCAACAGCAACATTAATGTATAAAATATAATATTTACTGGTGAGAAAAAGTCTCTTGACTTTTGCTAACCAAAAACCGCAAACTGAATAGATAAGGTTTTCATGTTAACAAAAAGTAGTTTTTTGATCGATATAAAAAGCCCCGTAGTATAGTGGCCTAGTATTTCGGACTTTGGATCCGAAGGCGCAGGTTCAAATCCTGCCGGGGCTGCCTTTTATTCTTAGTGAAGCGACTGAAATAGATATGACGAATCTCTCAAAATTTTCTATTTGTGAGATCTATGTCTTCCTCGCAGAAACAGCACCTGTACTTCTTGTTAGCCTCGCTCAGAATACCGAACTCGGGTTTAATAAAATCATCCTCATTGGATATGCATCTAGGATTGGGACATTTTACAAGGCCCCTAATGCGTACCGGCAGAGCTGGCTTCCTCTTCTCTGTGACCTCCAAATCCTCTATAATATTGATGGTGAGCTGATCGTCGATAAGGGCCAGCATGTCCATGTCGATATCAATGCGGTTCTCAACCTTTATCACATCCTTTCTGCCGAACCTGGTGGAATCAACGTTCATCAATAGAACAACAGGGAACTTAACATCGTGTAATTTCAGTTTCCGGAATATCTCAATACCCTTGCCTGTTGCAATATGGTCTATAACTATCCCTCTGCTGATGGGTCTTACATTCATTCTTCCCACCTCCCCAATATATGAGCCAACAGCGACATTCTCACAGGCACTCCATTTGCGGACTCTTCAAAATACCTGCTCCGGGAATCCTTATCCACGTCGTAATCTATCTCGTTAACCCTCGGAAGAGGATGCATTACTATCATATGTTCAGGGGATTTCTGCAGTTTCTTTCGGGTAAGGACATATGCGCCTTTCAGTTTCAAATATTCCTCTTCACTGAAAAACCTTTCCTTCTGGATACGGGTCATATAGAGCACATCGGCATTCTTGATGCCTTCCTCAAGATAGGTGGTCTCCATGAAATCAATACCTTTATTCTCAAGGTTGGACCGCAGCCATTTCGGGATCCGAAGTTCCTTAGGAGAAATAAGATTGAAAGAATTATTCTGCCATCGGGAAAGGGTTTCCAGTAAAGAATGTACTGTTCTGCCGAACTTCAGGTCGCCGCATAAGGCTACCTTCAGTCCTGTCAGCTTTCCGAACTCTTTCTTTAGAGTTAACAGATCGGTCAAGGTCTGGGTAGGATGTCTATGCCCGCCGTCACCTGCATTTATTACAGGAACAGTTGAGAATTGCGCTGCCAGTTTTGCAGAGCCTTCCTTAGGATGACGCTGAATAATTATGTCGCAGTAGTCATCCATTACTCGAATTGTATCTGCAAGGGACTCCCCTTTCTTGGCCGATGTGCTTCCTGCATCGGTAAAACCCAATATTTTACCGCCCAAACGAAGCACTGCCGATTCGAAGCTCAACCTGGTTCTAGTGGATGGTTCGTAGAAGTTCACCGCGGCAATAGATCCTTTCAGTAGATCTCCATAAGCATAAACATCCTTGGAAATCGCTATACCTGTATCGACTATTTTTTCGATATCTTCCTTATCAAAATCGTTCAGGGATACCAAACTTCGGTTTTGGAGTGCCATTTTATCCCTCATATTTTCCAGTTATTAAATCTAAAAGGGTACAAATTGATTTGGAGGTGGAAGCGGCCTTTTAATATATAATTCATTTCAACGCAAGTCGAATTCAGGGGAATAAATCCCTGAATAGCTATCAAATCTAACTAACTGAAAATTTGCTGCCTGCTCATATGTCTATCTTGAACATGTTGTCAAATTCATCGCCTTCTTCGCTTCCCGCATCTGCTGTGGCCATTTCTGGCGTTGAGGTTTCATCACCTGGAGCAGCCTCTGATTCATCAACGGATTCCTCATCCTTCTTTTCTTCACCGGCCATTGCCCTCTCCTCGGCCGCTTCGGCATCCCAGTTTGAATAATCGAACTCACAACCCGGACATTCTCCTACTCTCTCGGCACAGGTCTGATGATACTTCTTCCCGCATCTGCATTTGATAATAGGTAATCCTGTCTTCACCACTCCGAAGCAAATCCGGCAGGTGAAGGACGAATCTGCGAAGGTGATCTCAGGTTCCTGCTCAGCTATGGATTCCTTTTTTGCGGGGGCGCCGGCTTTGATAGCTATACCCGCAGGCGCTTTGGGTTTTTCCTCTGGGACTTCTTCTTCCGGAATATCTGCCTCCGGTTCCAGTACCTCTTCCGGTGTTTCCTCAAGAGGCGGCTCTTCGGGTTCAATTTCATTGTATTCTTCATCAATTGGGGCCTCTGGGATCATATCAGCATCTTCGACAAAAGCCTCCTCAGTTTCATAATCCGGTTCCGATGTATCCTCGGCCAGGAGCTCAGCTGGATCTTGGTCTTGTTCGCCCTTTTTCTTTAACATGACAACTAGAACAATAACCACTATCAAAAGGATTAAGAAGCCTATAAGCAGGAACCAGAACCAATCGGCCTTGCCCTCGCTATCTCCTCCGGTTTTTCCTCCGCCTGAATCTGCCTCATTAACTTTGACCTCGAAAGTATGCCTGATGGCCTCGTTATCCCCCACATCGATGGTAACGGTAATATTGTACAAGCTAGGGGTTATATCCTCTGGAAGATCGGCAAAACCCTTCACGGTAACCTTTTTGGATTCCGAATCAATATATATTTTCTCAATGGTAATGTAATCCGACAGGGTGGAATTCGGCAATATTTCCGCGGTGATATTTCCGGTAATATTTCCTTGAAAGCTGAAAGTCAGATTGAAATCGTTCTTCTTTCCGGCCTGGAATTCAAGGGGCTGGCCATCATCCTCGGTCTGGAACAGATGAACTATCTTCAGATGAACAAGGGATGCAGCCCATAATCCCTTCTCATCGGACACATTCACCAGTATTTTATAGGTGCCAGGGACAAGTTTTGATGAATCGAAAACTATCTTGCTGCCAGTACCAATTGGAAGGCCTCCTTCTATACTCCAAACCACATCAAGGCTGGTGTTCTCCGGCAAGTCCACATCTGTGGCTACAACCTCAAGATTGATATTCGAACCCCAGACAATTCCCTGAGGTCCTCCTGAGGCCATGACATTCTCAATGACGGGCCGGTCATTTACTGAAAGCACCCTGAGCATAATAGTGGTATTCACTTCTACCTGGGTATCATTGGCATAGAAGGTTACATTGATCACTCCGTGAAAATCGTCAGCTGGCGTGAAGGTTACATTTCCGGTAACCCCGTCTATTTCAATTGTCATGTTCTCCACAGGATCGTGAGAATAAAACAATGGATTTCCGTCAGGATCTGTGAAAAGCGAACTCATGTTGAATTTGGTGTATACAATATCCTCAATCAATACTATTTCCTTCAAACTGATATTAACCACAGGTGCCTTGTTCTTGGACGGCACAGTAATATTGAACCAGGGTGAATAGGGGGATGTGTTGTTGGAGGTATCCACTGCAACCAGGGCATACTGGGATTCCCCTTCCTGAGGGTCTGTATCGTTTATTGTATCTGCGTCGGCAGATTCGGATGAAACCATCTCCACAGCTCTGGAACCGGTAGATCGGTATAATCTGTATTCTCTAATATCCCCATCGGAGGTGGACGGAACATTGAAGCTCACAAGATAGGCATCAACATAACCCAAGACCAGGGCATCCGGGGCAGCCGGTGCGAGTATATCAATGGGTTTGGCCTTTAAGAATTCGGAAAAGGGCGACACTAGATCAAAATCATCCATGGAACGGATTGTGAATGTATAGTTCACATCATTTGTCAGATCAAGTAGTACTACCCAGCCTATTTCCGGTGAGAACTCAAGGCGGGTCCAGCTCTCCACAGGATTCTCATCTTCGGAGCTTTCGGTGTAGAAAAGCTCGTAAAATTTCAGGTGGGTCTCATTGATGACATCCCATGAAACGTTTAGAGCTTTGCCCTCTTCAAGGGGAACTGCGGTTAGATTCTCGGGCATGGCAGGGGGGAACTGTACATTGGTTTCCACCTTATCGGATATTCCCCTGCTGCCGTACTGGTTAAGGGCCTCTACTTTAAAGTACACAATCCCCTCCTCCAGGATCTCAACATCTGTCTCGTTATCCTCCAGACTGAGCTCTATTGAATTGTTGAAATCGGGTTCCCATGAATAATATAGTCTGTAATTCCCCAATCTCAAACTGGGTGTCCAGTTGACCCTGAAAATGCTTTCAGCAGTAAGGGAGGGAAGAGGATGGATCACTGGGACCTCCGGCCTCCAAACAAGTCTTTCCATCAATGGAAGGTAATCAACCTCCTGGTGGGGGAGCATGGTGTCCCCTGTGCCGTCTCCATTGGTATCCTGCCCCGTATAATCTGACCAGAAATTGCCTTCCTCTGTGTTGTTCCATGTGTTCTTGGTCTTGTTGAAAGGGCGAAGAATGGGTGTATCAAGCTGCTCAAATACATTATAGTATATGGTATTGTTGCCGAATTCAAGATCTTCAAACCTTGAACTAAGGAAACCAAAACCTCCGCTCCTCGATTCCCCGAACATTTCATCAGTAATATTCAGGCCTGTCTTGGCAGAGGAGAATATATTATTTATGAACTCCGTATCATTGATGGTATTGGCCATAATGCAGGAATCACTGGCATCCATGATAATATTATTATTTACTTTGCTCCGATTCATTTCATCCAAAAGCATTCCAATATCTATTCCAGTAATAGTGTTGTTCATGATTGATGAAACAGACCCTCCCAACAATCCCATGCCGAAGTTGCTGTTGGTTATGGTGTTCTCGATGAAAACATTGTTCTCCGAATATAAATAAGATTCCTGAATTATCCCCATCAAAGTGCCGGATATCTCATTTCCGATACATTGAGTTCCTGAGCACTGAATTAGATATATTCCTATTCCATTATTATTTTGAGGTGCGCGTACTGGACCATGTTCAACCCTATTATTATCGACAACAATGTTCTGGCCTTCTTCAAAACCAACTGAAATTGTAAAATAATTATCAACCCAGACATGATGGAAGATGTTGTTCCGTATTATCAAGTTTGAAGAATCCAGGGTAAGCAAACCTCTGGTATAATTGGAGAAAGAGGAATCCCTAACCTCGATATTATTAGAATTCTTGATTAGAAGTGCCGGGGAGCCATTGCCGTCCAGGTTCATATTGGCTAGTTCAAAATTTGAGGAATTCACAATAATTACCATTCCCAAGTTCTCCAAAGCTCCATCAATTAATGGCCGGTTAGTATCCTGGTACAATCTAAGGTTTTTACCGTTTACCGTATTTGAATCAGGTATATTCAGATTAAAAAAACCCTCTATACCCATATAAAAATTCATAAAGTTATGTTCCATGGCCAGATTCCGGATCGTTGTTTCAGTATCCACATCTATATATAAACCCGCTTCCTGGGAATTCCTGATGTTTCCTCCATCGATAACATTACCAGTACAGGAATTATCTGTGATCCGGATCCCGCCAAATGAATTATTTACATCAAAATCGCGGAAAAAATTACCCTGTACGTTATTGGCAACCTTGACAACATAATCTCCGATGCCGTCAGCCGTGATCCCGTTGAATTGACACCCGCTAACAGATTCTAGGTAGATGCCGTACTTCTCACAGTTCAAGAATGTCACATCATTGAAAATACAATCGGAAAAATCGTTCAAATAGATGCCAGATTGGTCACAGTTGGATATTATTACATGATTGAAGTTTGCACCACCGCCGATTTTAAAATAGATACCATAATTACAGTTCTCCATTTTTATATTGCTGAAATGAACGCTTCCCATCCATGTTTCCACACCATCTATTCCGTGGTCGGCATATCGAATAGTCAGATTGTCAATCTGTTTGGTATTGGCACTTGACATGGATATTCCTTGCCAAATACCTGGAGCAGGATTAGGATTGTCGCTGGTAAATATGACCTCATGGCCAATTGTTCCCTGAATCAGCAGATCTCCGGAAGCGTAAAATGATGCCCCGTCTCTGAACTTGACAACTGTATCAGCAGCAATCGTTAGGCTCGCCCCAGGCTTGACATATAGATTCCCATCCACAATGTACGGTGAACCCAGGGGGTTCCATACTTCAACTCCTTCAACCTGATAGTTCAGTGGCAGTTCAGTGGCACCGCTCGCGGTATCCGGTAAATATATCAATAGACCTGGCAGTACCAACAAACAAGCGGTCAATAGAATACTATATCTTTTCAACGACATCATATTAACACTCCGCATAAGCATTATGATTTTCAATCTGATTTAAACATATTAGATTTCGTGAGAATTAAACGTTTTCATAGTTTTAATTTTCTATTAGATATAAAAAAAACAAAGAAAGAGCTGAAAGAGCCGAAGAAAATCAGGGAATCTCCTACTAAACCAATTAAATTACTATACCTATATTTCCTTCATTTCTCCAATCAATATAACTGATGTAAATACAGGAAGGATACCAGTAATAAATGCCATTGGATTATTCGCAGGCGATCAAAGATCTATCTTGAACATATCGTCCTCCGCCTTGGGTTGTTTTCCGGCAGGTACTTCCTCTTCCTGATCTTCAGACATCTCAGTATCAGGCCCCAGATCATCGTCTTCCGAAGGAGTGGGGATGAAATCCTCCTTCAATCCATCCCAATTGCCATAATCAAATTCACATCCTGGACATTCGCCGACTCTCTCCGCACATGTTTGATGATACATCTTTCCGCATCTGCATTTGATTATCGGCAATCCTCCCTTGACCACTCCGAAACAGATACGGCAGGTGAAAGAGGTTTCGGCCACTGCTATCTTCGGGACCTTTTCTTTGGGCGACTTACCCTCCGTCATATGGCCGCTTTTCAGTACCGGGGCGCCAGCTGCAGGAGGAATAGGTTCCGCAGCGGCCGGCACATCTTGTTCCTCTTCCGGAACTGGAGGTAGTGATTCAAATTCGGACTCAGGGGCGGGTTCAGGATATGCATCAGGAACATCTGCAGGCGGTTCAATATCTTCACCATCCATCCGCTCCTCATCAATGAAGGAAGGTTCTTCCGGAATAGCTTCCCCTCCAATTCCATCATCGAATTCATCCTCATATGCCATTGTGTCCTCTGCATCCTCACCCTGACCTTCATAGTCAGGATCGGCCCTATCCATATCATCTCCAGGCATATCATCGGACCTGCTCTTCTTTCTCAATAGAATTACTACTATAGCTACTACGACAAACAGAACCAGAACAATTATGATTAGCAGCCAAATCCATCCGCCCCCGCTCTCATCATCAGAGCCGTCCTTTTTATCATCAGGTCCGGATGAAGAGCTGACCTTGACTTTCATGGAATGTCTAAACGCTTCATTACCGCCAACCTTGATGGAAAGTGTGACATTGTATTGCTTGATCTCCTGATCATCGGGGACATCGGCGTAGCCTTTCACTATGATCTTCTTGGAATTGTTATCCTTTAAAACCTCGACAACAGTAATGTGATCTGAAAGTGGCGATCCAACGATTATGGAGGCTGTTGCATTATCGGTGAGTTCACCCTGGTAGGAGAACTCAATTTCAAAATCTGTTCTCTTGCCTGCATTGAACTCTATTGGCCCGCTCCCCCCTAAAGCCTGGAATATATGGAGAATGCTGAAGGATACATTGGCAGTGACCCATGCCATTTGATCATCGGTAACATTCACTATCAGAAGATAATCCCCCGGGTAAAGTGATGAAGTGTCTAAGATCACATCCGCTCCATTGGCAATAATGCCTCTACCCGGAATAACCCATGATATATACAAACTGGACCCTTTTGGAAGGTCTACATCCGATGCATTGACAGCAAGAGGCAACCGTGAACCCCAAAGAACCGACTCGCCCTGGGCGGGAGATAGTAATTGAAGGATCATGGGCCAGTCATTGACAGGTTCCACATCAATATCAATAGTAGCACTGATATTGTATTCAGTGTCATTAGCATAGAATGTGACATTAAGGGGGCCAAAGTAATTTTCAGCTGGTGTCAATGTAGCATTGCCGGTTAGAGGATCCACAATAACTGTTAAATTATCCCGGGCCAAATAGCCGAACTCAAGGGTATCATTATCAGGATCCATGAAGAGATTTTTCAGATTGTAATCCTCATATTTCTTATCCTCAAACATATGTATGAAGAACAGTGATGAATTCGAGCTTAAGATAGGGGCAAAATTTTTCGAGGGAACTGTCACATTAATCCATGGGGAATAAGGAGAAGTGTTGTTCGAATGATCAACAGCAGCTACTGCATACTGGGAATTGCCTGCAACGGGATTGTCATCTGCAATGACCGTTGAATTGCCAGTTGCTGTGGATGCCAGGGATACAGCTCTGGTCCCTGTGGACCTGTACAGTCTGTATTCCTTGATATCATCCGATGGAGGAGGTGACAGGTTGAACTCCACGAAATAAGCGTCAAGGGTTCCAATTGTAAGAGGACCTGGAGCTTCAGGCGGTGTGATATCTTGCGGTGCGGCATATATTAATATTGTCACAGGTGAAATGAGTCCAAAACTATCAAGTGCACGAACCGTAAATGTATAGTTCATTCCATTTTCCAAACCCTCAATCAATATCCAATTTTGTTCCTGGCTGACATTCGTACTTATCCAGCCAGAAGCGTAAGGTGAAGTGGGAGGAAATTGAGTTTCAATTCCTTCAAAGAACAATATCTCAAAGGCCTCCACATTGAGATCTGGCACTGATTCCCAGCTGAAGTTGATGCTGTTGCCCTCAGGAGGTAATGAAACGCTTTGATTGAATGGTTCCAAGGGTGACAGCTGGAAATTAGTCATTACCATATCCGAGAAATCTCTGAAACCATATTGGTTCTCAGCAATCACCCTCATATATTTATGACCTTCACCGATGAAGGATACTTCTGTTGAGTTGTTATGGGACCCTATCTCTCTGAAATATTGGAAAGACTCGTCCTCCGAAATATGCAAGACATATCCTTCAGCCTGGCTTGATTCGGACCAATTGACAACTATGGATTCAACATCGAATGAATTCTCCGGGATAGGTTCAATAACCGGAACTTCAGGTCTCCATCCCCACTCCTCCATGAATGGGTAATTGTCAACGTCCTCATGGGGTAGCAGCGTATCCCCTATACCGTCTCCGGGAACAGCCCCATTGCTGCCGTCATCAGCTCCCATGTAGTTAGACCAATAATTCCCTTCAAGGAATTCTGAATGGTTCCAAAAGTTCTTAACTTCCTCAAATCCTCTCACAAGGGGATCTGTTATATCCTTGAAAACGTTGTAATAAATTGAATTATTTTCAGACTTGAAAAAATCTGGAGGTAAGACCCATCTTGTTCCACCCCTGCCTCTATTAAGCGACATCGATAGATTCAAACCTCTCTGCGAATCCTGGAACAGGTTATTCACAATTTTTGTCCAATTCACCCCTAATAGCACAACGGAGTTTTCCGAATTGAGTATTCCATTATCCCTAATTTCGCTTTGAGTAACTATCAGGAGCATAACACCTGTTTCTGCGTTGTCAATCCTATTATTCATTACGTGATACCTACGTCCATTTGCCAGGAGAAGACCTATTTTCGGTGAAATGATGTTATTATCCGCCACCCATAACCTATCACAATCGCCGGAATCGATTCCGGCTGCAACAGCAGTAGTAACGTTTTCAAAGGCGTTGCCATCCACCCAAATATGATGGCTCTCACCTATAGCGACCCCTATTGATTGATTATTATTTTCATTGCCGTCAGGTATATCAAAGAAACGATTTTTTGATATGTTGATCTGGTTGGAGTATTCCACATAAACCCCTGCACTAGGGAGTCCATGAAGATCGAAGGTGTTGTTGTTGATATGAATGTTATTTGATTGATAGGTACGAAGGCCTTCGGGAGAGGAGGAAAATGTTGAATTGCCAATCCTGATATTGGAAGAACCATGAACAAGTATTGATGGAGTGTTATTCTGAAGGTACAGACCTGAAACCCCAATATTACTGCAGTTTTTAATTATCAGCATACCAACAGATTGCCGGGATCCCTCTACCTCATATGTTGATGTATCCTCCAGAGTTACTACCGGGTCGCCTTCCACTGTATTGACGTTTTGGAATGTCAGATCATAGTTTTGATGTGGAGTTAATGCAAAATTTTCAGGATTTGAATGTAATTCATTATCTCTGAAAACCGCTCCGTTATCAGTTGGCGTATCTAACCCTGATTCAAGATTTTCATAAATTTCACATCCATCTATGATATTGTTTCGGGACCCTGAATATATTGTAACACCCGCTTTGCATCGATGGAACTTTGTATTGATCACCTTGTTATTATTACTTGTAGAAATCATTGTGATGCCGCTCGTATCGGAATTACTAACGTCCCCATCGCG
Source organism: uncultured archaeon (assembly GCA_964430885.1). Classification (GTDB taxonomy): domain Archaea; phylum Thermoplasmatota; class Penumbrarchaeia; order JASLWR01; family JASLWR01; genus CAYSHM01. Next base: position 123,744 of record CAYSHM010000004.1, on the reverse strand, counting down.
AAAAACACAATCCTGAACATTGTCGAGGATTATTCCTGCTTGAAGGGTATTTGTGATATTGAATTTATTAAAAGTCACATTGATGGATCCAACCATACTGATTCCCTTCCATTGGCAATTCTGGATCTCGATATTATCTATCTTGATCTTATCCACCGCATTCATAAAAACCCCTGTGTTCACCGTCTCTACGAGGATATTATTGAAATGCCAATCCACTCCATTGCATCCTGCGGCAAAGCGGAGACCGTACCTGCTGTATCGAACGGTGAGATTATCTATGCTAACAATTTCATCGGACGGATTGAGGCCGAGATAATTCCATTCATCAGGTCCGGGCCGTACTGTTGAATTTGTCGTGAAAATTACTGGATTATTTGAAATACCTGCAATTATTAGTCCTCCGTTGACTATCATCTGGGCATCCTCATCGAACTTCACTGTTACTCCGGCCCCTATGGTCAAAATGGCATTATTATCCACATACACATTTCCCTTGATAATATATGGGCTTCCTAAAAAACTCCAGATCTGTTCCCCATTGATATGAGTATCCCTCGAAATTACAGTTTCACCCTGCGACTCCGCTGGAAAATAAATTACTAAGGCCTGGAGCAATAAACTCAGACAAACCAAAATAAGTATCAACCTTTTATTTGTTCTAATATTCTCATTATTTCCGGACATATGACAACTCACCTCAACTGCAGAGCATATCGATATGATACATCATTTGATCGATAAACCGTATTATTCAAAGATTTTGAAGCATACCGAATATTGAATCTCCTTTAAAAAACAACACCCAGTTATATGACATTTTCCATTTATATTCTAAAAAATCATTCATTATTGAAGAGCTTTCGGCTAGGTGAATCAATATAATCTATTTGGGAGGGGGCGGTATTTTCGAGCTTTTTTCATCCTCTACATCCTCCATCCCTACCTCCTCGTCGGGTGAACTCGCATCGGAACTATGCTCAGATGCAACCATAATGCCCTCTGTCTCAACTTGAGATTCCAAGATTAGATCATCTTCATCATCAGGTGGATACATATCCAGGTCATCTTCTTTCACCTTGATTCCAGAATGACCCAAAGATTCATGGATAATCCTGTCATCATCATAACCCTCATCCTCGATTTCCTCGTCTTCCCCAAAAGCCATTTCATCCAAGTAAGCGCCATAAATGTCATCCATACTTCCTTCACCTGATGGACCGCCCTTAACCTCCTTCTTACTCTTCTTTCTCCGAAGGGCCAGGGCAAGAGCTATACTGCCAATTATCAGGATTACAACGATCCCTGCAACTATAAGGTTCACAGGCTCGGAGTAGAATGGTTTTTCCGATTCTTCGTTTATTCCACTATTGTCGTCCGAACCGCCTGTATCGTCATTGTCATCATCAGATACATTGTTGTCATCATCATCGTCGCCGTTCTCGCCTCCTTGGGGTTCAGGTACCAAGAACAAAGCCATAGCTTCAGACCACGTATCCTCTGAATCCCAAATCTCCACCCAAAGGGTATGATTGCCCGGTGTGAGCGTCAGATGATCAATTACCAGCGTCATTGAGGTCCGGTAGGAATTCTCAGAAACCGGTATGAATTCCAGTAAGGGTACATTTAGATTGCTTTCCCTGTCCACGCTAATATTAAATCTCATATCCGTCGCCGCCGTGTCGCTGTCGGTAAATTCCAGTTTCAAGCTGAGATTGCCATCAGCCTTTTCAGATAAGGACTTAATATTCAGAACCGGAAGATCATTTAGAGGAACTGGCTCCAGATGAACATAACAATCTGAAGTGTATTGTCCGTCACTGACCCTTAATTTCATCAGTACACCGTCAGTATAATTGAGAGGTAAAGTTACTAAAAGGCGCCCATCTTCTATATTGGCTTCGGCCTTCCCCTGAGGCACTATATCTGATATATCCCACTTCAGAGAATCAAAATCATTGTCAATATCATGACATACTGAGGACAGATTAAGAGTGGGATACTTATAGGCATCCTCTGGAATGAAAACATATACATCCTCCTCTTCGAATTTAGGAGCATCATTTATTGGTTGAATGTTAATAACCAGGTCTATCCAGGTATAAGGTCCGGTATCGTTCATGGACAGGGCGCTGAGATTGAACCGCTCATCCCAGCAAAAGGTTCTAAGGGTAATGTTGCCGTAATAGTCACCGGGACTTATCACCTTGATATCATCGTTGACCTTGAGGGTGATGTTCACTTCCTCAGGGGATATCCCTGAAATCTCCTCCATTTCCATAATCCTTATGGCATAATACAGGTCATCGCTGTCAATATCCCTGAAAATATCCCTCTCCTTAAGCTGCTGGGATTCGATTATCCCGCCTTCGTTCAATACTATGGGTAAAGGAGTCTTCCAGAGGAAAGGGGGATCATTTATCGGGAGCACTGAAACGTAGAGATCAAGAAAAATATCATTACCAACTGGATACCTATCGTCACAGTAAATTCTGAAAACAATATCCTGGATGGTCATGTTATCGTATACGCTGATATTGAGATATCCTTCTTCTATTGAGTAATTCAGTCGATTCAATATATAATCGGATATACCATGAGGTTCAACCCTGAAATGAAGTAGATCGCCTTCCCTATCTGAAAAATACATATCCGTAAGATCCAGAGAGTTATTGAATGAGTCCTCCAAAACCTCCACATGTGGAAACTGGGATACAGCTTTAGGCCTCTCGTTCACATAGAGTTCAATAAGCTCAATATTGTTGCTCTCATCGGTCTCTAGTATGTTGTTGCCTCTGTCAACCTCCAGGACAAAACGGTTAGTGCCGTTCATCTGGGTTGCCTCGATTTTGAAGGTCAAGGCCAAATTCCCTCCTGCTGAAAGGGAGTGGAATCTTGTATCCAGATCCTCACCCCCTATGCTGTCATTCCAGAGTGTGATACTAAAAGTGGAGTCCGCATCCCCGAACCCGCTGTTGGTCAAGGTTATATTAATTTGAAGGTCCTCATGCTGCGACGGTTCGGCATGCGACAGTTCCAAGGATGTCACCTCAAGATCGGGCCTTGAGTAGTAGTAAGGAGCGCATTTCGGGTCGCCGATCACCGTCCCCATCCAGCCGATGAACTGGGACCCCGCCCAGAATGATGAGGCCAGATCATATCCTGAGGCATACCAGGGAAGGAGTTTATCAGGATGGGATATTGCGGAAAGATATGGTTCCCAGGTATATCCTTTAACCCCTGTAACACCTTCTCTGAGAAGATCGGCAACCAGGGATTGACCGTAAGCGGTCCCGTATGTCATGCTCCTGCCGCCGGTGGACACGAAGGTTTCGGCTATTGCTCCGGGAAGAAATTCCATATGAGGTCTTATCTCATTGAGCCTTACGTAATCAAAATATGCAGTTCCAGATGACTTGAAGAGCGTACATCCCAATTCGAGCCTGACAACTCCTGGTATAGGCTCGTAAATAAGCTGACCCATGGATTTCCACTCATTGGTAGTTCCCCTCCTTTGGGTACCGTACTTGTTCCATAACACATCGCCATGGGAATCCACCGCCTTTATTCTCAGACGGGCGTATCCATCGCTGCTAACACCGGATAGATTGGCATATCCTGAAAGGTAGTATCTCCTATCGGGCTCCACGTAGAAATCCTGATAGAGCGACACCTCACCATCTCCAGAATTCTGGCGGGCGAGTTTTACTGAATAGGTGTTCCTGTAGGAGTCCTCATCACTTCTATTTACACTGCTGTTCGCCTGTTCAACAGGATACCAGCTGTCTGGAATATCATCACCATTACCGTCAGTCTCCATATTAGAGTTGGACACAAGGTTCTTGAACCAATGCCCATCGTTGGACCCCCAGGATGAATAACCCATTACGCCCGTTCGGTTATTAACAAAGGTATTTGTTGTATCGAAGTAGGTATCCATGCCCATATTTGAGAGGGTATGATTGGCGCTGCGGAGCCAATCGTTACCAATCTTGTATCCCGGTGATCCGTCTCGGCCAGGGTCCACATCCAGAACGAACTCTCCGGTGACATTTAAGGAATTTGCAGCATTGTCTATTATCGCTTTGATCTCATCGAAAGTATAGGCCGTCAGTCTCGTGACCAGATACATGTCATATTTTTTGGAGGTGAAGGGCTTGAACTGACCGTAATAGGGATTTATCATCCAGCCATTGTTGCCTATATAGTTCTGGTTACTGTTCAATATCAATGCCAGCTCCGAATCGACACTGGCTCTCTGGTTCGCCCCGCCGGATATCCGTAGAGGCACCCCTTTTGTGGTAATAATATAATTGATCTTCAGAGTTAGGTTCCGGTCAGTGATGTTCTCCTCTATCTGTTCCCTGAAATCATTGAACTGGTTCCTGTTGACCGTCTCACCAGTAGGAGCTGTGATATTGATGATATTATTAACTGGAAAATTTCGGTTAGCAACGAAATAATCCGCCACATCCCTTGACATCTGGGAGTTATCATTGACTATAAGAACAACATCATCATAGTTCAATAGATGGGAATGGTCCTCCCGGGTTTTATCTTCCTCATACGAAGAAACACATTCGATCCTGGCAAAATCAAGGGAATGTGAAGGCTGAGTTACCTGTGGATCAAATTTGAACCCTGCATCAACAAATGGTTGGAAAAGTATTGTTAGAAGGAGAAATACAGAAAGAAGAGGAAAAACCAACTGTTTCAAGGGGCTGAAAATATCTGAAATTCGGAACATAACATAATATTAACGTTAGTTTTCTATTTATTTATTGCTCGGGTATTTTTCACAATTTGGTTGGAACTGAGAACTCCAACTTATAGATTGATTTTTAAAATCAAGGAAGCAGAGTAATAACCAATCCGCAGCTCAATACAGCCACAGTTATAGTGGCTAAAGCGCTCTTTAAAAGTATGGATGTTGACGAATTTATCATCGAGGTAAGTCTGGCGGTATTCTCAACTCCGAACACCTTGACGCTGCGTGCAAAACCAGTGTTCATACCTACTTCCACCGATTCCAGGTCTTTTAAGGCCGCATCAAATACCCGCAATGTTCTTTTCACCAGGTCCTCCGGAGAATAAAGATAACCGACGGGATTGTATCCGCCTAGATTAACATTGACGCTGTGATTGTCGCTGGTGAAAACCTCGCATTCATCAACTTTTTTTCTGACTGATTTGATTATATTCTCCCTTAGACCTGGAATCATGTTGTTCCCGTCGAATACCACATAGGCTGCTTTCTGCCCCCCTGTCTCAACGACTATTACCTGTATGCCGCCGTCCGATATGCCCTGGTCAACTGTGAAATCTGCATCCTGGGCTATTCCGACACGAACTCCCTTTGACATGCCACATCTTGCCTTCACAATGCTCTCGGATATATATTCAAGTATCTCATAGCTCCTTCTGGTGCCGAAATGTATTCCTCCAACACCTGGTTCAAGACAATTATGCGAATCAACAAGCACCGCTCTTTCGGCCCCCTGGAGCCGGGCCTCCTGAACAGCCATGTTCCCTGTTGCATAGTCAATATCATCCGTGGGATTTGGTGCCGAGGAATATACGTTGACGGCACCATCGCCGAAGAACTGAGTGCACATATGGAAATCCTTATGATATCTTACAAACGGGCTTGCTGTCTTTTTATATTTTATACCGCGGGTCAATTTTCTTACTGAGTCAGCAATTTTCCCGGTCTCCTCAGTTGAGGCCAGATTTATATCATGGGTAGCAGTCCCATGGAAAAGTACAGTGTGGTGTGAGAGCTTACCTATATATCTCATAAGTTTTCTTCTCAGGTCGCTGCCGCCGATTATTCCAAAGGGACCAGGGTGAACATAGGGGATGATAAAAAGTCCTTTCAAGCGTTCCTTTAGGTGTGGGGCGCCGTTTTTACCCTTGTTCCCTCCTTCTTTTATTTCACCCTTGGCTTTCTTTTTACGCAGACTTCTTCTCTTCAAACTGCGGAAACCTACAACTGCCATGTAGACATCTATCTCCTCGGAAAAACTCGCGAAGAACGACTCAAGACCGCTTACGCCCTTATCCCCCCTTTCCGTCAGATGGGCTATGGCATTACCAACATTTTCCCATAGATTGGTATTGAAATCGGTCTTCACGGGAGATGAAACTATCTCTAGGAACCATACAATGGTTGATAAGAATATAAGTGAGAAAATTAGGGAAACGTACCAATCCATGTTAGCTACTTCAGACGGATATAGATAATGAACTGCCATAAATCCTAGGGTTGATTGGGTAATGGATATCAGAAAAACTCTCTGATGTTTACTGTTGGATATACTGATGAGAAAGAGATGTCTTACCCAGATAATTGAAGCATAAGCAAATACTAGAATAATGTACAGATCAATATCCAATGATATGTCCAGTATGAACATTATCAGCATGACTGGCGCCATTGAGAGCAAAGAAATCAGGGACAGAAACGCAGCTCTCCTTACATAAAGCCGCCCCCTCATCAGCTTATCCAGCAAGAAGGAGGCAAGAACTGAGGCCAATGCAGGCAGCAGGAACAATCCCAAACTGCTTTCCATTATCGAATTAAAAGCCACATCACCCCAGGCAAGTTCGAAAAGAAAACCCCAGAGGAAGGAGACAAGAACTATTGGACCTATAACCTTCTGAACGTCAGGCATTCGGAAAACAAATCTCGAAACATTTGCAGCCTTTTGCGTGCTCTCTTGGGCGGTCATTGCAGTTGCCTTGCGGCCGCCGTACTCTTCCATCATCTCCTTCTTCTTATCACTCCTTTGAAGCATACCTGATGACAAGGATCCAGGTATTCGGTAATCCCCATGATTGAAATCATCAAGCTCAATTTTATGGGAACAATCCGGAGCTTTGTAGGGACCTGACATCGATTCACCTAAAATTTAATGATCCCCTTTCACAGGCCTTCATTCCATCCAACATGATCAGATATGCTCTTCCATGAGTTAATACGGCCCAAACCGAGGAGTGCGGAGAATAAATATTGTTAGTGCCCCTACCTGCGCTTTTTACTTTTATATTTTATTATCATCAAAACTGCCAGTACCAAAAACAAGGCACCCATGATAATAAAGCCCAGAAGCGGCCCCGCCTCTTCCCCATCACCGCGGCCGTTACCTGGATCATTCACATCCTCCGGTGGCTCCTGGACGTTATCCCCAGTACCGTCCCCGGGACCGTCGGGGCCGCTGATTGGGACTGACACACCTGGAGTTTCATTTGGGTTCTGAGGCGTATCGTCATCTTTATCGGTGGAATTGTCCGCTGGATCTGGATCTGCCGGATCAGTTCCGTCGGAGTTGTTCACCAGTGAATTCTGACCGTCCTCCATGGGAATATATTCCACTGCCCATTCCGATCCCTCAGGGACCACTGTCAACAGATATGACTCTGATTCTACTGTATCCAAAGGTGAATACATAGGATACATTATAGCGCAGGGTGCCACCATCCTCCCGGGAATTGTAGGCACTGCCTTGTAGCTGAATTCAACCTCCGAATCCGAAGAATATAGGAAGAATACCACTCCTTCAGAGGTTAATTCGTAGGAACTGACATGTTCACTGCTGGCCACCATGGATTCAACTGAGGTTTCATCAACCTCAAATCCCGGCGGGAGGTAATCCTCTAGAGCAATATTTCCAAGAGCGTCCTCTGACCAGGCCGCTATGTGGATCTCCACCGCATTGTTAACCTCAGATACCAATTCTGAGAATCTTCTGATAAGTCCGGAAGCTCCGTCCATGACCTTGAATTCAGGCGAATCTGAACTGCATAGCGCAAGATGTTCATTGTAGAGAACTGCAGACCCTAAAGGTTTGGAGTGAGACTCCTGACAAGTGATCTTATAGCTGAATGATTGCTCATTTGTATTGATATCCACGGGGAATTTCAATATTTCATCACCTGTAATATACTGTCCGACATTGCTTATTATGAAATCATCGTCAAGTTCATCCAGTATGTACAGATCCGCATCCTCTGTAAAGGCATCTATTGCAGCCATTGAGTCCATCTCCAGCTTCAATGTCACCTGAGCCTCCTCACCTGCACGCACCACTTGCGGAGTGATGGTTTTGGTAAGTACTGGATTGAACTTACCTGGTCCGCTGCGGACAATTCCGTCAGGGTAAACACCGCTCCTGCGGGCCGGTGAATCGGTGATATTGACCTCAATTGGACCGTAATACTTGGTTATTTGGCCGCTGGACCTCTGGCCGGCGTTCAGTCTGTATGATAATATGACGGGGGAGATGAATGCCTTACCGATCCTGTTGGCCAGATACTTGTAGGAAAAGGTAGTGGGGGAATCCTGATCTGCAGGTTCAGTGATGTTTGCGGATAAAAGGAGGAGGCCGTCGCCAGTAAAACATCTGACATTCACATCCTCCGCCTTGAGAGTGTTACTGTTTACTGGGTCTGCGGTTATCTCAACGTCTAAAGTGGACCCGATTGATACGGTATAATGCTGGGTGAAATCCACGGAGACACGTTTTCGCAGATATTCCACCGAGGTGAGTTCGTAGAACAGATCACCGCTCCCCTGTTTTTCAATAGTGATAGTGTTAGGCTCGCTCACCCGGATATATGATGTAATATCCAAAGCATCCAGTCGATTGTAGAAATCCCTGTTCGCCCTCTCATCCACATGTTCAGCGGCAATCTGGCGACCATTGACCTTGACGGTCACATCCATATCAGTGGGATCGGCATTCTTGACCATCTCAAGTATTGCCAACATGGAAGCGGTAGTGGCTGTTGTGGTGCCCCAGTCGCCATTGGGCAGCCGGCGGGAGTTCAGCCATTCCAACGCTTCCCTCATCTCGGCCTTTTCAGTGTCATCATTGGCGAGGAGCAGAAGGGCCCATCCTGTGGTTTCCATATGACCTCCTAGAGCCTCATTGCTCTGGTAATGGGAAGCAATTTTTGAGGAGAGGAGAGCAGTTAATACATCCCCGTAGAAATCATCTTTTTCCTCCAGAGCAAGACCATAGAATGAAAGACCATATGAGGTAAGATTTCCACCGGAATATTCTGCTAAGAGGTAATCTTCAACTCTGGCCAGTACCTGAACTCCTGATTTCACAAGTGCGTAATACAGGAAGGATGTTAGTTCACGGCCGTTCATATCATCACCCAATCCAGGCTCCCAATGGTCTTCACCTGCAAGGAAGTTCATAAGATAACTCTGAGCCCCTTGAATGACCGCATTATCTACAAGGATCCCTGAATCCCTTGTAAGGGTCAGACCAAGAAGTACCCAGCCGCTTATCCACTGTGCACTTTGATCCCCCTTCCACCATCCCCATCCTCCATCCTGATGCTGCTTAGAAAGCAGAGACTGCAGTTCGGTATAGATCCGCCTTTTCAGATGGCGGTCGTTATACCAGTTCAATCCGCCAGTCGCCCTCAGATATTCCCTGAAAATAACTGCAGGCACCAAACGGGAAGTGATCTGCTCGGTGCAGTCATAGGGATAACCTGACAGCATGGAATAGCCCATCTTCAGAAGGCCCCCGTAACCAGGTGCCAGGCGCAGTATGACCTTCTGGGAACCATTGATCAGTTCGTCCTTGAAGGCCAATATCTCCTCTGAAAGCGGATCTACCGCTCCTGTAAGATGAGAGGTATAAAGCGCTCCATTGGGTTTTACGAACATTTCCTTCTTCACTGCATCAGTATTTGCACCCATATCGCTGCATATAATGGTAAGATTGTTGGTCATTGATCCGAATATCTTTACTTTGTATGTGTGGGTCTCAATGGTGTCTGGAGGGGCGGTGATGTTAACCTCAACCTGTCCGAACACACCCAGCCATTCCCCTGCAGATATTCCAAGCCGGGCATTGACCGAATTTTTGTTGAAGTTGTAGATGAGAACGTCAAACTCCAATTCGTCATCCTGTGTAACCTTGTAGGGCAGCTTGGGCTCTATAAAGAAATCCTTGGATACATTGAATTCTATGACTGATTCACCCCCGATAAGTCCATGGGTCCTGCCGGTGCCCCTCACCCGCCATTTGCAGATATTGTCCGGCAGGGTGAAATTTATGGATGCCATGCCATTCCCATCCAATATCACCGCCGGAAGCCATAGGGCCAGATCCGTGAACCATTCTCTAACATCGGTATTATCAAGCTGCTCCTGAAGGTCGTTGTTCAGCTCTGCATCCTGGGGTGCCTGTTCCCCCATATCGCCTTCAGGTATTCCGTCATTGGCCCCTCCCTGCATACCCTGGCCGCCCCCTGCACTGTCGCCGTCGTAATCGTCATCCCAGGGGTGCTCTTCAGGATTGATATATGGCCAATAACCCTTGGTCATATTGGTATAACCCACTGGATACCAGGTATCGCTGGACCAGCTCAATACAGATCTATAACCCCAATCAAACTCATAGGGTGTGACCAGAGATGAATAGAAATCACCTGCTGACGCATCATTCGCTATCTCAAATATTCCCGCATCCGCAATACTGAGTGAGAAATGAGCCCCCTCTGCAGGGCTACCGTCGCTCATAAGGGCCTCAACAGATAGTTGGGCTTGGTCTCCCGGTTCATATGAGCTGGCATTCATCTCCAAAGATATATCAAGCACATCAATGCCGTATTTGACCGAAACGCTAGAGCTGATAAATCGTCCATCTGGATCGATAAGATAAACTGTCCCGGAAAGATCACTGTGCCAGTCCAAAGTAGAAATGGTAAATACCCCGTTATTGCCTGCAGTCATACGGCTTTCCATAAGATGATCGTTACCCGCATCAACGGACAGATAGACATATCCGTTGAAATTCCCTGAGAGAGTGAAACTGAAATCCACCTGGTCTCCAGGGTAATAGCTGGAAGGAGTAGCTGAAAGAGAAATGCTCAGCGGAGGTACATCAACGATCTCAACCTCGTGCTCCATGGAAACCGAGTAATTGTCATTGGAAAATTCAGCTCTAACAATGTACAGACCCTGGGGGATATGATCCGGTACCTGCCATGTTATCTCCTTCCGTCCTGAAGCTGCACCCATCTGAGAGAATATCGGTGCGTGATCGTAATATGAATTGTAATAGTAGTTGTAATATCCGTAATAACGATCCCTTTTGGTTATGATCAGGGAATAGTTATAATCTGGATCCAGTGTATGAAGTTTATTTTCGGCTTCCAAAGTTATGGTGGCGTTCTCACCCGGCGAGAAGCTATTGGGACTGGAAATGATACTGTATTCCACCCAATGTATGAAAAAGGAGTATTCCAAAGTAGCGGGGGGGGTGCTTTCGCCCACCACTGAAAGGGTCAGCTTGTAGTAGTATCTGCCACTCACCGAGTTGTTGTAAATGTCCAATCCCAATTCCTCTAGGTCAAAGACCGTCAATCCTTCCAGATCAGTATAGAGATCAAAAACACCTTCATAGGTTACCGCGCTGTCTGCATTCATGGAAGTGACATTCAGAAGAAGGAATGTGCTCACATCACCCTGAAATTCCTCCTCTAGGTCCCCGGCCTCCTCATTGACCGCATCCTTGTAATTATATGTATGCAGTGAGAAGGATATGTCATCCCCAACGGTGAATGTGTTCTCTGCTGGGGTGAGCTCTAAACCTGTTTTGAGTTCGGGGTCAGGTGATTCCCCGACAAAATATTCAATGGTATTCTCAGAATAATGGTCAAAATCATCGCTGAACTCGGCAGCTATGGACAGCCGCTTAACGCCTTTCGGTATGTTCAAGGTGATATTGGCGCTGCCGCCCAGAACACTTACGTTAGTATCTTCTTTGAACAAAGGTGCAGGATCGTACCATCCATAGTAGGGGAGGGCACAGTCGGATATTCCATCGCTCTCGCAGTCCATGAACCAATATCCATAGTAAGGGGGATAGACATAGGTATTGGAATATCCCTCCACGATATAGCGGACGCTGCCCTGATTCACGGGTGAACCGAACATATATTCCACCTGGACGGGGATCTCAACCTCGCCGGTCCTCAGATCCAGGGACGCATCGAAAACTATACGGGTATCGGGAGTTTCATAATATCGAACCTCTATGGTCCTAGATGCCACTGCAGATCCGTCACTGAGGACGGAAATGGTATAATCCCCCCAAGGTGCATCCCTGCTGATTGGGAAATCCATCTCCCCGGACCCCATTTCATCCAGAACAACCTGCTCGGAGATGATATCTTTGTTGTTGCCTCTATAGGTCAATCTGAGCTCCACTTCACCGGAATGCGGCGCCGCATCGTCCACATCATATACTGAGAACTGGGCCTTGATATCGTCCCCTGGAAGATAAATGGGTTTATTAGTATGAATGAATCCCTTGGCCACGCTGCTCCTAGCATAGAAATAGGAAGTTACAGATTCTGTTAACCCGCCCCTGCTCACGGTGATATGAAAAGTATGATAATATCTTCCGTTGGAAGGTATAACCACACCTATCTTGGCAGTACCATCCACTGCTGTCGTTCCCTGACCAACCTGTATCCTTGGAGCATTATAGCCGTCCGCTTCTATCTTCACCTGGGCATTATTAACAGGCTCCATCCCGTATCCGTAAACTAGAACGCTGACATTTGCCTGCCGCTCCCTGATAACGTTGGACGGTGCGTTGGCATGAACGAGGAAGGATTTCACCTCGAACCTGCAGTGACCAATCCAGTTGTAATGGAAATTACTAAGCCCCAGGGATTCGATTATTGTTCTGGTGTCCTGATCATATATTGTGAGCACATGGACGTCATGGGCTCCCTTTGCCAACTGTCCGAGGTCCAGATCATTGGAATTTCCAGCGAAGGTGAAGGTATTTTTATAAACTCCGTCCAGATAAACCGCCGCATCACGCCCTGTCATCATGCTCCCTTTGCTGGTGCCGGTTACTGATACATTTATCCCCGTCTGGGTGAAATATACATTCCCGTCCTTGAACACATTTACATATTCCGGCCCTATGCATTGGAAATAGCTGATATCGTGATAGTCATTCCTGATCTTGTAGCCGTATCGACTGTAAAGGGGGAAATTCTGCTGGGGGTGGCCTGGGAGGACTGGAGAATATTTCACTGCTGCCGCATATGTTCCCGGCAGGGTTAATTGGAAGGACGTGGATGCATCACCGTTAAGCGTAAGATTCCTGTCGAACATGGTATAGGCCATTCTTGTCCTGGCCGAGTGATCATAAACATAATAGAACAAGGATATCCAGACATCGGTGTTATGAGGCTGAGCATGTTCAGGGTGATTCTCGATGATAAACCTCAGTCCCCCGCCCCTGTACCAATGGCTGAATGCCGATTCGTTCATTGAAGTGGTTACAGTGTATTTGTTGGCAATGAATTGGACGTTCTGAAATACCTCTGGTGTACCTGGTGATACCTCAAGCCAGCTATAGACTGGATCAATTATGGAGGTATATGCAGTGGAAAAGGGGAACTTTTGAGAATATAAGTGGTCCCAGGCTATCTCTGTGTCATAGGCTGTAACCGCCATATTATACCCGCCTTGATGGAGGAGGGTGACATTGTACTCAAGACCGCCTACAGGGGCCCATAGATTCTGTTTGCTTATCAATGAATCCTTGAAGAGATGAGCAACGACGCTTCCGGCTGAAGGGGCATACAGAGAGCCGACTGCCGCTGTGGGGGAGTAATGCTGGGCAAATCTTTTCAGGAATAAATAACTATTATCTAGCGGGGCATACTCGTACCGCTGGATATTGTAGTGCGCCTTATGTCCTGGAAGGAGAACGGGATAGAGGCTGGCAACGGTGGTGTGATAAGGGGGGTAGGCCGCTCCCTGAATATAACCTATCTTACCCTCACTGGATAATTTATCCATCTCCAAAGAGGTGGCATGGGTTCCTAATGTTATCTGGCTCGCGTTCACTCCCAGAATGAAGCGGTATTTGCCAGGGTCGTTGGATCGGTAACTGAGCTCGTACTGTCCGATGGTAGCCTGAATGGATATCTTATCCAGTCTGAGATAGGTGGAATAGCTTCTGCTGATATACACATATAGATAAGCATCCAGATTCTCCAGCACTTCCTCGGTCCCATCGGGATTGAACTTAGATATGTGGAAGGAAACATTGAAGGATTGACCCTGTTCTATAACCTGCAAACTCATATCGCCAGTAATATTCCAGGTGGTCCACACTTCCTCGGTGTTCAACAGACCGCCTTTTGGAGTGGGGTCGTCCGCGTCGTTCATACCATCCGCATCGGTATCAGGATTGAATGGGTCAGTTCCAATTAATCTTTCATAATCATCTGACAATCCATCGAAATCCGAATCTTCCGAAGCAGCGGAGGACGCTGGAACCAATATACCGAAGGCCATGGATGACAGAATCAATACAAATAGTATCGAATAATATTTTTTTCGTTTTTCAGAGAGCATGTTCTCACCTTAAAGGTAAATTCATAAGAACAAATACTACCCCCTATATAAAAAGGATTTTGGTACGATGTTCGAACTGTAGTAGAACAAAATTCGAAGTATTTCTTGAAAAGGTGTGATAAATTAGAGTTTCTAATGCCTAAAATTAATCACATTCTTTATTGTTCAAGTTAGGGAATAAACGTATTATGGAAGACCAAACTGCAGAAAGAGGTAGCCCACATACATTGAAATAGCAGCCGTCGATCTTCTCGACCAAACACCCGCCTATACCTTGAATTGCATATGCGCCTGCTTTACCTTTATATTCTTCCGTTTCCAAATAATTCTCCACTTCTAAAAACGATATGGGCCTGAACTTCACTCTGGTAGTGTCTGATCCGGAAATGGTCTTGCCACCATAGCTTATCCAATAACCCGTAATAACCTTATGCCAGTTTCCTGACATTGCAGACAGCATCCTCATGGCATCTTCCCTATTGCTGGGTTTTCTCAATATTTCATCATCTAAAAAGCAAAGTGTGTCTGCAGCAATCACTATTCTTGGATCACTATGGGTTTCCTTTCGCAGTTTAGCTGTTACCGCTTCACCTTTCATTGCTGCAAGTGTTTCTGGCAACATTTCATTATTAATGTCTTCCACATCGTTTTCATCGACACAAGGCTCCATTACTACTACCTCAAATCCTGCATTCCTCAGAATATTCTTTCTACCCGGGGATGAAGAGGCGAGTATCACAGTATCTGGAAAAAAACGTTTATCCATGAGGGGCCTATATCTTTCACAATATTAAAATCAATTTTCCATTATCGAAACTAAAATCGAGTTTTGTGATAGAAAAAAATGAATGAAATTTGTCTGATTTGACTATCCGCCCATATCACCTACCCATGCCGCCTCTGATATCTCAGGGAAAGCAAGACAAAAACGGTGCCTACTACAAAGGCCACACCAAAGACCAGCAAACTGTGGTCATTGACCACATCTTCAATAATATTCGGGCCTCTTCTCTGCAGAACATTAGAGTTCAGGCCTACCACCGGATCATGGAATATCCTTTGGCAGTCTGAGGTATAAGGATAGTGAACATAAAGAGTCATCTCTCTCGTACTCTTCTCATAATTATGACTCAGGCTGTTGTTCTCCATGGCCGAGGCTCCGTAGAATTCTGCTTCCTCCAGCCATTCGTAATACGCTAATTCCTCGGATTGTTCGTCGACAAACTTTATCCTAGTGGTTCCTCCTAGATTCGTCACCTCAAAATCGGATTTCAGGGATTCATCCACAAGATGCTGTTCGAGAGATATGAAATCCACACCCGTCAGACCTTGGGAGAATACCATATCTATATCAAATTTCTTGTAAGTGCCCTGGATATTGGTATTAAAAATGAAACTCATATCAACTGTTCCCATCTCCATCTGCCCCTCTACATCCCATAGTTTGATTGTATTATGAATGTTCAGCCTTATGGAAGAGCCTTCCTGTTTCAGGGACCAGCCCCATATCTTCTCAGAAAGGTCCCCACGGATCACCTCAGTATCCTGGGAAGTGAAAACGCCGTCTCCATCGTCTGCAAAGCCAAGTATTCTATCGAAGGATAATCGGAAATTGTAATTCTCCTTGTATTGGGTCGGATAGAAAGTAACAGAAGGTTTGGTCATGACTGAATCAAATTCAAGTGTCAGGTTCTCATTATAAATGGGCAAACGCGGTGATTCCACTGATGGGTTGAAATCCTCAAAGGAATAGGACGAAGTGATATGGGTAGCGGACACACTCTGCTGTGAATCCGTCACCCGAATATGAATAGTATAAGGTCCGTTCTGTTTGGATTCGTATATCTGCCAGCCAGGAAATTTCACCATCAATTGCCCATTGCCTGATTGTAAAAATGATGCATTATTGGATGAAATGAGCTCGAAATTTACTGTTTCAATTAGACCGTAGACAGTATATGTTCCTTCCTCCTCAACGTTCACATTCACGGATACTTTGAGAAAATCAATAACTCCGTCATCTTGGGGGTCGTATCCCTGATCTTCAATGTTGCCTATCACGATTGCAGAGGAAGAGCGGGCTTCAAGGCTGACTGGGGCAAATAGTGCTATAATCATCAACCCCATAGATAGATAGAGCGTCCATCGGAGATGACTTGATATCATAACTGAGTACCTCGTTTCCAAACTTCTGAATTCCTTAAGAAAGATGTTGATTTCAATCCTTAGGAACCATTATCAGTTATTATAATATCCTCTGTATATATATAATTTATAGAACGATGTTCGAACAATATCCGAAGCTGATTGGCGTATAATATATTCTATTCTGTCCTTATTTATTCCTGCGAGATGGTCTCTTTTTACTGTTCCTCGCCCCTTTTGAAGGACTCTTCCCGGATTTTTTTCCTGTGCGGCCTTTTTCAGTGCCATTTATTACTCCAAGTGGTCCCATGGGCTCCATTGTTTTCAAGGTGATCACCTTCTTATCATAGGGTATTTCTATACCTTCCTTCCTGAGCATGGTATTGATATCCCTGAGCACCCTGTGTTGGATCTCCCATTTCCTATAAAAATTATTGATCCAGAACATGAAAACAAAATCCAGTGATGACGCACTGTATTTGTCAAAGTAAAGAAGTGGTTCGTAGGAGGCTATTCCAGTTATTATATCCGTGTGTTTTTCCGATATCTCTTTCATCATATCCTCCAACCGGCCGACATCAGTGTTATAACCCACGGGTATCCTGACCTTCATCCTTAACTTTCTATCCGGCTGTGAAAGGTTGATCAATTGGGAAGAGGCTAGGAGCTGATTGGGTATGATCATATCCATATGCTGGATCACATTATACAGCTGGGTTGACCTGAGACCTATCTCCTTTACTTCGTAGATTTCATCATTCATCAAGAGCATATCCCCTTGATTGAATTTGGGTTCCATAATTAGAAATATACCTGAAAAGAAATTGGCCAGGGTCTCCTGAGCTGCGAATGCTATCACCAAGCCCGCAATACCGGCGCCGGCTACGAAAACCGTGAGGTCCACCCCAAAAAAGTCCAATAGCAGCATAATCGTTACTATGAATATAATGGCCTTGCCGAGTTTGTCCATAAGGGGCATTAATGTGCTTTTGATCTTGTTCCCGCCCTTCTTTGACCAGCGCTCTGAGGCATACAGCATTAGAACTCGGAAAAGCCTGTAACTCATTAATACGATCATTAAAATGACTGTGAAATCATACAGGATCCTGATCCTGCGTATGATGGAAGTAGACATTTCCAAATACTTCAGGGATTCCACTAATCCATATAGTATTATGATCACGAATAAGGGAGTATTTACAGCCTTTACAAGGTCATCGTCTACCTCGGTGGTTGTCTTCTTGGTCAACCTAGGTATAACAATTTTCAGAAGTATATGTGATAGAATAGCTATGATTATCCATATTCCCAAGGAAGCTAAAAAATGCCCCCACATAGTCCTCAGGGATGAAGGAAGAGGTATTTTGTAACCCATGAAAATGAGTTCTTTATCCTCCTCAGGGATATCCAGTTTTGTGGTTGTGACCTTGGATTGTGCCGAGGTATCCGTTGTGAAAGTAACCTTGCAGGTCATCTTTTCACCGTCAAAGTCCGAAGTTGTTGTTATAGTTAAGTTCACCGTTTTGGAGGAGTTGGGATCGCTTTGGGGAGGGAGTTCAAAACGAATATCCGAAAGATATGCATCCCAATCCTGTTTCATCATGGTATCAATTTCTATGGTCACATTCACCGAAACATCCTGAAGGTTGTGGATAGTCCATTCGAAAACCGCTTTCCCTTCCGGTTCCACAATCTTATTATAGGCTTCGTCAGATTCCTCAACATTGATATCATTTGCACTTCCAGGAGTAGACAATATGGACAATGTTAGTAATAAAAAGGAGACAAGAAGAAACGTTCTGAAAAGAATCGCTTTTTTAGTTCTAATTATGAATGCTGATCCAGCCAACATCATTCCTCCAAATTTATAATTAAATAATTATAATTAATATTAGTTATCAATAAAAACCAAATGACCTATGATTAATCGGACCGATGATATATGGGGTGATATTCGGCTTAAGTAAAGTAATTACCGATTTCTGAAAAGAAAGTGGATAAAGAATCCCACCAGAAAATTGTTGATGCGCAGCCCATTCCAAGAACAAAAGCAAATAGAATAATTATTATCATTCTCCGCCTGCGCCGTGGTTTAGGCGGATTCGTGTAAGCATAGGCACGATTCAGCCTATCTATCCATCCTAATTCAACTGCTAGGGCGTTCAATTTATCCATATGTATCACCTGCGTAGGTCAAAATATAATTACTTCTAAATATAAATCATAAAAACAATATCGCTGATTTTTAGGTTTCATCCTTCATTTTTTTAATTTTCTTCAAAGCCGATAATATTCCTTTATCTGCTCCTTTTCCCTCAATTTCATCAGATTGCGGTCCAGATTTGCTGCTTTTATTCGATTTAACTTCATCCAGTTCTTTCTTCAGCTTCGCTACCTGTTTTTTGTGCTCATATTCAATTCTTTTCTCTTCCAATTCCAGTTCTTTTATCTGCCGTTTCTTTTCAATATCCGTCCGTTTCTTCTGAAGACGAGCATTGTGTTTATCCTTGATAACTGTCCTTTTCGGAATTCTCTTCCGTGATGCTGTATTCTTTTGGCGCTGATCGGATTCCCGCATTAGTTTTATCACTGCATAACAGTTCATACACGCTACGTTCTCCATTATTAGACATTTTGACCTGCAGACCCATCTGCCGCAAAAGGAACATTGTATCAGGTCTGAACGGATTATGGACGATTGGCATATGTCACATAAATAGTGATCCATTGAGTCAATAGAGGTAACATCCACACGAGGGGATTCACCCTGTTCTCTCACCATTTTTATATTTTTCATTACCCTTTTATAAAAATTATTCTCCTTTTTGAAACCCCAGACCATGAGATTTATTATCAGTGATTAAATAATAAATAATTATGCCCTTTTATAGTCGAAGACATAACCTTTGGCGATCATATCAAGTGATTATTGGTTCAAAATCTTCACTTTGCTGCGGTCATGCAATTTTTCCCGAAGATTGCAGTTATTAGTGATGAAGCAACTAGTATTCTTGGAAAAATTATCAAAAGTATTCCTAGTGTTAATTTTTAATTAATTGTCCTAAAACATCGAATGTACTGCCATTTTATTATTTCATTCCATTCTAAAATAGTTAAACTTTTAAATTATCAGGTGCTATCAAGTTGCTGATGGAAATAAGAAAAAGATGTGTTGTAGGAATTGATGGATTAGATGCCGCTTTGAACGGCGGACTTCCAAGGGGTAATGTTGTGTTACTCTCCGGTGCCTGCGGCACAGGTAAGACTACTCTGGGCATCGAGTTCCTATCCTACGGTGCTGCCAGGGGTGAAAATGGGGTTTATTTCTCACTGACCGAACCCTTTGAAAAACTTCTGGAAAACATGAGGGCTTTTTCCTTCTTTTCAGAATCCTACCTTGAAGAGAACAAATTATTCATCATAGATGTGGCCAAGCTCTACAAAAGGCTTGGACTACTGGGCAAGGATGGAGCTATAGAGGATGTAGCCACTCTTCTATGGGCGCTTGTGGATACTGTTAGGGCCCTAAACATCAAAAGAGCGGTAGTAGATTCCATAACCGCAATCTCATCCAGAATGGGACAGCAGACCACTATGAGAGAATTTCTTTTCAACATCTCTAGAAAATTCTCAGAGCTGGACGTAACGACCCTTATGGTGTCGGAATTGGACGCTGGAAAGGGTAGGCATTCCGGATATGAGACTGAAGAAGCCGTAGCGGATGGAATTCTTCTTCTTGAGGACCTGTATAGAATGGGCGATCTGGTCAGAACCCTCCAGATAATAAAGATGAGAGGGGCTGCCCATTCAAGAGCGAAATATGTAATGGACCTGACATCTGAAGGTATGTTGATGGTTCCGATATTAAAATGGGGTACTATGGGTGATTAAATGAGCCTCTTTGATGAGCAATTTATGGAACAATATAATCTCATGCCTGAATATTCAATATCTGCATTGTTCGTGGACACAACCATGTATCTTCCCGCCATAACAAATGCCATGATACATACCACTGAACAGAGAGAAATGGGAGGCAGTTATATCACAATAACCCGACCAGCAAGGGCAATTATGAGCAAACTCAGGGCTGAGAAGGTCCCAATGGCGGATATTTACTTCATCGATTGCATATCCTATACAGTAGGAGGTAAAGGAGTAATATCCGACAATGTTGTCAATCTGGAGAGCCCTACGGTCCTGGAAACCATCCTTCTTAAGGTGGACTGGGCTTATAGGCAGATCCGAACACCAAAAAGCTTTGTCCTTCTGGATTCAGTAAATGTATTATCCATTTATAACAAAAAAAGAATTTTAAAAGAGTTCCTTCACGTCTTCATCAATCGATTGAGGTCAAGGGACATATTTGCCATTCTATTATCCATAGGTCATGAACTGGATGGTGAGATGGAGGAGATGCTTAGGCTTAACTGCGATGAAACAGTGGATCTAAGAAAGCAATAGGAGGGAAATGATATGCCAAGCGCGAGTATAGGTATTCCAAAATTGGACTCGATACTGATAGATGGCGGGGTTCCCCATGGTTCCACGATCTTGGTCAAGGGTATGCCAGGTTCAGGAATGGATCTTTTCGCAAAGCAGTTCGTATCCGGTGCAGAACCAATGGAAGATGTTCTTTATTTTTCCACGGATGAGAGACTGGAAGATGTTGTTAGATTATTGAAACAGTACAATTGGAGAACTAATCTGGATATCATTGATATCGCTTCAGCGTACTTCGATAAGGTTCTAGCCAGAGAATTGGAAGTATCTCGATTGAAAAGGGACGGTCTTACGGTATCTGACATCTTGAAATTGATCGAAGCTACGAAATCCGAGGAAAGAGAAGCAATCGACTTTCTTCTGGATATGACCTACCGGGTGGCGGATCTAAATCCTCCATTCAGGGTTGTGGTGGATTCACTGGATTTCTTTCTTGAGAACTATCCTAAAAATAGAGTTCTTTCCTCTGTGAGGACCATAAAGGCACACACCTATTATAACAAGGGTATTGCACTCATTACCATCATGGCTGGCACCCAAACCCGCGAAGTTGAGAATGCACTGGATTCCATTTCTGATATTGTCATTGAGATGAACATCGAACAGATCGGTTCCGATTATGAGACAAGGTTGATAGTAAGAAAGGTGAGGAACCACCCCGGTAAAGCCGCCATAATGACCTACAGTATCACACCTGAGAAAGGTATCACACCTGAGAAAACTTCAAGGGTATTTTAGGTACTTAGTGCTGTCTTTGGCTTCCATATTGCTCCGCCAGTTTTCGTCAAACTATTACATTGTGACATCTCACACTCCAAATTCTAATAAGACTCTTGTCCTTCCGCGGTATTTAAAACCTGCAATTCTATGGTGGTCATAATCAGATCATTGGGGGTGAATTTCCATGAAAAAAGAGGTAGAAAGGAGCAATATAGGTATCCAAGCAGCCAAGACATCCTTTCTGGTGAACATAGGACTTACCTTGATGAAACTTTCTGGCGGTCTGCTTGGAGGCAGCAGTGCTCTGGTCGCCGATGGTTTCCATTCACTTTCCGATCTGGGCTCGGATATCGGGGTTTTCATGGGTTTTAAAAAATCCCGCAAGCCTTCGGATAGGACTCATAATTACGGACATGGGAAATATGAGACCTTTGTATCCTTTATGATAGGGATGATACTGATTGGAATATCGCTGGGGATCGCTGTAAAATGCGCCACAGATTTCTACATACTTTCCCGCGGTTCGGAGTTTACAAGACCTGGATGGATAACTCTTGCCATTGCACTCCTATCCATAGGCATAAAGGAATCACTATATCAATATAATATCAGAAAGGCTGAACAGATAAACAGCAGCCTGCTTAAAGCCAATGCCTGGCATCATCGGACCGATTCATTATCAAGCATGGCCGCCGTCCTTGGCATCGGTGGTGCCTTATTGCTTGGCGGCAGTTGGGTAATACTTGACCCCATCGCGGGTTTAGTGGTTTCAATAATCATCCTTGCCGCGGCAGTCAAAATACTGAAAGAGTGCATTCCTCAGTTACTTGAGAAATCTCTAAACAGTTCAACCAATTCAGAGATCATGAAAATAATAATCGCAACAAAGGGAGTTAAGGATGCGCATAAATTGAGGACACGCAGAATAGGAGATGAGATTGCTCTTGATGTTCATATTCTAGTAATGGGTGAGCTGAGTGTGAGAAGGGGACATGCCATCGCTAACAGAGTGGAAAATAGGTTGAAAACGAAATTCAGAAATAAGCTTCTCCTCTCTATTCACATCGAACCCTTTGAGGAGAAATCGTCTCTTCAGGGGTGTAGAATTTAACGAAGACTTAATACTGCTGCGGCATTCACCTCAAATTGTCAAGATTCTATTTGATCAGATCATTCTGTGGCCACATTTGCCGCAAAATTGGAACCCTTTGGGTACCTTGGAACTGCATTCTGGACAGAGCCTTTCGAACTCATGACCGCATTTGCCGCAGAAAATGTTTCCCTCCGGAAGCTGATTATTACAATCAGGACAATCTTTGAGCTTGGGCTGTGATTCCTCCATCTCCCTGATCTTTTCCTTCAAATCTCTAATAACAATGTCCAATTCTTCAACCTGCCTCTCCTTGCGCTCTATCTTATCTGCCTGTTCCTTGATCTGTTCCTCAAGTTCATTATTACGCTCTTTAAGGGAAGACACCAAAGGATCTTCTTCACCTTCCATTTTCCCACTTGAAAGAACGTTCTGAAGGTGTTCATTGGCTGTCTCCAAAAATGCCAAGGCTTTTTTTGTATCTCCACTGTACAGAGCAATAAGGCCGTCATGATAGGCGTTTTGGGTCTTTGTCATATCATAACCCTCTTCGCCCATCTCATCTATTTTTTTCTGCATTTCCTTGAAACGCATTGATATATCGTCATGTTCCGAACGGAGTTCCTCCACCTTGTCCCTGGCATCGTCTAAAAGGCGCATAACCAATGCAGGATTGGAATCCAAATTATATCTGCATTTGAGAAGTATATCTTCCACAATAACCGTATTGATACCCGCATTTTTTAATCGAGAAACGTCCTTTGATAAACTCTCTATCTCTTCGGCAGCCTTTCGATATTCCGGGGAAGTTCTCATCATATCCCGGGTTATTTCCTCTTCGAGTTCATCAATAAAATTGATACATTCAGCATACAGTTCCTGCTCAAAAGCCTTAACGGCTCGGGCCATGGTTCTTTCATGCTCAGCAGCATCAATTCCCATGGTTTTTGCTTTCTGGATCCATTCTGTGCCTTTACTGAGGTATTCCAATGCCCTGTGTTCCTCCCCTCTCTGTGCCAGATTGTTGGAAATGGCTAAACCCTGATCGGTAAGACCTAAGCATCCATCAAGATTTCCTTCCTTTAATAATATCCGGGCCCTCATCAACAATTCCTCGACCTGCTCATAGTTCAGGCCCTGATTTCGAAGAGTCAGTATCTCACTTTCCAATCTTTGAATGTTTTCAAGACAGGTAACCCGTGCGTTTTCATCAATAGGCATGAGTTCAGGTTCGGGTTCAGGCTCAGGTTCCCTTATTACTTCTCTTACTGGCGCAGATTCAGGTTCGGGTTCGGGTTCAGGTTCAGGTTCAGGTTCAGGCTCAGGTTTAGGTTCGGGGATTCTTCGAACAGGTTGCCGTTTTCTCTCAACCGGGCGTTCCATCACATCCAATACATGCTGGAATCCCCGTATGGCATCATAATACCTGCCTTCCTTATAGATGTGTTTGGCCTGTGCCAATAACCTCTTCACCTCTTCAAGGTCCCGGCCTTCCTTGGATTTCTGAACCATTTTCTTTGTTACCTGGGGGAGCAGTTCCTTTATCCTGTGTTTTTTCTGGGTATCCATTTCCTTCAGCACAGAATGCAAATAGGTCCAGGCATTCAAATACTGTTTCTTTTTGTAGGAATTTTCAGAAGCCTTGTACAGCCTTTCCATCTTTGTTAGATTCAAACCGTGGTCATCAGCAGTGTTCACTTTTTCCCGGACGTCATCGAATAGCATAGGATAGAAACCTATATTTTCCATAAAATATAGAGTGCTCCCAGATACGAGAACCATGGATTCTCCTACTTCTGACATCTTAATATCAAATACCTCATCATCGCACTCAAAACGGTATATCATCTGCATATCCCTTGATAGGACACTGACCTTCTTATTTACAGAACCCAGGACTATATAAAGGCCCATTTTACTGAGCGC
The DNA here is from genome assembly GCA_964430885.1 of uncultured archaeon. Classification (GTDB taxonomy): domain Archaea; phylum Thermoplasmatota; class Penumbrarchaeia; order JASLWR01; family JASLWR01; genus CAYSHM01. The sequence continues at coordinate 98,944 of CAYSHM010000004.1, read as the reverse complement.
TAGGGAAGTAACTCCTCTAGTAACTGGTTTTGACGGTGTTGCCAAAACTGATCCCGTCTTGTACTGCCATAAAACCTCTCCTGTGAGATCATAGCAGGATACTATCCCATCACGGCCTCCCCTGACAATATAATTCTTCTCAGGTGATATCTCAACCACATCTCCAACTGACTTCCCAGTGGTCTTCCAGATAAGATCAGGTATCTTGTTCAAACAATAGAGAGACATCATGGCCCCGCTTATTATGAACTCCCCGAATTGGGATATCGTAAGTGCATTGATGTTCCATTTGGTCTTATAATTCCACAGATGTCTTCCAGTCTTATCGAATAGTATAATTGTGGCCATGGAAGCGGCCACAATATAGCTGTCATTTTTGGTCCTCTTCAGAACCGATACCTCAGCCTCTGTGTGATACTGTGAAAAAAGGATTCCCTCCATATCATAGAAAAATATCTTTTTGGATACGCAGGCTGCGACTATCACCTTTTCGTCGCTTGTGATGAGAGCATGGTTGATCCCGTTTAGAACGTTCTTCCTCCAGATAACCCCTCCCTGCTGAGAGAGCAGCAATAGTTCTTTGCGGGTTCCCACCACTATTTTTTTCCCCTTTTCCGTCAAAGCGATGGATAGAACCTTCGAACCGCAATTAAAATCCCATATCAATTCCTTTCTCTTATCAAAATAATAGATATAATTATCCTCAGAGCCAATGGCAACGCGATGACCAATTTGGGATATTGAAACGCAGGTAATGGGTTTTTTTACAGTATATTTCCAGAGCAACCTGTGGCGTTTCTCCTTTAGGTCATCGTTGCTCTGATACGTTACTGATGGAAAAGATCCCCGTCCTCCTCTTGCTGGCATCGCTATCACACTCTCTTTGGGGCCTTGAATGGACCCATTTTATTGACTATATGAATATGTAATTGAGCCCTATTATTCACACTGATATTTACAGTGTTATTTCAGGCATCAAACACCGTAATTTATAGCTAAAGGTAATAAAATATATAAAAGTGTGTAGTACCCATTATATTTGAGTTCTTTTTAAAGCTGCACATATCCCTAAACTGAATGGACCAGTGATATTACTGTTTAATGAGGAAAATTGAAAATTTTTTGTAGTTAAATAATTATATACTAGTTCATAGTTCCCATAGGTATCATAACTGCCACCATAGCTTAGCCCGGTTGAGCGGCTGACTTGTAATCAGCAGGTCGAGGGTTCGAATCCCTCTGGTGGCTCTGTTTTTCTATTCTATAAGATGTTCTGGAGGTTCTATGAGTTCTTTTGATATTATCGTGGTGGGTGCTGGTCCCGGCGGTGCTTTAGCAGCGGATTATGCAGCGCGAAGCGGAGCTTCAGTAATTGTATTGGACAGGCGGAAGGATGTGGGAGTCCCTGTCATATGCGGAGAACTTACCTCCATGGGCACCTTTGACGAATTCTCACTTGATCCCAAAGGAGATTGGATTGCCCGAGAACTCCAGAACGCAAGGGTCATCTTTCCCAATGGTAAGTCCTTTGATGTCACAGGGATCAAAATGGGGATCCTAAACCGTGATATTCTGGAAAAACATCTTATTGAGAGAGCTGTAAACAGTGGAGCAACCCTTAAATTGAACAGAACAGTGGTAAGTGGAGATAAAAGCGGTGTCAAGCTAAAAAACGGAAAAAGGATCAAAGGAAAGATTGTAATTGCCGCCGACGGTGTGAAGAGCACAATAGGGAAGAGCGCTGGCATAGTTAAGAAAATACCCCAAAAGGATTTGGGTGTGGCAGTAAAATATATGGTGAAATCCAATAAAATCGATGGAGATAGATGCATAGTATATATGGGAGGGGAAGGTCTTAAAGGATATACGTGGGTGTTCCCAAAAGGCAACAATTCAGCTAATGTGGGACTTGGGTCCATTGGAGGTAAAAGAGGCAATCTAAAACCTATACTGGATAACTTCATTGAGCGGAATTATCCCGGTGCTGAGAAACATCATTATGGTGCGGGGGCTCTGCCCTTAGCACGGCCGCCGGATATAACCGTCAAAGACAATTTAATGCTTGTGGGGGATGCCGCATCCATGGTCAATGCCTTTGGAGGCGCAGGCATAAGAAATGCCATGATGGCAGGTAAGATCGCGGGCAGTCTTGCCGGAAAATGCATCACGGAGAAGCTACCTCTTTCATATCTAAAAAAATACGAAAAACTGTGGAGAAAAAAGATACTGAAACGATTGAAGGTTAATTTGGCAGTTAAGGAGCTGGTCTGGGAACGGCCTGGTTCCCTATCAATGCTGCCTTGGCTCATCACCCCACTCCATATCATAATAGATAGAAATCCTAAAATTTTAAAGTGGCTGCAGGAACGTCAGCACATGTGAATCACTTCCCTTCTAAGCAAGATTCAGGCAAAATCTAATTCTGAACAAATTCATCTAGCTTAATAATCTCAATGAGATATTATCCTGCATGCATATGATTCTCTTTATTTAATTTTCAGGTGCTAACGATTTTGGAATTGCCGTCGGTCTCCTCCTCTACCATCACAACATTGCCAATGTGTTCTTTTACCTGATCAATATGAGTTATAATAAAAACCTGCTGGAAACGCTTCAATAGATTTGAAATGGAATTCAATATATTCTGTCTTCTATTATCATCCTGGGATCCGAATATCTCATCTAGGACTATTAACTGCAAACCCTGTTTTTTCTTTGTAGCTGCAATAATTGTTGAAATGGCCAATCTTAGACTCAAGTTTGCAATGTCCTCTTCACCTCCTGAGAACCGTGCAACCGGAAAAGGGTTGTTCCCATCATAGATAAATATCTCGTAGTTCTCATCGATCTCTAAGCGGGAATATCTGCCCTGAGTTAACTGCCTGAAATAATCCGAAGCAATATTCGACAATATCGGTCTGATTCGGGAAATCAGATCAACTTTGAAAACCTTCATTATATTTCTGAGCTTTTGGCAATGGAGGAGGTTCTCTTCAAGATCGTTTATCTCTTCCATCCATTTGTTCATATCCATTAGGCGTTCTCTCTCCTGGAAAAGGCTCTTCCCTATACTATCCATATTCCACTTTATTTTTGAAAGCGCCTTTTCAAGTGTATTCAGTTCATAGGTCATCTCTTTTTCCATTTTTTCCAATTCATAATGCCGACCCAGATCAAAATCCAACTCATTCAGACCTACTTCTAGATCATCAATAATGGATAATTCATCATCAATCTTCAGGTCAATGGACCTTCCCTCGGCGCGCAGATGGGATAAACGATAAACATTCCTTTCAAGAGAGCTCGAAAGCTGTTCTATTTCCTGCAGCTCACGATATTTACTTCTAAACTCTTCATGGGCTGTCTCATCATATTCACCGACTTCTAAATTATCCAAATCTGCCTGGGAAACCCTTATTTGTTCATTCTGACCTCTAAGACGCTCCCTTATTTTCATGGAGACCTTTTCCTTTTCATTTATGCGGTCGATCCGTTTCTGAAGTTCCGAAATTTCTGATTCAAATTTCAACTTGTTTTCTGCCAAGGCCTTAATTTTGAACCCTGAATCATCGGCTTCTTTTTCAATTATTCCCATGTTGTCCTCAATAATCTTTATCTTCATATCATATTTTCCCTTGAGATGCAGGCATGTTTCACCCAGTGGCCTCTCGCATGTTGGACATATGCTCTCTGGTCCAAGCTTTTGCACATCCTTCGAACGGGCCAGGTAAATATCAATTCTACTCTTATGATTACTGATATCGGCCCTCAGTCGTCCTATATGTTTCTCCAGCTCCCTTATCTCCAATTCCTGCCTTTCGCAATCTCTTTTTTTCACATTTATCTCTTGATTGACCGCATCTCTATCAAGTATCTGCGTCTGTTCTTTCAATTCCTGAATGCTCTTCGACCTGCGTCCCTTCAGTTCGGTCAATTTTTGTCCCATGTTTCTTCTGAGATCAACCAATCCGGCCTGTTTCTCCAATCTGCCCAATCGATCTCTAACATCAGCCATATCATTCAGCTTCTTATTGACATCGACCAGTTCATCCTCAGATTCCTTCAATTGTTCAATCTCAAAGGTAAGTTTGCTACTTTTTTCCCTGAAATCATTTAACCTGGAATTGTGCAAAAAACTGTCTCTCTGAAGTAAGTCGTATCTCTGCTTGTAACCTTTACTAGAAATCCTCTCGGTCCTTATTAATTCAAATTCTTTCTTGAGTCCCGAATACAATTCCTGCTCCCTGCTCTCTAGTAAAACCAGTTTTTCAAATTCGGTATCCATTTCAGATATCTTGGTCCTTATCTTCTCAACTAGACTTCCCCCATCCTCGTCATATATGAATCTGCGTTTCTCCTCCAGCCGGGCCCTCATCTCCCGAACATCTCCACCTATCCTCTTAATCACTCCATCTATGGAATCAATCCCCAGCATACGTATTATCAATTTTTGACGGTCGGAAAGACTCTCTCCAGAAAAAGCATTCAACTCCTTCTGTCTAGCAAACACGGATGCAAAGAATCCCTGATAGTCAAGACCAAGCAATTTTATAATGAATTCATCAAGCTTTTCAGCACCCTCAGCTAGTACCACGCCCCCTGAACTAACACGTCCATTTGATGTGAGATTCTTACCCCTCATCTCCCTGAAAACCCTATACTCCTGATCAGCAATTGTGATCATCAGTTCTACAGATACAGGCTGATTGGTTGGAGCGTTCACATTTCTAATGGTATCCTTCCCGGCTCTAGCTATGGGGGACTTATTTCCATATAGGACCCACGCTGCCGCTTCCATGAGCGTGGATTTCCCTGCGCCATTCCTACCGATTATGGCAACCACACCTTTTGGGAATGAGACCTGGGTTTCTTTGAACTTTCGGTAGTTACAAAGGGTTATGCTGTCCAGCCTCATTCTTCAACGCCCTCCTTCTGAAAGTAATCCAATGCCAAATCTTTCAATCGCTGCTTGTCAAGACCCTCGATGATGGAACCTTTCAAGAACTGTCCGAACTCCTTTATCAGGCCTCCGTAATGTGCAGAATAATCCGCCGAATAAATGCTGTCATCGGTGAATGACCAATCGAACTGGAAATATAGTGAATCCGACACTAATTTGTCCAAAAGATTGAAATCCAAATTATCATAAACCTCTCTTCCGACATTGTATACCCTCAATCTTACTAGCGAATCTTGGATGTTCGTCGTATCTATTAACTGTTTTATTCTTTCCATTGCCTGTCCTATATCTAACCGTTCCACATCAAGAAATCCCAGATCCGTCATACTGCGTACTGCCAGTTTTCGGAATTTGGCTGAAAAAACCTCATTATCCATTTCTATCTCTATGAAACCCTTTTCCTGACCCGCTTCCGCAAAGGAGAAACGCTCAAGTGAGCCTGAATAGGCGCAGTTCTCAGTGATGAAAGTGTGTTTATGAAAGTGGCCCAAGCCGATATAGTCAAAACCCCTATCCAGAATATTTCCGCCAATGGCCATCTCACTGAACTGGCCCATTGTATAGTCGAACTCAAGGCCGGACATTGTTCCATGAAGCAATCCTATGCTGTAATCGGCACTTCCCGGTTTCATCTTTGATAGCTCTTGTGAATATAGGTCCTCCGAATCGATATGAGGCAAACATTGAATTTCCACTTTCTTCCCAGCTATCTGAAGATCTACTGTTTCCAGCTCATCGCCGTATACTGGATAAATATTGGGCAGGTATTCGAATATTCGAAAAATTGAACCCGTCCCTCTTAGACGGGGTGTTTCATGATTCCCTGCAATTATCACAAGAGGGATACCTGCCTCGGCCAACCTGGAAAGCTGATTGAAGGCAAAGGTTATGGCTCTATTCGTGGGTCTCACAGTGTTGAATAGATCGCCGGCATGAACCACCAGATCAGGTATTTCTTCAAGGGCGACATCTATCATTTTTCTAAAAGCAATGTATACGTCCTGCTCCCTTTGATTAATTCCGGTTTCCGGGTCCACCCTTTTGTAGTTCATATATCCAAGATGGGTATCGGCTAAGTGAAATATTCTCATTTAAATCACTCTAAGTATTCAGTTCGGCATAGAAGGCATCATATGCAATAATACCTTTCTCAAAATCCTTTTCAACAATGAAACATTGGATATTTACATATTTCCAAATAGAGAAAATACCTAAAAATTGTTTAAATGAGGGGAACTGAAAGTAAAACCTCAATTGGAGGGCTGGGCTGGGTGAGGTCATTATAAACCCATTTATTGCCGAAAAAATTATAATATAGTTTACCTGTTTAAACGTTTATAAATGCGGAATAGATATTGTGGAATCCAATATCGACAAATGTTGAATGATAGAAGTGAGGACACAGAGTTCCCATCAATCCTAAAGATCGCTAAATTGAGGGTTTTGAATGCAGAGAAGAGATACTATCAAAGTAAAAGCGGGCATTGTTGTCCTTGCACTCCTGGCGGTTTGTTTTGCCGTCAGCATTTCCGTTTTCAGCGAAAAGAATTCAGGCAGCCGGGCGACAGACCCACCAGACCCCCCTACCAATCCTAATCCCTCGAATAATGCCAAGGGCATAGTAGGGGACACCGTCACCCTTATGTGGCGGCTGCAGCCAGATTACCGGGGAGACCACAAGGAGATTGATCAGAGCTGGGTAAAAGTATCCACACTGGGTCCCGCTTACAGCGATTCCGCACCTGCAGATATATTTGATGGGAGTGTGGACGGAACCAGTCTAGAGATCTCAATAGACATGGCCACTACCTATTACTGGGCTGTCAAGTCCCATGATGAAGATGGTTGGGGTGATTATTCCGATTGGAAGTTCACCACCAATTTCCCGCCTGATACGGACATAGTAAAACCTCTATCCGGAACAGAGAGAGCTTCGGTGGATATCGAATTCAGGGGTGAAGCGCAGGACAGTGATGGAGATTCCGTAGTCAAATATCAGTGGGAATCATCGCTGGACGGTATTTTTTCAGAGCAGAAGAGCTTCACATACGACCAGCTGTCCCCGGGAAATCATGAGATCGTCTTCAGAGCCATGGATAACAAGAACCAATGGTCACCTATAACCGAGGATTCATCTGTCCAGCTAACTATTGAAGAGAACAATGCCCCTACCAACCCCCGGGATATCCTTCCAACAGCAACGCATTCTCTATCCCCTCAGTTAACCTGGTACCCTTCAACTGATGAAGATGGTGATTCCATCACCTACTACCTGTCAATAGGTTCTTCAGCCGGTAAAACCGACATACTGGACATCGAAACTACCAAGAGCTTCTATACCTTGGATAATGCCCTTTCATATTCAACTTCATACTCCAATGGAAAAAGCGTGAAGAACTATTATCTCGAGATAATGGCGGTCGATGAGTATGGGGAGATGTCGGATGATGTTGAACAGACCCTTCAAGTGGTAAACAACCAGCCTACAAAACCGGAATTAGATATCAAACCTGATGACCCCACAATAAACGACGATTTGACCCTGGGAATAGTTGAAGAGTCCCAAGACAAGGATGGGGATAAGGTATCATATTCCATCACCTGGTTCAGGAACGGGGAGGAGATGAAAATATACGAGGACAAGTATGAGATACCCCGTTCCGAACTTATTGCAGGACAGAAATGGGAGGCACGGGTCCTTCCTCATGACGGCATACACCAGGGAATATTAGGTAAGATCTCAACCACAATCATTAACACCCCTCCTGTTGTGACAATAGCCTACCCCATTGATGGGCAGGTCATTTATGATGTGGACCCCCTGGTCCTCAGCGCCATGGGAACATATGATCCGGATAATACAGATCCCTATGAATTGACTGACACTCTTATATACCGATGGAGATCAGGGTCCAAGACCCTTTATGATGGAGAAGAGCAGGTCTACATCATAGAAAACAATCCTCTCGAACTCGGCGACAATGAGATAGTACTAGAGGTATTCGACGGCAAGGACACTGTCCAGAAAGAAGTAACAATAAAAATGATGGAAAAGAAATACCCCAAATTAACTGCCAAGATAATCATAGAAGACACCCTAATCGAAGGGGAAAAAGCTGACATCACCGTCCAAGTGACAAACATCGGTGATGCCTCAGCTGAAGATATCGACATAATACTATACAATGACAAGAGTGGGAACAAGGATTTTGAACCCTATGAAATTGTCGGATCGCTTTGGAACATTGCAAACCTGTCCGCTGGCAATTCCGATGAAATAACCTACAGCTGGATAGTGGAGGAACAGGCAAAACTCTATGTCAAGGTCGACGGGGATGACCTGGATGCCGAAGATATAAAGGCCATAACTGGTAATTCCAACGGCGGAGGCAATATTGCACAGGAAACGGCAACCCCTAAGGAGAAGGGAAGTGAGAGCGACGGAGTGCCCCTGTGGCTGTGGCTGATTATAGGTTTATTGGGACTGCTGGTTCTAGGCGGCATAATATTCCTGGTGGTATCCAAGACCGCAAGCTATGACGAAGACGATTTCGAAGATGATCTTATGGGGATCGATGCTGGCCTCGGGCAATATGCTCAGGAGCAAACTCAGGTCCAGCGCCTTCAGCATCAATTAAACTACCTCCAGAACATGATCGGAACTGGAATGCCTCAATATGCTGGATACGGCAATCCTCCATTGGCACTACCTCCGGCTAACATGTCTGGGACCAATTACACCGGCAGTCAGCCACTGCTTCCGCCGGGAATCTCCCCTTATCAGACATATTCTGCTCATACACCTTCAGATGGTTATGATTATCCGCCACCAAGACTGGCTCTGCCGCCTGGACCGCCGGGGGAGCAGGACATGATGGGACATAATGAAATTAATCCGTTCATGGTGGACAGCAGAGTTCCGAGACCGCCGGGAGAAATGCCCCCATTCCCACCTTCTAATTTTCCTGGGCAGATTCCGCCGCCGCCGGGCCAAGGTATGCCCGTAGGCCCTTCCCAGAACGTAATGCCCCCCCCACCTCAAATGGGTAGCTCCGTGGGAAGCTATGGGCAGCTAGGGGCCGAGATAGAACCCCCTGATTTCAGTCAGCTATTTGCTGATGACATTGAAGGAAATCTGAATTATTCCGACCTGATGGAGGGGGACGGGCACTATACTGAATCAGGCAAGGATCCTCGGATAACACCGAAAGTGCCTAAACCCAAGATAGTTGGGGCCGCGGACGATATTATCAAGCCTAAAGACCCCCAGGAAGAGGAGATAATTTACTGCCACATATGTCAAAGCATAATTCCCGATACTGGAGATAAAAGACCCTTCAATATAACCTGCAAGAACTGCGGCGAAGAGGTAATGGTCGAATAAACTGATCTACCATTAATAAGATATCCATCTGCATGACGGGCTATTATTTTCATATAGGCCCGAAAACCCCATATTTCACATTCAATTTTCATCGTTATACCTGTAAATATAATTATAGAAAAGGTTTATTTAACATGGCAAGGATTCAGGGTGTGTATCCGGTCTTTAAGGACTGGAGCCACCGAGGTGCATAAAATGGACGAGGGAAGGAGTAAATATTTCGGACAGAAAATTGCATTCATACTCCTGATGCTGGTAGCTCTGGGAATATACATAACCTGGGGTATAATCGGTATGAACGAGGAGGGGCTGAGTTTCGGTGAAGCCTTTGGTGACATCGGCCTCTACGCAGTAACTATCATTCCTTTTCTCTTCGGATTATTCGGATTTCTTCTTTTCAGGGCACGGGAGAAAAAGGAAGCTACGGAAGAGTGATCGTCCCCAAAGGTTGATGGGAAATCTTACTGCATCCTGAAGATTTTTTTCGAATTTCGCTCTATAAATTTAATATACCTTTTGCATTAATCTTGATAATGTAGTGCATTTGTTCTTATGAACAAATTAGAATTTTCAGGTGTTCAAGTGAAAAATGGCAGTGGAAAAAAATTCTGTATACTGGGGTTACTGCTTCTGGTGTTTATGATATCATTTCAAAATGGAATACTTGTCAGGATTTTTTTTTCAGACGGTCCAACCTCCGAAACTGTTTCGGATCTAAATTCTGAATTGACAAGAGGCGAAATTACCCAATTCAAGGACGGTACCATCACCAAAGAAGTATACTTCATGGAAGGCGGCACGAACAATACGGTTAAGTTAATACTTCCCTCAAATATCGAGATTACAAGTGCAAGCATGACAATTGACGGACTGCCCCTGACATCCATGGTTGACAGGGAGTATTCCTACAATGATACCATTAATAATTCTGCCTGGTGGGGCGGCATCCATTCCCTCCCTGATTCACCTCCGGGCACCTATGAGAACAATTCCTACAATCTGCCACAGCTTATACTCCTCCAGAACAGGGATAATCTTAGAGCAAACACAGGAAACATTGACGATCAGTATGCTTACCAGATGTTCCATTTTTCCAATATCAGTACAAATAATATCTGGACCATGCGAACAAATTGGGAAGGAGGAGGAATGGGGAATCCAGATATGGGTTTCGGAACCAACGGAGTAAAATGGTTGATTTACGATCACAGCAGCGGATTATGGGAACTAGTGGACGAATTCCATACGGGTGAAGTCCCTGATGAAAAAGCCCTATCCCGAACATATCTATGCAACCAGGCGAATATTCTTGATAATTCAGGTAATATGTACTATTTGGCAGTCACAAGAGTTGGCGGAAACGGTTTCACAACCTATATGAAAACGGATTTTACCAATGCCGTAGCAACCTATAATATTGATTCATATACTGAAAATTGTTCCCTGAACCTGGATATGGAGGGAAACGTCGAATGGAACCACCAGGGAGTGTTCGATACCACTGTCAATGTAAATGATACTTACAGTTTCAGGGAAACGCTGCAGTCCTTAGTTGACAATTCTTCAGGTGACAGCGTCAATATTACTTTATCCTTGAGTTCCGATAAACCTGGAATAATGGGATTGAGGGAACTATCCATCCAATACGATATCGTTATTGAGAACCAGAGGCCGGAGCTTACGGGATCCTTCTACTCCCAGAACTTCAATTTTCCCGAAGACAGCCATGAAGGAATCGGGCTGATAGACCTTGAGGATTATTTCCAGGATGATGATGATTTCAACAACATTACCTTTACGGTTACAATGAATCATACCCGCATCTCTGCTTTCATCAACACTAGCACCAATAGCATTGACTTCGTCAGCAATAAAAACTATTTCGGAAAGGAAAGATTCAGGATCAAGGCCGAGGATAATGAAGGATTATATATCGAGACGGATCCGTTTTGGGTGAGTGTCACCCCAACAAACGATGCACCTTCATTCAGTTTTTTCAACGGAATTGAAATCAGACCTGAAGATAATGAAATTAAGATTGAAGCAATGGAAGGCAAGATCAATTCATACCCTTTCCTGACGGAAGATGTTGACGGTGATGTACCTTTGCTGACTTTGAACGATCATTATCAATATTCAGACATTCTTTATCTCCTATCGGATAACAACAACTCTTTGGTAGGTTCGCTGGCAGTTGAACCTGAAGACCAGAATATTGGTTCAGTCATTTTCAACATCAGCATCAATGATGTGAACGGTTCTGCTCAGAACTCGATGATGAGATTATATACAATAAATATTTCAGTTTCCAATACTAACGATGCTCCGGTGATCATTGAAATGGAAGGGATGGATGTTTTGGAGGACCAATGGCTTAATTTCACATTAGATGCGGATGATATAGATACGGACTGCGATATTTCTGAAAGGCTTATCTATCATACAAATTTCAGCCAATGGAACATAGGATCCGATAAATGGTCATTGGATGGACAAACGGGTAATTTCTCCTTTAAACCCGACAATGATGATGTAGGCCTATATACTGTCAATTTCTCCGTGGAGGATCAATATGATGGTAAGGACTGGTTCAATACCACTATCGAAGTGCTGAATGTTAACGATCCCCCCACTGCCGGGGAAATAATTGTAACTATTGAAGACGCCCTGAGCAATACAACGGAAAAGGAAAACCTAACAATATCGTTTTCCACTGAAGAAGGGCAAGATCCAGATCTGATACACGGCGACACTCTTACCTATTCATGGGATTTCGATGCGAAGGATGGAATAGATAAAGAAGCGGTGGGGCGGCAGGTCAATCATACCTATGCTGAAGGCGGCACTTATGGAGTAACGTTGATTGTTATCGATTCAAATGGGATGAGCAACCTTTCATCCGGCAATATTGTAGTGATTGCTCCCATCTTGCCGGATGACAATGATAACGATGATACAGGTATTGACAATAGCCCGGATGATGAAACTGGGGGAAGCGGGTTTGGAAAAAAAGGGCTGAGTGCCGGAATTTGGCTTTTAATTATTTTTTCCATTATAATCCTTATTGCCGTTCTTGTGATCATTGGATTCATTGCAAAGGTAAGGAAGAGAGCTAGTGAAGAAGAAATAATCCCGGCAGAAGGCGGTGAAAATAAAGATGGAGAAGAACTTGATCGCTTTCCGAATTATGAACCGCAGGAATATGATCCATATTCCACCCAAAACAACCCTGAAAGCAACATTCGCCAGAACGAGGCTTATTATCCTTACTATGACCAAAATATGATAAATAAAGATATTTCGCCTTCAGTTTCTGAGCAGAGCTTGGCACCACCGCATCCCCTACAGTCCGCGCCAAAATACATAACTCACCAGAATCACAAGTATGAGAATCTTCAAGAAAAACCTTACTATCCCCCGCCTCCGCCAATATAAAGGAGAGGAGAAGAGTGGGGAGGGGATGTTTATTAAGTCAGAAAGGATCGAAATAACAAATCTTAAGCGGGAATCATTTCGACCATCGTTCCAAAACATACTTATAACGAAGATTGAGTTTCTATTGGGCCGGTGTTTATAATGAAAAAAAGGATTTTAATAATTACATTGATGATATTTGCATTGCTCGCAATGAACGCTCAATTGGGTTTGAACCGAATATTAACTGAACACGCCTCATCATCAAAAGATATTTTCAATATTGATAAGGATGACTGGAACAATATTGATGTCCTCGGAACGCGCCATACAATGAACACATTCAGCAACGGAAATGAAGCAATCGATTCCGAGTTCCTTGAAGGTGGGTATAACCATTCGGCCAGCATTGATCTTCCGCAATATACTGAATTAATATCCGCATCAATGGACATCCAAGGATTATTTCTAAATGAGAGCATTTCCGAAAACAGAAATTTTACAGATACTATCAACAATTCAGCCTGGTGGGGGAATTCCGATTCCATACCCGTAGATGAACCATCGCAATATACTGATACTCCTTTCGGGAACATGGATTATATGAAGATAAATGACGACAACAACGATCTTTTCTCATCAGTCAGTGAGATGAACAAGTTCGTTTACCACCATTTTTCATTTTCTAAGGTGGATTGGGAATTTGATTCAATAATAGTCAAATGGAAAGGAAGTGGATTTAGGAATTTCCCATATGGGCAAGGTATATGTTGCGGAAGTATTTACATATACAACAACGATACTTCAGATTGGGACCTGGTAGAGACCTTCAGCATGGGCGGATTTGTAGCAATTAAAATACTCGAAAGGGAATACTATCCAAATCCCGAAAGGTTTTTTGACATCAATGAAAAATTACATCTCATAGCTACTACACCGCTCCCAGGCAACGGAAGCACCACCGAGATCATGACCGATTTTGTCAATGTAGAGTTCAGAGGCAACATATCCTCCTATCCCTGGGACCCTTCCCTGAACGTGAACAATGCAGGGGATACCGAATGGGAGTATCAAGGGGAATACCGCGAAAAGGTAACCATCAACGACCAGCATTCATTCAAAGAAAAACTTCAGGAATGCGTCAATAGCAATACCGATGATGCGGTTGTAAATATTCCTCTAACGCTCTTTGCTGACTCACCGGGAATACTGAGATTAAACAATCTATCCATTGATTATCAGGTTATCTATCCCAACCAACCGCCTGAATTGATACTTGATATCGATAACAGCATGTATAGTTTTCATGAGGACTCCAACCAAGGCATCGGCCTGATTGACCTGCGGGATCACTTCAGAGATGATGAACCGTTTGATAATCTAACCTTTCATATAACTGGTAATACATCGAAAATCACAGCAGGGGTAAATCTATCCACTATGCATGTGGATTTCAGAACTGAAAAAGACTATTTCGGAGAACTTCTCTTTGTGTTATCAGCCGAAGATGTAGAGGGATTATCGGTCGGAACAGAGCCATTTATGGTCACTGTAATTCCCACAAATGATCCTCCGCATTTCCTATCGATTAACGGAACTGAGATTGATGGAGAGCAAACGGACATCAATTTGGAAGCAAAGGAAGGACAGATCAATTACTTTAAATTCCTGGCAGGTGATGTAGACGGGGATATCCCTCTTGTAACACTGAAAGACCATTTTTCATATTCCGAAATACTTGAACTGCTTCCTGACAACAATAACCCCCTTGCAGTAAACCTGACGATCGAACCTGACGATCATCATATTGGAAACATTAACTTCTCCCTGATGATCAATGACATGAACGGGTCGGCCCAGAACGCACTTCAAAGTTCATACTTCCTCAATATATCGATAGTAAACACAAATGATGAACCAATAATTAGTGAAATGGAAGAAATGGAGGTTTTAGAGAAACAGTGGCTGAATTTCAGCCTTAAAACGGCTGACCCTGACCTTCCCCATGACCCCTACGAGAAACTAACTTTTGCAACAAATTTCAGCCAAAATGGAATAAGTTCTGATAAATGGTCGCTGAATGAAGAAACCGGTAACTTCACCTTTAAACCTGATAATGATGATATCGGCACATATAGAGTAAACTTCTCCGTAAAAGACGAATATGATGGAGCTGACTGGTTCAATACTACAATTAATGTGATCAATGTCAACGACCCTCCGGTTTCAGGGAACATTACTGTGAAGATTATAGATGCACAGGGTAATACTACCGTAAAAGAAAACCTAACTGTATCTTTCTCCAATGAGGATGCACAGGATCCCGATCTGATCCACGGCGATATGCTCACCTATTCATGGGATTTTGATTCAAGGGACGGAATAAAAAATGACGAAGAAGGGCTATTGGTCAACCATACATACGCCCAAAGCGGTAATTATACTGTCACCCTTACTGTTTCCGATTCCGCCGGACTTTATAGCATCTCAACAAAGAACATAACGGTAATCGCACCCGTCGTCCAAATGGAGGATGATGACGATAATGATACGGTGGCGGGTGATGAGAAACCGAGGAGCGATGGGGAACCAAACGGAAAAAAGGAAAAGGCTGGATTTAGCAGCGGATTGGTCAGCCTGATTATCATAATTATAATAATCATCATAACGGCAATCATATTGCTGGTATTTATGAAAAAAAGAAAAGATAAACCGAACGGCAGTCTTGAGGGGCATGTGGAAATGGAGAGGGTGGGGGAATCAGAAAGAGATACCTGCATTAAAAGAAGCTTGAAGCCTCAGCATCATTACACCTTGCCAGATCCTGGAGCAAACATGGACAACCAAGGCATGCCCTATCAGTATGACCAATCGGAAAATAGTATGTTGTCCAATGAAGATAATAACGGAGAAATGAGCAAGAATATGGAAGAGCTGAATTTTGAAGTGCGAACCGCCAAAGCCAAATTACCAACTGAGCCGGATCAAAAAATTAATGATCCGCCCAGGAACATCCCTCCGCCCCCTCTTTGAAAGGGACTTTTTGAGGAATCTGCATAAGCGTAACCGAGTTCAATCTATTCACCTTGACTGTCAAGTCCCCGGCTGAACATCCTGAAATATTTCTTAGCCCTGAATTTTTCCTTTTCTTCGAATTCATGTTCGGAGTATCTTGCTTCCTGGAAAAGGTCAGTGAGCCTATAGATATTGCGGGAGCTTATTGAAGGGACCATCCTTGATACTATCATATAGAACTCCATGGGCGTCTGGTGTTTCTTACGCATGAAACCGTATTTCCTCAATATCTCCATCATCTCTATGTATGTAAGGTAGATCACGTTTCTGATCTCATCACTGGTCTCCAAGAGTTCCAAGGCTTCCTCGAATAGGGTCTTCATCTCTTTAACGTGCCGTTTTCGCCATTTATACCATGCGAAAAGTATTATTGCTATAAGACAGATACTTACAAGAATAGGTAGATATCCTCCCATATCAGATTCAGAGGAGGAGGATAGTGTTTTCTTACCCTCTTCCGATAATTCCACAGTAAGTCTATCATCCGCAGATTCGTAGAAGGATATTCGGGAGCCGGGATAAATGGCCCTAATACTCATTTCTTTCTGATCCGTGGGGAACTCCAGAGTGAAGTTCAACCGGCCGAAATAATCAGTGAACATATTACGGGTAATATCCCCGTGCTTCACTTCCACGGGTTTTTCCCCTAATCCCTGACCTCTATCACCCAATAGCCTAACCTTGACATTGACCAGAGAACCAGGCAGTATTTCCTGGTCCTCATCAACAATGATGTTGAGATGGGTATTTGCATATATATAGAACGGCATTTCAGTCTGGCTCTGCCGGTAGCCATTACCGTATCCGTTAAAGACCACTTTAAGGATCGCCTTACCTCTGTCAGCGCTTAGAGGGACCATTAGATTATCAATGAAAGTCCCGTCGATATCAACCGTAGTGTTCTGTATCTCTTTCTCATTTATGAAAAAATGAACTAGAAGCAAATAGTCTTCCTCATCAAGGTCCGGGGAAGGATATATCTGCTCACCCTTATCATTTAGTATTCTTCCGGATATGGTGACCCCTTCACCTCTCGTAACATTGCCCGGTTCCCCGTAAAGCTCCACCTGGGTATCGGTGGATACTACTATTCTCCCAGTCCCGGATGAGGACAGGAATTTTTCCTTCCCGTCATGATATCTGCCGGGATAATAAAGGAAAACATTCACAGGGCCTAGAGGAAAATCAGCGCGAACCTCGAATTCAAATGATACCTGCCCGTTATAATCAGTTATTTTGGGAGGCAGAGTGCTCCCTAAATAGGTGATATTGACTTCCTCGCCGGACAGTCCCTGACCTGTGTTATCGGTAAGAACGCTGGTGAAAGTAACTGAACTGCCCCGGTCAACCTCCAAAGACGTGTAGGTAAAATAGGTCTTGCCAGTAATATATATGAACTGTTCATCGGTTGGAGCAGAGCTTGCCGGATAATATATACTGCCCATGAAAGAAGCATACAGCTCATATCTACCAGCTCTCCAAACATCAGCTATAAGTTCATAGTTCTTGGAATAGCTGCCTGCAGCATCTGTGATAAGCTCGAACCGGTCAAATATCTGAACATTATTTATCTCCCGGCCCTTGAGTGTTACTTGTACCCTTCCGTTGGGGACCGGAGTTCCATTCACAGCCAATACCCTACCGGATATATTTATGGATCCGTCACACATGAAAACGTCGGATGGATTGGTATCAGTGATGTTATCAAGGAATATATCCACACCAAAAGCGGATACTATGATCTCAATAGTGGCATTCGAGGTGAAAAGGAATCGGGATCCAAAGTATTCACCATACAGATTATATTTACCCAACGTTTCAGGTGCCGTAAAGGTAAATCTTGCAAGACCTTCGGAATCCGTACGGATATCCTGTCTTTGGCCTCCTTCCCAAAAGATTGAGAGGGGCTGATCGGAAAGGGATATTCCATCTCCATCCTTCAGAACCACCGTACCGTTGAACTTTCTGCCATGAGGCACCTGAGCTCCAGGAGAGGGGCTGATAAATCTCAATATCGTTGGGGAAGAAATAGAAATCGTTGAATCACCACCATCCCAGGCACCTTTATAGAGATAATTCCCGATCCGGCGGGTAACGGAATGGGTCCTGAGGAAATTAATGCCTACCGCCAACCCAGGCTCCAATTCACATTCAGCTTCGAAATGACCCTGGGAATCAGACGTGGCCGATCCAATGCTGATGCCGGTCTCATTCAGGGTTCGGTTCATGAGTACATCCACGTGAATACCGAGAAGTGGTGTCCCGTTCATATCGACCACAGTTCCTCTCACTATGAATTCTCCTGTCTCCAGCTTTGTAAGGTTCTCAGGATAATAATCGATCTTAAGGAAAGTTGGAAGAGAAGGTATCTCTGAAACAGGGTCCTCGTCGTCGTCTGGATTTAAGGGGTCACGGCCCAGAAGCACTTCAGTTCCGTCATCCAAACCGCCCTGATCTGTATCAGGCTCCAAGGGCAACGTATTATGGAAGATAATCTCATCGTAATCGGTCAGGCCGTCACTGTCTGAATCGGATTCCAAGGGATCAGTGAAGTAAATTTTTATCTCTTGGTAATCCGTCAGATTATCTGTATCTGTATCGTTCAAGAGAGGTGAAGTGGAATAATCATCCACCTCCTCGCCGTCCAGAAGGCCGTCACCATCCGTATCATTGCTAATGGGATTCGTTAGATGATCAAATATTTCATCCCAATCATCCAATCCATCTAGATCGCTATCGCCGCTCAATGGATCGGTGGAGTATACAAAAACCTCCTCGCCGTCCAAAAGGCCATCGGCATCAGTATCATTATGAAGGGGATTGCATCCTAGACTCAGCTCATTACCATCCAAAAGGCCATCGGCATCAGTATCATTTGACCAGGGATCAGTGTCATTGTAGAATTCGCCAATATTAGTCATACCATCAGCGTCAGGATCCTCACCTCTATCGATGGGGCTATTTGGATTCAGATTGTTCACTACCTCCCATCCATCGGTCATATTGTCACCGTCGCTATCCACGAGAAGGGGATCCGTCCCATAAGTGAAAATCTCATCCCAGTCATCAATCGTATCGGAATCTGTATCAGTGTCCAAGGGGTCGGTCCCATAATTTAACACTTCCTGACCATCACTGATACCATCGGCATCAGTATCGTTCAAGGTGGGATCCGTTCCATTTAAAAATTCCTCTATGGTAGTAAGACCGTCGGCATCCTCATCAGTGAAAACATCGGTTCCGTTCAGAGGATCAAAACCATAAAAAACCTCCCATCCGTCAAGAACACCGTCCATATCCGTATCTTCATCCAAAGGATTGGTGTTCTGTATGAACAGTTCTTCGCTATCCGTAAGACCATCACTGTCAGTATCGCTCGTCAGAGGACTGGTCTGATAAATGAAGATCTCCATCCAATCATTTAGATTATCCATGTCAGTATCGTTACTGGTGGCGCTGGTCTGATAGGTATTGATCTCGGCATCATCAGTCAGATTATCCATGTCAGTATCATTTGAAAGAGGATTCGTACCGTATGTAAAAACCTCCATACCGTCCAGTATTGTATCATTGTCCGTGTCATTGTCAAGGGCATCTGATCCAATATCTTCGATCTCCATACCATCCCATATAGTGTCATTATCGCTGTCAGGATCATTGGGGTCAGTTCCATATACATTCATTTCCTGGTAATCATTGAGACCGTCCCTATCAGTATCTATAAGATCCACATCATCAGCAGGAACCAGCGGATCATGACCTCCTGCAAATATCTCTACACCATCCAATGCTCCACCACCATCAGTATCGGGGTTGCCCGGATCACATAAATGCAGTACCTCTACACCATCTGCCAAACCATCGCGGTCTGTATCCAAATCAAGAGGAGATATTCTTGCATCCTGGGTTTCGGCATAATCGTTTATGCCGTCGGTATCGGTGTCAGGGAAAACAGGGCTCGTGTGATATACCTCTCTCTCCTGCCAATCATCCAATCCATCACTATCTGTATCGTTCTTAATGGGGGATAAACCAGTATTGAAAGCTTCAAATCTATCCAAAAGACCGTCATTATCCGTATCATTTGATAAAGGATCTGACTTCAGGAAGAAAACTTCCTGACCATCGGAAATGCCATCGCCATCAGAATCCCAGAAAGCAGGATCTGTAGCGCGGTTCAATTCATCGGCATCGCTTAGGCCATCACCGTCACTGTCCATAAGGGAATTATCATCCCCGGGTTCAAGCGGGTCCAATGAATTCCCCAATTCATAACCATCCGACAGACCACCTCCATCGGAATCCCAATCCTTAGGTGAAGTGCCATTATCAATTTCAGCTCCATCAGAGAGGCCATCATGATCCGAATCAACAGAGCGGGGATTAGTACCCAATTCATCAATCTCCATTAAATCTGACAAACCATCGGAATCGGAATCGGAAAGCCGAGGGGAAGTAAATGTCTGGAACAGCTCAACATTATCCTCTATACCGTCCATATCCGTATCATTGGAAGAAGGATTGGTGAAGAAGGCAAACAGCTCAGAGGCATCCGAGAGCCCGTCATTATCAGTGTCCATCATAGAAGAATTCGTCCCGAAAAGACCCTCCATGAATTCCTGTAGGCCATCACCGTCCTCGTCGGTCTGGTAGGAAGCCCTGGTCGCCTCCAGCGGATCGGTTCCGGTCCATATCTCCATTCCATCCTCTACACCATCGCCGTCCGTGTCCCTTTCGTTGGGATCGGTATTGAACTGCAGTACTTCCAATCCATCCATGAGGCCGTCACCATCGGTATCTGGCAAGGTTGGGTCAGTATGATATTGGTAAACCTCATCGCCATCTATAAGCTGGTCGTAATCGCTGTCCATCTGGGCCGGATCGGTCCCATTCTCATTAATCTCAGCTCCGTCGCTCAAACCGTCGCCGTCGCTATCGGCGGACGTTGGATCGGATACCTGTCCATCTTTTCCCCAAAGGACCTCTTCATTGTCATCTATACCATCATCATCAGTATCTTTCAATCTTGGATCAGTATGATAGTATTTTATCTCCCTGAGATCATCAATATCATCATCATCAGTATCGGGATTTCGGGGATTTGTAAAATATATCTGGACCTCTGCTCCATCGTTCAGACCGTCATTGTCGGTATCGGGCGAACGGGCACTGGTGTTGTGGATTATTATCTCCTCGTAATCTGTAAGATTATCCTTGTCCGTATCGTAATCCAGAGGATCGGTGAAGAAATCAAATAATTCAGCGCTGTCGTTCAGACCGTCGCCGTCAGTATCAACGTTTAGAGGATCGGTATTGAAAACGTTGTTCTCCTCCCAGTCAGTCAAACCGTCACCATCACTATCCCTTGTCTTGTTTTCCACCTTGCCATTGTTAGTGCCGTGACCGTCTGCTGGAGAGCCATCCCAAGTGTGAACCGACGGATCGCTCCCGTTGGTATCAACACCAGTGCCGCCCTCCCGGCCGTTATTGTAGGGCGTGACCTCGAACTGAACCCAACCCAGATCATTGAAATATACCTCGGCCCAAGCGTGCTTATGCCCGGCCTTTACAACGCGCTGCCCATTGACCATGACACCAGGGCTGTAGCCAGTGACCAATCTTGCAGGAAGATCACCCATTCTAGCCAGTACCACAAAGGCTGTGGCGAAATCTATGCATTTGCCTGTAGTTTTGTTTCCTAAGAAATCTATAACCCAATCCTGATCCGGATCCATTGTTGTTGATATGTTGTATTCGCAGTTCTCATCCAGGTACTGCATTATATTCAGTGCCCTCTGGTAAGGAGCAGGGGCGTCCAAGCCGGGTATATCCGACGCAATATCGGATACGAAATTGAAAGTTGAATTGGGAATTTCGTACATGAGAGGCATTTCAACCCTGGCGGGTACCGTGGCATTATGGAGGTTCGCGGGGGAGAAATAATATGAATCATGGGAGAAATAATATGACTTCACAAGAATGCTAGAATAAAACTCCCCTGTGTCATACCTCACCAGGGGAGCTGATGTGTTCTGGACTGATTGATTGTATATTACATCATACAATATGTTGGTATGAAGAGCGGTTGGAAGAAATCCCTTGGAACTTCCCCAGAACACTATTTGGAACTTCTTATAGGTGACATTCACCCCAAAAGTAACTTCAGTATCTATCTCCTCACCGGAATACGGGGCGCTGTTATCATAATTGTTGGTCCAGCCGTTAAGAGTATATCGATCATAGGTTCTAAGACGCCAGTAAGAAGGGGGTTCAAGAGGATCATCAGGGGTTACGTAGAATAATATCTTCTCAGGGTCTCCCGGGTGAAAACCCATATCCGAGAGCACCATGTCGGTACCCAGTTCCGATTCGCCCTCTCCTGGATGGGTGGGATCCGTCCCTTCCTCGAACTCCTCTTTATTGGTCTTGCCGTCATTGTCCGGGTCGGCATCAGGGTCATCGACATCATAATGATCCTCCCAATCATCGGGTATGCCGTCGCCGTCCACATCCCTGCTGTCCGTAGCCTGCTCATCCTGACCATCAGGTATGCCGTCACCATCTGTATCAGGATTTGCAGGGTCAGTTCCTATGTCTAACTCATGGCCATCCATAAGACCGTCATTATCTGAATCTGGATCTCTGATATTCACCGCTCCATCATCATCCAGATCTGCAACAGGCCCAAACCTTTTCTCCATGTCAGCAGGAGATTCGTTCAAATAGGCATCCTGGACCCAAACGGGAATTCCATCCTGAGCAACCTGAGCCATTTTGTTCTCCCAATATCCGTACTCAATTCCATCTTCAAGAAGATCGCTATCGGTATCTGCATCGAAGGGATCTGTTTCAAGAGGATCTAGTATTCCATCATCATTATAGTCCTCCTCGCCGTCCTGGAGGCCGTCACCGTCACTGTCAACACCTGGAATAATAGTATCAGGAGATGTGTCCGAATATTTCTCATGACCGGATTCCTTCTGGGGAAAAATAGCGATATACGGAATAGCAGTCAGTATCAGTACAATACATATCAGTACAATGAATAGTTTACCTCTCATGGTAACACCCGGTTCCGGTCACATTCCGACCACAAACAGATTTTGTCTTACAGATTTGAAACATAAATTGGCAGGCAATTCCATTAAAATTTCCAATTGCTAACCGAATATATATATTGCTATTGAAATAAAAAATGTAGTGATTGGATTATTCGGAATAAATAGATTCAAATCTAGTGAATGATCAATAACATTTAGCCGGCATGCATATCTACCGGATTATTTGCATAATGATTGTTAATGACACTTAATTTCATTAGAAGAGGTCCTTACCAGGAAATACGGCTTTATTACCTAGTTCTTCTTCGATCCTTATTAGACGGTTATATTTGGCAATTCGGTCTGTTCTTGATAAGGAACCAGTTTTGATCTGGCCAGTGTTCAAACCCACTGCCAGGTCGGCGATAGTCGTATCCTCAGTCTCACCGCTTCTATGGGAAATTACTGCTGTGAACCCATTATCATGAGCCATTTTTATTGCATCGACTGTCTCTGTCAAAGTACCGATCTGATTCAGCTTGATCAAAATGGAATTAGATGAACCCTCCTCGATTCCCCGAGATAGCCTTTCGGTATTTGTCACAAATAGATCATCGCCGACAATCTGAAGTCTATCGCCCATTCTTTTTGTAAATTTATTCCATCCAGACCAATCATTCTGGGAAAGACCATCTTCAATGGATACAATTGGATATTCGGAACATAGTTCCTGGTAATAATCAATCATCTCATCGGATGTAAGATACTCTTTTCCCTTTGAAGTATCCCGAGTTACATAGTATTTACCAGCATCCTCGTCAAAGAACTCACTTGAAGCCGGATCCAGAGCGATCACCACATCTTCTCCGAAAACATATCCTGCCCCCTCCACGGCTTCCTTTATAACATCCAATGCCTGGGAGTTGGATTGAAGATTTGGGGCAAAACCGCCCTCATCTCCAACGGCTGTAGAAAGTCCCATTGTCTTTAGAATTTCCTTCAAGGTATGGAAAACCTCAGCACCTATCCGTATAGCTTCAGTGGCCGTAGGACCCTTTACAGGCATGATCATGAACTCCTGGAAATCCACATTGTTATCAGCGTGCTCCCCGCCATTGATTATATTCATCATGGGAACGGGCAAAGTTACGGCATCTTTTGGATTGAGATAGCTATACAAAGGAATACCCTTGGTCAAAGCGGAAGCCTTAGCACATGAAAGGGATACCGCCAGGAGCGCATTTGCGCCCAAATTGGATTTGTTCTTTGTACCATCAAGTGATATCAGTTTCCTATCAATAGCTTCCTGATCGAAAGGATCCGATCCTATCATTGCCGATCTCACTTGGGTGTTCACATTTTCCACCGCCTTTAATGTACCTTTTCCTAGGTATCGGCCCTTCTCGCCGTCCCTCAATTCAACTGCTTCGTGTTCGCCTGTGGATGCTCCTGAAGGAACTATGGATCTACCCATGATACCGTTGCTCAATATTACATCTGCTTCAACTGTAGGATTCCCTCTGGAATCCAATACTTCTCTTGCTTTAATATCCTTAATTACTACTTCTTTCAAACCTATCACCTTGTTATCTGCGTACAAATAAGATGAGAAAAATCAGATTTATATCATCATTAATGAAATTGTGTCTCAAAAATAGGGGAAAGTATAAAAAATCTTTTTAGAAAGTTATTTGACTGAAAAGAATAGATTAACGTTATCAGCACTGGGGTGGGACATGAACGGTGACTAACGATGATATTCATATTCCAATCGTGAAACCGCTACTTCTTAAATGGTTAATTTAAAAGTGCACACAAACCTTTGGGCAGATATCAAACTGAAACATGAATTATGAATCAGGGTATTTTAAATTGAACTGCCAATCATTTTTCAGATTATTTTCCTGATTTTGCCTTCTTCCTTAAGTGAGATGCATATTTTCTAAGGTGGTTCTTACAATCTTCACACACAGTTAGAAGACCTGACTTCAATCCGGTGATATGTTTTGGACTGCCGACCTCAGATTCACAAATGTCGCATGTAAACTTGAAACCCATAAGCATCATCTCTCCAATTATTATTATTCATTTGAGCAATTTATTATATTCTATGCCAATACAAACCATGTAAGGTCCTTTGGTTAGTAATATTTCTCATTGTCAAAGGGTATTTTACAACAACTGCTTTATTAAGTTTTAGCACACATTTCAAAGAAAACCACCGTATTTGGAAGTGTAATGCAGTTGAGAAAAAGCATTCCGAACAAGAAATTTCTCAGATAAAAGTAATAAACTGAGTGGTAGACCTGAAAAAAAAGAAAAAATGGAGCGAGGGATAAATAACTTATTTTTGCTCATTCCTCGAAGTTTGGTATGAAGGCATTGCCGCATACAGGGCAGTCCAATGTCGAGCTTTCCTCCTCAACTATGGAGAAAACACTGTAATCGCATGAAGGACAATCAACCTCATCAACCTTGTATGATTCACCTACCTTATCCAAAGACGCCATGGCCAGATTCATAACTTCATCCATTGTCTTAAGTGCATCAATGTACATCTGGTCCTCTATCTGTGAACGGCTTTGTTCAAGAAGTTCACCCATATCATCCGAAACATATCCATCTTCAACGTAGGTTTTTGAAATTTCATCTACCCACCCCAAAGCTCTGTTGGTAATTGTTAATTCTTCAAGATTATGGGTTGTACTTGCCACCTCCGAAATTTTATCGTATGCCTCCTCAAAGTCCTCCCCATTCTTATATAATTCCTTGTAGGACTTGAACTCTCCGTCAACGGCTTCGAAATCGATATCGTAGTCCTTCAGATAGCTCATGCGCGGAATAACTATTGTTTCCGCCATATCACACTTAAGTCTGTAGTATTTTTGCTCATCCATTCCTGCTTCCTTATTGCTGTCCAGGATAATTTCCCAGCCCTTGATATATTCTCCTTTCTCCAATTTATCCTGCGCCTGACGCAGATGGATCAGCGCCTGATCCTTATCATCTGAATCAGCGGTATTAATGAACTTCTTTGCCTTCTTGTAAGCAATATCAGTCTGTTCCTTCAAGAATTCCTGCCGATGTTCGTTCAATTCCTTTTCAAGCTTACGGGTCAATTTTGTAGCTCCTGAAACATCCCCGTCGTTAATAGCTTTGTTAGCTTGCTTGATGATATTTTCAAGGTCCTTGACCTTGATCTTCCACATCTTGTAAGCCTTTATGAGTTTTTCAGAATATTCTATTATTATCTGAGAACGCTGGAGAGATGCCTTTTCCTTAAGCTCTTCAATATATTTGAAAATGGAATCAACCTTGGGAGAAACCTTGTAATATTCCTTGCTAGTGAAGAGTTTCATGGCCTCGTTCAGTTCCTTCACAAGTTCCTTCACATCAACGCCTTCCTTCTTGGCTTCCTTCAGTGCCGTGGTTGCCTCATCCAGCCTGTCCTTCGCAGGAAGAATAATCTCATCCTTCAAAATAGCTATAGACCTTGTCTTAACATTCACTGTAACCCTTTCCAATTCAGCATATTTCTTGGTTTTCAGAAGTACAGGGGCTTTCTTGAGGTCACTGACCAGTCTATCAACGTTCCATTTCTGTTCTTTTAGACGCTGGACTGCCTTCATTGCCTCGGGTATCAATTTCTTGTACTCTACAATTTTCTTTCCGCTTTTGGATCGCTCCTTTTTGAGAAAAATCTCAATATTCTTAATGAGTTTTGTGACCTCTTCATAGCTCTTGGTCTCATAAGCAAAACGGGACCGCCTTAAGCAATCTTCAGGTTCCAGAACATCCAAGCCTTCCCTTTTAGCTTTCTTGATATCCTTATCGGCATCATCTATGGATTTCTGCATCATGGGCGCAATAGCATTCTTCCTAGCCTTGTTCATACGGCTGAGGACCTTTCTAAGAAGCTGTGATGAATCCTTGAAATTACCTTGAGCCAATGATCTCTTAGCCAGATCAAGATCGTTCTCGAACCTGGTTGTACTGATATCAGTGGTCCTTAATTCCGCCAGCTCATGTTCAACTTCACGGACGAATTCTGCCGCCTTCCTTCTGTTGATCTCATCTAGCAGTTTTTGAACCTCTTCGTTCACCTCTATACCCAATTCTTCCGCCTTTTGATAATCATCGGTCTCCAGGGCTTTCTTGGCTCTTTCAAACTTGATCTCAAAATGAGATATTTCCTCCCCTGTTTTCCTCAGATCCGCGAGAAGGAATTGAGCCTTAGTAATTATCTGAATGGCAGCTTCATCGGATTTCTCCTCCTCCCACTCATCTATCTTTTTCTTGATATCGATGGCCTGGAAAATCACTTCGTCGTAGTTCTCATATTCCAATGCATCCTTGGCCTTCATCAATGCTACCGAGGTACCTGGGATCGCCTTACCTTTTTTCTCCAGATCCTCCACCATCCTAGCGACCTTCTGATAGATATCGGATGCTTGCCTGTAAAGATACTGTTCCTTTAACTGATTCAAGGATTTATCAGATTTCTTATAAAGCTGGGTAGCAGTATCATAATCTTCCTTGGCATAGGACCGCTCACCCTTGCTGATAAGACTCTCCGCCTCATGTACCAGTAATAGGCCTACTCCTTTGATCTCTCCAAAGGCCGATACGGCCTCAAGTGTAGCTGAGGCTTTTTTACGGACCTCTTCACACTTTTTCCTCTTTCTCTCTGTAGGGGTGAGCAGAAGATCAACTGCTAAAGTGGACAACTGTTTACTCTTTTCTGGTTGCTTTGACCTTAAAGCCCTTCGGGCCTCTTTAATAAGTTCATCGGACCGAGACACATCCCTACCATCATCCCTGGCCTCCTTCACCTCGGGCCAAGCAGTCTTAAGGGACTCTGCAGCATCTTCATATATCTTTTTTAGTGAATGGCTCTTCTTCACACACTCTTTGGCGTTCTCCTCAGCAGATGAATAATCTTTGATATCTATGGCCAACTTGACCTTTTTTAATAGATTCTCAGCTTCCGTAGTATCTATAGAATCCTTAAGATTATCTATCTCCGTCTTCACCTTTTCATACAGGACGACGGCCTTTGGTTGATCTGAGGAACCATAGCTGGAACCATATGCATCGCTGCCCTTAATGGAAGAACCCATCCTAGAAGCACACTCCGAACAGTAAGGGAAATCTCCCACTGTAGGTTTACCACAAGCTTGACAAAAACCCATTGAACTCACTCCACGCATATCATCTATATAAGATTATTAGTAGTAAATAGGAATGACGTTGATGATAGTATTTCTTATTTAAGTAACTTTTGTTCATGTAAGCCAACAAAACTATCCATTGGCTTGATTTCACCAGCGTCTATTTTATATTCTATCGTACATCAATATTTCCTTCATATAGGTTTAACTATCTTTCTGACATGACCTTTGGAGCTTGGCGGCAGAGGGACCGAAGGCTTATCAGATGAAATGTTCTCAATACTATTTTTTGCATCTTTTATAAGATCCGTTGAGGACGGTATGTCCCCCAGTACCTTCTCAACATTGCCTAACCTCTTTTGCAGCATGTCTAGATCCGTCAGCTTGTGCTCAGGGATCTTCCTGCTACTGCCAATATATTCTGAAACTCCCTCAAGCAATCGTGTAATCTCGAAAGGCAATACTATCTTTGTGGCCTGTCCCTCTGCAAGACTCTTTACTGCATCAAGTGAAAGAACAGTTAATGATTTCTGATCCAGTGTGGCGGAACCCAAGGACAATATTCTCAATTTCTGCGCCTCACCCTGGGCCTCCAACATACGGGCGGTCCTCTCACCTTCCGCCACTAGTATTTTGGATTGTCGAATACCTTCTGCCGTAAGTATCTTGGATTGCCGGGAGCCCTCGGCACTCAAGATTGCACCCCTCTTACTTCCCTCCGCTCTCAGGATAGTGGCCCTCTTCTCCCTTTCGGCCGAGGTCTGATGCTCCATTGCTCTCTTAACTTCTCTAGCTGGATCCACTTCTCTTATCTCTACTGAAACAACCTTTACTCCCCACGGATCCGTGGAGTTGTCAAGTATATCCCTGAGGGACAAATTTACTTTATCTCTATTGGAAAGAACATCATCAAGCTCCATATCACCAATAACGCTCCTAAGTGTCGTTTGGGCGAGGTAAATGGTCGCTTTTTTAAAATCGTCTACTTCATAATAAGCCTTCTTGGCATCATTGACCTTGATATATATTACAGCATCCACAAATGTAGGGGAGTTATCCTTGGTGATCACTTCCTGTTTAGGAACATCCAGAGTCTGAGTTCTCAAGTCTATTTTCATAACACGTGAAACCAGGGGTATGACGAAATTAAATCCAGGATTCAGTCTCCTCTTAAAACTTCCCAAAACCTCCTGAAGTCCCTGTTCATAGGGCCGTATAATCTTCACACCAGTCATCAGGACCATTATTAAAGCAATAACCACAATTATTGCACCGGATATCAGACAAGCTTCAATCACATACAACACCTTCCTTTTTTCTATGGATTATATCAAAATCATTTCATCTCTACAACCTTGACATGGGCACCTATGGAATCAACAACTTCGACCTTGGCACCCTCAGTAATAATTTTATCCGCCTCTGCAGACCAAATTTCACTACCCAATCTTACCTTGCCCTTTGTGGGGTGGTGAGGTTCCGTCGGAACAGTTATTATCCCCGTTCTACCAACAAGGCTTTCACCTGTGGAGGTTATGGGTTTTTGCTCTTTGCCAAGCTTCTTATAGAATAAAATTGATATTGTCATTCCAATGGCCAATCCAACTATTGCGACTCCAATTAGAATCGCCGGATTGGATAATACTTCTTCAAAGATTAGACTGATTATTCCTACGAACAAAAAGGCTGTAGCTACAACCCCTACGAAGAATCCAGGTATTATGACCTCTGCGATTAATAGAATAACTCCGACAATTATCAGGATCATACCAACGGTAACTTCTATGATACGGCATACCTCCAATCAATTAAATGATGCATAGGACCCAATCACGATCATAATATGAACGGATTGGACCCTATTTAAATGCTAGTATGCCTTTAATGAGTACTAAAACCCATTAAAAGTTTAACCGAAAAGTGCTCCGAGTCCTTCTACTGCATCTTCTTCACTTGCTGCATCTTCTTCTTCCTCTTCTTCCTCTTCTGCTGCTTCGGCAGCGGGTGCGGCGACAGAAGCACCTCCAGCGCTTCCGGCGGCGGGCGCAGCAAAGGAAGCGTTCTTGATGGCGTCTTCAATATCAACTCCTTCAAGTGAGGAAACCAATGCCTTTATTCTGGCTGAATCAACTTTTACTCCTGCAGCCTGCAGGATCTTTTTCAAGGTATCTTCACTGACCTTCTTGCCAGCTGAATGAAGCAGCATTGCTCCGTATACGTATTCCATTTTTATTCCCTCCTAATTAATTTTTATTAATGTTAATTTTAATTTAATTCAATCTTTCATCATCAACCGAAAAGGGCTCCGAGACCTCCCACGGCATCATCTTCACTTATCTCCTCTTCCTCATCCTCTTCATCGTTTTCTTCCACTTTAACATCCTCTCGGACTGTGACATTTGCTGATGAAACTTGAGCTGATGAATCCAACATGGTCTGAAGATCTCCATCCAAACCCTCGGAAGTCACTTTTGAGGCCAAGGAAAGCATCTGTGAATGTGCTCTCCCCATGACATGAGTTACAGTAGATGAATTTACAATGCCCTGGGATACTGCTAAGTAGAGTGCTTCCATATGAGCCTTCTGCAGTAAAGGGACCGTGGTCACATCGGTCATGTAAGCAATCGATAACGCAAGACTGAATGCCCTTCCAGCCGCACTTTGAAAATCAGC
Source organism: uncultured archaeon (assembly GCA_964430885.1). Classification (GTDB taxonomy): domain Archaea; phylum Thermoplasmatota; class Penumbrarchaeia; order JASLWR01; family JASLWR01; genus CAYSHM01. Next base: position 68,227 of record CAYSHM010000004.1, on the reverse strand, counting down.
ACGGAATTGATCCATGTCAACATCCAGATCCTTCGGCATATAGACCAAGCCGTCCTCATATACCGCAGCAGGCATCAATCCTACTTCTATAGGATATATCTCAAGTTTGGTCAATAGCTTCGCCACATTCTCAGGGATGACCTCTCCTTCCTTTATTATTGTCTCTTTCTTCCTGAAAACAACTTTACCGCCTTGGATAGAAGCTGGGAAACCTGCTCTCTGGAGATCCGAGATTATTGGACCTGGATTGAAGGATGTAGGACCTTTTTCAACAACAATGTCGCTGGGAGATATCTCTCCGCCTTTGGCCGGGGCTTTTGTCCTCCTTTGTTTCAGTGTCTGATAAAGCTGAAATGGATTTTCCTGGGAAGTGATCAAGGCAACTTGACCATCTATATAATCCATCAATTCCTCGATATTATCCTTCTTTGAATTCTCAATCGCTAGTTTCAATAAAGTGTTCTTGACCACCCGGACATTCATTCTTTCCCTGAGCACAGCCCTCATCTGCTGCATCTGAGGGGCTGCAATGCCTCTGATATCCGCCAAGGCGATCAAACCATTATCATCCATTAATTTGGTGAGATTTCCAACCTCTTCTTTTTTCCATTTTGCAACGTACGCCATTTGAACACCTCACATCAACTTAACAGAAGGACCCATGGTGGTCTTGACAAAAACGCTCTTTATGTTCATTTTGCCCCTTTCCAATCGGGATTCTATTCTAATAAGCACCTCTCGACTGTTTGATGCAATGTCCTCGGCAGACATCTGAAGAGTTCCAACTGGGACATGAAAAGTCAGCCTGTCTTTGGACCGTATCCTCACCTTGTTCTTCAGAGAATTGATGATGGGCGCAGGATCGGCCTGAGGGGGGAGCGGTTGAGGCATCTTACCTCTGGGGCCTAAAACAATACCCAGGCTTTTACCTATCACGGGCATCAAAGGTATTTCGGCAATAAAGAAAGCATGATCATCCGCAATCAATCGAGCCTTACGGGTGTCCTTGGCTAATTCCTCTATTTCCTCAGGTTCAATAACTAGATCCGCTGCCTCTTTGGCTTTCAGACCGAATTCACCAGAACCAAATACTGCCACTTTGACCGTTTTACCCCTACCTTTAGGTAAAATAATCTCTTCCTTAATCCTCTTGGTGGGGATTTTCATGTCCACATCAGTCAAGTTTATAGCAAGATCCACACTTTCAATAAAATTCCTTTTTGGTGCATCTTCTATTGCTTTTTTAATCTCTTCCACATACAGATTATCTTCAGTAACGATTTGAATCACCTCCCTGTGTAGTTAAACGGATATGATCCTCCTACATCAGGCAATCCAGTTCAGGATTTATATATGATATTGATATTATATTAAGGATTCAATGATATATGACCATTTTAATGGTTCAATATCATATCATCCTTTGATTTCTCTTGGGGAAAATACCTCTTTAATTATATATTATACGGTTTGAAGTTCTCATTATAATATTTTATAATTGATTTGACAGATGTTTCGATTTGATTTATTTATCATTTTTCCAAATCTATCCTTTTCAGTTAAATTATTCCCGGCATCTAGAACTTATCATCATGCAAACCTTTAGATATTTCTTCGCAGACCTCTTTCGGATGTTTACCTTCACATGTGATTCCCATGGAAACGCATGTTCCCAACACCACCTTTACCTTGTTCTTGAGATCTTTTCCATACATGACATCGTCCTTCATATCCGCTATTTTCTTTGCCTGTTCAATAGTAATGTTTCCAACCATTTCATTTCCTGGTTCTTTTGATGCCGATGATATACCTAGTTCCGTCTTAATGAGCGAGGAAGTGGGGGGCGTACCCACGGTTATCCTGAATTCCTTGGTCTTATCATCCACTATTATTTTTACTGGGACGCTCATACCTTTAAAGGATTTTGTTCTCTCATTTATCTTCTTAATGACCTGCATTATGTTTACTCCAAGGGGGCCGAGCGCAGGACCTATGGGTGGTCCGGCTGTTGCTTTGCCGCCCTCTACTAAAGCTTCTACTGTAGTTTCTGGCATTTACTCCCTCTCCTTTTCAATTACTCTTACATGGCCTGCCTTAATTGTCAATGGAATGGTAACCATGGCATCAAGCAGTTCTACTGTCACCTTTTCTTTGGACTCATCCTTATGTGATATCTTCGCCTTTTCACCCTTGAATGGTCCCTTGATAATCTCAACAATATCTCCTACATCTATACCTCTTACTAGCGGCGGCGGTGAAAGGAAATGCTCAATTTCATCGATAGTAGTTATTCCCCTTACAACACCTTTAGCATATTTCAAACCTTTGATGAGCACATCCATTTTATCTTTGATTATTCTGCCCACCACGGAGTTTTCGTTGCCTATTAACTTATGATCGTTAAGCTCCTCCAATACTTCCTCTCGGTAATGGGGGTCAGTTATCATATCCTCGATCTGTTGATAATTTAATCCAAATTCCACCATTACGTATCCCCTAAGCCGACCAGGAGCTAAAAGAGAAAAAATCTCCGAACTAGCTCTATTCTTACTCTTGACCCTATGCCGGAGGCTGACAACCACATCTTTTTCCCGGCCAATTGTAGTTTTTATTGCTATTATGAACCTCGCCTTATCCTCCAGCTTTTTGAGGCTGATATAATCCTCCGTATCCATGGATTCTTCCACTATATCAAATTCATTTTCAAACATTATTCCACCACATAATTCATCTTTTTAAACAGTAATAATTCAAAGAACAGAAACTCATTTTCTTTTATATTCCTGAATCAGCAAGATTTTCCCCATGGGCAATTGATTTGATTAAAAAACCGCCTTACAATCCCAGAAGGTCGCCCAAAAATGGAAGGCCTTCTTTCCAAAATAGGAATATGACAAAACCAAGTGCACCTATGAGGGCCAATCCCGCACCCGTTATCTGCAGAGTCTTAACGTATTCTTCCTTACCTGGCTTCCTAGCCATTCGCAATACCCTGCCGTATTTCCCCTTTCCCAGATTCTTAGTTCGCCCTTCTAATCGTTTCTGTAAATAAAATGTTTTTTCCATTATATCCATAAAAATCGCCTACCCCTATTGTTATCACACCAAAAACGGATGTCTCATCGGTTGCAGCACTGCATGAACAAATATATCTATTCAATATACGGTATGTTGGAAGCCCCGAATGGATCATTCATTTGAGCTTTATCGATATCTTTAGATACTACACCTGTAAGGACTATCATTATTTCCAAAGCCCCTTCCAGTGTCGGATCTATCCGGGCTCCCAATATCACCTCAGCATTGGGATCTATCTTCTGCTGAACCATTTCGGCTGCTCCATTTGCTTCCTCTACAGTCATTCCTGGACCGCCTACAACATTTATCAAACAGCTCCTGGCGTTTGAGATGTCCATATCCAGAAGTGGAGAATTTATGGCTTCATCAACAGCTTCAGTAACTCTGTCATCACCATCGGATTTACCCATTCCTATCATAGCCAATCCGCCACCGTCAACAATAACCTTTGCCACATCGTTGTAATCCAAATTAATAAGACCAGGTTCAGTGATTATTGCAGTAAGGGATTTAATTGACCTCATGAGTATTTCATCAGCTACCCTGAAAGCCGAATCAAGCGGCAAACGTGGTACCAATTCTAGGAGTTTGTCGTTCTTGATCACAATTACCGTATTGGCAACGGATTTCAGCTTGTTAATACCCCATAGTGCATTCTGCCTTCTGGCAAGGCCTTCCGCTTCAAATGGATAGGTCACTATTGCCAAGGTCATAGCTTTACCCATATCCCTCGCAAGTTTGGCAACATATGGAGCAGATCCGGTTCCGGTTCCACCTCCCATTCCGCATGTTATAAAGACCATCTTGGCATCCATCAGAAGTTCATTTATCTTATGTTCTACTTCCTGGGCGGCTCTCTCACCTATCTGAGGTTTTGCACCAGCCCCCAATCCCCTGGTAACATGCTCTCCAATAAGGAGTTTGTTGGGGGATTTGATTTTATATAAATGAGCAGCATCCGTATTTAGAGCATACATATCAACATTGGTGATCTCTTCATTGCACCTATTGATAGTATTACAGCCAGCACCGCCACAGCCAACTATCTTGATTGCAGGTTTTATCTTGTCAGCAATAGCTTTTAGCGCTGCATCGCTAATACCTTCCTGAGGGTCAGAGACCATCTGTGGTTCAGGCCTCCTAACCGGCGGTTTTTTTTCCGGGGTGAATGTTTTTTTCGGTGTGACTGTTTCCTTATTCTTAGACTTCCTTCTCTTTAATATATCATCTACCAAGTTTCTCATCAAAGGATCCTCCTTCATGTGAACCATATATGCCCTGTTAAGACTCTACGAACTTTTTTATTTCAAACGATAATATTTATTAATGAATATTTGAAATGCTCCTTACGGCGTAGAGGGAACTACCTTAATAAACATTATTACTTTTTTTCCTCAATTTTTCTCCTACATCGAAATATGATATATTAATTTAACTTTTTTATTTGAGGTTTTAGAGTTAATATTATATTTATATCCAATAGCAAAATCATTCTTACTTAATACAGTTTGCTAAGCAAGACGCAATAATACAAGTAGGTGCGCATACCTTGTTGAAAAATATTATATATATTCTTATACATAGCAAGCAGGTTCAAGATTGCCGATATTAGATTTCTTCAACATAATTATGAATAAACGATTATAAAGGCAACACCTTATAGTAATCCTTAAAATTCAGATGGATAAACCAAAAAAGGGGAAGGTCCATGAAAAACAAAAAATCGTTATTGAAATACCTATATTTTGCCCTAGTTGTGATATTAATAAACAGTCTCAGTCCAAATATTTTTGGAGAATATAATGAAAGAAGTGAAAACCGTTCCGGCCGGGCTGGTGAAATAACAATCAATTCATTGGAAATAAAGGGTGATCCGAATGTGAATGGTGTATTTTCGAACACACCTCATGTTTTAGGAATATCTTTTACTCTTGCTGAAAATATTCTTAACGTCAACACATCTGTCGCTATAGATAATGCCAATCAAACCTATACTGATAATAATGATACTGGAAACGGGGATCTCCAGAATGGAAGGCATAATTCACAGCTCGGATTGAATTTTCAGGAGGAGGGCTGGTATGAGATAACAGTCATTATTGAAGGATGGTCTACTATTGCTGGCAGTATGGTCAATGATCAAATAATTCGATATATTGAGTTCAGAAACATTGTTCAGTTCAGTTTGAACTATGAGATTTACGGTATTGGTGACGATAATGGAGTCTACTCCAAAAGTACAACTAGCCTTAATTGCATTATCAATAATACTGGCAACATTCCGGCAAGTAATTATCAGCTGAAACTTGAAATAGAAGACAGCAATCAAAATGATCAAACCATAGATGGTGACACTGTAGATATTGACTATCTGGATACTGTTGATCAGCCAATATTAAATAACTTCCGATGGACGCCTACCCACGAAGATACATTTCAAGTCACCTTTACCATATCCAATGATTTCTTGACGAGACCGAATGCCACAACCAATTCCACCACTTTTCAGATAATCATTCAAAATATCAGTGCTGTGGAACTCAACATTTCAGAAACCGAACCTCCAAATGTCTTTGCTGGCTATGAATTTGCGCTATCAGTATTTGTGGAAAATACTGGCAACAGTCTGCTTCAGGCAGAATTGGTACTCTCATATTATCCCTCGAACAATCCCGGTGACTCTACACATATCAATACCACCGATAGGAACATTCCGCCAATAAGCATGTCTGGACATCCCATAGAACTATCTTACAAGGGGATCGTGATCGAAGAAGAAGGAGAATATGTTATTGAAATGGAAGAAACAACTACTGGAACGGTCAATACATCCACGATATATGTGGATTCATTCCCCAACCAACCTCCAGCTCTGAACAATATAACGCATATGCCATACGATTCCATCACTGCCGGGGACACCGTAACCTTTAATTTGAACTATAGTGATATAGACAATGACCAGGGAATTGTGAATATTATTATTGACGGCGTTCAGCATCAAATGGAACCCCAGGGCAATCAGTGGAACGATATCGTGAATTTCCAGTTTCAATGGATTGCAACATGGGATGAGGAATCCGATCCTTATCATATAGGTCAGGAACATTATTACAGCTTCTATACCGAAGATGATCAGGGTAATGGGAGAAATTATACCAATAACGGACTTAATTATTCTTTGTTGGTACTTCCACCAGATGACGGCTCTATCAGCGGGAAGGTGATAGATCAGGAAGGTATGCCTGTTGAAGGTGCCACTATTGTCATTTACGACGGGGGGAATTATTACAACATTACATCAGATTCGTCCGGTTTTTATTCCATAAACCTTCCAATGAAAGATTATATTGCCAAATTGGATTGGGACTGGATAGTTGAAAACGGATATGAAGACGGATATCCACAAGGTTATCCATCCCAGCGCATGATCAAATTGGAATTAAATTTGGACACATTCCCGATTACCCAGAACTTTATCATCATAAAGAAGACCATTCCCTCCCCCGCACAACTGAATGGGTCGGTAAATGACACTGTTGGCAATTATTTGGAAGGCGTTTCAATTGAATTAATCGTATTTGTTGATGAAAAGGACTCAATGATGGTGGATATTACTATTGCCGGGGTCGTCAAAAAATCCTTGATAAACGTTACCAACAGGACTTGGTATAACTTAACTGCCGTTACCGATGATGAGGGAAAGTTCTACTTCCTGGACATTCCCTTATCAAATACCGAGATAGAGGCATATCCCCAGACCGGACTAAAAACCTACCGGGAGGACAGGGAGGATCTCCCTCAATCCGCAACAACAGGTTACTGGAAGATTCATGCCGAATTGGAGGAATATGAATATGGTTATGGAACATTCTCTAGGAAAGGCAGTCACGATACGGTAATCAATCGGACAATTTATGATCCAGCGGCTACCAGCGTATTTTTTAAAAAGGAGTTCACTAGTACGGCTTTAATCACTTTAGAAGAAAATATTGAGGACATATTGGATTACAACCACACATTTTCAGGCTCGATAGTTCCTGTTGATGCAGACATTTTTATTGATGGAACTCTCATCGAAACATTCAATGGAAATTTCACTATGAGACTGATTACTGGAACCTATGAAATACTTGGCAAAAAGGAAGGATACAAGGATTTTACTACGACAATGAACATTTCCAAAGATATCAGAGGATACTTGATTGTATTATTAGGAATTACCGAAGAAGTTACAATTGGACCTTTCAGAGATTCCAACGGAAACAACATTCCCGGCATCAGTATTTCCTTTGAATTGGATGGGAGGAAATATTCAGGGACCACAGACGACTCGGGAAGCGTCACATTCGAAATAGACTTCGGTTCAGAACTGGCCGATGATACCATGATCACTTTGGATTATAATGATGACTCAAAGGAAAAACCATTTTCTTGGATTAAAGACAACCTCGACACATATTCTGATTTTGTAAGACAATCCTCCGAAGGAAGGGACAGTTTACTTATTGTGGGGCTTCTAATAATTGCATTAATAATAATAATACTGGTATTCTTGGCCCTAAGACAGAGAAAACACAATAAAGAGGAAGAAGAAGATTATCATGATGACATATTTGCGCCGGATGAATGGGAGGATGAGAATGAAGAACCTGAAGAAGACACTATTGTATTTCAGGGTGAGGTTGAAGAGGAAGAGAATGCGGTTTCCTTCACTTCCGGCGGACCGATATTATCCGGTGATGAGGAAGATGAAAAACCCCTCAGCCTTCATACTGGGGGACCAAAAGATGATAATACACTTGCTTTGCCTCAAGGAAGAGAAGGTGATGATGAATCAGACGATGAACTTTTCCTGGAGGAAGATGAGGATTGGATGTAACTAATCGGATTTATTTATAATTTAATCATCTGAATTTGGGTGATTTCCTAGGAAACATCTATTAAACTGACATCAGGTGCATGAATTGAAATTCAACAGAAAAAGATGGGGGAAAGAAAAAGAATCCGATGGGATCGCTGGTTTCTATGATGAGATGGTCGTATTCTTCGTTGTTGTAATATCATTGTTCATCTTCTTCCATTCTGCTATTAGAGTATATGAAAACTACGGTAATCAAAAGGATGACATCGGAGATTATGGCAATTCAGAAAGGATTATAAAAAATATCCGAAACTCACCTATACTAACCTATAATGGTAGGAATGGAATGTTCCATTACCAAAAAATATTGACCCTGAACCATGAAAACTTTACTGGGTATCTGAATACCGCTCCCTTCAAACACTATAATATTGAATTGAAAGACCTATCTAATTCAATCGAATATTACAACCTCTCTATCACCAATGCGGCTGATCAAAAGGATATGAACGTTTTGGAGCATAGATATGTTTTAACTTCTCCTGTGAACATCTGGGTCGATGAAGAGCATATTAGACCGGGACAATTAAAGGTGGAGGTATGGTCATGAAGGTTTTCGGAAGTGATGGGGATGGGCAATCGGCACTTATTGATGCTATGCTTTTCTTTTTTATCATGATCATCGGATCGGTTTTTCTCAATGTGTCATTTGTCCAAAATGTAGAGAGAACGGTACTGCTCCGAGATGATGCTAACTACTGCAGAGATACTCTAGACACGCTTTTAGAGTGTACGATTCAAAGAACCAATTACACCAAGAACAATGACGGTGAGTTTGTCAATGTGGAATTAATCAATAGGAATGTATTTCAGCTTATTACTGAGGACCTTTTGCTTCGCGATAACATCAGCAGGGTGGATGAAAATAGTCTCGTGATGGGTATAGAAAGGCCTATCGAATATGTTCTAGACAATCTGACCTCATATACATTTGGCAACGGAAGCAGAATAAGAATATTTCATTATAGTATTCAATGCAGTCTCGGAAATACCATTTTGGAAATTTCCGATATTGGACCTGATGAATATTTTAAAAATTCTCTAAACATTTTCACTGCCCAACAAAAGAGTCATTCTTTGATAGTTGAAGAGGAAATTGATTTTCTGCTGCATCTCTGGAGAGTATAAATATGGGTGAATTCGCACAAGCAGAATAATTCTCCGCAAAATATAAAATATTATATTCCAGTTGTTGTAACAATCCAGTCATTGTCAGTTAATTCCCCAATTTCGAATAATTCAATATTAGATCATAGATTGCTTTGGAGCGTAATCATATGGTAGTCAATCTTGACAGATTATTTTCAGCGAGAAGCGAAAAACTGAAGGCTTCAGAGATCAGAGAGCTTTTAAAGATAACACAAGTACCGGGCATGATATCTCTTGCCGGCGGACTGCCGAATCCGAAAAGCTTTCCAGTGAAGGCCATGAAGAAATGTATTGATGATATATTTGAAAATGATATTGCTCAAGCTCTTCAGTATGGGACCACTGAAGGTCTACCGTCCCTCCGTGCCGAAATTGCCAATAGAATGAGAAGGATAAAGAATATTGATTGCACAAAGGATAACATTCTTATCACACACGGATCTCAGCAGGGATTATCGCTGATTTCTCATGCCCTTATCGATCCAGGCGATACCATAATTGTTGGGGCACCCACATATCTAGGGGCCATTCAATCTTTCCGGGCATACGAGGCAAAATGTGAATCCATTCCCCTTGAGATGGACGGATTCAACATTGAGAGACTCATAAGAAATATCAAGCGGCTGAAAAGGAATGGGATACATCCCAAGTTCATCTATACCGTCCCCACATACCAGAATCCATCCGGCATTACCATGTCCGTCAATAAAAGAAAGAACCTACTTGATGTCGCTTCGGCCTATGATATGCTCATAGTCGAGGACGATCCCTACGGAGAACTTACCTTTGATGGTGAAGCGCCCCCTTCAATAAAAACCTTTGATACAAAGGGAAGGGTCATCTATTTGGGAACCTTTTCAAAAATACTCGCCCCTGGATTTAGGCTGGCTTGGATAATTGCCTCCGATCGATTATTGAACAAATTTTGCTTGGTTAAACAATCTATGGACCTCTGCTCCAACAGTTTCGGACAATATGTTGCCTTCAAATACATCAATGGCGGATACCTTGATGAACAGCTAAAAAAGACCATTGAATTATATAGTGAAAAACAGAAGATCATGCTCAATGCTATCAACGAACATTTCCCCGATGATGTAAAATGGACCATTCCAAAAGGAGGAATGTTTCTATGGGTCACCCTCCCAGCAGGGATGAATGCCAGATCCATGTTTAAAAGAGCGATTTCAAACCAGGTGGCCTATGTTGTTGGAGATGCTTTTTTCTCCGATGGAGCTCAAAAGGAAACATTCAGACTGAACTTCTCCTATTCAACCAATGAAAATATTGAGGAAGGTATTAAAAGACTCGGCAAGGTGATAAGGGAAGAACAGGAAATGTCTTTGTGCGATAAGGACCTCACTCTCGCAGGGGTTTGATGCTTTTTTTAGATGTGGTTAGTTCATGAAGGTCCAGAAGGTAAAGGAAATTTTAATGGGGCTGGGCATTAGGGCAAAGAAAGGATTGGGTCAAAACTTTTTAATGGATGATAATATCCTACGAATAGAGGTCCAAACTGCCGATATCTCCGAGAAAGATGTCATTCTGGAAGTTGGACCAGGGTTGGGTTTTCTTACTGAAAAACTGCTCCTCAGGGGATCAAAAGTAATTGCTGTGGAGAAGGATAAAAAGATTTTCGAATACCTCAAAAATAAATTGTTACCGAGATATCCCAATCTGGAACTGATATCTGATGACATAATGAAGGTGAATTTGACAGGGTTCAATAAAATTGTTTCAAATCCGCCCTATAATCTTTCAACACCTCTGACCCTCCAGCTTTCAGAGAGGAATGTAGATCTTGCCGTATTAATGTATCAGGACATATTTGCAGAACGATTGTCAGCTAGATTGGGAAGCGGTTCCTATTCCCGTATTAGTGTGGTGAGCCAATATTATTACGATATTGAGATAATAAAAAAGGTCTCAAAGAATGTTTTTTACCCGGCACCCAAGGTCAACTCCGCATTGGTCAGGTTAAGAAAACGTGATAATAAGGAAAATCTTCTGGATCATTCCATATTCCTAAGTGTTGTAAGGGAAGCTTTCAAATACAGGAGGAAAAAACTAGCTAATGCCTTTAAAAATGCTGAAGAATCATATCTGAATCAGTCCTTGATCATCCCCGAAATGAAAGAATTTCTAGATAAAAGAGCTGAAGAGCTAAGTATAAAGGACTATGTAGAAATCTCAAATCTACTGCACATTAATAAAAATGATCGGTCAATAGATACAAATTGAATTCGCCTGATCCCCTAAATAAAGCAGAAGGAGATCATTGAAATGATAAATTTTCACCTAATCTAGTGATAATCAATCTTCCAGTTCCGCCACGGTTTCCAATTGGGAAATAATATTCCAGATTCGGGTCCGCCCATGAAGTGGAATATTGGGATCATTAGCAAGTTCATCGAGTATGAAAATCGCGCTGGCCATTCTTACATCCTTTTCCTCATCCTGATTTAGAATCAATGCCTTGGAATCCTTTGCGCCCTTACGAATGTTCCTAGGTACTGAATTATCTTCTGCCAAATCGTCCAAGACCGCTACTATCTGATTTATCTTCTCACTGAACTTCATTTTCTCGCCCCTGCAAATATTTTAGATTCGCGTAATGAAATTAACAATTATAATAATTGGTTATGTTAAGGTATATCAAGTCAATACCTTCCGGCAAATTATATATTTTAATATAACTTATTTATCCCCAATTATTCCTTTAAACATAATTACACAGTAATAACATGAATCCTTAGGATTCCCGTTTCTTCTTATTCCCGCCCTTTATAAGGTTCCATCAGTTCATGAGGAATGTCCAGTAAATTAAGTATCTTCTGCACCATAAATGTATCAAGATCGTTGAGGCTCCTGGGGAAATGATAGAATCCCGGGCATGCTGGGACAACAGTCACACCATTCTTTGAAAGCTCATAGAACATTTTTAGATGGAGGGTGGAAAGTGGCGTTTCCCGTGGAACTATGATCAATTTTCTTCTTTCTTTCATCATGACCTGAGCAGACCGTGTGATGAGATTATCCGCTAGACAATTGCATATCTTGCCTGCGGTATTGAGGGTGCACGGCATTATTACCATGGCTGAATAATCCGCCCCACCAGATGCTGGCGGTTTGAACATATCCTCATTTGAATACAGATTGTTCACCTGTTCCTTTATTTCAGTAATTGCATCAGGAGCCTCGTCCTCGAGAACCTCCATACCATATTTAGAAACAATGAGATCTAATGGCATATATGCTGAACTGAGTGCCCTTACCAAGGCCGCTCCGTACCTGACCCCGCTGGCTCCGGTTATCCCTACCAATATCCTCCGAACCATAGATTTACATCCTCCATATAATCTAAATTCACTGCGTTTAATCGGTATGTAATCCAAGCTTTATAAATATGATACTGCCCTGAGGAATGAAATATATTATTCTCATTGAAATACTATTTGAATAAGATATTTTCTACACAAAATTGGTTTATATTAAGAAAGGTCTATAATTGTTCAGTATGTCGGAAAAAGACAATAAGAGAAAGGATGAAAAAGACGATGGAAAGGAAAAAGGCTGGATGGATGGAACACATCTAATCGTAGATCACGAAGCTAAGAATGAGGTAAAAGACTACAAAGATGTAGACCTCGTGGCCTACCAGAAGGAAGAGGTGAAGGAATGGGACATGTCCAGCGTGAGCAAGGAATATGATTGGAGCAGAGACGAAAAGGTTATAACAATGGACAATGTCAAGGTGGTTGGAGTGGATGGGATCCATGAGATAGATCATGACGGACACAAATATTACGATAAGGAAAAAGAGAATGTTGAGGAGGTATCAAAGGAAGAGCTGGAAAGAATGGCCGGAAAACAGCTTAAAGAGGTTAAGAGGAATAGAAAGGAATATGGAATTTTCTGCCCGGACTGCAAGAATACCCTTAAATGCAGAAAATGTTCCGGTAAAGGGAAAAGAGGTTTGCTTAGAAGACCGTGCAAAATTTGCAGGGGAAGCGGGCGATGCAGGACATGTAAAGGAAATTTCAAGGTTCAATGTCCCCAATGCAGCAAGTTCATTTCAGGTTTTTCATTGAACTGCAGGTTCTGCGGTAAAAAGTACAGATGTATTGAATGCAGCCAACCCATGCCATTGATGGCTACCAAGTGTATATCTTGCCGAGCAGAATACCTATGCCTAAGATGCAAATCCAAGGTTAATGTCATGCTATCCAGCAAGTGCAGGAAATGCGGAATTGAGGTTTGAACTTGAATATCAATCTATCCATCATAGAAAAAATTATTCTTTGGCTGATGAGATACCGATCTCTTAGAGAAGAATTCGTCCAGCCGCTCCAGGTGTCCCAGAAGGGGATATCCCAAGCCCTGAACATGGCCCAGTCCAATGTTTCCCGAGCTCTTAAGGAATTGGAAAAAAATGGTGTTTTGGAGACTAAGAACAGCCATTTCAAAGGGCAGAAAAGAAAGATGAAAGCATATCGACTGTCATCTTCAGGATGTGAACAGGGGAAAAAGATAATTGATTTTATTGAAAGGGAATCCGTCCTTGTAATCATAGCCGATGCACAGAAAAGAATGAAAATACTAAATGTTTTCAGGGAGGCTAGGAAGATAAATCCAAATGTATCTTATTTCCATCTTATTGATATATTGACTAATAAAAACAGTACTATTGACCTTACTCAACTGCCAGATCTTTTGGATGATAGGGGGGCCACTTGCAGTTCGGAGGAATCTAGAAAAAAACACCATTTATCGGATCTGGTTAATACAGGGGAATTCATTGGAAGAAAGAGCGCAATAAAGAAAATTATTAGCTTCTTGATTAAAGGAGGCTTCCGATGCTTTAGGGTGTACGGCATGGCCGGAATGGGCAAGAGTGCCTTAGCCAGTGAAATCATAAGATCAATGAAATCCAGCCACAATATATTCTATGCAAGGTTCAGAAAATGGTATGGATTGGAGTCCTTAAGAAAAGAATTGATTGAATTCCTCGACAGGTCTGAATCTGATAAACTATCCGAAACGCTCAGGCGCAGCGAATCGCTGAAAAAAATATTGATTGTCCTTGACGACCTGCACAATGCACCAGATGGCCTAGAGGAAATGCTAAAAGAGATCCTTACTGTCTCAAGCAGCTGCGGCCACATAGTTTTTTTGCTTCTTTCAAGGGGAAAAACAAAAAAAATGGATTATTCCACATTGAAGCTTGGTGAAAGGGTGAATAAGATAGTGCTTAATCCATTGACCCAAATTGAATGCTGTCAGCTTGCTTCCCTCAGGATCTTTGGCAGGGCTGATAAATTGGATGAAAAGATGGGTAATATGATCCTTAAAGCCACTGGTGGGATACCGTTGCAGGTGGAATTATTGAGGAAAGAAGAGGTGCTGACAGGAAATATCGCCGCAAGAAAGGAAGGTTCACTAGGAAGAGAGGTTCTTGCCGGATTGGAAAAAGACACAACCAAATTATTGAAAACTCTTTCTCTGTGCACGGTCCCTGTGGAAGAAGATATTATACCAAATGGTACTGAATTAATGGAGAAATTGAACTCGATCCTTCTGGTTGACCGTACTGAAGGCGGACTGTATATAGTACATGATCATATAGCTGAGATCATTACCAAGGAAATCGGCTACAGGGAGCGGAAAGAACTTCTCAACTACCTTGGGGAATACCTTCAGGAGATATTTCAGCGGGAAAAGGAGGGCGATTACCTCCCAAAATCAATTATTGAGGATCTGGACATATATTTTCTGGAATATATGCATCATCTTATCAGTCTTGGATCGGCTGAAAAGGCCCTTATAGCTCTTTCCGAGACGGACCTATGGCTTACCCGCGGACCTCATTCACAGGTCCTCAAGGAGTTCTTATCAAGGATCAGAAAAAAAATCGGGGAATCCCACCCTTCCATTGAGGTCTACATGTCTGAAATATCATACCAGGAAAAGGACATTAGAAGATCAAAAAAGCATCTGAAAAGGGCTGAAAGATTATTGAAGGAAAATAAATGGGACTATTGGGGAAAAGGAAAATTGGGAAGTATATCCAAAAAATCAGTATATCAAGCCCTAAAAGAGATGCAGCGGAAGGTCCGCCAACACGATATCATGAATGCCAAGGTCATAGAACTTGAAAAAGGCCTGTACACATCAAATGACAGCTTCGAAAAAGCTAGGGTTTGTACGGAGATAGCCAAACAGGTATCTCTTCAGGATCATAATGAAGCGTCCAAATGGTTCAAAAAGGCTGAAAATGAGATCGAAAAATGCATATCATCAAATGAAGACGGCGGATTTGCCAGAGCAGGGAGGATCTATTTGGGCCTTATCAAAACCTATATTGATTGTGGCCTGCCGGAAAAAGCTGAAAAACTGGCTAAAAAGGCACTTAACCAGTCTGGAAGAAGGGACGACCATCTCACAGCCCTCTTCAATAGATTGATTGCTGAGAGTCTATATTCCAAAGGCGAATACCTAAAGGCTAAAAAATTATTTGCCAAAGCAAGAGGACTCCTGGAAACCTATCAAATGCCTCATGTTATATCAGATATCATCTATAATGAGGTGAAATGCGAACTCGCCCATCTTGGAATACTGAACAGGGTTTTCAGGACATCCTTCCTTAAACAATCGGATCCAGTGGATTTGAACGAGATACCTTTGGACAAGCTCATAATAAAGATAGACAGTGGATTGGCAATTATCAAGAAGCAGGAAAATAAGGCAGGGAGACTGTCCAAATTCGTGGGTAAGGACATACTTGATCCTCGGATGATCAATCTGAAACGGGAACTTCTCCTTTTAAAATGCGGTATGAATTGGTTTAAAAATGACATTCAAGAGTCCTTGGGTTGTACCTATGAGTTAATCGAATTGGGAAATTCCGCAGATAATATGGATATTCTATCTGAAGGGCACATTATTCAAGCCAGACTGCTCAAACTTATGGACAAAGGGAAAGAAGCTAAAGAAAAATTGGTCGCATTCCAGGATGAAAATCCCCTGTTATCAAAAGGAGCACTTAAAGCAATCCAAAGAACTATTGAACTACTTTAGAATTCGTGCATTCTTTCCTTTAGTTATGTGGAATTTTCTCTTAAGTTACAAGCTATAAACTGTTCCCACGTTATAAGAAGCATGATATATCTCACGCATATATACCAAAACAGTTTATATACTACTCATGAACTTTTTATTCTATAATCGTCTTGAAAACGGATGGTGATATTTATGAAAACTGACAAATTAAGAGGGATTATCTGCGTTTTGGGGATGTTGATGCTCCTTACCGCTGGAATAGGAAGCAATGTACTGGCATTGATGATAGAGGAGGATGGTAACAGCAGTGCCGGAGGAGTCGATTCGTCCGGCAGTGAGCATGGAGGTGCAAACGAGGAATATTCCGAAGGAGAGGAAAAACCGGACAATGAAGTGGAACCCAGTAACAAAAATGATGAGAAAGGCGGCGGTGACGAAGGTGCAAGTAACAAAAAGGAAGATTCGAGCCAGGATGAAAAGGATGACAATTCAAATAATGAAGGAATTATTAAATCTCCCGAACTTCCGGATATTGCCGATATAATACTGGATACTGGTCGCACTGATTATCTGGGAGGCGGCAACTATGTAGGTATCAATATGGACAAGGATACCTTCTTTGCAGTCATCTACGGCACGGAGGAAAACCCCAACGCCATAACCCTGGTATCAATGTACACCAGATATGCGGGAGTGGCTGATATCGAGGGGTCAGATGATTATTTGGATGAAGAAGGGGTCGGAATACCTGTCCAGACAATTTTCTCCCAGAGACTCGACAGCATCTACGAGTTCAAAGAGGATTACTACGAACCTGTGCATGATGATATTGACCCCGATGAGTTTGAGGATGACGATACCTGGTCCTATGAGGAAAGTGATGGAACGGAAAGTCCCAGGACAAGGGAAGGGGACGAATATCCCAGTAGTGAGGAAAGTGAGATGCACGAGCTGCTGAGAAGTGTCAACCTGGAAGGGGCATGGACCCTATCCAAGACAATTGATAAGAATAGCGATCACGAAAAGAAAGTATGGGGATTCACTCTTACAAGAGAAAATATTGGATACAAGACCTATGAAGATAATGGAACAGGCAACGGTGAAAATGAATATGCTGCTTCACCAGGAGCTGTGGAGGATAAGACGCGAGAGGAATACAACCAACCAGAGGAGGTCCTCGACTCCTTCCAGCTTGATTTTGAAATGGAGCTTGTTATAAAGGAAGTTCCACTTGACAGGGTCCCATCATATGACTTCGAGGTATCCGATGATGGATTCAGCAGTAAAATGGGCTATGAAAACGGCGGCACAGGAGTATTGATAGAATTGAGGTTCAGCTACAGCAAGAGCATTATAGGTTGGGATGTGGAACCAGTTAATGAGGAAACAGCCTCAAATAGTGAGGGATTCAAGGATACATCTCTTTTTATGAAAAGTTTTACACTACTGGGAAATCACATATCACCCTATGTTCCTGCCTGGCTGAAGGAGGAGGTGCTTGAGAGCATAGAAGGAGACGGGGATGCTAATTATCTTGATGAATATGCAATGGAGAAAGAATTGGACGGGCGAGAAGGGGAAGATGAAGCAGGATCGGCTGTTATATACTCTCATGAAGAAATTGAATTTGATGAAGCTATCAACGAACTACAGAAGGGTGAAGGGGCCATAGACGAATACATACTTGCACTGGTCGAGGCCTTCAGGGACAGGGGTTTATCCCTGGAACATATCAAGGAAACGCTGATAGTGCTCCATAACAGGGGAATAATAACCAAAAGCGATATGGTGCTAATACTGATCAAAGCAGATGGATATGGCATCATTGATGCTCATGATATAATATGGATATTGATAAAGGTAGAAAAGGAGTTGGATCTGGACGCGTACGAGCTAATGGAACTGATGCACAGATACATTGAGAATGGTTACGATATCATTCTTTCCGAAGAACTTGTGGAGATATTCCTATGGGCCCACGCAGAAGGTTATTTGGATTGTGAAGAGCTATTGACCTATCTGAAAAAACTTTCCTACCATGATAAAAACCTTTACTGGAAGGACATCTATACCCTCATACATGATAAAGAAGTAATAACAACTGAGAATTGGGCCGACCTGGTACTTCACGGATACAATGAAGGACTGATCGAGAAGAACGATATTGTTGATATTATTATAGAGAAGTTCATACACGGCGATGTACACCTCGATCTGCTCTATGATGTTCTGCAGGTCCTATACGAGCACGGCGCCCTTGATAAAAGAGATTTCCTATACATACTGGAATCCCTTCTGGATCTTGAGATGATAAGCGAGCATGATCTGCTTTTGGTACTGTTCGATATGCATTCCGAGGAGAAAATAGGCCGTGATGAGTACCTGGAACTATTGAAAATGGTCTACGACCAGAAACTGCTTGGATGGGAGAGATGGACCGAACTTCTGCATATCGGTTACCTCCATGGATACATCCAACTCGATGATATTGCTCAGATATTATCTCATGCCAAGAGGGACGGCCATCTGGATTCGGATATGATAAAAGAAATTATTCAATATTTATATTTTGATGATATAATGGAGCACCAGGTTTGGCTTAGTTTTCTTCAGGCTGTTTACGAGAAAGGCGTAATAGATGAGGGAACATGGATCGGCCTGGTATTCTGGACTAAGGAAATTCACGAACTCGAACCTGAAATTTTGCTCCACCATCTAATAGATACTTACCACATTGACGGTGTGAAATTGGAGGCGTGGATCAGATTCATTTCCCACGGAATAAACGAGAGTTATCTGGATGAAGAAATGCTTGTTCAGCTGTTCACCATAGCATTCAGTGAGAATAGATTGACAAGACGGGATATAACTGATATATTTGTACATCTAGATCAGCATTTGAGTTATAATAGAATGGCCTTGGTGATAGCCGGATTGTATTCTGAAACAAAGGTGAGCAACGAAGCTGGCCTTAATACTGACGATAATGCATTTATGGACCTGGACGATCTACGCATAATGCTGTTTGACCTTCACAAAAGGATCGGGTTCTCCCTTACAGACATCAACGGCACTCTTGTTCATCTTCACGGCAGCAGTGATCTCAGCAATGCAGATATAGGCAGCCTACTTCAAATGGCTTTCCTATCTGAAAAGATTGACGAGAACGGCACCGATGAGCTTCTTGGAGAACTGCAGAATGAGAATGTAGCGAACGATCAGCACTCCAACGATACAACAAACGAGCCCCCGGTCTACGATTCAGCCCAGAACAATATGAGCATACTTGAGAATGACAACACGGAGATGGGGAATGTAATAGATAATATTATGAATGCTTTTAAAAATCATGAGGACGAGGAGAATGAAATCAGGCTAGCCCTTTTCCAATCCTATAATAGAGGAGAAATAAGTTACCAGGACCTACTTGAGCTGTCAGTTGCATTCCTTGGTCATTACAACCACACAATCGATGATGAAGTCGGGACCTATGCGTGGCTGGTCATAGGGGGTTATGACGAGGGATTCATCACTTTTTCAGAGATGCGGGATCTGATCATGGATGCATTCTTGAACGAAGTGATCTCCACTGACGAACTCTATGATTTCTTTGTTCTCTCCTACCATAAGAGCGACCTATCCATCAACGACATACATGATATCCTTTTCAGGGCCATGCATCAGGGAAAGATATCCATTGACGATCTCACAGTCATCCTTTTCAGGGCTCAGATGGAAGATGTATTTGAACTGGAAAATATTCACATTCTTCTGAAAAGGGCCTTTGATGACGGTCTTATCAACATCACCCATCTTAAAAGGGCCATATCCAAAGCCTATATGGATGGCAACATTGAACTCGAAGAACTCAAAACGCTGTTATCGCTATTCTACAGAAATGGGGAACTCACCCACGAGGATATCCGGAGAATAATAAAGGATATTCATGCCAGCGGTGATTTCAGCAAGCACGAACTGAAATGGATCATAGTAATGCTCTACAAGGAAAATGGTCTGAACAGGACCCATGTAAAAAAACTGCTGGTGCTTCTATATGATGATGGAATGCTGACAAGAGATGAGCTGAAATGGCTGCTTCACTCCTCATATGAGGAGGGAAATCTCACAAGGGATGATCTGAGATGGCTCATTTTCCACGCATACAAGGTAGGAGAGCTTACAAGGGATGACCTTTGGTATCTGGCTGTTATGATGTATTCCGAGGATGAACTGGAAAGAAGCGATCTGAGATGGCTTATCTTCCATGCCTATGGGGAGGGGGAATTGACAAGAGAGGATGTGAAATGGATCATCTTCAAGGCTTATGATGAGGGAGAACTTACAAAAGAGGATGTGAAATGGCTTATCGTTCATGCCTACAATGAAGGAAAATTGACCCGAAAGGATATGAAATGGATAATTATCCACGCTTACAATGAAGAGCTCTTGACAAAACCAATTTTGAAATGGATACTGATCAATGCTTATGAGGAAGGGGAATTGACTTTGGATGATGTCAGATGGATCCTGTTCATGGCATTCAAGGAAAACGAATTGACATTGGAAGATGTGAAATGGATCATAGGTCAGGCCTACTACACTGGTGAACTCGACCTGGATGAGTTCACGGAACTGCTGTTGGTAAGTTTGCTCAGTGAGGAGATCAACAGAACCCACCTGGGTGAGCTTCTGGGAATGTGCCTGGATTCATCGGTCATCACCATCGATGATACTGCCCACATCATAGAAATGCTGGGAGAAAACGGAATATTCGAAGAGGAAAACCTGACTGGCATAGTTAAATGGCTGTATGAACATGGATCCATAGAGGGTTATGAACTCATCAGATTACTTATGGCATTGAGAGAGAAAGACCATATCGGCCGTGACATCATAGCCAAAATCATCTTATCTAATCTGATATCAAAACAGGACCTGGCCCATGCAGACTTGGCCCTGTTTTTGGCAGCTTTGATCAAAGGATATGAGAACAAAACCCTTTCGGAAGAAGATCTTTATTATATAATTTACTGGGCCGTAAAGAATGCGGACATTTCCGGCATAAATGAAACCCTGTTCGAGCAAATTATGGAAAAACTCAGGGAACTTGAGATATTTCTGGACATCGATTATTGGGGTCTTATTGAGAAAAAGGGCGAAGCAGGGGATAATGGACTATATTTCAAGGATAACTGGCAGGACATTGGAAAATTCCGCTGGGACTCACATGCCTTTATCTGGAAGAATGATACCTCCAATGATCCTTTAAAGGTCCCTGTGCATTACTACATCCTTGATACAAAAAGGTTGGAAAAGAGACCTAACTGGTTCACCCTGGATTCAGAACATGAAGGCGAGTTCAATGCTCTATTGATGGAGGGTGGCTTTATTTATCCTGCGGCCTACAAGATTGAACACGGCAGCAGCTTTTCGGCCTCCAATAACATGTTCATACCTCTAGGCGGTCAAATAATTATCCCTGAGATTGTGGATGGTCGCATCAGATTCACTGCAGGATATGACAAAAGAGCCGAGATCCCGCTGACACTTGATTCAGTAAAGGAGGTGGATTTCCTTGATGAACTGGGTAGAAGACTGGTCAAGGCCAAGTTCTTCGGTGAGGGGACAGTATCCTGGAAGCTAAAGGACCTCACAGGTTTGCCTCAGAAGGCACAGGATGATCTGCCGACAGATAAATATCTTATTGGGGACACATATCAGGCAGATATAACTGGGCAGATAAATTGGTACTGGATGATGATCGATTATTCAGAGGATGATCTGCCTTATGGGATCAGCGAAGATAGTCTCAAGGTGTACTACTGGGACGAGAACAGCAACGGATGGCAGGTGGCTGAGGAAACCTGGATCGATACTGAGAACAATGTTATCTATGCCAATGTCACCCATTTCACCATCTTCGCTCCAATGGCAGAGCAGCACAGCGACACTGGAACTCCGACCACTAGCGGTTCTGGATTCGCCATACTGATAATAATAATATTAGCTGTAGTTCTGGCCATAGTCGTCGTTATTGCGCTTTACACAAAAAGAAGGAACGCCATGGGAGAGCAGGAACCATGGGAGGACGAACTGCCTTCCAACGAGATCGAAATAGATTGGGAGAGATACATGGATTGATACTCTGATACTTATTGTTAGCACTACCTACGTCTGAAGTAAAAAAGCACTGCTGGAATACCGAGAGCTATCAGTAGGGGAGTCACTCTAAAACCAGGAGATGCTTCCATTTCTTTCACGTAAGTTTCTTCAATTATCACGTCCTCGTTAGGTACGTCGGAATATCCATTTTGATTACCAGTCTTTACTGAAGCAATATCGTCTACCACATCCATACCCTTGGTAACCCTGCCGAAAGCACAATAACCGTAACCATCAGCACTGGTATCCCAATCAAGGAAATTGTTATCTACCACGTTAATAAAGAATTGGTTTGTTGCCGAATTCGGATCGTTAGTCCTGGCCATGGCTATAGTACCTCTGTTGTTACGGATCTGAGCAGTTGAGGCTTCATTGATTATTGGTGCATAGGATGGATTTTTTTTAGTCATTTCCTTATTGAATCCACCGCCCTGGATCATGAAATCAGCAATTATCCTATGAAAGATAAGTCCATCAAAAAAACCGCTCTCGACATATTTCAGGAAGTTCTCCACAGTCTTTGGAGCTGAATCAGGATATAGCTCCACCTTGATTTTACCGTAATTCGTCTCCAGGACAATTACCGGGTTTTCCTCGGCTGAAGTATATGGAATACTTACAGTTACCAACACCATAACAATAATAAGAGATACGATTGCATGACAAAACCTGTTGAGATACATTTACCATTCACCTCTATTCCATACCTGTTCAGAGTTTCAGATAATAATCAGAATCGATTTAAACGTATTGGACCAAATAAAAATCCCAGGATAATGAACTGATTCCGATAAAAATGTTTTAAGGAATAATTTATATACGTATGAATCCCATATTAATTAAAGCGCTTTTCATACGTGGGCTAAAAGAAAAAGAACAAGGTGCTCTTAGTGAAAAAAAAATATCTAGATTTTGGTATGATCGGAAAAGGCTTAATAATCACCGGTATTTTTTTCCTAGTGACCTTTTTGATCCTGTTCTTCCTATCCAAAATCGTGTATGCTGAAAGCAACTGGCAGATCATCGATGATCCCGCCTGGAAGACCATCCCCGCAATACTCTCAATAGGAGGAATATTCATTCTTTCGGGGGCCTTCTTATTTTTCATCCACCATCAATTTGTAAAACTATCCGAAGTAGCCGAGGATGTTTTATCGGGCAAGTACGAGGTATATGTACCAATTGAAAGTGAGGAATAACTGCAAGATGGATACGCCACTTTTTTGCCTTAGTTCCATTACTTCCATTCCTGTTTTTCATCAGGAACAAAAGTAATGCTGTCCGAACCAACCTTACCCACAAGCCAGCCACCGGGTATCTTGGCCCGACGGATGTCATATTCAATGTCCATAGGGACCTTTCGGATCTCATTGGTATGAAAATCCTTCTCGGTCTTGTAGTAAATCGCTTCGCCGAATATCGTCTCCCATTTCAGTTTCATTAATATCACCTTGACTTCATAATTAACGGCATTTGGTATAAAAAGGGCATATTTGTAACATGACAAAAAATGATGAAAATACTATCGAGAGCAAGAACACTTTTACTCACCCAATGAAAAATCCAATAAATATCAAAATAAACATAATAATCATGACGTTACTCAATCTATTGGGCCAATTCTTCTGTAAAAGCTTTCACGCCACCAGAGAGGCCAGATCTCTATGAAACGAAGCGGGACTGCATATCTTCCCCTCCATGGAGGAAAAGCCCCGAGATGGCTGTTCTCCCGTATGGTGGAGCTTGCCGAGAGCATCTCAGGGGTTTTTATCGAGGAAAGGGGGGCAGAGGATTTCATCAGACATATATGCAATCCCTTCTGGTTCCAAGCGCTGTCGTGCGTTCTTGGATTTGATTGGCATTCCTCCGGTACTACCACGGTAACCTGTTATGCACTGAAAAAGGCATTATCAAACATTTCGGCCCCGGTGAGAGGTACGGGCGGTAAGGGCGGGCATTCTAAGGGTGCACCAAAAGAAATTGAACAGATCTGCAGGGAATTTGATCTGCCCGGTGATAAACTTGCTGACACTTCCCGTCTGGTGGCAAAAGTGGATAATACCGCCCTTCAGGACGGCTATCAGCTCTACCTTCACTCAATGTTCCTGGCTGAAGGGGGAGACTGGGCAGTGCTCCAGCAGGGTATGAGCGACAGATACGGCTATGCAAGAAGATATCATTGGCATTCGGATATCGGGGAGAATTATCTCAATGATCCCCACAAATCCATTCTATCAGATCTTAATCCCAAAGAAGTGCTTGATCTAAGTGCCAAAGATTCAAAGGACAACCGCAATGTCCAGTTAGATCTGGTAAAGGACGGTCTAGGCCATCTGAAAAGGGACATAAACCTTCTCAGGACTGCAGAAATAAAAAGGAAATTGCCAAAAGAACAGGCTACTTTGAACAGCTATACTGAAATAATTGAACCTCAAAGTATTCTGTCCCAAAAAATGACTGCAGATATCCCTGAGAATCTCCCAATTTTGAACATGCCCAAGCTGACCAACTGGAAGGCCCTTTCGTCGGCTTACGAGATACAGCCTAAGGGATATGAGCAAATGCTTCTTATCGGGGGTTTGGGGCCTAAGACCATCAGGGCCCTTTCCTTGGTTGCGGAAGTGATATACGGCGAGAAAGCATCCTGGTCGGATCCTGTTAAATTCTCCTATGCCGTAGGCGGAAAGGACGGGGTGCCATTCCCGGTGAACCGGGAAGTTTACGATGAGATCATTCACCTCTATAATGATGCCGTAACCGCAAGCAGGGCAGGCGACAAGGAGAAGCTCAGGGCACTTGAAAGAACAAGAAGGTTTGCTCCACTCGATATGTAATTGAAAAACCAGTGGTTTTCTATTTAGCCATCCTGTATTCTTCATCGGGATCGAAGTTCACCACAGGACACGGGCCGAGACAGTTCCGGCATGATATACATCTCTCCGGGTCTATTACTATCATTCTCCTGCCTCTTAAATCCCGCCAAGCAATTGCATCCTGAGGGCATCTCCCAGTACAAACCCCACAGGCCTGGCAGAACAGAGCCCGTTTTATTACCCCTATGATATTATCCAATTCATGGTGCACCCTTCTGGGAAGCACAACTATTTCATCATCGCCAGGCGTTATTAGCTCAACGCCTCTAGAGTGCAAGGTGATAATATCGCCTTTGGGGGTCATAATCACTGCATTTCCCGGATCGTCTCCAGCTGAATCGCCTATATTAGTTCCTGATTTGCAAATTTCAGACGGTTTAAAGGAAATCTCCCCCAATATAGGAAGCAAGGGTACGACTGAACTGATATCAACATTTCTGGTAAAATCGGCTTTCACCTCAATCATTTCCATCTCATCAATACCATTAGGCCCCTGGCCTATGAACTTCCACTCAACATCCTTGAAATCCACAAGTGCCGCCTTCCATCTCTCTTCAGGGTCATCATCACCGAATATTCTTTCAGCGTTGAATCCTGATCTCTGCATTATCTCCTGAACGCTCCCCGGATATTTTCTCCACTTCCAGAGTCCAAGTTCATACCATTCCTGGGAGAATTTTTTCTTTTCCGCCCAATCCTTGAGCATACCGAAGAATCGGCTGCTTTGGGGAAAATGTTCTTTTATTTCCTTGAGCTCGGCCTGGCTTGAAGCGGGACAGCACCAACATCCGATTCGGTCCAATCCCCTTTCATACCATGGATTATAGGTTGCTTTCTTGTAAAATATATATAACCAAACCGTCAAGGCATCCCACCTCTGGATCGGCGAAGCTCCCTTCTGATTGGGCACCCATGGATTGTCCCAAATATCTCCCTTCTCCATCCGCTGGGTGGATTCATATTGTCGCTGACCTATGAATGAGAGAACACCTTCAGGGAATCGGTCATCAATCAACATTGTTGTTGGTCCGAGTTTACATATCTTGCAACACCACCGAAAATCCTTGGCAGGGGGACCGAAATGCTCCAATGAATCATAGAAGGAATCTCCAACCTTGTACTCTATTAATTCCAACCCGTACCTCTTTACCACCTGGTGAACATTTTCTACAGTTTCGGGAAACTCAAGACCCGTATCCACGAACATAATTGGCGGTTTTAGGTCGGCATCCAGTACGAGAAGTAATGTGGCCAAGGAATCCTTACCCCCGCTGTATGATACTGTGAAGGGAAGATTATTCGCCTTTATTACCTTGTTTATGAACTTCTTTGATCCTGCAATTCTCCCTTTGAGATAATCCTTATTGGCCTGGACCGCACGATCCCAGGTCGGCTTAATTTCAGGTTCGGTCAATGCAACTGTCTTATCCTTCAGTCTTCTTCTAGCTTTCACCGCTTCCCCTCTTTTGGCCTCAATCATCTCACCTGGGCCCATCCTGGCCTTACCGGACATGAGAATATTACCGGTTTTGTCAATCACTATCACCTCGTCGCCCACCCTGAAATCTCCAACAGCGTCAAGGACTCCAGGGGCAAGACAATTTGCCCCCTTTTTTATGAAAGGTATTGCTCCGTCATCAGCTACAATAAAATTTGATTCGATATGTCCCTGAAATAATTGGAGCCCGAACTGCCGGGGTATGAACACATATTTTTCTGCAATCGGCAGATATTTCAAATTTCCAATTGCCCTGCCATGAACCACAACCTCGTCCATTCTGTCAAGTGAAGGTACACCGTTCAGAAGTACCAAGGAATCTTCGGCAAATATGCTTTCCGAAGCATCCTTTCCAAACTGTTCAGCTATTATATTCCTGATCTGGCGGACATCCCTCTCGAATGCCGGCCTTACATCGCCTGGAGGAGTGTAATCAACTTTGCGGGTGGGCCCGGAACAGAGCTGGCATTCTTTCTTCTCCAAAATTGGAAGATCGCAATGATCACACCAGCGTAGGCTCATTTTACCTAAAAAAACTTGACCCATGATATCAACCTGCGGTTAGCGGCGGGATATTATTTTATGATGGCGGTGGTATTGAGACCTATATATAATCATGAGTTATCAGATACCAAAATCAATCCCATACACTGAAAGGCCGAGTGGGTTCATCCTGTGAACTGACGGACAGGTTCTTTCCCGATATCCCGTTGGTCTCCATAAGCTCTCTGACGCAGGAATATGCAATATCTGGATGATTATTGTTCTGGCTTAAATGAGTTAGCACCAGATGGGTTTTAGGAGAAGGATTTATTTTCAAGATCGCCTCTGCAGCGGACGCATTTGAAAGATGCCCTGACAATCCGCTAATACGTTTTTTCAGGAAAACCGGATATCTGCTTCCAAGAAGAATGTCAGGGTCGTAATTGCTCTCAATAAAAAGAACATCCAGGTCATTGAAGGTATTAATGAGGTTATTTGAAACGAAACCCAGATCAGTGAGAATTCCTAATTTCTTACCATTGGACTCAATATGAAAGCATACGGGGTCGGCTGCATTGTGGGACACCGGCAGAGGCGTGATCTCTGTATCCTCTATTGTGAAGGTCTGCCCGGTTACAAATGGAATGTGATTATGCTTCACATGCGGTTCGGTTTTCATGGCAGTTAGGGTTCCGTTATTGGCATATACCTTGGGCCCATGAAGCTTCACAAATCGGGATATTCCCCCCACATGATCGCTGTGCTCGTGGGTTACCAGAATCAGATCGATATCAGAGGGATCCTGACCGATCTTTTTCAAACGGAGTTCCAGCTGTCTGCAGGAAAGACCTGCATCAACGAGCAGTTTCAATTCCCTGGTCTTTACAAAAATACTGTTTCCCTTGCTTCCACTTCCAAGAACACACGATTTCATACCAATTTATCCCCGTTTTTTAATCAAATTCCTTATTCAATTGATGATAATAATAATTTAGCTCTGAAATATCCCTTTACAGCATTATCCTGGGAATAAACACAGGGGGAACAACTAATAAAACATAATAATTTATTAAGGCTGAATATTGCTTTGATCATTGCTCTACTTGTATCCAGCAGTATTATTAGACATAAATAAGTGAAAAATTTACTTGAAAATTGATATGAAGAATGTTGATTTCTTCATCCAAAGAGGCATTACCATGACCGATATAAAATATTATTATCCCGAGAACATGGACTCGGCCTGTAAGCTATTGAAAAATCAAAGAAATCTTCTCATAAATGGTGCATCTTCAGTCAAGTTCAGAAACCTTGACAGATACGATGGAATGGTTGATGTGAGCCGTTTACTTGATAAAAATATCAAAGAGGAAGGGGGACATATACTTCTGGGGCCTTCCATGAAAATATCCCAACTTGTGGGTTACAAGAATAAAGAATCGTCTCTTGATATTCTGGGAATAGCTGCCGAGAACATAGGTACAACCCCTATAAGAAATCAGGTCAGCCTAGGTGGCAATGTCACAATGATCTATCCGTGGTCGGACCTCCCAGTTGTCATGCTCTGTCTCGATGCTGAAATGAAAACCTATCTGGACGGAGAAACATATTCATATTCTACTGAAGAATATTATGACAAGCAACCTATATCACTTATTGAAAAAGGAGAAATACTCACCGGAATTAAGATCAAAAAGGTGGAAGGAAGAAAAGCTGCTTTCCTTACTTTCAATAAGAGCCAGGGCGACTTTGCAGCCATGGATGTGGCCTGCAGTTACAAGCTCGATGAATACGGAAGTATGATAAACCTGCATATCGCCGTTTCAGGCGTTTATCCATTACCCAAACGAGTGAGTTTGCTGGAGGAGGAGCTAGAAGGAAAGGAACCGGAGGAATCCTCCGTTTCGGAGATCATTAAAAAATGGAACTTTACCATATCTGGAAGGGACTTCAAATACAGCAAAAACTACCTTGAAAAAGTGTTAAAGGTTATGGTCAGAAGGTCCATTCAAATTGACATATCATCCTTCCTAGAGGAGGTGAAATCATGAACATCAGTGTAAATATCAACGGGAAAAATATGGTCTTGGATACACACGGCGGGGAAATGCTGACCGATCTGCTTAGAAGATCAGGATTCAAAGGAGTAAAGAAAGGCTGTCAGAAAGGAGACTGCGGAGCGTGTGCAGTTCTAATTGATGGCAAGCTTATAAATTCATGTATCGTTCCTGCGCCGTCGATAGACGGAAAGACAATACTCACCATTGAAGGTATGGGAACCCCCAAGAAACCCAGTATTATTCAGAAATGTTTTGTGGATGCCGGAGCCATACAGTGCGGATTCTGCACCCCCGGAATGATACTTGCAACCAAGGCTCTGCTGGACAAAAATCCTAATCCAACAGAAGATGATATCAAAACTGCTCTGGATGGAAACCTATGCAGATGTACAGGTTATATCAAGATAATTGATGCTGTGAAACAAGCTGCGGAAAAGATCAGGGAGGAAGATGCATGAGCTGCGGGGAAAAACATGGGGGACTGGAGGTTGTAGGGAAGAGGGAAACCAAAGTTGACGGTATGTCATTGGCTACCGGAATGTCAAAGTTCGTAGCTGATTGGGATGTCAAAGAACCCCTTCATGTGAAGGTGCTCCGTTCACCCCATGCACATGCCAGGATTAAGAAGATAGATACCTCAAAAGCCATGGATATCCCTGGTGTCGCAATAATATTAACCCACGAGAACGTTCCCCGCATTCCTCACACAACAGCTGGTCAAGGTTACCCGGAGCCCTCACCCTATGATTCATATCTCCTGGACTGCAAGGTGAGGTATGTAGGCGACAGAGTGGCCATAGTCGCTGCTGAAGACCTAGAAACTGCAAAAAAAGCTGCAGATGCAGTAGAGGTGGAGTATGACTTACTGCCTGCGGTTCTTGATATGGGGGAGGCACTTGAAGAAGGCGCCCCCGTAATTCATGACGAGGAGGATGCAAAGGTAATAATTCCAGTACCTTACGAACCAAAGAGAAACCTCGCCGCCAGCGTTGATATGGAGATCGGTGATCTCGATAAGGGATTTGAAGAGGCTGATGTCATCGTCGAGGACGCGTATTACGCACATTACGGCCAGCACTGTCCAATAGAACCTCATATCGCCCTGGCAATGCCAGAAGGCGATGGAAGGATCACTATTGTTTCATCAACCCAGGTCCCCTTTCATGCCAGAAGGATAACCGCTCAGGTACTGGATGTACCTGTAAAAAGGATTAGGGTAATAAAACCTCGTATCGGTGGAGGATTCGGTACAAAACAGGAAGTACTTCTGGAACCTGTAGTTGCAATGGTCACCGAGAAAACCGGGCGACCTGCACTTCTAGAATTCACCAGGAAAGAAGAGTTCGTATCAGCTAGGACAAGACACCCTATAAAAACCATTCTAAGAACAGGATGCAAAAAGGACGGGACAATCACTGCTATAGATATGTTCTGCCTTAGCAACACCGGAGCATACGGCTCCCATGGACTTACTGTGGTATGCAACTGCGGGTCCAAGGTGCTGCCTCTATACAGATGCGATAATGTGAGATTCAAGGCTGATGTGGTCTATACCAACCTGCCCGTTCCCGGAGCCTACCGGGGCTACGGGGCGACCCAGGCCGCCTTTGCCATGGAATGCAACGTCACAAGGATGGCGAATGAGATTGGTATGGATCCCTTGGAAATGCGTAAAATGAACCATATTAAGGTTGGGGAGACCTCACCAATATTCAAGGCACTTGGAGAAGGTGGAGAGGGCGTTCCCCAATCCATCGAGAGCTGCGGATTAGATGAGTGTATCGACAGGGGCCGGGAACTCATCGGATGGGACAAACGGGAAGAATTGAAAAAACAGGTTAAGGGCCCAATAAAAAGAGGTTTCGGAGAAGCGTGTCTTATGCAAGGTTCTTCAATTCCAAAGGTGGACATGGGAGCCGCCAGCATGAAGATGAACGATGACGGTTCATTCAACCTGCTTCTTGGTGCTACGGATATTGGTACGGGGTCGGACACAATAATGGGGCAGATAGCAGCAGAACAGCTCCACTGCTATCTAGAGGATATGATCGTCTATTCGTCTGATACCGACCTCACGCCCTTCGATGTTGGTGCTTATGCATCATCCACTACATATTTGACTGGAATGGCAGTTAAAAAGGCTGCAAAGGAAGTAAGGGGGCAGATCATGAAAGTGGCCTCAGATATGCTGGATATCCCCGTTTCTGAACTGAAGCTTGGCAAAAAAGAAGTGGTTTCATGTAGCGGCGACAAAAGGGTAACCTTCAGGGATGTTGCTTTACGCTCACTCTATCAGCACGACCAGTTCCAGATAATGGGACATGCATCACATATAACTGAAAAATCACCCCCTCCCTTCTCAGCACACTTTGTAATGGTAGATATAGATACCGAAACCGGCGAGATCAAATGCAGGAAGTATGTTGCCGGAACCGACTGCGGACGGGCAATCAATCCCACACTGGCAGAAGGGCAGACTGAAGGCGCCCTGCTGAATGGACTTTCATATGCACTTGTGGAGGAATACATCTTTGATGAGAAAGGTAAAATGCTCAATCCTAACTTCAAGAACTATAAGATATACCGTACATCTGACCTTCCAGAAGTTAACTCCTTCCTTGTAGAGACACACGAACCCACTGGACCCTA
Organism: uncultured archaeon; assembly: GCA_964430885.1. Taxonomy (GTDB): domain Archaea; phylum Thermoplasmatota; class Penumbrarchaeia; order JASLWR01; family JASLWR01; genus CAYSHM01. Next base: position 36,292 of record CAYSHM010000004.1, on the reverse strand, counting down.
CGGTGCAAAATCTGTGGCCGAGCTCTGTATAAACGGAGCTCTGCCGGCCATATCCAACGCCATCTACGACGCCGTGGGGGTAAGGCTGACGAAAGGTCCTTTCACAGCTGAGAAGATACTCAAGGCTATTGAGAAGAATAAAAATTAACAGGCAAATCTATAAAATAATTGGAATTATCAACTACTCATATTCCATTTGATATTCAATTTTTCCCACTATCGGCAAATTTTTTTCAGGTGATGGTTTTGAATGCACGTCACGGTTCTGAACTATATTTATATAAAAATATCATCGAGAGCGCAAACGATCTCATCCAGAGCGTTGACATAGAAGGGAATATACTTTTCGTGAATAAGAAATGGCTGGAAAAGCTCGGATACAGCAGGGAAGAAGCTTTGGGAATGAAGGTCTGGAAGATCATCCATTCCCATCATCTAGAAAAATGCCAGGAGATGTTCGGGCTTCTCATGAAAGGGATGGCTCTTGATAACGTAGAGACAATTTTCGTGACGAAGGATGGAAAGGAGATCTATGTAGAAGGAAATCTTAATGCCCAGTTCAAGGATGGAGAATTCAGTGGGACAACCGGTGTTTTCAGGGATATTACCAAGCTGAAAGAAGCTCAGGCCAAACTTGTAAGGACCAGCAGGGCTGCCGGACTTGGAAACCTTGCCACCGGTGTAGCCCATGAGATTTCCAATCCCCTTCAGATAATCACCGGACTATCGGAGATCATACTGGACTCAGATAAGATTGAGGAAATTCACGAAGATATCGGCGAAGTGATTAAGGCGGGAGAGAGGATAAAGAATATTGTCCGGGGATTGAGCAAGTATTCCAATGACTTGAGGAATGATCTACCGGTAGGAGATAAAGTCAACCAGATCGTTGAAGAAAGCTTGAACATCGCAAGTTACTCATTCGATATAAACAAATATAAAATTGAAACGGAATTGAATGAACTACCGGGTGTAACTATCGGCTCAGGTGATCTGAAACAGAGTCTGGTCAACCTAATAATCAATGCTGTGGAAGCCTCCCCCGAAGGCGGTTTGATAGAGATAAAAACATGGGTTGATGATGGATTTATCAAAATATCTGTTTCAGATGAAGGCAGGGGAATAACCCAGGAAGAATTGTCCGAGATATTCGATCCATTCTATACCACAAAGGATGCAGGGGAGGGGACTGGACTAGGACTCTACTTGGTTAGCTCTGTTGTAGAAAGAGGGGGCGGCAGTGTGAAGGTCGTCAGCGAACCCGGAGAAGGAACTGAATTCACTATCGGCCTACCTGTTAGCTGAATCCGTTTTTTATCAAATTTTTAAATTATATGATCTAAGGTGATATTTTGGATATGATCAGATGCAAAATGGAAAAAGCTGGTGAAATAGCGGCGGATATTGTATCTGAGTTCAACGGATCCGTAGGGAATCTTGATACTGTAATGCTTTTTATTCCTGGCGGCAGAAGTATAATTCCTTTGTTCGATAATTTCAATAAGGTTGGCAATACCTCCATACCATGGAGCTGCATCCATTTTTTCTGGGCCGATGAGAGGCTGGTACCCTGGGAACACGAAATGAGTAACTTCAGACTGGCAAAGGAACAATTTTTTGATGATCTGCTGAAGAAGGAAATATTAACTCAAAAAATGATCCATCCCTTTATTACATCAGGATATAGGGACGAAGGTGCCCTCAAATTGCCTGCTATCTATCAGATGCTTCTAGATAGATATGAATGCATCTACAATGAGGTGAAGTCCAAAGATAATGCAGGAATTAGCACAATTCTGGTCCTGGGAGTTGGAGAGGACGGGCATATCGCTTCACTGTTTCCGGGACATCCTGCGCTTGAAGATGAAGAGCAGCCGTTTTTTATCATTGAGGATTCTCCAAAACCGCCCTCACTCCGGATGACCATTGGACCTAGGGTTATAATAGATGTCGACCTTTGCCTGCTTCTCTTTTTCGGTGAAGGTAAAAGAAAGGCATTGGATATGTTCATGGATGAGAATATTGACTGCAAAAGATGCCCTGCAAAAATTGCCCTCGGAGCGGGAAAAGTCATCGTCATCACCGATATTGATCGGTGAATGTTAGGTCATATAACTCCGTTATTAACATATTTTTACCAGTGAACAGAACAGGTAAGAACGGTTAAATATCAACTTCGCGTTATTGTAATCATGGCAAAGAGTGGCTCATCCATACCGCTTATATGCTTAGCTATTCTAATTATAATTCTTACTTCCACCTCGGCTTCGGCCTATTTCAGCATAAAGTATGATGACAAAGGAAATAATTCTGATATCAGCAATAGACCTTCTTGGGCCGTGGATTCTGATCAATATTCACTTCTTCTTAACCAGAGCATGAGAACCATAGGTCCAGTGGATACATATGAGGACTATATATCAATCAGACCTAACCTCCCCTTCCATATCTCACCGGATCCGGAATTGACCAGGTCCAGAGATCCGGAATTTCATCCCTCAACCATGCTGGTTTTCGTTCAGCAGTCTCTGGGAGTCCTCCTGACCTCTGAGCTGGATACCTATATTGCCGATCTTCAGAATGCCGGCTATACTCCTGTCAAGCTTACGGTCTCCGGAGGAAACCACGTAGATATTAAGAACACTATACTAAGCTATTATAACGACCCAAATTATCACGTTGTCGGAGCTGTACTTGTAGGCGATCTTCCCGTTCCCTGGTTCTATCATGTGAACGATTTCGACGGAAACCCGTCCTCTTTCCCATGCGACCTATACTACATGGACATGGACGGGAACTGGACAGATGCAAATAGCGATAACAAGTACGAGTCGCACACTGACGGGGTGGGCGATACTGCACCGGAAATATTCACCGGCCGAATCGACGCTTCGAGAGTGCCAGGGGTAGAGATCGAGGTTCTCAAGAGCTACTTCGGGAAGGTCCACAGGTACTGGACAGGACAGATGAACAGGACCAGGTACGGGCTCACCTACACTGATCACGACTGGGCGGGAGGAAATGATTTCAGGCACGGTATAGGTAACGCTTACGACGATTACGATGCCATGTGGTGGAGTGATACCGACAATCCAGTTAATAAGAACGATTATATGTCCAACCGGGTTCCCAATGCTTCCTATGAGTTCATTCAGCTATCCTGCCATTCAGGAGCAACTACTCATTACTTCCATACCGGCGGAAACACCAACAGCAATAACCTTCGGGCAGCTCCTCCTGAAGCGCTATTCTATAACCTATTCTGCTGTTCTGGGGCAAGATTCACCAGCAATAACTGTCTGGGTCATGCCTATGTAATGAATACCGGGACCGATTCCCTAATATCTTTGGGGAGCACAAAAACGGGATCAATGCTTGGTTTTTCATGGTTCTATGATTCGCTAGGAAGAGGCAATTCATTCGGCGAGGCACTTAGGGAATGGTTCGAGGTCCAGTATCCTTATTCCGATGATCCTGGCGGATATAACGATATCAGCTGGTATTACGGAATGGTCATACTGGGAGACCCGTCCCTGATACTTTTTGAACCTGATATGGTGTATGTGGATGACGATTATGGTACCGACACCCCGGGTTTCGGATGGACAAGCTTTGCTGATCCTGCCAGAGCTGTTCACAGGGTCAAGAAAGGCGGAACTGTCTTTCTATCCCCTGGAAACTACACTGAGACAATCTACCTCAATAAAAGCGTAATTCTAACTGCTGTACACAACGACCCAACCATATTGACCACCTTCAAAAATGAAATGCCTGCAATCATTGTCAATGCTGATAACTGTTATATTTCGGGCATCAACATTACAGGTAACAAGGTGAACAGGGCTCCAGGGATCGCTGTTTACGGGGACGGGGTTAGAGTGCAGAACTGCGTTATCCGCCAGTGTGCAGGTTCCGTTTTGTTATCCGAAGTAAGGGATGCTACTGTTTACGACAACCACTTTGAAAGCGGGATTAGGATCCATGGAGAACATGATCAAAACTGGAATTCTCATACTATAGATTCCTCCAATACGGTCCAAGGCGGTAAGCTCAAGTACGCTGTAAATTACACAGAAATCATGCTGAGAGAAGATTATGGACAGTTAGTTCTGGTAAACTGCACAAATTCCACCATATCGGATTTTACTGGAGGGGGATTATGGTCGCCAGTAGTCCTTTACAATTCCAATGGCTGCTCCATCTCCAATTCAACATTCTCCAATAACACAATAGGTACTATCATTTCCGGAAATAATAATTATCTTACAGATAACGAATACCGCAACAACAGAAAATGCGGCCTTAAGGTCCTAGACGGAACAGGGAATCTGATAGTCCACAATAATTTCCTCAACAACAGTCAAACCAGATCTGGCGAACAAGCACGAGATGACGGATACGGGAATCGATTCGACAACGGCGACAGCGGGAACTACTGGAGTGATAATAATATCATTGATGAAGACCAAAACGGCATATGCGACTCGCCCTATGCCATAGGCGGAAGTGCCGGCTGCATGGATAACAATCCCCTTGTGGGACCGTGGGGCATTCCCCTTCTGGCAAGGGAGGGGGGCCTGGAGGCTGAAGAGGACGAATACTATCAGCTCAACTTGTCCGCGAGGAACACGAATGAACCCGTTGTATGGGCAATGGAGACAAATGCTACTTTCCTCACCCTCCATACCAATGGAACACTCGTCGGCGAACCTCTAAACCAGCATGTCGGGAATTGGACGGTGAACATAAGCATCGAGAACTCTCAAGGATCCGACTTTCTTGATCTACAGATAATTGTCCTGAATGACAATGACGCTCCGGAAATCATTGAATATGTGCCGTATATACTGCGGGAGGATCTGGATTTCTATCACGTCTATGAAGCTGAAGACATGGACCCAACCAACGATACTCTGACATGGAAACTGCACACCAAGGCTGAGTTCATTGAAATGAATGCTACCACTGGAAACCTCACTTGCTCGCCCGAGAACAAAGATGTGGGAATATGGTGGGTGAACATCACTGTAAACGATGGAAACAACGGAACCGATTGGCAGAACTTCAGCCTTGAGGTGATGAATGAGAACGACGATCCTGTTATCGAGACGGTTCCGGATACATTTTGTCAGGAGGAAGAACTCTACAATGCAGTTTTCAAAGGTTTTGACGTCGATCCAGTAAATGATACCTTGGTCTGGACCTGCTATACCAATGCTCCCTTCCTCAAATTCGACAGGGATACTGGACTTTTAAGCGGGACGCCGAACAACTACCATGTAGGCAACTGGACCGTAAATGTCACATTAGAGGACGGAAAAGGCGGAAAGGACTGGGTATATTTTATTATAAAGGTGAACAATACCAACGATATCCCGCATGATGTGGAGATAGTAGCTAAGACCGAACACACCGAAGGCACTCCATTCACTGCTGCAGGGAAGGGTGACGATCCAGACCTAATCCACGGCGACATTTTAAGCTTCAACTGGTACGTTGACAGGGAATATATTGAAAGCGATACGAACATACTTCTCAATCTGACCGTTGGACAACACAGCCTGACCCTGAATGTTACAGACTTATTCGGCGGGTGGAACTCCACCACCATCATGGTTAATATACTGCCGAAGGTCATTGGCGACGATGATAACGATGACGACGGAAATGGTGAAGGGCCCGGTAATCCAAACGGAACTGGAGGTGATGATGACAAAAATAAAGGTGGAAGCGAAGATGGGATCTTACCTCAATTGAACATGAAAGGCAGTAATACCCTGTGGCTAGCTCTGGGTCTGGCACTTATCATCTTTATTATTGTTGTAGCTTTATTGGTTGCCAGAAAAAGAAGGAAGGAAGATGAGGCAGACGGGGAGAAGAAGAAGGCGGATAACTATAAATCGAAAACCCCCAAGAAAGATAGAAGTGGGAAGGCTGAGAAAACTGCAGGATCCAAGAAAGGATCGAGTAGGAAAAAGGGTGCCGCCGGAAAGAGAAAAAAGAAAGATAAGGATCTTGAAAGAGATGAAGAGGCGGAGGAAGTAAATGAGAGCGATGATGTCCCGTTCTTCAGTGTTGAAAGTGACAGGAAAGATGAAAACAGAAATGAGGAGAGCTGGGATGATGTCGATATTTGGGATTCAGATCTATCGGACGAAGGAGCTGATGATATCGAGGAGGAGGATTGGAGCAAGTATGAAGAATGGGTTTTGGAATAAGAATGTTGTTTAAATTATGGATGTGAATCCCATGGTGGAAAAGGAAAGAGAAAATACCTTTAGCATACTAGTAATCTATTACTCATACGAAGGAAACACTGAACAAATAGCAAAGGTCATTGCAAACAAACTTAATGCTGATGTACTATTTCTAAAACCGGTAAAGGAAATGACTTCCAAAGGATTCACTAAATTTCTATGGGGCGGAAGACAGGTTGTGTTAAAAAAGAAACCCGAACTAAAGCCTTTAAAGAAAAATCCGCTGGATTATGATGTTCTTGTGATAGGAACACCTGTCTGGGCATATACGTTCACACCTCCATTGAGAACTTTTTTCGGTGAAATCCCCCTGAAAGGAAAAAAAATTGCTCTTTTCTGCACTCACGAAGGAGGACCGAGGAAAACACTGAACAAGATGGCGGATCAGGTGTCAAAGGGAAACATAATTATTGGAAAAAAGGATTTCTGGAACCTAACCCGCGGTGACAAGAAAAAAGAGATCCTGAAAGCCAAAGAATGGGCGAAACATATTAAAAATAAATTGCTAATCCTATTGCCCTAAACCAATAAAAAATCATTCAACCGCCTATTCATTAATTAGAATGATTTCTGTTTGAAAGTTTTTTTTAACCCAATCCACTTCATTGTCTCTAATATATATGTGCCAACCGCCTTGGTCATTCCTGAAATGTCCCCTGATATTGACCGTATCGTTTTCAGATAGATCATTGGGTGAATCTGTACCTTCAGGAATTAAAAGTATCAGATCATCTGCAGAGGACGTATCAGTGATATTAAGCTTCAATCCGCCTTGTATCTGTTCAATTTTTAGAATGCTTACGTTGAAAATCTCTACATTCGAACCATTAAAAGTATCTGCATCAGATAAAAGGTCTGTTAAAACTACGATTGTATAATTTAAAAACGGAGCTTTAGATACTATCTTGATATAATCGCCGGTATCGTTCCTTATTTCCATATCCCAGTAATCACCCTTTGGATTGTATCTGAGTATTCCTCGAGCCTCCACTGTATCTCCTTCCTCGATTGAAACGCCTACCAAATTGGATAGAACAATTGTACCAATATCCTCATCAATAAAAGTGGACTGACCATTGTTGTTCATTCCTGTTTCTCCGAAAGCTGCTTGAAGCTGCTCAATGAACTGCTGAGAAGTCAAACCCATAGCTTCAAACAATGAGCACATATTTGAAACCTGGTGCAAAGCTCCAGTAGTCCAGGTTCCCATGTAATTAGCTGTATCTGTGGTTATGTTTCTGACCCTAACTTGCCAATAACCCTGGTGGTGCTGCTCAAATATGCCCTTAACATGAAGTATGTTTTCAATCTGGAACATTTCACCAGCTAATGTATATGAAAGAATTATCGAATAATTAGTTGTGTTGTCGTTTATTATATATCTATTGCCTGTGAGCCGTGCAGTAACCATTGCATCAGTTATCTCTACTGGCTTTCCCAGGTAACCTTCTGGATTTTCTAAAAGTTCATTCATGGATAGGTTAAGATATTCAAAAGAATCAAGTCCGTTGTTTTCCCCATTTCCATTGTTAACATCAGTAACAGGGTCCTTATCCTCGTTATTACCACCAATGCATCCTGTAATAAAAACGGCCAGGACCAGAATAATAATCAAAAACAAATGTTTCAGTCTCAATATCATCACCTCAAGTTCCATCTCCCGTTCCTTGAAGCTCAAAGCTCGTAAATGGGCATATCCGAGGCGATAAATTCTCTTGGAGATTCGGAAATCAGTTCTCCTTTTTCATCGATGATGATCTTCTTTCGATAGGTGTTCTCGTGAGGTGGATTGTCCGGATAGATGGTGAATTCGGTCACGACCACGATAGTATAGGTATAGGTGATCTCCCATTTGTCACCATTGTCCGATTCCACTTTCTTCGCTGTGCCTATCTCTTTGATCTCACAACTGACATTGCCAAGATGGCCGCTGCTTCCCGCCTGATCGCCCAGATTTTCATCCTGCGCAATTATTTTATTTACTATCTCTTCTAACTCTGCTTCTTCGAACATTCACATCCCTCCCTGGCCATGAACCATGGATTATGATGATAGGAAACTTTTGAGATATAACGATTGCCTTTATCAAAACATAATCAAAAACTGGAACTTTATTAAAAACGAGGGGGAGAAGGAATCTTAAAAATAGATATGAACCCCAGGCAGCATCAATCGAATATTCCGTACCTCGTCGGAAGAAAAGGAATTATCGTTCAGGAACAGGTATCGCAGGCCCGAAACATTCATCATCTCCTCGGGGAGTGTTTCAAGCCCGTTCCCCCTTAATTTCAGGGTTTCCAAACGGGGAAGTTCGCCAATGGTTCCCAGTGCTCCTGCCAGGTCCTTCAGGGGTAATCTGTCAAGCCATAGACTTCTTAGATTATCCAAGTGGGCAAGCTCTTCGGGAAGAGAACTCAAATTGGTTCCGGAAAGCCTGAGATCCGTCAACGAATTCATGTGTCCCAGCTCGCGGGGTATCTTTTCGAGAGGATTGTTCGAAATGAGCAGAGAATGAAGAGCGGTTAGTTCACCGATCTCTTCTGGGAGAGTTGCTAGTCGGTTGGATGACAGGGTGAGATGCACCAATTTTTTCAGTCTGCCGATATCCGCGGGCAGAACTTCAATAAGTGTATTTACAATAAAAAGCGAGTAAAGCTCTTCAAGCTGTCCTATCTCCGCGGGAAGGTGAGAAATGCAGCAGTCCGAACACCTCAATTGACGGAGCCCACGCAGCCGCCCGATCTCCGGTGGCAGGGAATGCAGCGGGAGTTTCTCAAGACGCAGTTCACTGAGACCAACCATACCTCCGATCTCGGCGGAGAGTCTCTCAAGCGGATTGCCTTCAGCCAAAAGTTCCGGAAGTTTGGTTGCATTTCCGATGCCGGGAGGCAATTCTTTTAGTTTGTTCCCCCTCATATCCAGATGGACCAGGTCCAGCAGACGGGAGAGATCCGGCAGATCGGTTAGCTCATTGTGAGAAATATCCAGCTTTTTCAGGTTGGTCAACTCACTGAAAGAGTCCGGGAGATCTGAGAGTTTGTTACGCGCAAGGTTCAATTCGGTCAATTTCGAGAGATTCCCTATTTCAGGGGGGATCATAGAGAGAAGATTATTTTCAAGGTCCAGGGTACGAAGGTCTTTCAGGTTACAGAGTTGAATTGGAAGGCTTTTTAGGCGATTACCGAATAGAATAAGGTCCCTGAGACGGGCCAGGCCGTCGATATCCTGCGAGAGGTTTTGAAGATCCATCCCGGAAAGTTCAAGTTTTGTAAGAGCGGGTAATTGAAATATCTGCGGGGGTACTGCTCTGAATTTATTGAAACCCAGATCCAGCTCTCGAAGATTCTCAAGGCAGGTCAATTTCTCGGGCAAAGACGTCAATCCGGTCCCGGAGAGGATCAGTGTCTCCAGATTTGATAATCTCTTGATCGCCGGAGGTATGCTCGAAATACGAAGACGGCGCAGGCTCAACACCCGAAGAGAAGAGAGGTGGAATACAATATCCGGAACGGTCGAAAAGCGGTTGTCCTCAAGCACCAGAGAATGAAGGTTTTTCAGACTGCCAATTTCCTCAGGAAGATCGGTCAGATGATGTCCGCTCAGATCTAGATTCTCCAGGTTAGTCATCTGCCCGATGGCGGGGGGGAGGTCTGTCATGGGGGGAAGACCGGAGATTTCATCCGGCTCACAATCAAGGGACAGTACATTTTCTGGATCCTTAAGGGCAGTCTCAAGATCAAAGTAACTGCCTGCAACAGTGCCACCTTTGTAGTCCTCACATATCATTCTCAACCAGCTTCCTCGACTTGTGTAATATTATCTCTGCACGGCAACGGATTCCTAGCTAATGGAAATCCTTTCGCCGTCGGCGGCCCCTCATGTAAAAATGAGAACTCCGTTCATCATGCTTCCGATCTTATTGGTGAGCTTCATCCAATCTATCCAGTCTCCATAGTGCATCACCCTTTTTCCACCAGGGAAGTTCTGGTTCAGGAAATTGTTCAGTAGTATTGGAATAGCCTTATCACAATTACGTTGCTAAAAAAGTGATTCTCCATCTGTACGAATGGACTGCTCTTCAAATCCAACTTCATTCATAAAGATACTCACCAATCAGTTATGCCGGCCAGCTTCTTGGCGTATTCTATGTGTTCCTTGAGCCCGCCTTTGAAGCGTATCAAAAGTTTGGCTCCGTCAGGCGAACCCCCTCCATGCATGCACCCTGGAACCCCCTCACCTATGGTAAGCCATTCGATCAGCCGGGCTATCTTGATTCGTTCCTCAGCCGGTCCAGCTGCCTTTAGATATTTTTTAAGCTTTTCACCGTATTCGGAATTTCCCAGATCCTCATAGGATGGAATACACCCGGTTTCGGCTATTCCCCCTGCAATATCCTGGACCAATCTCTTGGTCTCGTAGGGTAGGGTCCCGACATGAACCTTGTTCACATTGGCTAGGAGGGGGTCGCATATCCAGGCACCAGAAGGATGTTCATGGCCTAAAGCAGCTGCGGCTATACCCATTGCAAAGGTGGTCTCATTATTGATTGACATCTGCACAAGTTTGTCATTGAAGGTCTTTTCATTAAGACCGTTGATCCTGGCCATAAGAACTGCGGCTCCCCGCATTACATCGCCTTGTCCTGCAACACAGCCTCCTATGGCTGATCTGTAAGCGGTGATGAAGTTAAGGACTGCAGAAAGCGAAAACTGCCATTCTCCGGCCATGAATACACGATCATTGGGTATAAAGACATTATCGAATAGAAGATAAGCTTGGGTAATTCCTCCGCAGGCGACGGGGTTGTCGAATCCTTCCTCATAGCATCTCTTATCCGACGGATGCCGGGCCTCTACGATGGTGAGATTCTCAACATCTCTGGGCACCACAAAAGAAACGGCATAATCCGCGTCTTCTTCCTTGTAACCTGTACCTGGCAAAACGAAAATCTCATTGGCAGCTGCAACACCGCATATCATAACCTTTGCGCCCCTTACCACAATGCCGTCCTCACGTTTCTCAACAATGTGGAGGCTCATATCCGGGTCATCCTGCTGGTGGGGTGTTTTGGTCCTGTCGCCCTTGGGATCTGTCAATGCCCCGGCACAGGTGATATCCCCTTTCTGGGCGTTCTCGAGCCATTTGAAGAGACGTTGGTGATAATCAGTTCCCAATTTTTCATCCATATCATAGGTGGCAGCGAACATAGCGTTTATGGACGTGAATCCTACGCACCTCCCGCCGGTGCATGTACCTGTGATATTGAATGATCTTCTCTTGAACTTGCAGTTAGCATACATGTCCTCGGGCGAAGTGATGATGGAAAGATATCGGTTGACCTTCTTTCCAGTAATGGATGAGGTCGTCGTGTACATCTCGGAAGTTTCAGGATCAAGAGCGGCTGCAAAGAGCCTGGAATGGCCCTCAATTGTTCGTTTTGTGGCTGGATGGGTTGTGATATCCTCAATAAGTTCTCCGAACTTGTATATGTTAGGCCTCATCTTTTTGAGGCTCTCCTTGTAATCCTCAGGGCTTCTCATGTGATTAACTCCGTTGATATTATTTGTTATATTGAAACTACAGGTACAACCGCTGATTTAAACCTTATGTAACTTATAGTTTGACAGGCAAGCCAGATATTACAGTGTTAATTTATTATAGATAAAAATCCATCAATTAAGTGATACCATGATAAAGAAAATATCTGATAAAACCGTCAGAGGAGCAACCAGTATGATGTGGGATGATTAGATGAATATTTTTAACGAAGCCCCGGCAGGTAACTGGAACCATAAGGAGACAATTTATTGATTTCATCAAATTAAATGAGGGAACAATGTGAGGTGAAAAACAGTGAATAAAATTGAAATCATTTCAATGATTTGCCTTGTATTCATAGGTAGTAATTTATTGGCTGGTTGCTTGAATAATAATGAGGAAAAAAAGATCGCCTTTCATGAACTGGACTTCCAATGGGTCGATATTCCGTCAGGTACTTTTATGATGGGAAGTATAGATTCCAATGGAGAGGATGACGAACATCCTCGGCATCAGGTAACTATATCCGATAGCTTCCACATGTTGAAGTACGAGGTGACCCAGGGTCAATGGGGAAAAGTCATGGGCAGCAATCCTAGCCGCAACAAGGGAGATAATAATCCAGTAGAAGAAGTTTCCTGGGAAGAATGTCAAACCTTTATTTCTGAACTTAATTTTATAAATCCTAATTTTTTATATGGGTTGCCAACAGAAGCAGAATGGGAATATGCATGCAGAGCAGGTACCTATACTTTATTCAGCTATGGAAACAATACCGAAAAAGCAGAAGAATATGCATGGTACTCGGAAAATGCGGAGGGTAAAAGCCACCCTGTAGGTGAAAAGAAACCCAACCCTTGGGGTCTTCATGACATGCACGGAAACGTATTCGAATGGTGTTATGACTATTACGATAAAGATTATTATAAAGAATCTGCAAGTGAGAATCCACAAGGTCCTGACAGTGGCGTTTATAGGATTATCAGAAGTAGCGGATATTGCTACAGCGAGGACGGTCTTAGGTGCGCCCAAAGGGGTGCAGATAATCCGGATGATCAGAGCCGATATATTGGATTAAGATTAATTAGAAGACCTGTAACGACCGATTAAAATGCTGAGGACTTTTTGTATTGTCATCAATAACGTCCGAATATCAAATGCTCCATATTCAATCCTTCTCCATAAGAAAAACATCCTCTATCCGCATCTTGAACACCCTGGAGATATCATATGCTAGTTTAAGTGAAGGATTATATTTTCCCTTCTCTAAAAACACAATAGTCTCCCTGCGCACCCCCACCTTCTTTGCAAGTTCCTTCTGGGTCAAATCAAATCGGGCCCTGAGTTCTTTAATTCTGGTCCTCATTGTAAATACCTCAAAAAACCTTTAGAAGGTTCCTCTCCAGTTGTAGTAAAACCATGATACAAAGAAGAAGACTGCCCCTCCGAGAATACCGATCGAAGATACATGCCGCGGTTCAATATCAACTCTGTCAGTTACAAAACCCACTGCCAGGAGAAGATATATCATCAATAGAAAGGATGTGGACATCGCCTTCTGCATAACCTTTTTGCTGCGCTCGTCCTCCATGGGGAGACCATCTTTCACATCCCTAACTTGACGAAGGGTCATCATCAGAGCCCCTATTGATATAAGCATTATGATGAATGTCACTATCATCAAGGGCATATTATCAAATCCTACGCTGAAAAACATCAGTATTGCTGTAGCTATTATCGCTGCTGAAACACCCAAAATAAGGTACAATCTCATTCGATTCTTTTTATTGCTCAATATCATTCCTCCGGAATATAAGTTGTTTTATTCTAATTTTATGTTAGATATAATTAACATTAAGTTATAAATAATTATCTTCCGGAAGAAAGTGAATCAAACAAAATTGGCAAAAAGGGATTTGATTTGGATGCAGTAACTACTTCAATATTTTCAATAGCTCATTTCTACCCGGCATTCTTCCTGCCAATTTAACTTCTCCATCAACCACCAGTGCAGGAGTCATCATAACTCCGAACTCCATGATCTCGTTGATATCCTCCACCTTCTCCACTCGGGCATCCAAGTTCATTTTTTTAACAGCTGCATCCACCATTTTCTTCAATTTTTTACACTTGGCACATCCGGAGCCCAAAACCTGTATCTTTTTCATTTCAATCACCTGGTAATTCACAAATCTAAGCTATATAATTTCCATACAAAAATCCAGCTATCGAGGACATTATAACTACTAAAAGAATATAAACCACCGTTTTCCTGGCACCCATTATTCTACCCAAAACTATCATATTTGGAAGGCTGACCGCGGGTCCTGCAAGTAGTAAAGAAAGAGCAGGGCCGGACCCCATAATGCCGTCGCTATATCCGAAGGTGGTCCCGATGATAGGAACCTCCAGCAATGTAGGCATATACAGGATTGCCCCTATAACAGCCCCTAAAAAACTGGCAATAATAGATTCACTCCCTAAAAAACCCTTGAAGGTCTCTGGTGGGAGAAAATAAGAGATCACCCCGACCAGGAAAGTACCTATGAGCAGAATCGGAAATATTTTCTTGGCCAGATCCCAGGTCTCGGTACCCCACATAGCAGTCTCGGAGTAAGTGAAATATTTTATCAAAATTAAACCCAAGCTCAAAATGAGGATATTGAGAATGATAAGCTTCAGGACCAATGATATCTGGCCGTTGGCACCCACGAGGAGTATCGCTATCAATAGTATGAAGAATGCAGGTACGATCCAGGGAGGGCGGAACCTATCGTCCTGATTCCCCATGATGATCAATTGACCTTTGGAGCTCTGTCTGAGTTCCTCGTCATGCTTTCTGAATATCCTGGACATGATGAAGCCCACAACAACTGAAAGCAAAACCGCAGATACAGCCCTGGCAATACCCAGATCATAACCAAGTGCATTTGCAGTAAATACTATGGCAAGAACATTTATGGCTGGGCCCGAATAGAGAAAAGCCGTGGCCGGACCTATTCCGCTGCCCTTTTTGTAGATTCCTGCAAATATGGGCAATATGGTACAGCTGCATACTGCCAGAATTATTCCAGATACAGCTGCGACTGAATAGGATTTCCACATGGCTACTTTAGGTCCGAAATATTTCAGGAGCGCTTCTTTCTTGAGAAATACCGATATGGCGCCAGCTATGAAAAATGCAGCAACAAGACATGTGAGAACATGTTCCAGAAGATAATCCAGAAGACTATCGCCGCCAGCCTTAAATGCATCGTAAAATATATTACTCATGTGAAATATACTCCTAAAGTATTTCAAATTTATTTGAAATGATAAAGGATGATTTAATATTTAAGTATTAGTATTTCAAAATATTTTGAAATGGTGATGGTACGGAAATTCCTGCATCGATCAAGGAAGAAATGGAAAACAAAGGCGGGCTAGATAACATTATAGACGCCCTATCAGCAGACTCTGATATTCAGAAAAAGGCAGATATTCACTCTGCACTATCGGATCCACTGCGGCTGAAGATATTGGATATTCTTAAAAACCAATCCATGTGCGTCTGCCTCATCAAGGAAATTACTGACATTTCCGATTCCAAACTATCCTATCACCTATCCATTCTTAAGAACAGCGGACTGATAGGCTCTGAGAAACAGGGGAACTGGATCATTTATTTTATTACTGATACTGGTAGAAGATACATGTAGAAGTTCTTGAAGTGAACCTGATGCAGGTATCCTTTTTGTAACTGTCTGCTATATATAATTAGTATACATTATATATCACATATAAGAAATATATCTTGCAAAGGTGAAAATCATGGTCAAACGAGATATTATAGAGATAGATGAGGAAAAATGTACCGGATGCGGTGTATGCGTACCAAACTGTCACGAGGGAGCCTTACGAATAATTGATGGGAAGGCTAGGCTTATAAGCGACCTTTTCTGCGACGGACTGGGAGCCTGTATAGGACACTGTCCCGAGGGAGCTATAGAGATAGTGCAGAGGGAAGCCGAGGAGTATGACGAGAGAAGGGTAATGGAGGAGAACATAGTACCAAAGGGCCAGAATACAATCAAAGCTCACATGGAGCATTTGGAGGAGCACGGAGCAATGCAGTATCTCAAGGAGGCCAGGGATTATCTCAAGGAGAAGGGGGTTGAAGATCCGACTGTAAAGAATGCAGCACCTGTGCACAAACACCACGGAGGAGGATGTCCAGGGGGCGCAATGATGTGTTTCGACAAGGAGGAAGAGCCCGCAGATAATGAAGGAAGCAATACCGGTGGACCGGCTAGAAGATCTGAACTCCGTCAGTGGCCGGTCCAGCTTCATCTGGTTCCGCCTACTGCACCCTATTTTCAGAATGCAGATGTTCTCCTGGCGGCCGACTGTACTGCATACGCCCTGGGCGATTTCCATAAAGATTTCATGAAAGAAAGGGCGTTGGCGATAGCTTGTCCTAAACTCGATTCAGGGCAAGAGATATACCTGGATAAACTTGTAGCAATGATAGACCAGGCAAAGATCAATACTCTCACGGTCATGATAATGCAAGTGCCCTGCTGCGGCGGACTTCTGCAGCTGGCAAAGAATGCTGCGGAGAAGGCAGGCCGAAAGGTGCCGATCAAGGTGATAGTAGTAGGTATCAAGGGTGGAATTCTGAAAGAAGAATGGGTTTAGAATACATTGAAGTAATATGATACACACACGAAAAACCCGCCTTACAGTTCGATGTTCGTCCTATAAATAATATATATTAGTGAATTCTTTGAATAATGCATATTATCCCAATTAAGGTGATAAACATGAGCATTGTTCGAAAGATTCCGTTAGTTAAGTACATGGTATTTATCCTCGCGATCCTATTCGTTTTCCCAATGGGATGTACTGAAAAAAAGGCAACCAACAGACAGAACATGCAACCGGTATCCAACGTGGGTGAAACTTTAAAGATAAATGCTACCGAAACCCTGTACTTCGATGCATTTAAAGCCATTGACGAAGACGGTTTCATCTCCAACTACACCTGGATCATTGACGGGGTGACCTACATATACTCCGTGGACGGCAGCTATGTATTTGATGAACCTGGCGTTCACAACATCACGCTTATCATTACCGACAACGAAGGAGCAACCGTTGAGACCTATATAAACGTCTTCGTGGAAGAAGAAATGGTGATCCCTGTAAATATTCCCCCAACAGCGAACATTGAATTCGAAATAAATGATACTTATTTTACAGAGGAAATACTGACATTTGACGGAAGCGGCTCTTTGGATCCTGACGGAGTCATTCTCAACTACACCTGGAGCTTCGGAGACGGTTCTGCCGGCTTCGGGGCAAGAAGCAGCCATGCCTATACATATCCTGGAACTTTCAATGTGACCCTGATCGTATGGGACAACAATAGCACCTCTGACAACGTGACAATTTACTTTAAAATAGAACAAAGACCTGTAATTAAAAATCAACCGCCTATCGCCGATGCCGGACCCGATCTGACAATTTTCATGGGGGAATCTGTTCACCTTGACGGAAGCAATTCAAC
Source organism: uncultured archaeon (assembly GCA_964430885.1). Classification (GTDB taxonomy): domain Archaea; phylum Thermoplasmatota; class Penumbrarchaeia; order JASLWR01; family JASLWR01; genus CAYSHM01. Next base: position 18,949 of record CAYSHM010000004.1, on the reverse strand, counting down.
CGATCCCGACGGTTCTATCGTCAATTACACATGGAACATGGGAAACGGTGCAGTATTGTTCGGCGGCAATGTTGATCATGCATATACCGTTAATGGAGCATATACGGTGACACTTAAGGTCACGGATGATAACGGCACCTTCGATAACGACACCTGTCTTATTTTTGTGAACCCGCAGCCCGCACAGAACATTCCACCTGTTGCTGACGGCGGGGCGGACAAGGTCAATTACACCGGTGATGCAATCCTTTTCGACGCGGTCGATTCTTACGATCCCGACGGAGTCATTGTGAACTACACCTGGGACTTCGGAAATGACGCTTTTGAAAAATCCTCCGCAGCAGTGTACGCATATGACTTACCCGGAAACTACACCGCGATATTGACCGTTGAGGATAACAACGGGACGCAATCGATGGACGCATGCAACGTCACCATTATGGAGCCGCCCGTGGTCAACATACCACCGGTCGCGGATGCTGGAGTGAACCGAAGCTGGTACAGGGAAGTCCCTATTGGATTTGATGGGAGGAATTCTTCTGATCCCGACGGAATCATCGTAAACTATACATGGAACTTTGGCGACGGAAATACAGGTTACGGAAAAAAGACCACACATACCTACATGTCAGAAGGGCAATACGAGGTCATCCTTACCGTAAAGGACGACAACAATTCGATAGGGCAGGATACTATATGGGTGAATATTGAAAATCAGCCCGAAGAAAATTCTGCGCCAACCGCCGTTATTAATTATAATTACGCCCCTCACAATATGAGCGGTTATGCAATAAACTACGGGGAACAAGAAATATATTATGAACTGATTTTTTTCAATGCGTCAAGGTCGCATGATACAGACGGGATCATAGTTAATTATACTTGGGAAATAAATGGAAATGTCGTGACCCACAACGTTACTTTTTACTATATATTGAATGGTGGAAATAATTACTTCATAAAGTTGACAGTTACTGATGACAGGAACGGAAAGGGTAATGCAACGGATAATATTTGGTTGGATGAGGCAGACAAACCCGCTATTTATTTCTACACACCTAAACCAGTAATTGATACTGTTACGGTTAAACTTGACGGTAAAGCCACAAAAACAATTCCTGAGATTCCAATGGGGCCTGTGATCACATGGGAAAACGTTCTGCTTTGCGGGGGGAAGGTCAATTACCAGGAGGGACAATTCGATTACCTGTTCTATGAAGGGATTATTTTCCAAAAACTTCAATCACATCAAGGCTGGGTAATTGAGAAGAACTCTAATGGCGAGATATTCATTGACGGGGAACAGTATTCATTCCAAAGCTTCAGGGGATTTTTCGGCAGGGAACTTGAAAAAACTGGCCTTTATCCTAACGAGATAATGGACTATCTTGAATTCTGGTTTGGAGCTGACCAAAAAATATTCCTTGGAAGGGATACATTCAGATATGCTCTGATGTACATATCACCTGAAAAAATAGACGAGGTGCTGGTACTTGAAACTCACCAGGAATACGACGAGATACTTAGAGTGTTCTTTTCCATAAAGGATATTGGCGATCAAGAGATTGAGCTGGAAGAGCCTGATTATGATCGGCCATCCAAGGGTATTTATATCCTACACGAGTGGGGATTGACCCAGGATATCATACATATCGGTGAAATTGGGAATCAAAAGGGGGCGGAAAATGGAAGAATTGAACTGAACTCAAATGATCCAAGCACCCCAAAATATATTCGAACCAACTCCGCCTGGGACCGATTCTCCCGAGGTATTTTCTGGATAGGTATGTCTGCTTTATTCTTCCTAATTCTGGTATTGGGCTGGTGCATCTATTATTTCAACAAGAAAAAGAAAGAAAGAGAACCGCCTAAAAGACCTTAGAAATATTTAAGAAAAATTCAGTTTCCATATCAGCCCTTCACGGCGCCCTTGGTCATTCCGCCAATCAGGTATTTCTGGAACAGAATGAAAAGTATCACTACAGGTATTGACACCAAAACCGACATTGCCGCGAAAGTTCCCCATTTGACGTTGGCACCGCCGATGTACATGAAGATCTTTACGGGAAGCGTATAGTAAGATTCGTCGGACATGAAGGTATATGCAAGCACATACTCGTTCCATGCAGCCAGGAATGCAAACAATGTTGTAACAGCTATAGCGGGTTTTGCCAGTGGGAGCATTATCTTTCTGAATATCTGGGAATGGGAGTAACCGTCCACCCTGGCTGCCTCGATAAGATCGTCAGGAACCGTATCAAAGAAACCCTTTATCATCCACACGCACAATGGGAGAGCTGTTACCGAATAAGCCGCGATAAGTCCCAAATAGGAATTTAGTAGACCTAAATTATTCAGCAGTATAAAGTAGGGAATGATAATTATCACACCTGGGAACATCTGGACCACTACGAAAGAAAGTAGGACACTCTTCTTACCCTTGAACCTGAACTTTGATAGAGCGTATGCCCCTGTTGTAGACAGGAATATCGTCAACAGAGCTGTTCCCGCAGCACAAATGATGGAATTAAGAAGATAAACATGAAAATTCTCTACGAAGATCACATCATGGTAGTGCTCAAAGGTGATATCGGAGGAGAATATCTCCAGCTCGGTATCTATCAGGGTATTTCCCGGTTTCAGGGAAGTTCCTATCACCCATACTACCGGGAAGGTAGCAATCAGGACTGCCAAGAACAGAAATAAATGGGTAAATGCCGTCTTGCTGTAGCGTCCAAGGGCCTTCGTTTTTGAAGATGATCTTATTGGAGATACAAAAGATGCATAATACTGCTCGACCTCGTACCTTCTGAGATATATACAGCACAAAAGGGACGCAATGAACGGAAATAGACCTAAAGGTTCTCCAAACATCTGAACTGTGAACAGTATTGCCGTTACTATGGCGAGGAAATAAGCTATCTTGCGTGCAGGTGAGAATAATAAAGCGTTGCCTATGCATGAGAGAAGAAGGGCGCCGATCATCACCAACATCCAGCCGCTGCTAAGGACTAGGTCCTTTGAAGGGGTGAACATAAGGAACATACTAATGGAGATAGTGAGAAGAAGAAGAAGCCCTGAAGAACAGAAACGGACCAGGGATGGTGTTATGGTGATCCTGTCCATGAAGCTCTCGAATCTGCCTGGAGAATCATATGTTGAGCTCATTGGTCATCCCCCTGTGAAGAACTTATCTTCATATACACCACCGAGAAGCTCAGCAGCATGAAGAATATCACCACTGAATAAGCTGCCGCAAAAGCGTACTCATTGTTGCCCGAAAAGGCAGCATCATAAACATAGGTTATGAGAATATCGGTCTTGCCTCCTGGACCGCCCCCTGTGACCAGATAGATCACATTGAACATATTGAATGTCCAGATGAAGCTTAACAGGGACGCTGGTATTATTGTGGGTTTCAGAAGAGGCAGTGTGATATGCCTGAACTGTTTCCAGCCGGAGACACCATCAACCCTAGCTGCCTCGTATAGATCGCCCGATATGCTCTGCAGACCGCCTGAGAACACCATGACCATGAAGGGAACCCCTAACCAGACATTTGTGATAACGCAAGCCCAGAAAGCATAGGGCATCTTGTCCAGCCATGGTACAGGGTCTATACCTGCAAAGGTCAGCATATGGTTTATTGCACCGAACTTGTAGTTGAACATACCCTTCCATATCAGACAGCAGATGTAGGCCGGCATTGCCCAGGGCAGAAGGAGAAGGGTCCTGTAGATCAGCTTACCCTTCATCTTCCGATTGAGAACAAGGGCTATACCCAAACCTAGAGCCATTGTTATTACCACATTGCTTATTGTCCACATGAACGTCCTGCCTGTGACATCCCAGAACTGGTCCACCTTGATAGGATCGCTGAATATTTTCACGTAGTTGTCAAAGCCGATAATACTGTAGTCAAAAATATGGGACTTATCCATGTTGGTAAATGAAATATAGAAGCCGTAGAATACAGGATAAAATGTCAGAAGCATTAAAGCTCCAACCGCCGGTGACACATAGATATAGGGTCTGAGTACATCTATTGTTCTCTTCTTGAATCTCTTCAAGGTTTTACCCGGAGCGGCCAGGAACAAAACTCCTGCAGTTAGCAGAAGAAGAAAAACAGGGAGAAAAACGGTCAAGCATATATTGGCAGTCTCCGGAGGAGCTACCGGTTTGGCGCTGACCAGATTCACACCTTCTTCCAGGTTCTCATCATAATTTCCATAATCGTCAAGGGCGACAACAGCAAACCAGTACCGCTCTCCGTTCTTGAGCTTCGATACATCTCTCTCATATATCTTCGGTAATCTTTTGCTGCCGGTTTCCCAGTTTTCCAGACCTGCCCACCTCTCGTATACCTCCATATCTGAAACGGAGATGGGAGCCACGCTTCCTGCTCTGATATATATCATTATAGAGTTCCGCTCCGCCCCTGGCAGTTCAATACCCTCATCATAATCATATAGAGGCCAAGGGGCCCATTTCAATCTGACCTCGCCGCTGAAATGACCCACTTCTGCTGTAAGATTCATTATCCGCATGGGCGGATGACTGTCCACCTTGACATTGACCTCATCTAAAGCGGAATTATCTGAAGTATCCATCACCCTGGCCTCAATGGTAACCTCGCCCTGGGGAAGAGCTGCCTTTCTACTCCATGATTCCTTGCCGTTGCATAACTGCCAGGAACCTGAATTGAACCGGATCTCCACCTTTGTTATATCTGCAACTGGAGAAGCGGTTCCATTTATCCATATCTCCCTATCGGTGATCACATTGTCAAAGAAAGAATTGTAATGTGAAGGGGCCGTTATATCTATATCCAGATCATTCGCCCTGGTGGGGCCATCGACATTATCAGCCGATGCGGTAATCCATGGCATAATAATGAGTGAAATTACTAGAAACAATGACAGCAAACATATTGACACTTTACGGACCGAGTACAGCGGGAAGGTATTTCCTGCCGCATCAAAATTTATCGGTCTGTTTGCTTCTGTCATATTTATTACTCCTTCTTATGATATTAATATTCACAATTTCACTTTAACTCATATTGCTCTCTATTTCAGCCTGGGCATCCGCCAGACCCTTTGAAATGCTCTTATCACCGCTGTAAATAAGCTGAAGGGCATCCGTAAGAGGATTCCAGACCAATCCCATCTCAGGTATGCTCGGTGCCTGCTGACCCAGCTGGGCCTGTGAAAGGAAACCCTGGATGACGTAACTGTCCATTATCTCCTGGTCCTGATATACTGATAGAACGCTTGGAAGCGTATCGGATACCAAAGCGAAATCCTTCGTCACTTCGGCCGAGGTAAGATACTGTATCAGCTGATAGGCCTCAAGTTTATGGGACGAATCCTTGGCAATGCTGTATCCCTTGGCACCTACCAGAGGAGCACAGTGTCTATCTGTAGCTGTGTTCTTGGGGAAGGGAGCGATTCCGTAATCGATGTCCGCAGCCTTGATATCCTGTATGTTCCAGGGACCGGTCACCATCATGGCCGCTTTTCTTTCTGTAAAAAGGCTGATCATTAGATTCTTGTCAGTTCCGCCTTCAGGCATTACGCGGTGTTCGGATTCCAGTTTGAATATAAAATCCGTGGCATCCTCGGAAGCCTGGCTGCCTATGGTGGGATTCCCGTCCACATCAAATATGCCTCCGCCGAAACCGTACTGGAACAGGAACCACCAGTACGGATCGGTTATTGGAAAAACCAAACCGTACTTATCACCGTAGGTAAGGGATTTGGCCATGGTCACCAGTTCATCCAATGTTTCAGGTGGTTCAGTGTAGCCCTGCTGGGATAATAATTCCTTATTATAAATAAGAGCCATTGAATCGTATGAGGCGGGCAGTCCGTAATAACTACCCTTGAATGACATCGCGTCTATTGCCATATCAACATATGAATCCACAAGGGTGACGCTGATATAGGGGTCCAATGATGCAATCAGATCCATCTGGGCCAACTCCCCCAACCGGTCGTTGGGAACTCTGATAATATCAGGCGCCACGCCTCCAATTGCTGCTGTCTGGAACTTGTTCACTGCATCGGAATAGGTCTGCTGCTGTATTTCAACTTTGATATTGGGATGATCGTCCTCGAACTGCTCCACCGCCTTCTCGATAAGCTCCACTTCCTTGGCGTACTGAAAGGTGTGCCAGAACTCCAGGGTGACCTTTCCGGTTGGGCCCGTATCATCATCATCGCCTGCATCGTCATCGCCCCCTGTGTCATCATCATCTCCAGTATCATCGTCACCGGTATCGTCATCTCCTGCATCGTCATCGTCTCCAGAGGAACCTGAAGTATCCATGATATTTACACCTTTACGGAATGTCTCTTCAGTACTCTTCTCCCTCTCCACGCACATGGTCATTGATGTAAAGAGCAGAAATACAAATGTCAAAATCAGTATCAATCTCGCTTTACTCTTCATATTCCGCCACCTCCTCTACTTTTTCTGTCCATATCTCCCCCTCCATTACCCCTGCTCCTGCTGACACCCAATCTATCCTCCTCCCTTTTGATCTTGACGAAAACCACTATTATCAGTATCAAAATTAGAGCTATGAAAATAACACTCAAGATAAGCCAGACAATTATTCCGCTGCTTTCCTCGCTGGTTTCGGTATCCCCATTCATAATAACTTCTGTTCTATCACCTGCATTTCCTGCAATAACAGCGGCAGAACCTGATCTGTCCACCAGCAGATCAAAGCTCAGCTCAATCTTACCATTGCTTCTCGCCCCGCCGTCCGGTGCATCAGTGTTATCAAATATCAGATAATAGGAGCCGGATACAGGTATTACAAATGTATAGGAAATACTGTCTGTATCCAGACGGGAAGCCTGTGTCAAAAAGGAATACTTTACATCATCGCCTGAACTCTCTATTCTGTATTTGGTGTAATCATCACTTTCAAGGACCAATATGTCAATATTTCCGCCTTTGACAGTGAGATAGAGGGAAATTCTGTCACCCTTCCCGTAATCCTTCATCTCGAAATAAGCATAGGTTCCCTTCTCAAGCGTTAAGCTCCGGGAGATATTGAAGGATGGAACTGCACCATAATCCATGGAAGGTGTACCTGTGTAATTGCCCTTGCCTTCGAGGACCCTTATGTCGTAATTGACCGTTGCATTTATACCGTTCTCATCGGGCCTGGCGCCGGAAACTGGTGCATCGGTATTGTCGAAGATCACATAATAATCTCCTGAAGCCGGAATTGTCAGACCCAGTTCAAAACTTCCCAGGGTCCAGAGCTCAGCGGCATCCTTGAAATAGGCAAAATAACTGCCGCTCTTGGATATGACCGAAGTATAATCGGAAAAACCGCCTGAATTCAATACCAATATGTCGATAGTGGCGCCGGTTACACTGCCTGTGATCTCAACCTCGTTGCCCTTGGATAGATCCTCAAGATAAACAGAAAGATAGGTTCCAGGAGCCATGCCGACACCACTGTCAGTTTCCCTGATGAGCTCTTTACCTGGGTCACCGCTCGGATCGGGGTCATCATCGTCATCGTCATCCGGATCCTCATCCTCCTGGCCCATGATGAAATCCAATATATCCGTACTGTTCAAATTCATCAAAGAATCCTTTGCGGAAAGTCTGTAATAATAGGTGGCGCCAGGTTCAAGTTCCCCGACCTGAAAAGCATGTTTCTTGGAAAAATCAACCTCCCAATCCTTATCGGTCATATTATTGATGTCATCCCCTATCTCCAGCTTTCCAACTGCCACTTCATCTGTAAGGAAATGGATGTTAACTGCCGTATCATTGATGAACTCAACCGCGGGAAGAATGATCATGGGCGGTTCATCATCAACCACGGCTGTTGTATTGAAAAAGGCTATGGGGGACCAAAACAAAGGTCCGCTGTTTCCGTCCCTGGAACCTGCTCTGTAGTAGTAAGTTGTGGATGCCGATAGATTTGTCAGTACCAGGCTGTGGGCAGTCTCAAGTGACATATCCTCATCCGTAGAGCTCCCCAATGCTTCAGTCTTACCATACTCCACCTTGGATGTGCCGGGTTTGGTGGTCTGCCATGATACTATGGCACCGCTCCCCGTCACGCCCTTTGTCTTCTCACCGAACACCTGCTGTTCTATCTCGGGTATGGTTATCCCGGGTATTCGAGCATATTTCTTGCTAGCTACGTTGTAGCTCCCTATATGGGATGATTGACTGGATTCGCCGTCAGGACCAAGTAATGCATCCATAATCCCCGGGTCGTATTCCTTACCGTCAGCTGAATTGGGCAGTTCACCGCCCCCAAGGGTCCATACGGAAGGGGTTGGGTCCACATCTCTCCATTTACCCGTACCGAAACCGTCCTGACTCCCGATAACCAAGACGTATCCATAGGAGGCTACATTGCTCCCTACCTGCTCTTTTGAAACTATAAGCTCAATTGTATTCTCATCTGCATCCCCAACGGCCTCACATCCCGTTGCCACCTTCTCACCGGTAGCCTGCTGAACGAACATACTGTCGCCGGTAGCGGATATCACCACTTCCCAGGCAAAATCCGGGTCCACCTGAGCATTGGCTCCGGGAAGCATATCTATCTCCCCGCTCCCGCTCTTGCGGTCCTGGTCCACATATATCTGAATGATCTGGTGGCTGAAACCGTACCTGAGATGCCAAACATTGGTTATCTCCGCCAACTGAAGTCTGAATATCAGGTCGTATTCTGTTGCAGATATCTCCGCACCCAGTATATCCCAAAGACCTGAATGGGGGCTGAAATCCTGGGCCAAGGGGTAAGCATAATTGCCATCCCCCGTCTCATCCCCTTCAGTATCCTCCAATGTATAGAGGACCACCTCCGGCGATACATCTCTGGGAACCGTGATCTCCATGGGAAGTTTGGGCACAATATCCATATCTTCTCCGGAAGTGGCATTGGCCAGAACAACCCTCAATCTGAACTCGTCCCCTGCAGCTATCCCCAAGGTCTTGAAGGGTATTGCCCATTCCACCACATCGTTCATGGCAACGGTATCGCCCTTCTTGTCCAGCTTGTATATCCAATTCTCCTTTCCGTCAGCCTGGTAAACACCATACTGGGACCTTCCCGATGACAGAACCTCGTCATTGATTAGCTTCACCCTGTAGACACACGGATAGTTCAGGGCCTCACCGCTGTATTTGGTCAGATAATTGGTGGAATAAATATTCATATCACGGGCGTTGGGCGCACCCACATACAGGGATAGATCAACATCGGGATTCTTCCACATGTATTCAACATCCGATGCCTTCATATCAACCCTGACGAAGACCTCCCTGGAGCTGTAACCTACGTGTACCTGGTCAATATCCCATTCAGGTTCAAGAGCAGACCTGCCCCTCATTTCGTCATCGTCAACGTAAAGATAACCACCATCCCACTCACCAGGTATCACATATCCGTCAATGCCCGGGTCAATAACCTCGGTGGCGTCCTTGTCAGGCTCCTGAGGAGGCAGCCAGAGGTTCTTGAGATAAGGGGGGAAAGGCTCGTCCAGAGCCGTATAGACATTCATGAGATGGGTCTTGAAAAGCTCATCCCAGAGCTCATCGTAACCGCTGTCCTGATCGAGACCGTACCACCAGAACCAATCGCTTCCCTCTGCCGCATATATGCTCTTCCAGGCTGAATCCAGGCCCTCGAAATCCGGATCCTCCTGCTCCTTCTTGATGACTGCATCCCTTGCAGCAATGAGGCGCTCCCATGCAAGGCTCTCCTCCTCCTCGCCGCTCCAGGTGCTCATTGTTCCGTCTATCCAGGATCCAGCTCCGTTGGGACAGTCCTTGGCAAGAACATCTATCTTCTCGCTTGCAGGGTCGGGAGGATGCTGGGCAATATAATCCTTCACGCCTGTTGTTCTTATCCAGTCAGTATTTTCCAGCCTTGAGTATAGCTCATCCATGAACAGCCTGCCGTTGTCCCTCTCCACAAAGGACATGAACATCCAGTTCTCGCCGTCCAAGGCCACTGTGAGCAGCGAGTCGGCAGGGTCCGAGAGGGATTCCCTAACATCCCACACATAGTCCATGAAATCATCGACCGCCTCTTTAGCGCTCAACTTACCATACTGCCAGGCGATCCTATCGGATATTACCCTGTCCCTGAATATCACATTTAGCTGTTTCCCGTTGGATTCCACCAGATAAGGTTTGCAGAGCACATCATTGCTCTCGGCGTCAAAACCGCTGGCGTCCAGGACCATCTCGTCAGTGATCATCCAATCAATACCCGAGTCGGCTATGGGTTCTATCACAGCCTGGGATACGGACTGTTCAGAAGGCCACATACCCTTGGGAAACTGTCCGAAATGCTCCTGAAAAATATCCTTGGCCATATCAAGATGATTCACAACGTCGTCATACCAGCTCTCCTTGTATATGAAACGGCCCTGCTCGTTGTTCCAGCCAGGCATCATAAGGAGAGGAAGTATAGGGTGAGAATAGGGTGAAGTTATCAGCTCCGCCTGTCCCCTGTTCTGGGCCTCGGCATACACATCCAGCACCTCGTCCATCATATTCAACTGTTTATCTAGTATGTAATCCAGATCGGCCTGTGTATAACCTCCGTACTGGTCATAGAGGGCCATTATTCTTTCATCCCTCTCCGATTCTTCATAGAATCCCTGCACATACCAGGGACTGAGCTGGAACAGATGATAAACAACGGCAAGATCGAAGAGCTCGTCCATTGGAAGAAGGGTATCCATCATTATGGTCTCAGGTGTAAGATTGTGCATGGTCTTGTTGTAGAGGTAATGGTAATACCTGGAAGCCTCATTGTTCATGCTGTACTGCCAGCTGGGAACCCAGAAGAACTCGAACTGCATGGTGTGCTTCTCCATCTCTGTGAGGTTCTCCACACCCTTGTCCAGCCAGGCGGTATTCCTGTCCAGCACTCCGTTGTCAGTGTAATCCACTATCTGCTGAATGAGAGAGGGAACAATATTGAAAGTAACCTTTACCCCCGGATGCTCAAGAAGTATCTTTGGTGAATCCAGGTACTCCTGGCTTGTGTGAACCCTTACCCAGGGCATCTCATATTTCCCTGTAAGCACGTTCTTGTAATAGGGCTGGTGCTGATGCCATACTATGGCAAGATTGATAGCGTCCTCGCGGGGCTCTATACCGCCCATCCTGAAGCCTACCTCAAGTGTATTGGGTGCAGTGCCGGACCCCAGAGTCGGGGCCTTGTAGTAATAAGATAATATCTCGCTTCCCTCTCCTGAAGCAGGGTTGTCAGTTGGAAATGAGGCCCATATATTGTTGGCATCCTCCCACTGGGCAAAGGCAACAAGATCAACAGAACTGGGGTTTCCAAGGTCGGACAGAGGAATGGTTATCTCGGTGACCGGATTTTCGGCCCATCCTATATAGACCGTATTTGCAGCAAATCCGGTATGGTCCTTGACCGTCTGCCAGCTGTCAACACTGAAATGTCTCAGATCAAAATAATCCGAACCCTCCATGCAGAATACGTAATCGCCCTTGAATGGAAGCGTATGGGGTCCTGACCAATCAACCGAAGAATAGCTCCCGTCCATTGTAGTGTTGATATAAATGAAGAGATCACCCTCCAGGGCCCAGTTGGTACCATCCCAGCCGAAGTAGAGATTGTCTGCATCCCAAGTGAAATAGAAGGATTTGCTAGCATCCACACCCATCTTCTCGTCGGTATGCCAATCTCCCAGAGCACCGTCGACGCTTATTGTATTGTGGGTGGTTCCCCCTACATCCATTGACCCTAAAAAGGCAAAGGCAGGCAGAAGCAGTAAAAGCATCAGTACTATACCTTTAACGCATCTCGAATTACTATTAAAACTGAATTTCCTATTCATACATATCAACTTCCTGAACTTGAAATGTTATATCACATCGTACCATGTAATGTCATGTTTGATCTTGTAATGTCAATTATCACTGCTGAATTTTATTTTTTCTTCTTTACTTTCAGACGCTTGACCATGATCTCTATCAGTATTCCAGCTATCACTATTACCAGCATTGGGAGCACGAACATCAGAAGCACATTGAGACAAATCTTTCCCTTATTGTCATCATCACTATTACCGCTATTGACATTGCCAAGAGACTCTATCTCCTCAAGGGTGTATACTGATGAAGGCGGATGAGATGTACCATTATAGAGAACACTCCCGTCGCTTCCAATTACTACATCAAAGGATGAGATCACAGTTCGTAGATTCTTCTTTACTATACATCGGTAATTTCCCGGAGCTGGATGAGGGGTGAAAACTGCGGTTCCGGAAACATCCGTCACAGCTGTGAGTGCTGCATTACCGGCCCTCGTCTTTCTTCCTCCGCTGTCCTGGGGATCCAGCTCAACAACCGCACCGGGTATGGGTTTGCCGTCAGAAGTCAAAAAAGGCCCCATATCCAATGATTTCGGAAGCCCTGTATTGTCGTCATCGTCACCAGTGTCATCATCATCATCATCTCCAGTATCATCGTCACCGGTATCGTCATCACCTGTGTCGTCATCCTCCTCCGGCCCTGGAGAAGTATTGTTTATGAGAAGCCTGATGCTGTCAAGGTCGGAGTAGTTCCGACCGTCGTAGGCCCTGAAAGCTATATCTACGCTTCCGTCGGACAGAGAAAGGGTATTCACATCATGCTGCCATTGCCAAACACCCTGGCCGGCATCAGTAAGATCATCCACATCTGTCCAGTTGACCTGCGAGCCAATACTGATTTCCACTGACTCAACAGCCGTGGCATTATCGCCCTGGAATGCCCTGCCGGAAATTGTGATCACATCTCTAACCGGAATGCCCAAAAGCGGATCATGGCTAACGTTCAATTCGGGTTCCATTATCTGTATCCGCGGTTTCCCGCTCATCACAGCAGGTGAATCATCATTCACCAAAGTGAAGCTCCATATACCGCTGACACATGTCCCAGATGCCCCATGATCGTAAGGTATCACTGTCCAGTAATATGTGGTGTTGAGTTCTAACGTTCCCGGGGATACCGAATAACTCGTATCGGAAGTATTGGAAAGGAGTTCTGCTGAAGGCTGGCCGGACCCATCCAAGAGCACCTTGTAGTATATATCGTCACCCTCGCTGTCCTGGCCTTCCCATGAGAGCAGCGGAGTATCATCTGTGATATTTGAACCGGAAAGCGGTGATATAAGTATGGCTCTGGGAGGTGTGTTCACCGGGGGATGGGAGTCCAGACGTCCCAAATGAACATCAGCGTGAAAATTATCGGAAAGTGCATTGAGCTCAACATAGTAGTTGGCCACATTGGAATCATGATTTGAATATTCAAGATCGCTGTTCAATTCCACTGCTCCCACAACATCATTCAGCTGCCAGCCCCACAGTTCATCCTGATCTCCCGTTACCAGCTCCACTTCACCGGGCCCTTCCTCAAGGAGCATATCCAGATCGGGGGAGAATGAGAAACGTATGCCGTGACCTCCAGCCCTAACCCGGCCGGATATTGAATAATCAGCCCTCAATCTTTTTCCGCTGAGTGTGTATGTTTTTGTGATGTCACCATACTGAAATGTCAGACTCTTGGAATTGCTATCCAGATTGGCCTGGTAAATGTCGTTCTCATTACCCATATCGCTGAAGGCAAAGGTCTTGGAACCTCTGAGATACTGGGCTCCGGGGCTCTCGGCCATCCCCAGGTATTCCCCGCTGAAATGAGTATTTGTGGTGGTGGATGTTATAGCATCGGTAATATAATCACCTTCGGTAAGCCAGCCTGTAGGCTGATTGCCTACAATCTGGTCACCATGGCTGTCCAGGGCTGCTATGAGCTTGCCGCCCCTCTTCTCGAAAACGCAGAACACATCTTCGTTGGATAAAATATATTCCTCCCCTCCATCCATATCCAGATCCAGTGATCGTGCGGTTATACGGTCCGTACCTGAGGACTCGAACCATTCATGTGCGTAGTAATAGAGAGCAGCACAGCGGATATGAGCCGCCTGCTCCTTCTGCCAGTATGGAATATAAATATCCGGCCATTCCCCCTCGAACCATGCGGTCTCATAAAGACCATTGGAGAAGGTCTTGAATGCCAGATTGTAAAAGGGGCTGTCGGATGGAATCTGATGCACCAGGTCCCAGGTATCACCAATAATTGTATTGGGTGTATTGTAATCCCCCATGCTCATCTGGCAGTCATAGGGAACATAATCCTCATAGGAAACATGGGATATCTCCTCAAGAGGATCATAGTACCAGGCATCGTAGAGATTACCTGCATTATCCTTGTTATTAAGGCTCCCGGTCTTTCCGCTGAGCCAGAAATATGTACAGTCGTCAATATCCACTTCGCCCTGAATTGGCAGATCTAAAAGCTCCTCCATAGGCACAACCTGAACCCAGGGATGTACCGACATCCAGGCTATGGAATTCTCGTATGCATCCACAACACCGGCGCCGCCCCAGAGAGGTATATTGCCGCATGTCTTCTCCCAGTCGTCCATGTACAGGGCATATTGGTCCTGATCAGGCGAGGAGGCCAAAGAATAGAACATCCCCCTGAGGGACATTGCCAGACCGCCGTCGTATGAGTTATGTATCTGGTCCTGAACATTCCAGCCCGCACCGGCGCCTCCTGCATTGCTAATAAAAAGAACCTTGAGGCCGTTATCCTCTTCGTACAGTTTGTATTCGTCAGTGTGTCCCTGGGGCTCGGCATACCACCTGAAACCGTTCTCGGTATCAACCATGACCGCCTCGTAGCCTCCGTCCTTCACCAGATATTCGTATCCGTCCCAGAACACCCTCTCAGGCACCCAGCAGAAGGGGACATCAGTATCATTGTAATAGTACTCTATCATCTCCCTGGCGTATTCCATGCTCCAGAGATTGACCTCTTCGGGAATGTACTGAGGAATATACTCGTTGTAGAAACCGCCCACCATGTGAACTATCTCATCATCAACAAGCTGTCTCATGAACTGGTTGAACTCAGGCTTGAACCACTGGGCTCCCTCGGCCAATGTACCAGACACATGCAGGTTAACCGGTACATCCCACTTCTCATGGATCTCAGGGACTTTCCAGAATCCCAAACCGTTCTCGTCCTTGACGAAATTGTCCACATTCTTGACGAACTGGTTGCCGTGGTGGAAAATACCCACCTTGGCACTGCCCAGGGTTCCGGGATTCTCCGTTGATACGTTGCCCGAGAAGAAGTCGTCCTCCCATGGCCGATCGTCAGGAATAGTGTCAACCAAATCTGCCTTGCCAGGTATCTCGCCAGCGCCGTCATTTGTACCATCCTTGGTTGTGAAGAACTGGCACCTTATCTCCCCGGTACCCCCATAGCCGTTCTCACTGAGAGCATCCTTATCCAATCCAAACTCAACACAGTCGAACTGGCTGTGATAGTTTGCACCCAAAAAATGAGTATCGTGCTCGGTCCAGTCGGAATAATAGACCTTGAAATTACCGCTGTCATACAGGGCAATGGCGATATCCCACCATGAATCGGTCTGACATTCGGAATAATCTGGTGTCCAAACCTCTCCGCCAGATACGAAATCCAACAGCACATAGCTATCTAGATTACCTGATTCAGCCTGAAACGCAAGGTCGTAATAGTCCAGCCTGAAATAGAGTGATTCCGCATCCTGGGTCATGTAAGCAGCAGCCAGGTCACGTGAATTGTCGAAACCGTCGCTCAAATGATAGCTGTCGTCACCAACAGGGTCTAGGCATAGGAGATGGGAAATATCCCAATCCTTGAAACTGCCGTCAAGTGAAATATTGGAACGGGTGGGCGCGGTATAATGATCAGATATTTTATCATTAGAAGGGAGTGATATGCTTGAACTGGCAGGGGCGGAATTATGCTCATCAATAAACTGGATACTAGCGGGAATTAGTAAAAGAAATATAATGGCGAATACACCGGAAAGCTGTAATTTACTTGAACTCAACACACTGCCCTCCCGTCCTTCTTGAATATGTGTGCCTTGGAGCTGGAGAGGTCCAGAAGACAGTTATCACCAATATTCAGCCCGCTCCCGACCTTCACCTCGGCTGAAAGCTCTGTAACGCCCTTTCTGGCAAACACTATATCCCTGCTTCCCAAAGCTTCCATACCAAATATCCTGGCCTCAACGAGCTGCTTGCTATTTGAACGTATATTCTCATCGAATTCCGATGCTGCATTTATATTGCCCGGTCTGATCCCATAAGTTATCTCCGACGAGGAAAGTTGGCTTTTATAGACCGCTTTGGCAACTGGAAGAGGAAGATCAAATGATATATCCCTGCTTTTGAACCGGTAACCCTTGGGATGAGGCTTCAATGAGCCCTCTATAAGGTTCATTGAAGGACTGCCGATGAATGAAGCTACAAAAGAGTCGGCTGGCGAATTGTAGGTTTCAAGTGGGGAAGCATACTGCAGTATCTGGCCTTTGTTTATCACCGCTATCTTATCTGCCAGGGTCATGGCCTCTTTCTGGTCGTGGGTGACATATACTATTGTGGCACCAAGCTTCTGGTGCAGATTCTTGAGCTCCACACGCATCTTGGTTCTAAGTTTGGCGTCAAGATTGGATAATGGTTCGTCCATGAGAAATACCGATGGCTGCCTGACCAGGGTCCTTCCAACAGCAACCCTCTGTCTTTGACCTCCGCTGAGCTGTTTGGGTTTCTTGCCCAGTTGGTCCTCAATACCCAGGAGCTCAGCTGCACGTGTGACCCTGTCCTTGATCTCCTGCTTAGAGAGTTTCTTCTTCTTGTTTCCCTCAGTATAAGAACCTGCCCTCAAAGCAAAGGCCATGTTGTCAAAGACGTTCATATGAGGATAGAGGGCATAGCTCTGGAACACCATTGCTACATTGCGATCTTTGGGCTCCATCTTGGTGACGTCCCGACCATTGATTATTATCCGGCCCTCTGACGGCGTTTCAAGACCTGCTATTATTCGAAGGGTAGTGGACTTCCCACAGCCTGACGGACCCACAAGAACTACAAAACTACCGTCCTCTATTACAAAATCCGCATTCTTGACAGCAAAGAAATCGTCATAATTCTTTGAAATGTGTTCCAATACTACTTCAGCCATTTTGCGACACCCTTACATACATATACATTTGCACCGTGAAATATCAGGCAAAGAACATGGGATTACCTAATTTATGTTATTTTAACATTGTTTAGTAATAAAAAAGTATGGAGATTGGGTAACAAATGGAGAGAATGAATTCTAAAAATGATAATTGAAACTTTAGAAATAATTCACTAGTTTAAGCGGAATCACCTCACTTTCTTGTTCAACTGCATCTCGATATATATATTCCAATCCCTATCAGCCTTTGGATGGATAAATATCAAAACTAAACAGGAAACCACTATCAATCCGGTAGATATGACCAATGGTATCCAAGCTCTTTCGTTCCCTATTCCGAGATAAATAGGCGACATGAAACTTCCTATAAGACCAACTGAACCTAGAAGAAAGGCAATCCAAAGGAAGAGTCCAACCAAGGAGGTTATCTGTTCTGCCAGTATTTCGATCCTCATTGCAAGAGAATGAAACAGAATAAGAGAAAGACCTGGGATGATGAGCATTGCATAGAAGATAAGCACATCATATCCGTCCAGACCATGGATGAAGGGACTCGCAATAAGATAGGCTATTCCCAGTATTATCAGAAAGGGCATTGGAACCTCTAATGCCCACCAGAGACTTGCTGCTATTACAATGAATATAGTAAATGCCATGGGCCAAACCTCACCAATGGAATGGCCTAATCCAACTAGGAGTTCCGCTGAAAATACTAGATAGGAAAGTATCACAAATACATCCAATATTACCTCCAGCCCCCTGCTGTGGAGAAGTACTGGGGCACCTTCTGATCTGTTTCTTAAGAAATGGATGACAAGACCTACCAGTAGAAAAAGAAAAGCGATCACATAATGAAGAGGAAGCCATAATTTAATTGCCATAATAAAGAGACCTGCAATAAGGATCACGAGAAAAAGCGGTATTAAACTGAATAGTGATACACTGCCTAAACTATGTTTTTCAATCCTTCTCTTCATGATAAGAAAAAAATGTGTATGAAATAAAACTACTTTTTGTAGTTATTAGGTGATAATGATAGTACTTATATGTTTTATAGTTCATTCAACTTTTATTTACTGGACTGGAACCAAACGATGATTAGAGAAATTAAGGTCAACAAAGAAACATAACAAAAAGGTAGAGCCAATATCGTCGGGCATTTCATTTCACCTATTATCTGATTGAATGAAAACCAAATTGCCATCAGTAAACCTGAACCACTACCAATAAGGAATAATATTTAGATGTTGGATTTCCTTTAAAATGAATTCCGGCTAAAACAAGTATGAAGGATATCAGGACCAAATAACAAGCGGGAATGTGCAATAATCTTGGACAGAAGCCTGGTGTCATAATTTCATTATAAACCAGCCAAATGGATGTTAATATACCGCCAATGGAGAGGATAGTGAGTATTGTTTTGTAAACGACCGTTCCATTCATAATCACATCCGCCCTCAATCCAGTGTTAGTATAACATTCATGACCAGCGTATGGAATCATCGTCGGATTCTTCAGGATCGGCAGTTTCCTCTTCATCGTCCCATGCCGTATCATCATCTTCGGCATCAGAGTCGCCCTGGCCCTCCAGATCAATATTCGAATCATCATCAGTTTTATTATCCTCTCCAGATGCATCGGCTTCTTGTGAATCAGTTTTTTCTTCCGCCTCACCATCGAAAAGTTCGAAGACTAAATCTTTATCCTGCCCCTCGGAATCCTCACTCTCCAATATTTCTCCATCGGATGTCCACAGTTCATCAGCATCGTTATCTTTAGGATCATCTGATCCTTCTTCATCTTTTTCAGTATCTTCTTCAAGGCCAGTTTCTTCATCATCATCATCATC
>CAYSHM010000003.1:0-246360 GCA_964430885.1 uncultured archaeon | reverse complement strand
AAGGATTAATCGTAATAAAATGTTATAATTCAGATTCTTATTGAATCATATCTAGATTATATTAATATTATAACATTTATATTTTACATTTTCTATTACGACATTGAACATATAAAAGTCGATTAGGGTGGGCTGAGGAGGAATTTATAACACGGCAAAAACTCTCGCAAATAACGCATTTAAGAAAGAATTTGAAAATTTTGATATTTTGCAAAGGAAAAAAACAAAATATATCGAGAGGGCGATGCTCTCTATCTTATTTTTTATTTAGCAAGGCTTAAGTTCTAGTAGAAATATGCAAGATTACAATTTTATTAAGCAGGCCCAGAATGAAATAAGGGGTGTTTTTATTCAATACGGATTAAAATTGGCACTTGCATTATTATTTTCTTTTCTATTGTGCGTTCTTCAATTCAATAACCTTAACCTTCCTTCTTCTGACGGCGGACATATTTATAACGATCCTAGGTATCATAGGCAGGGGGTGAAGACGCAATATAAGTCTGAAAGTATGAGAGGCGCCTTAGGGAATCTGGAATATATCATTTTATCCCCCCGATCCCTTCTCGGCCCACTGGTTCCCCTGATTGATCTGAAGACCAAGAAAGGGATGCCTACATCTGTTTTTACTCTTGAGCACATATACAATCACTCCTGGGGCTTTGATGAGGCCGAGAAGATACACAATTTCCTGCAGATAAAAAAGATCAATAATCCCGATCTTAAATGGCTTTTACTAATAGGTGATTCTGAAATTTTACCGCCACGTTATGTTTATCTGAATACCACCTACAACGAAACACCTGTGCCCTGGGGGAATGGATTTGTTCCTACGGATTACTACTATTCCGATCTGGATTCACCCTGGGATGCCGACGGTGACGGTATCTACGGTGAGGAAGGGGAGATACTGTGGACCCCTGAGCTATATGTGGGCAGGCTTCCTGTTAACAGCTTGAATGAGCTTGAAAACGCAGTGATGAAGATAGTGACCTATGAGACAGCACCTCCGCCCGGCGATTGGTACGCTAGGGGATTGTTCGCAGGGGCCTTGATGGATATACCCAACAGGCCGGACAACCCTTTGACAAACGAGACCGATGAGGGTTACAGCAGCTACAAGGACAACGGATATGAGGCAATACAGAAGGCTCTTCCATACATTCCGGAGCATTATTCCCTTAAAGAGCTCTATGATTATCCCTTCATAGCTGGTGGCAATTATACTGATTGGACTGACACCCTCAGTGCGGGAACCTTCACCAAGGCCTTTGATAAGGGTTGTGGAATAGTAGGCACTGCTTCACACGGTTATCTGGATGGAAATGGTTTGGCACACTACAGGGGTAATGGTACAAGCTGGACCTTTGCATCTTTTTTCAATCACACCCACTCTGAGGAAGCTGGGAACGAGGGCAAGCTTCCCCTTATGTATCTATCAGCATGTTCCATCGGCAACTTCACCGAAGAGGACGATACAAACCTGGAAAAACTTGTATATGCCCAGAATGGAGGCACAATAGGGTTGATATCCGCAACCGAGGCCACAATGAGAGGGGAATCCGAGGAGTTCAACGCTTCCTGGGGCAACTGGTGGATGTTCGGCCGGTTCTGGGAGCTTTTTTTCAGCGGAATGACCCGGCAGGGGCAATGTTTCTATGAGATGCTGAGAGATTATTCAGAGTATCTTAATGAAAATGCAGGGATCAATGAGACTGGCATTCCAGGTGTCTGCGACGATTTCGAGTACCATATGGGCCAGAAAGTAAATAAGCTCTCCTACAATCTCCTGGGTGATCCAGAGGTGTCGGTTTGGATTGGGAAACCGGGTTTTTTAGAGATTGAAGCTGAGGAATTATATGCCTGCAAGAAAAGTGTCAATATCACTGTCAGGGACAATGTGACTCAGCAGCCGGTTCCCAATGCCAGTGTATGCATGTACAGGGATGATGTGCAGATGAATCGAGATATGATCGGAGAGTACGCTGATGCTAGTAATGAAATTTGGAACCTATACGATGCCTATTCCGGCCACACTGATATGAATGGAACATTGTGCCTATTCCCCGACCTGACGGGTATTGAAACCGTGGGTATACGGGTCACTTCCCCGAGTCATCTTCTTTTTGAAAAATCTGTCACACCATTAGCTCCGGCTGACATTTCGATAAGCTCTAGTTCCATGAAAATAGACCGTCAGGCATCACCGGGTTCAGAGATCACCCTGTTCTTTACAATTGAGAATGAAGGTTTCATCAGCCTCGAGGATTTTGATGTTGAGCTTGCGGCTTGCCCTAAGAGCAAAAACGGCTCCCATTCACAATATGTTGTTTTCGACACTTTTGAATTAAGGGGAGTTCCCCGTAATGGAGTATTGGAAGGTGAAATGAATATTATGATGCCCAATGAACCCACAGCTATCAGGCTGGAGCTGGATCCCAATGATATTCTTAAGGAGTTCGGAGAGGATAATAATCGAGCATTTATATTTCTGGAGCCTAACATTCCTACGTCGGTCCCCCCTATACCTGATCTTTTAATTGCCGAGGATAATAGTTCCCTTCGATTCTTGGATCTGTATGAGCATTGTAAGGATCCCGATAATGCCTCTGGTGAGCTTTCTTTTCAATTGATAGGAGATAGTGTTGGCCAGTCCGGGGCATATATAGATGAGAATGGCTTTCTGAACGCCGCACCTGAAAGAGACTGGTTCGGAGAGGCGGAAATAACCATATTGGTCAGTGACGGGATATCCAATTCTTACCGGAAATGGATGGTCCATGTTGAACCAAAACCTGACCCCCCGATATATTTGGGGCCTGAGAATATTACTTTGCATGAAGGAATATTGGCAAATTTCACCCTGGAAGCTTTCGACCCTGACGGCAGTAAGTTCCTTGAATATGTCCTTGATCCTCCGCTGTTCAAGCCTGATGGGAACGGCTCAATATCATTTGTACCCGACGACGAGCATGTCGGGTCCTTTCAGGTGAATTTGACCATTACAGATCAAAGCGGCGATTTCTGTAAAGCCGTTCTGAATGTTTCGGTAGCCAATAAAAATGATTTGCCAGTTATTGAAAATCCAGGCAGAATAGTGCTGAAGGTAGGTGATGAGTTGTTATTGAAAATAAATGCGTCCGATGCCGATAAGGATGCCTATCTGCTTTTCTATGATAATACGGATGTTTTTGATATTGATCCGAATACTGGCGAGATCCAGTTCAGGGCCGGTGAGGATATGACTGGGAATCACATAATTACTATTGGTGTTAGCGATGGCGGTTCTCGGGTGAATATCACCTTTGAATTAGTGATAGCGTCTGCCAATAGGTCGGATAACAAGATCCCGGAGATAGTGGTATTGGTGCTCTTTGCTGTGCTTCTTTTAGTGGGTTTTATAGTTAATAGAGGGAAGAAGAAAGAATAAAGCAGGTATTATTTCCGATCAAACACATCTAGTAAATTTAATGCTTCTCCTGCCAGATAAACCGAACCGCATATTACTGCCAGATCCGTTGCCTCTGCGCGTTCTAAAGCTAATTTGATCGCATTTGTAGAACTATCGGCGGTTATGATTTGAGCATCCTTCTGCAGGTTTTTATTTTGTACCAATTTATCTTTGGCTTCTTCTGCTTTTTCAAGAAGATCTTCAGCCTTTAAGGCCCTTTCATTATTGGCCGAAGTTACAATTAGATGGTCAGCATGGACAAGTATCATCTGGAGCATTCCTTCAATATCCTTCTTGTATGTGGCGCCGAAGATTACCCACAATTTCCTGAATCTCCTTTTTTTAACATTAACCATGAGCCTTCTGACAGCTTCCTGATTATGGCCGCAGTCAACAATTATTTCAGGGTGCTTTCCAATTACCTGCATACGTCCCTTGAGTTCGGTTTTTTCCAGACCCTTGATGATATGCTCTTTGCCGATACAAAAATTGAAATTGTTGAGTTCTTCACAAGCTAAGACAGCGGCAGCGGTGTTTTCACCTTGGAAATCACCGATCAAGGGGATCCTTAAACCTTCATATTTGGCTAGTTCAGTTTCCAAGGAAATTTCCAAACCATCTCCTTCAATAGACTGGATTTCGACCTCTGAAGGACGAATATTTCTCAGCCTGAATCCGATTTCCCGGCCGATTTCTGAGATTTCAGAACAAATGTCATCGATGTTGCATGTCACAACCACTCCGCTTTTTGTTACCGCTGAGGCCTTATCCCGTATGACAGATGTTAAGTTTTTACCGAAAACATCCTCATGGTCCATTGCTATATTGGTAATGACGCCCAACTCACCGCCTGCTGCATGGGTGGCATCTCTCATCCCGCCTATTCCCGCTTCCATGATGGCAATATTCACTTTTTTATTCCTGAAATGGCACAGGGCTAGGGCGGTTACAAACTCGAAAAATGTAGGAGGTCCCATTTCTGATATTGTCTCCATTTTCTCAATCTGTGGCCATATGATCGAATGAAGGTTAATAACTTCATTTCGGGATATGGGATGTCCATCTATGCATATCCGCCCACAGAAATCCACCAGGTGGGGAGAAGTAAATGTGCCGACTAAATAACCTGCCTCAACAAGGATGGATGTCAGCATTGCGCATACGGAGCCTTTACCGTTGGTGCCCACTACCCTTACGATAAAAAGATCTTCATGAGGATTGTCCATGCGTTTCAAAAGGTCGGAAATCTTTTTCAACCCTTCCTTTTTAGCCCTAAATCTGAGGTCGAAAATGGATTCCACAGCATTGTGATAATCGATATCTATTTGTGTAGTTTTCAATTTATCCACGCTTTTTAGTCAAAGCCTCACACCGTAAATGTTGCCGAACTTGTCCTTGATATAATCAAGGAGGTATCGGTCATTAAGTGTTTCACCCAAAAGTTCCTTAGCAAGATCGCTGGCGGTTAGAAGGTTGCCCTTGTTGTGAATGTTTTTTCTAAGCCAGTTGAGGATGTCCAGAAACCTTCCCCTGCCAATATCCTCTGATAAATTAGGCATCTCTTTATTGAGCTTATGGTATATCTGGCCTGCATATATATTGCCAAGGGTATAGGTTGGGAAATATCCTATAAAACCCAGGGACCAATGAATATCCTGAAGAACCCCTGTGGCATTGTCGGGTGGTATGACCCCGAGATATTTCTCCATTCTTTCATTCCATATTACAGGCAGTTCAGAAAGGTCAATATTTCCTTCCATCATCTGGCTTTCCAGCTCATAGCGGAGTATAACATGGAGATTATAAGTTACCTCATCAGCCTCAACCCTGATCAGGGAGGGCTTAACCCTGTTGATCCCTTTATAGAACATATTCTGGTCTATACCCTTCAATGTGCTCGGGAAATGTGTGCGCAGCTGCGGATAGTAATGTCCCCAGAACTCCCAGCTTCTTCCTATGAAGTTCTCCCACAAACGAGACTGTGATTCATGCCATCCCAGGGAGATAGAGGACGCCATGGGTGTCCTGTAATGCTTCTTTAGGAACCCCTGTTCGTAGAGTCCGTGGCCAGCTTCGTGAACAACAGCGAATATGGATGGTTTCAGGTCATCCAGTTTATACCTGGTCGTCATTCTGACATCATCCTCGGTACCTGCGGTGAATGGATGGGCGGACACATCCAGTCTTCCTCTGTTCATGTCGAATCCCATATCCTTGATAACCTTGCACCCGAACTTTTCCTGCTCTGCTATATCATAATCTCGGTATAGGAAAGAATCATCTATTTCGGTTTCTGATTCATATATCTTGCGGACTATAGGCACTAGTTCTTTATGAAGATGTTTGAGCACGGGGTCGATCTCATCCTTCGTGGCATAAGGTTCGAACTCATCCAAGAGAGCGTCGTAAGGACTCTTCTCGTAGCCTATATGCTCGCACAGTTCCATCTTAAGCTCCACGACCTTTTCCAGGTTCGGTAGAAAAAGAGTGAAATCGTTCTTTGCTCGTGCCTCCTGCCATGCTTTCTGGGAAAGAGAAGTTGTCCTGCTCAATCGTTTCATGAGCTCGTTGGGGACCTTGACCGCTCGTTCATACCCTCTTTTCATTATCCTGACATTTGCCCTCTGCTCGGCATTGAGATGTTTACCTTCCACTTCACTGTTCAAGGTTTTCAGGAGTGACCCCAACTCCATTGATGTGATCCTTTCATGGATGATGGAGGACAGAGCCGCTCTTGAATGGGCCCTGCCTTCCAGGGAGCCTTTGGGCATGTAGGTTTCCTGATCCCATCCAAGAACTGACCCTATCTTCTGCAGATCATGTATCTCATTTGTAAGCTTTAAGAATCTGGTATAGACTGACATATTGTATCACCTATCATTTGACACTTCAAAAAATATTGGGCTTCAATCTACAATGCATGAAAGCAAGAATAACAACAGGGGATTTTATTTACTTTCCTTTTTTTCCAGTTCCGAGAAAACTCCCATGACCTTAGCCACATCCTTCATCTTCTCGAAATTTTTCACCACGGCCGCCACATTGAACATTCTGATATATTCCTTGGTGAGCTCCATAGCCTTTTTCTCATCCATGCCCTCCTGCTCAAGGGTGAAGTAGAACATGCTGACAGAAACACCGAAGCGTTTAACGAACGTTTCATTGGCCAGAGCCTTTGTGATCTCATCCAGGAATCTAGGTGCTTTTTCGAGCAGGGTCTTGATGATTCTCTCAAAGGCTTTTGCCTTCACTATATAGGTATTTTCGTCCTTAGTCATCTTATCAACCGGAAAATGTCATGAATGTATGGATATGAATCATATGATTAAATTACTCCAACACTCAACCTCTAAAAGGCAATTATATCTATAAAACTTTGGTTGAAAGGTACAATGAGACCTTTTTTACTTCATTAAGGGCGTTTCATATTGATTATGGATTCTTCTATCATATAAATTGCGGCATTTTGGGCCCTGTAATCCAAGGATATTAATGGTACTCCTGAAGGACATTCCTCAACCAAATAATCCATAAAAATTCCTTTCCCTCTGATGATCTTCCCCTTCCTTTTCACATTCCTTAGGGAGCATGAAGGGGACCTTTCCACCCCAACAAGTGCGATTATATTATAACCTGCATCCTTAAATTGGTTGATTATAACAGCCTGCTGTTCAGCCAGCCGTCTACAGCTTTGCTTGAACTCTCTATTCTCGTAATAAGATATATCGCGGGGTTCCCGGTCAATACCTTCAAAGAGCATCTCAGGGCAGGGCAATTGGACAATATTGATATTCTCTTCCGCTAGAAGATCTAAAAGTGGTTCAAGCTGTGCTGAATATGTCCGAGCGAGCCCCCTGGCCTTTGAAGCTTGGCATAAGGTACAGAAAGGAAGAAATATGACACTCTTGGACCGCATAGGCATAATTGCTCACTCCGCTAGAGGATATCATTTGGGTGCCGGAGGAACAGGTTTATTATCAGCAGCCTTGGATTCTTTCACATCATTATAATTATTGTCGGATATTTCTGGTATTTTCTGATTGGCAGTATCGGGTGATTCCTTGACAGTTTTATCCACCAGTTCAGCATCCATTATGGTAGTCTTCTTATCGTCTTCTTTATCTTTACTGCTCCCGGCCGGTGCTGGTGGAAGATAGAAAAGAGTGGATTCGTCCATGGCTATTTCAATTGCAGGAGCCTCTTTGACGGCCTTCCCATCCATCCCGCTCTGTTCCTCCGCCTTATCGCCTGCTTTCTCAGTATCAGGGTCCTCAGGAGGAAGCAGTTCGATCTCACCCTCCTCAAGGGAAACTGGGGCAGGTTCAGCAGATCCGTCAACAATAGTGGGAGGCGGAACCGAGAAATCGGTCTCATCAGGCATATCATAACGGTAGGGGTCCAAACCAGTATTCGATGCTGGTGCTACAGCATAGATGTCCTTTGCATAAAGGTCCTTCCCATATAGTTCCTGGGCTGTGATGGGTTTGCTACTTTCCGCAGATGAAATACTCGAACTTCTTTCCTTTTCTGAAGCTCTTGCCTCTTCCTTCCTTTTGCTCTTCTTCCGGGCAATTATAATTATTAGAATTAGAACGAATAGTAATCCTGCCGCTCCTATGATCAGCCAGAGTGGTTGAATAGAACCTAGTCCGAGTACCCCTTCATCGTTCTTTTTCTTCCCGGTCAGTTCAATCTTGATGGTCTTGGTCTCAACCTCATTGTGGTACTTTATCCGTATAAGAAGTTCATGATCCCCCGGGTCCACATTGTCATCGAGAAGTATGGTAATGTTGATGACCTTGATATCTCCTGGATTCAAACTGTGGGACCGGTTCATCTCGATAAATGGCGCAAGGGAACCCAAGGGTTCAAGTGTGACGAGTTCCAGTCCGTTACCCATGTTCCTGAGTGTAAGCTCCACGTAAGCCTTCTCGTCCTCGGATAATGAGACCTCGTCCCTGTTCAGTTCGGCAACTATTTCATGTATGTCCTTCTCTATATATCCAGTAGAGAAATACCCCATTGGACTTGCTATATCCACAGGATGACCCTCAAGGGAAGCCAATATCCTCCAGTAATAGGTTTGGTTTGGTATGAGCCCGTCAAGATTGTAGGAGAGTATTTCTGCCGTATCGAAGAGGGAGAGGTTGTTCTTGCTGTTCCCAAGATAAATTGAGAAGTTGGAAAATGCACCTGTCCCGTTAAGGAGTTCCCAAACCAGCTGAACCTCAGTATCGTTCACCCAATCTCCGAACCCTGGTGACCTCAGGACGATCTCGGGATCGAGGGCTTCTTCCTCCACAAAGAATTTCCAGGTGTCCCCAACGTATGCTCCCTTGTCCTTTCCGTCATGAGGCACTACATACCAGTAATAGATGCTTCCATGATGTAGAGATTCCAGGGTGAAATTGTTTCCTTTAATGTCCGATCTGTATTCCGGTGGGAATGGTTTTTCACCAAAATACAGGTCATAGCTGATCTTTTCAGGGGATGTATCAGAATCCTCAACCTCCCATTTCAGGTTCACAGCAGTTGTCGGGATCAATGCATTGTTACCAGGCTCAGATAGGCGTACGTAGGGTATATCGTTAACATTTTCAACAGTGATATTGAAGGTATTTGTAAAGGATGTCCAGTTGTACATATTGGTGAATCCCACAGTAGCATTGGTGATGCCGCTCCAGTTATTCCTGGTGCTGTTTAGCCAAAGGTAGCTGCCGTTGAAAGAAATACTTATATTTTCCGTATCGCTCTGATCTGCAATGAAAACGTAGGTATCCTGCCGATGGGAATATAGGTCCTCATAGACCTCTGACAGATTTACCAGGGGGACCTGGGAGGATTCCTCGTCAACAGATATGTCGTTGATATCCTGTAGGATATCTGGTGCTTCTGGCATGGTCCAATTGAGTCCCCAATGGGTAAGCCTAGGTCTATCGGATGCCGTTCCGGTGAGATTTGCCCTGAGAAAAATGCTTTCAATATAAAGGTCGTTCAGGGGATCTAGGTCCACAAAATGTACCTGGAAATCCTCAAAGTCTGGAATGGACTTTCCGGTTGCCCCGTCAAGGACGGAGAAATGAATACTGGTACCCTGGGGTATTACAGTGCCCACCCCGAAATCGCGCCACAGCATTCCTTGGGGGAGTTCAATAAGTTCAGATATGACAAAGGGCTGTTCTCTATGTTTCTCGGCACCCAAGGATACATGGGGCAGTGCGGGCGTGTATTTTCTGCATTTAACATGGTCCCAGTACGCTTCCACGTCCTGGTTCGGAGTCCAGTCATCAGACCGGCGTCCCAGCATGACCGACTCACCAATCACCTCGTTATCGAAATTCTGATTGTAGTACTCCGCACCAGTATCATAGTTTTCAACCAGAAGGTTCACCGCCGAGGAATCCTTTGCGATCACTGCAATATTGTACCAAGCATCAAGCTGAACGAATACTCCTCCGAGACCTCTCCACGCCCCATTATTCCTTATGTATTCCTGGTTGATGTGTGTCAGATAACCGAAACAGTTCTGATTGCTCACATAGAATCCGGCAGGCTGTATACCATTGTTTCCTTTGTTCAGCACCTTGAACTTCACTTCTTGGATAATTGGTCCTGAAAACCGCTGTCTGCTGATAATGCGGCCGTTGTTGCTTGTGAAAAGGAGCTGTCCGTCTGCAAAGGATAAACCGGTGGCATCAGCCAAGAACCATCGGGTGATGTCCAATTCATTGCTGTTGAAGTCTTCGAAGAATTCGAAAGTTTTCTCACCTGAACTCTCGGCTTCCGCTTCGGGATTCCCATAGAGCATACTTATGCTGGATTCTCCAGGCGGGATGTCTTTCACCTTCACCCAGACAACACTATCTCCAGCAGGATCCCATTCTTCTATCCAGTATGATAGTGAATTATTGTTCCGGTCAAGAAATCTGAGGTCGTCACCCAATGGGTCAGCATGTGTATAATCAAAGTCGTCATTATCAATAATCAGCTTGATCTGATAATCAATCATTTCGGCTCCGCTTCCGATGATATTGACGTTCCTCTGATATTTCCATCCTTCGGGTCTGATGCCGCCCCCCTCGGCCTGAATGCTGGAAGATGAATAGGTATTTCCTAGCCCGACAAAACTGTCGTACCATGAGTTTTCCTTTGTCCAATCCGCACCTATTGATAGGATCCTAGGTCTTTCCATTCCTACTCCAGTAAGCTGAACCCTGAAACGGAGTTCCTCCTGGGAGATATTGGATATGTCAATGTCGATTTTTGGAATATTCTTAAAGCCAGGTATTGTCACATTGTCGCTGGCATTCAGCACAGTTACCATTGTTCCGGCTTCGGCCGGGAAATTGGCATTTATAGAAAAAGAGTTCCAGGTACAGTTATCCGGGAGAGTCACTGTTTCAGTTATTAGATAAGGATCGCTTAATGAGACCTCATCCAACATATCAACGGTCATGTTCTTTGGAGTATTGTTCCTGACGATCACCCAATCCACTGCCATATCTGCACCATCCGATCCCCCCGCTGCCGCACCTGAATAATAGCCCAGCCAAAGGTATGATGGGGCGGACCATGTTCCAGGGTATGTATTTGTCATTTCTCTATCCACATAATAGGATACGGATGTATTGTTCATGGAGAAACCCATCACATAGAAGGCACTGGTGTCAGCTATGAATTCTGCCCCGTTTGCAACAATATCATAGCTACGGGTGTTGCCTGTAGCGGCCCAGGAAGTGATCGAATTGGTGTTTTGATAGTTCATCAGATAGACTAGTGCATCCCATCCATTATTGTTGCCTGCAGTTCTGTCGTCATCAGAGATACACAACCCCGTGAAACCTCTGAAATTGTCGTATCTAATCCTGGCCTCACAGGTTCTGTTAGGCTGTGTTGTGATATTGGTATTAGTATGAACTGAACCTCTGTAGATGTAGAGGTACCCTAGGTCGAGTGCCCATGTATGTGTTGGTGTCCATAAGGTCTGGTTCAGCGAGTTGAAATCCTCGAAGAATTCAAAAACCTTAGAGCCGTTAGAAGTGGGACCTGCGTAGAGATTCCCATAATGCATCTCAATTTGATTTACCCCTTCCATAAGAGCTGGAACCTTTACCCAGACCCTGGTTTCACCGTTACTGTTCCATTTCTCTATCCAATGAGGAAGTTCATCTCCCCCTGGGCTGGAGAACCGAATGTCATCTCCGTTATCCCTTGCCCTGCTGTAATTGAACTCAGTGGCGTTGAATTCTACTGGAATTTGTAATGGTACGGATTCCACGGGGGTATCTATTTCTATTGTTTTCTTGAATTTCCAGGAGTCTGTTATTGCCGCTCCTTCATCGAAGCTGATATTATCCCGTTCTGAAAGACCGCTCATATTGAACATATCATTTACCCAACTTCCTCCAAATGAATGATTATGATACAATGAGTTTCGGCTGTTTGACGAGGTTAACCGTTCCACTTCCGGCTTGATTCTGACTCTCCCGTCATTATCAAATATTGCAGAAGGTGCTGTATCGAAAGCTATCATCAGGGATGTGGATAGGAGAATTAATGTCAAGACAACAGTGATCAGTTCTCTAGAATTCTTCATGTACGGCATGTCTCTCAGGAATTATTATAAAACTATCAGATATTTGATTTTTTGGCAATAAGGGTTCAATAATGGATAATCAGCATTATGGTCTTCGAGGGACAAAACTGAGTTTGACCTTTTAGCTTTGTTAGGTCCTAATTTTTCTTTAATTTGGACAAAATATTCCATTGTTATATGATTACTATTTTTTATTTCTCTATTGTGAAAAGTATTAAATATTATCGGTCGGATAAAACCTGACACTTGCTGCGTTGGTTTGAAATATTTTACCAAGGGTGACAAGAAGATGCAAAAATATGGAAGTACATCACTTTGTAGAAATTTGACTTCATTATTAAATTCTTCTTATTACTGCAGTATCAGTATACAATATTCGAATACAAAGAGTATGTAGTTTATTGAAAATTATTGAAAAAGATCTGAGCCAAACATATATAGGTGAAAAAATGAGCGGAAAGACAATAGTCCAAAAGATTTTGGAAGAGCATGACGTTTCGGGCAAACCGGCAGAGCATTACTCCCCAGGGGACCCGATATTCGTCAATGTGGATGAATGCATAACCCAGGACGCAACAGGAACCATGGCTTGGCTGGAGTTCGAGGCTATAGATATCCCTGATATTCATGTTCCACTGTCAGTTTCCTATGTGGACCACAATACCCTTCAGTCTGATTTCAAGAACTTTGACGACCACCAGTTCTTACGGACCATAGCAGCACAGAAGGGCGCGGTGTTCAGTAGACCTGGGAATGGAATTCTCCATCAGGTTAACCTTGAGAACTTCGCAAGTCCGGGAATGATATTTCTGGGTTCCGATTCCCATACTCCCACCGGCGGCGGGGCAGGAGCAATGGCTGTGGGCGTCGGAGGCCTCGTGATAGCCCTGACAATGGCAGGTGAACCCTTCGAACTGAAGTACCCCAAGATCGTTAAGGTGCATCTTGAGGGTGAGCTTAGATGGCCCTGGGTCAGCGCGATGGATGTCATTCTGGAGCTTCTCAGAAGATTAGGTGTCAAGGGTGGCCTGAAGCGTGTTTTCGAGTATGGCGGACCCGGGATCGAGACCTTGTCAGTCCCCGAGAGAGCAACAATAACCAACATGGGCGCAGAGCTGGGAGCTACAACATCTATTTTCCCGTCAGACCATATTACCAAGCATTTCCTAGAGGCCCAGGGAAGGGGAGAAGATTACAGACCTCTTACTGCCGACCCCGATGCTGAATATGATGAGATCATCAGGATAAACCTGTCGGAGATCGAGCCCATGGTTGCCCTCCCGCACAGTCCGGGAAGCGTTGTGAAGGTCAGGGAACTAGTGGAAGGGAAGTCGGTGGAAGATATACTTGCAGGTCTTCCGGAAAAGGTACACGGTCACGTGCGTGAGCACGTTTCACGCCTGTATGAAAGGGGCTTGACAGCCGATCAGGTATGCATAGGATCCTGTACAAATTCATCTTATCTATCTCTAGCCACAGTTTCCAGTATACTAAAGGGGCATACAGTGGCAGAGAATATCAGCATGACCGTATCACCAGGTTCCAAAAACGTGGTGGTACAGCTCGCCCAGGAAGGTCTCATGGAGCCATTATATTCTGCAGGTGCTAGGGTCCTTGAGCCCGCATGCGGACCATGTATAGGTATGGGTCAATGCCCGCCGACCAATGGCGTCACCGTGAGAACATTCAACAGGAACTTCTTCGGAAGGTCCGGCGAGAAGAGCGTGGGTTCATATCTGGTATCTCCATCCACTGCGGCCCTGGTGGCCATCAAGGGCAAGTTCGTTGATCCTCTGGCAGTGACCGATGTGGAATCTGAGATATTTGCGGAACCTGATACCTTCTATAACTCCAAGAACATGTTTATAATGCCGCTCTCCAAGGAGGAAAGAGGGAAGGTGGAAATAATCAAGGGTCCGAATATCAAGGAATGTCCGGTAAACGACCCTATGCCCGCCTCATTTTCCGGCAAGGTACTTCTAAAGACTGGTGACGACATCACAACTGACGACATCATGATGGCTGGCACTATAGTCCTGCCGCTCCGGTCAAACATACCTGCCATGGCTGATTATGTCTTCAATCCCGTGGATGATCAATTTGTCAATAGGGCAAAGGCTTACAACCCTGACAACAAAAGGCGAGTGTTCTTCATCGTCGGCGGCGACAATTACGGTCAGGGTTCCAGCAGGGAGCATGCTGCCATCGCACCCATGTGGCTGGGTCTTGGCGCTGTGGTTGCCAAGTCAGTGGCAAGGATACACAGGGATAATCTGATCCAGTGGGGTATGCTTCCCCTGGAGTTCGTGAATGAATCAGATTTTGAAAAGATATCGCAGGAGGACGATCTCACTCTAGGGGACTTGGATGAATTGAAAGGCGGAAGCAACATCCTTATCCTGCATAATAATACCACAGGGGAGGATATTGAGGTCGAGATGTCCATATCCGGTAAGGAAGTAGATATGCTTAAGGCCGGAGGCGCCCTGCCCTTTGTGAAGAAGAAGATAGAAGGATGATTTCTCCAAAATCAAGGTTATTGAATACTCCGCGGCCGCGGTATCCTCTCGAACTTCGGCCGTTTTTTATTTGTACCAATTATTATACTAATTATATTTGAGCAGATGTACCGAATTGTTTCTCCCTGGATTAGAACATAAATGCTTTTTCTTTGAGATATGAGCTTTCGATCACTATATTTTCATCCTGGATCTCAAAGGGAATATAGCTTGGCCAGCATCCTCCACCAGCTTTGTTCTCTGCGCCGATTTCATCAATATTGAACTCAAGCCCGCAGTTCACGCACTGCATATTATCCCCATTTTGGGTATATCCTTCCTTGGCATGGTAGCAAACATCGCATGCATCAAGGGCCAGGTGTACTTCCCCGTCATCTCCAATTACTGCAAAATAGACGACCTCTTTTCCTTCAGTGGAGTATGAAAAGAATTTGGCTTCACTGTCAATACTTAAAACCGGGATCGAAATAATGCCATTGTTCTCCAGGGGTTCTGGTTCGAATGTTCTCTGTACTGATCTGTTATTGTTACCGTTCTCCTCGTCCCTGAATAAGACAAGATAGATTCCTCCTACTATAAGAATGGCGAGGACGGCAAAAAAGCCAATATTGATCTTCATTCTTCTTCTCTTCTGCATTATCTCTTTCCTCTCCTCCGCTTTTCTGCCTCTCCTGTCTTTCCCACTAAAGCCAGTATCTGAATCTAAATTCCAATCTTTACAAGCAACATCATGTATCTTATTCAGATGCCGGGATAGGTTAACTGTATTTACGGAACATCCGCATTCCGGACATTTTTCCTTTTTTTTCTTTGTTGGCGTCAAGCATATACCTCCTGTATTGCACTATTCATGTGACGGAGTCGTCATTTACCTTTCCGTCTATTAGATTTATAATACGCGTACCCATCTTTGCTATTGCCGGGTCGTGTGTGACAAGTATCACGGTCTGCCCCTGTTTGTTCAATTTTCTTATCAGGTTCAGGACCTTTTTCCCATTGGCCTGATCCAGATTTCCGGTAGGTTCGTCCGCTAATAGGATATGGGGCCCGTTGATCAATGCCCTGGCAATGCACACTCTCTGCTGTTCGCCCCCAGAAAGATGAGCGGGAATATGATCCAGCCTATGTCCCATTCCAACCTCTTCCAGGGCATTTCGGGCATCATCCTCGTCTACTAAACTGTGATAGTACTGGGCGATCATAACATTCTCAAGGGCGGTGAGATAGGGTACAAGATGATACTGCTGGAATATCAGACCTATACTCTCCCTTCTAAAACGGGTTAATTGGGTCTGGCTGAAACTTGAAATGTTTTCTCTATTGATGACCAGTTCACCCTTGCTAGGTGTGTCCAAACACGATATCATGTTCAGTAAAGTTGTCTTTCCGGAGCCTGAAGGGCCTGTGATGCACACCCATTCTCCTTTCATAATGGAAATATTCACATCTATTAGAGCACGGGTTTTTCCTCCATAGGTCTTGTGGAGCCCTTTTATCTCTATAATTCCCATTTCATTCCCCCCTGAGCACTACTATTGGTCTGATTTTCATAGCTCTTCTCACGGGTATGAGGGATGCGATCAATGCAACAAATATCGCAATAGCGGTAACCAAGGGCAGGAGCCGGTAATCCGGAGAAATGGTGGAATCGAAAACGCTCAGGCCGATGAATCTGGCCAATAAGATTCCTATGAAGAAACCCATTATCCCACCGATAATTCCTATTATTCCCGCTTCGCTCATGAACAGTGACGCTATTTTCCGGTTCTCGGCCCCAATGCTTTTCATGAGGCCTATCTCCTTCTGCCTCTCCATTACTGATGTGGTCATTGTGGCACTGACCCCCAATGCGGATGCTAGAAGGGCAACAATCGAAACAAGGAACATCATTTTCTCCACTTTCTCGAGAATACCCATTTCTGCATTCACAAGCTGTTTGACCGTCTTTGCCTCCGCATAAGGTATCTTTTCCTCTATCTCACTGGCAAAAACGTCAACGGGACATTCGTTGCAAAGGGCTGAGACCTGGACCGAATGAACCTTGTCAGCTCTTCCGGATAGATTTTGGGCCACTTGAAGATTCACAAGTATCTGGTCGTCCTCAAAACCGTTGGTGGTCACGATCCCTGAAACAATCAGTTCTTTCACGGAAAAGTTACCCTCGCCATTAGCATTCTCGTAATATTTCACAGAAAATGTGTCTCCTATATCCAATCCCATCTTGTCCGCAACATTTCTCCCTACCATGCTGGATATGTTATCATCCGGATCGGTAACCCAGCTGCCTTCAACTGCCCACCAGGGGTTGATCCTCTTCACTCCGGTCTTGAAAGTGGTGTCGTCATTTGGTGAGTAAGGTTCTTCGATGAGAACCTCTTTTGAGAAATATGTTCCGCCCAAAACCACTCTCTGCCCTTCAGTCTCCCCGTCGGGAGCAGCCTCAACGACCTGATAGAGAAAGGGGGCATAACCGAGAACATTGTTCCTCCAAAGTATGGATTTGATCTTCCATAGGTCGCTCTCTTTGATGTATCTCTGCTCGGTCACACTTCCGAAACCCAATCCGGGAAATCCTACCTCAATTGTATCTGATTCCGGAACAATGATGAGGTTGGCGCCGTATTTTCTGAATTCATACCCGACCTTTTCACTAACGTCGTTGGATACCGTGAGCATTGCAGATGGTATGGCTGCCCCGAGAAGTACTGCTATCACAGCTATAGCTACCTTGCCTTTCCGGTTCTTAAGGGATTTTCCAAGCAGTCTCAAAAACATATGTCTTACCTGTTATCCATCTATTAAAAAAAATCCACAACAACACTGTTTTCTACAGGTACATCGGAATATAATGGGACTTATACCTTCAGTATTGCGCTTATCAATATTTTTAATAATATCACACTGTTATATATTGTTTTTTGAATATTCTCACCAGGGCGATAATCAGGATTATTCCATACCGTAAAAAAACTGATTATCTAGAATTAAATGGTCCAATCCATGTATTCTAAATTTCCCAAATTTAACTTTTTATGATAGCCTTTAAAAAAGGATTTTCTCTCTAACCCTTATTTACAGTATAATTTTTAGAGAAAGTTAGGTGTTCGATTTCAGTTCTTTAACTCTTATGAGGGTGTTTGATGAAATTGAGAGGTTTATTGAAGGAATTCATGGGTCCTATCTCGTTCTACCGCCGAGCGGTGATGGTCGTATTTCTTTTCCTTCTATTCTTCGGAGCAAGTCTGGCTCTTGATAATATTCTTCTCGGCGGGAAGGTCAGCTATACCGAAACCTACGATAGGGCCGTAGGTGTGGATCCGGCGAATGGCACGCTCCCTCCTCCGTACCCGCTCAATGAAAGGCGGATGTTCATCCTTCTTGTGGACTGCTTGGCCTACCCCACCGCTTTGGATGCCGAGCTCATGCCCAATCTGAACGACCTCAGAGAAACCACTACCCACGGCTACGTCCAGAATGCTGTGGACGCCATTACCGCGCCGTCGCTGAAGGCCATGTTCACCGGCAAGGACACAGTTTCCATATTCGGTGCTTCCCAGAATTGGATAGCCGAACAGAAGGTGAGCTCCGTTCTAACCCAGCTGAACGAGGTTAACGTTACAGTATCGGTATATTCCAATCATCCCTTCGAGCAGTTCGGTGATGACATAACTGATTATAATTATGTTGACAGAATTTGGGATATATATCCAGAACTGGAAAAGGAGGCCATAGATGAATCCATCGACGATTACATGAACCGCGATAATGACATAGTGATAATGCATCTTCTTACTCCTCACGATGCCAATCATTATTACGGCCCTGGGACACCTCAGTACTATCATGCATTCGAAGAAGCCGACAAGGTGATAGGTCGATTGGCTGTGCTCCTGGAGGAGAATGATACCCTACTGGTGACTGGAGACCACGGGCATGATGTAGACGGCAGACATTCATTCGGGGTCAATGCCCCCACATTCTTCGCCATCAGAGGGCAGGGTTTCAAGAAGAACCATGATGTTTCCATAGCGATAACCGATATGAGGTATTTCATAAGCTGGGCCATGGGAGTTCCCCTCCCTGATGAATATGATGCCGGAAAATTCCCCAGTGCTCTGGAAAGTCGAGGACCGCTTCCCGAATCCTTCGCCACTGAGAACAATGAGAGCATAGTCTACACTCCTGAAGTGATAAAGGTCGGCCGTGGTAGTATGATCCTTTATTCAGCAGTGACAATATATGTGTTCATGCTGATAATATTCTGGTATGTGATGACCAAGGACGGAGGTGAGAACAAGCTTGCAGCCCGTCTGCTTGATGCGGGCGGGCTTCTTGCTCTGGTTCCGCTCTTTATCTTCACTGACAATACGTGGTTACTTGGAGCAGGAGGATTGTTTGTTGCGTTATTAGCGTCTCTTGGTGTGTCCAAGGAAGTTTTTACCAAAAAAGAGCTGGCAAGAGCTTTATGGATACTGCCCTTCGGAATTTTCTTCATAATGTTCGGATATATCCTGATCAGGTTCTGGGAACATATATTCTATTTTGATCGGTACTATCACTATATGATTTGGGGAGTACTTGCAGTTATAGGAGTATTCATTGCCAATAAAAAAGGAGTATGGCCTGCAGTATGGTGCATCACAATACCAACAATGTTCCTTCTCATACCAACCATTTACGGAAAGGGATGGGTAGGTATAATGGGACCCGTTCTTATCTGTTTCTCACTCTTTCTGCTGTGGGAGGACCTATTAAGGCCTTTATTTAAGAGAGGGGAAAAAGAAATGAAGGGTGGGGGAAATCTAATGAGCAAAATATTGATGCTGGCCCCCATCATTTTTACAGGTGTTATTTTCTTCAATCACAAGGGGGTGAACTTTCATTTCGAATGGTGGTACGGAATTCTGTTTCTGCTACCCCATGTATTTCTGGTGGTTTCCGGTGTAATTGGGAAAATAATAGTGTTTTTCAGACCCGGGAAGAAGTATTATACCTATTTCATACTTGGGCCAGTACTTCTATTTGTCTACCTATACGAATTAGGCCATTTGAGGCCTCATCCTTACGTCACTGTTGCCTTGATAATTATACTGGGAACAATGGGTTGGCTTATGGGGTCCCGAAAGGGAGATCAAATAGGCTTCATTAAAAAAATGGGTCAATCCCCGCGGGTCTATTTATCGTTTGGACTTGCAGTCGCTTCACTGAGTTTGCTGTATTACTATTCCTCCAGGGGCGATCCCGACCGTTTTCTATGGTCCGACCTGCTAACTGGAGCATTGGTACTCGGGGCATATTATATACGCAAATACCGGGACCCTTCAGAGAGAAGAACGGGTTATGTTTTTCTGATGCTTGTGGGATTCATTGCGGCCGGATGGGTGTCAATGTCCTGGACCCCCACAGACTTGGAATGGTTCTATCTCTTCGACTGGATCCCATATGTCCTTCTGGAGGCGGAGGTAATATACTTCATTCCCTTCATTGTACTGAAATATTTGGTTCCCCTGATACTTATCAGATTCATACTGGGGAGGATATTGCTTAAAGGTGGGGGAGAGAGCAATGTTAGAAATGTTTCAGGAGTTGAGGTTGAGCCGAAAAAGCCTGGCCCTGGGAAGATGAACACTGCAGATGTGGCGAGACCTGTGCTGTCGATAATCGGACTTAGGGCTGCTGCGGTGATTTTTATATTTTTCGGTATTGCCCTTTACGGGGCTTCAGGCTTTTTCTTCGGTGCTGTCCAGCAGGCCGCTCTCATGCTAGTGTTGATGCTTGCCCTGATATGATTCCAGAAACAGGCTCCGAATATTGAGTTCCAGGAAATCAAAAGAATAAGTGACTTGAATCGAATTGGTTGAGAAGAATGATGAGAACAGAGAGGTTTTGAAATGGGTTACAGATACGCAGTATTGGGATCAGGAAGACAAGGTGTGGCCTCTGGCTATGACATAGTGAAGTTCGGCGATGCGAGTGAATTACTCATGGTCGACAAGGATATGAATGTTGCCGAAATGGCAGTGAGCAGGATCAACCGTTTGACTGGAACAGAAATTGCAGCGCCAGTAAAGGCGGATATGGTTGATCTAGACTCCCTACGTGAGATCATTGAAGGTTTTGATTCTCTTTTGAGTGCTGTGCCCTATAGGTTCAACAAGGGTATAACAAGAGCGGCCTTGGACCTAGGGGTCAACATGGTGGATATGGGCGGACATACTGGTATAGTCATGGAGCAGTTGGCTTTTCATGATGAGGCCGAGAAAAAGGGAATAACCATCGTACCAGACTGCGGAATGGGTCCCGGATTGAACGTTTCTTTGGCCTGCTATGTCATGGAACTTCTGGACGACGCAGATGAGGTTCTGATATGGGATGGTGGTCTCCCCCAGAACCCTGAGCCGCCCTGGAATTATAAGATGACCTTCAATGTAGGAGGTCTTACAAATGAATACGACGGCAGCGCTTATTTCCTTAAGGATGGGGAGATCACGGAGGTACCGTGTTTTCAGGGATATGAGATCCTTGACTTCCCTGATTCCCTGGACAAGCTTGAGGCTTTCGTGACCTCAGGAGGTCTGTCAACAGCACCATGGACGTTCAGGGGTTCGCTTCAGCGCCTGGAGAACAAGACTCTCAGGTATCCGGGACACAGGGACCAGTTCC
The DNA here is from genome assembly GCA_964430885.1 of uncultured archaeon. Classification (GTDB taxonomy): domain Archaea; phylum Thermoplasmatota; class Penumbrarchaeia; order JASLWR01; family JASLWR01; genus CAYSHM01. The sequence goes on along the minus strand of CAYSHM010000003.1, from coordinate 225,131 downwards.
TTGCGTTCAGTCAGCTGGGACTTTTAGGTTTGGAGGAGATGGAAATAAACGGGGAGAAGGTGGTTCCAAGGTATGTATTCCACGCTCTTCTAGAGAACTGCATTTCCGCTCCATTTATAAGGGATGTGGCGGTGATGAGAGTCAAGGGTATGGGGTGCAAGGATGGTAAACCTGCCGAAGCGGTGGTTGAGGTGGTGGACAGATATGATGAGGGTACAGGATTCACTGCCATGCAGAGGTTGACAGGTTGGCATGCATCCGCCATGCTTATATTGGCAACACGGGGAGAATTGGACAGGGGCGCGGTTTCGGTGGAACGGGCAGTATCAGGTAGGAGAATGGTCGGCGAGCTAGAGAAGAGAGGCATAGTGTTCAAGTTGACCGAGCAGTATCTGTGACTGCTCTTCACCATCAAGTATGAATGTTTACGTGGTTATTGGTCTTCCGGGGTCTTATTATTTATTAATTCATGATTATAGACAAGTTAAAATATATGTCATTTGATATTGTCATATTCCCATGGTTGGAGAAAATCAGCGGTGGGGAGTTTGGAGGTTCTATTCCTTTGTATCGAATACGTCCAATCGATTAAAATTTGAAATGCCAAAGGTGATTAAAATATGGAAACCTGGTTATTGATATTGCTTATAGTACTGGGAGTGCTGGTTATTTGCCTTACCGCCTTTCTTGTATGGTGGTTCGCGCTTAGAAAGAAAAAGGACCCTGACAGGTACATTCAGGTTACATGTTCAACATGCGGTACCCAGCTGGAGATGGATAAGTACAATCCTCCTCCCAAGATAGTGTGCACGAACTGCGGGAAGGAAGGACCTGTAAAGTTCTAAAGGGGCCGATGATACAAAGAGTTATTCAAACCATTTACCACTGCAAAATAATGGAATGCCAATAGAGTAAAAATCTAAATAGTCCGGTGAATAAAATTGGTAAGCGATGATTTCGTTTCGGATGCAATGTACTTTACGACACCTTTCAAGAACAGACTGTACCGCAGGCTGCTTGATGCTGAGGATGAGATTCTGATATGTACAACAACCTTCGACCAGGATACTTCATCCTTCCTCAAGAAGATAATACTTACCAAGAAGTTCAAGCACCCTTTTGACATGATGGTTGCTCTTCCGGTGACAGATGTGACCCTGAAGAGCGGTCGTGTGGACCTTTCAGCCATTGAGGATTGTATGGAATTCGACATGGTGGAGGACCTGATGTTCACCTTCAGAAGCATACCTAACATAGATCAGACCTTCATTATTATAGACAGTGAGTTACTGTTAGTACCTTTTGGAAGCCTTTCTGAATCCTCCTTTGAGGCCTGCATATCCTCTCTTCTGGAGATACATGATGACGATGTGGTGAATGATGCACTCAACGGTTTCGACAACCTTTGGAAGGTTGGAATGAAGCTCAAGATGGAGCATATTGTAGCATTCAGGGATCTCGCCGGGATAAAGGCCGTGATGAGCTGTGAAGCAGAACATAAACTGGGGACCGATCTGAGACCCTTTGGGACCGACGGGGAGAGCATTAACATAGTGAGCGGATCGGATATGGCCTATGAGCTTCTAGAGGAAGCTGAGAATGCTGCGGATTTCGATGAGGATCCTGAAGGAGCAGTGGATTTTTGCCGTCAGGCGCTGCAGTTCAATCCAGCTTCTGTGAGAGGACATCAGCTTCTCGGGAAGTATCTCTATGATTTCTTCAAGGACCTTGATGGTGCTCTAACTGCCTTTGAGAACCTGATAAAGCTGGCCGATGACAACGAGGAAGCTCACCAGTACAGGGCCAAGATATTGTTTGAGAAAGGCGAGGCCAATAAGTCGCTGCAGGCCTTTGACAAGGTCACCTCCATCAATCCCCGGAACGAAGTAGCATGGCATTACAAGGGCGTTATTTTGGCCGAGGAGTTCAAAAAGTACGATGACGCATTGAAATGCTTGGATATGTCGATCAAATTGGATTCATACCAGGATATGAGCTGGTTCGAAAAGGGACGGATCTACTACGAGATGATGGGGAAGGTAAACGAGGGTCTGCGCTTTGTTCAGGGTGCAATAAGGATAAATCCCGATAACATGGAAGCCCTTTATTTGAAAGCTCATCTCAGCTACTACGAAAAGGGTAAACCTGATGAGGCACTCAAGATTTTATCCAAGATTCTGAAAAAAAATGAAACCCATGAGAAATCTCTTTCTCTCATAGGTAAGATACTAGAGAAAATGGGAAAGGGCGGCGATGCACTTGAATATTTCGAGAAGGCGCTGAAAAAGGATAACATGAACAAGGCGGCCCTTATGGGCAAGGCCCGGGTATTATACAAGGACTATTCCAGGTATGAGGAGGCTCTGCAGTATTTCAGACGGGTTCTGGGGGAGGATCCAAAGAACATTTATGCCTTGACCAATATTGCTAATATCCTTTTGAAACTGGCCAATCCCAAGGAGGCCCAGTTCATACTTGATGAACTGGTCAATCTGGATGACCGGAATGATGAGGCCTATTACCTTAAAGGTCTACTTTATTCGGAACACCTGGGCAAGCATAATGAGGCTCTCCGATATCTGTCCCGAGCAGTAAATGTCAATCCCAAGAACACTGATGCTCTCTTCAAGCAGGGCCAGATTTTTTCATCCTATTTTGAAAAACCCTATGATGCTCTGCAGTGCTTCGATACCCTTTTGAAGATAGACCCTAAAAATGCCGATGGGTGGTATCAGAAAGGTCTGGTCCTTTCCAATCATATTAATGATCCTGAAGCTGCTCTTCTGAGCTTTGACGAGGCCACCAAGGTTGATCCGGATCATGGTTTGGCCTGGTACGACAAGGGAGTAGTACTATGCAGTCATTATCATAGGTACGAGGATGGGATTCTCTGTTTCAATAAGGTTCTGGATCTGAATTCCAACGATCAGGATGCCTGGTACAATAAGGGAAATGCACTGTCGGATTTGGGAAGGTACGAGGAAGCTCTGGTCTGCTATGAGAATGCTATTTCCATCGACCCGGATATATGGCAGGTATGGGGGAATATGGGCAATGTTCTGAACCGCTTAGGCCGTTTTGAGGATGCCCTGAAAGCTTTCGACAATGCTATCAGCATAAATCCAAAGAATGAGGCAGCATGGATGAACAAGGGCGAATCGCTTATGGATCTTGCAAGATGGCGGGGCGCAATTGAGTGTTTTGAAATGGTACTTTCACTGGACCCGAACTATATGGCAGCCAATGACAATTTAACCTACTGTTACAACAAGCTTAACGAGGATATGTTCATTAATGGCTGACGTGCCCATAAGCAGTTCCTCATCATGTTCACGGATGTGAGGCAAAATGAAAAAGGCCGATCTGACCACCCGACATTTCATTAAGAAAAAGGAATTGAATAAAATCAATAATTCAGTCAGCAGTTATTACGGCACGGATATTGGTTTGAAAAAGATGAATATGGAAAAGGCCTCCGCACCTGAATTCGATCTTTTGATAGTCAAGAAGATTCCCATACTTTTCAGCTATGAAAGTTCATTTTATCTCACCCTGAAAGGCCTTTTAGCACACAATGTTGGTAAAAAGTACGTGACAGTGGATATGGGTGCTGTATCCTTCCTTACCAATGGGGCGGATGTCATGTCTCCCGGGATAGTTGATGCGGATGCTGGCATAGTGCCCGGTAATATGGTCTGGATGAGGGATGAGAAGAACTTGCAGCCTCTGGTAGTGGGTTTGAGCCTGATGTCCGGTATGGAACTGAAAGCTTCCAATAAGGGAAAAGGAGTGAAAAGCATTCATTATATCGGAGATGAGCTCTGGAACCTGGAACTATGACAAAGTTTTGAAGGCGGGGATGTTATATCCGTCTATTGAGAATGATCCGGTTGGACAAAGAGGAGATAAATGTGGGGAAAATCACACCGCTCATGGAACAGTATCTTGATATCAAGAAGGATTATCAGGATGCTGTGCTGTTCTTTCGTATGGGTGATTTCTACGAGATGTTCTACGAGGATGCAAAAGTGGCCTCTCGTGAATTGGACATCGCTCTGACGTCACGAGGTACTGATTCCACCGGGGAGAGGATACCTCTTGCAGGCATACCTTACCATGCAGTGGACAATTACCTTGCTAGAATGGTCAAGAAGGGTTATCATGTGGCCATTTGCGAGCAGGTTGAGGACCCCAGGGAAGCCAAGGGAGTGGTCAAGAGGGCGGTTGTCAGAGTGGTCACCCCTGGCACTATCCTTGAGAGCAATCTCCTATCGGCCAAGTCCAACAATTTTCTCATGGGATTGACAAGGGGGGGCAACTCATATGGTATAGCGGTAGTGGACGTGTCCACGGGCGAGTTCATGACCTCAGATCTCAAGGGTGAGAACCTCAAGGAGAAGCTCGTGGCCCAGATAATGTCCTTTGAACCCGCGGAATGCATACTTCCGGAATCCCTCTACGAGGATACCGATTTCGTGAACATCATATCCAACGCCTCAGACACTGCCATTACGCCCTACAGTGACCAGTATTTCACGTCGAAGATCGCCTACAAGAACCTGGCGGACCATTACGGAGTCATGTCCCTGGAGGGAATGGGATGTGAGAATAAACCCCTGGCCATTGAGGCTTCAGGCGGTGTTTTTGCATATCTGAGAGAAACCCAGATGGGTCAGCTAGGTCATCTTCATGTATTATCCACCTACTCCACATCGGACTTCATGTCCCTGGGAGCCACTACCTTAAGGAACCTTGAATTGCTCAAAAACCTGACCGAGGGCACGAAGAGGGGTACTCTTTTGAGTATACTTGACCAGACGGTTTCTTCCATGGGGGGGCGACTTCTCAGAAAGTGGTTGACCCGTCCTCTAATTGATATGAACGGCATCAATATGCGCCTAGATGCAGTTGAGGAGCTTTGCGGGAAAAATTTTCTTAGACATGATCTCAGAGAATTGCTGGGTGGAATACTGGATTTGGAGAGATTAATCACACGGGTCCTGTACGGCTCGGCCAATGCAAGGGACCTTGTGGCCATAAGGACTTCCCTGGAAAAGGTCCCCGGCATCAAGGCTCTTCTGGCAGAGAACTCGGTGGAATCCTATATCCTAAGGAACATTCTGAACACACTGGATCCTCTGAAGGAGCTTACAAAATTGATAGGAGTGGCCATTGTTGATGAGCCTCCGACCACTGTTCGGGAAGGCGGAATGATAAGGGAAGGCTACGAGGCCGAGCTGGACCGTTTGAGGAAAATTCGGGGTGCCGGAAGGGATTGGATGAAGGATCTGGAGATGCGGGAGAGGAAGAGAACGGGTATTGAGAAGCTGAGGGTAAAGTACAACAAGGTTTTCGGATATTTTATTGAGGTTACTAGAAGCAACATGGATAAGGTGCCGGATGATTATATCAGAAAACAGACCCTGAAGAACAGGGAGAGGTATATCATCCCCGAGCTGAAAAGGAAGGAGGAGGAGGTCATTACCGCCAAGGAGAGAATGGAGGAAATGGAGTACAGTATCTTCTGCGGTATCCGGGACAAGGTGGGCGATGAAGCTCGTAAGATACAGAAGGTCGCCATAACCATGGCCAAGCTTGATGTGCTCTGTTCCCTTTCGAGGGTTTCCATGCTGAACAACTATATACGGCCGGTTATGAACGAGGGTGAAGAACTCCATATGGTCGAAGGGCGCCATCCTGTTGTTGAGCGATTGATAGACCGGGATTTTACTCACAACGATACTCATATGGACCTGGATGATAACCAGATATTGATAATCACCGGGCCAAACATGAGCGGCAAATCCACCTACATGAGACAGGTTGCCCTTATAGTGATCATGGCCCAGATGGGCTGCTTTGTCCCAGCCAAGGAAGCCCATATAGGAATATGCGACAGCGTGTTCACCAGGGAAGGAGCCCATGCGGATTTCGTAAAAGGTCAATCAACCTTCATGGTGGAGATGATAGAATTGGCCAATATCCTTAACACGGCAACATCCCGTTCCCTGATATTCCTTGACGAGGTGGGGAGGGGAACTTCTACCTTTGATGGTGTGGCTATTGCCTGGGCCGTATCAGAGTACATACATAACAGGGATACCATAGGTGCGAAGTGCATATTTGCCACTCATTACCATCATCTTACAGAGCTCGATAAGGCCCTTGGAAGGGCAAAGAACTTTCATCTGGCTGCTGACCGTCGGGAAGGCGATATCATTTTTTTGAGAAAGCTCACCGAGGGAGGTACCGATAAGAGCTACGGTATAGATGTCGCCAAGATGGCGGGATTACCCAAGGGAGTGATAGACCGGGCCGAGGAGGTCCTTGACAAGATCGAGAAGGCTAATCTCTTGAACCTCAACCGTGAGGAAAAACTGGTCAAGGTGAAGAGGAGAGGTTCTACCTACCGAAAGGATGAGCCAAAAATGAAAGCTTCTTTTACCCAATCCCTTCTTTTCAGCGAGGCCAAGGGTGAGATGAGGGACGAGATCATCGAGGAAATCCGATCCCTTGACCTCGATAAGATCAAACCCATTGAGGCACTGATGCGGCTTTATCAATTTCAGAAGGATATTGTCAAGAGGGATAAAAAATAGTGGTTTTCATGTCCATTCTCAAGCTGTTATCGGGTAGAGTATACCACGAGGAGCTTTTTGAGGCAAGAAGAATACTTTCCCGCTATTTCAGCATCCGAGAGGGCAGTACCGAAGCGAATTTTCTACTATGCAGTCAGGTTCCAGTGGATATATCTGATCCAGAATCCCTGGGTCTGAATGAATTGAACCGGCACCATGATGAAGCGGTGGTGAGGTTCAGAAATGGTGAGTTTTTAAAAAGTAACAATGAACAATCCACCCTCATTGATATAAAACGAGAAATTGCCCGTAGAATGCTTGATGATTGCGAGATCTGCGAGAACAGATGCAGGGTGAACAGGCACAGCACCGAGGGATTCTGCGGCGTGGGCAGTGCACCGAGAATTTATTCCGAATTCATTCATACTGGTGAGGAGCCGGAGGTTATACCCTCACATACCTTTTTCTTCACAGGATGCAGCTTTAAATGCGTCTTCTGTCAGAACTGGGACATATCTCAGGATGCAGGTTCAGGCAATAGGCGGAGTGCCGAATGGACTGTAGAAAGGATAGCGGGAAAAGCTCACCGCAGCGTAAATGTAAACTGGGTAGGGGGGGACCCGGTTCCGGCCCTGCCCTTTGTCCTCGATGTATTGGCTCAGCTTCGGGAGAACATTCCCCAAATATGGAATTCAAATATGTACCTCACTGTGGATTCCATGAAATTACTGGAAGGGGTAGTGGACCTTTATCTTACCGATCTGAAATACGGGAATAACAAGTGCGGGGAACGCCTCTCAGGAATAAAGGGATATTGGACTGTAGTGACCCGAAATCACCTATTGGCCCAGAACCAGTGCGGGTTATTAGTTCGGCATCTTGTCATGCCTGGACATTTAGAGTGCTGTACCAGGCCTGCCCTTGAATTTCTATCCGGAAAAATGTCCCAGGATAATCTGCGGGTTAATGTTATGGGCCAATACCGACCTGAATATTGCGCAGGAGAATTTCATGAGATAAACAGATATCCTACTTCCGAGGAGATCGGAACCGCTAGGGAATGGGCTTTGGAATTGGGATTGAGTCTCTGCCGATGAACCTCAAAAAATGATATTTTATCAATATTACCACTAGCAAAGTGTGAAATATAAAGAACAGTTCGACCATTGTTCTAAAAAATTTATATATGATTACTTTTCTATATTTTCATGATAGCTGTATTGCAGTCCGTGGTGCCGTTATATGAATAGGGATGATTATAAGAGAAGATCCGGAGCATATCTCGTTTCCATTTCATTATTCATCATGTCCGTTCTTCTTGCCCTAACTGCAGGAACATCAGCTGAAAACAGCAGAACCGAGAGCGGAAGGAACCTGGAATCCGGCACAATTATATTTCAGGACATTACATCCGATACTACCTGGACTCAGGCCGGAAGTCCTTATTATGTAATAGATGAAATTACCATCCGGAATGGTTCGTCTCTGCAGATCGCGCCTGGATCCACAGTGATCTTCTACCCTGGAGCCAAGATAAGTATAGATCAATATCCAATAAGAGACAATTCATTGGTCGCTAATGGTCATCAGCAGAGTCGAATTCTGTTCTACTGCATTGATAATTCCACGGAAACCTTTTATGCAGAATATAGCGGAGAATTCAGTTTTATCAACTGTGATTTTTACCGGACAGGATTAATATACCGGCTCAGTTCCCCTAATTCCCTGTTCCAGGGATGCAATTTCTATCAATGCCGAGGAATTTTTATAGACGAGGATCCCGGATTGAATATTATGATGGAGAGTTCCAGGAACAATACTGTAATTGACTGCAATTTCTTCAACTGTGATGATCCATTGAGAGTATACACTAACGGGGAAACTTTCGTTCATTCAAATAACTTTCTGAACTGCGTCTTCCAGAACGATCTGATCCAATATTCCGGTGGCATGTGGAACGATTCCCTGAACAGAGGAAATTACTGGTCGGATTATGAAGGTTCAGATGTCGATTCAGACGGCATCGGTGAAACCGATCTTCCCTGGCATGGTGTAGACCGCTACCCCTTAATGGATCCGTCCCAGGCACTTGACCAGTTTGATCAGGTATGGTTCGAGAATCTGGCCCTAACCCCTGAGGACGATTCCGATTGGGACGGTCAGCCTGATGTTTGGGAGAACAGCTTTGGATTGAACCCTTCGGACCCGTCCGATAATTACGCAGATGCTGACAGCGATGGTCTAATGAACATAGAGGAGTTCATACACGGGACCGATCCATGGAATGACGATTCTGATGATGACGCTCTTCTGGACGGTGAAGAGGTGAAGGACCATGGTACCAATCCTTTGAGCGAGGATACCGATGATGACGGAATTTCCGATATTGAAGAAGTGATCCAGTATCACACCAATCCTCTGACGAACGATACTGATAACGACGGTATATCCGATCATATGGAGATATTCCAGTTCAATACTGATCCCCTGATGAACGATACTGATTCAGACGGTCTAACCGATCACCAGGAGATATTTATTTACAATACCGACCCCCATCTGAACGATACCGACGCTGACGGTCTGACCGATTATGAGGAAGTTAGGATCTACAACACCGACCCAAATTCACCCGATACCGATAATGACCAGATACCGGACCTATGGGAGATCGAGCACGGGCTGAACCCAGTTGATGCAAGCGATGCGGGCCTGGATAATGACCAGGATGGTCTTGACAATGCAGGCGAATACAATTCTAGCACTGATCCAGGCAATAATGATACAGACGGTGACGATTGGTCGGACATGTATGAGATTGAATGCGGCTCTGATCCGCAAGACAGCACCGATACGCCTACGGACACTGATGGTGACGGCATACCTGATACCATGGACGGCGATGTTGACGGCGACGGATGGAACAACAGCATGGAGATATCCTGCGATACAGATCCCTGGGACCCGCTATCAGTACCTTCGGATCTGGATGGTGACCTAATACCGGATAAACTGGATGATGATACAGACGGCGACGGCTGGGACAATGACCTTGAGATAATATCAGGGTCTAACCAAATGGATTCTGAGTCATATCCCAGTGATATAGATGGAGATTGGATTCCGGATATACTTGATATGGACGCCGACGGCGATGGCTGGAACAACAGCATAGAGAATATAACCGGATCTGATCCCTTGAACGCTTCCTCGTGGCCTCATGACATGGATTGGGATGGTGTGTTGGATTATTATGATAACGATGCTGACGGTGACGGCTGGGATAATCTCATGGAACGTTCAGTGGGCAGTGATCCCCTGAACAATGCTTCGGTCCCGTCTGATATCGATAGGGATGGGATACCTGATTCCCTGGATGAGGATATGGATGGCGACGGTTATCCTGATAGGGAGGACCTTTACCCCCGGGACCCGGATAAATGGGAGGATGATGATGCTGGGGACACAGTTCTGGATACAGATAATGACGGTTCAAAGGGTTTCTCAACCTTGACAATGATAGCCCTGATCATGCTAATAATCCTTGTACTGGTCTTTGCAGGTATAGCTGCATACTCCAGTTACGTGACCAAGGATGAGATGATTATTGAGCTCAACGAGGAGCTCCGGAGAAGAAAGGGCATATAAGATCTACAAGGCCATACTTTCCCCGATCCAGAACTCTACCTTCATCACCTTTTGGTCATTCTGCGTGAACATTTTCTTAAGTCCTTTCCTGGCCGCGTTCCTGAGAATATCAGAATTGCGGGTCTCTTCTGAGATGTGGCTGTAGCTCTCTTTTGCTTCTTTACGTTTACCCATTAGGTCCAGACAGCGTGCAAACCAGATTCGGCTCAATGCAAATTTGTATGGCGATTGCTTTATTTTCAGGAGTTTTTTGAGCAGTTCATATGCTTCTTCGTAATTTCCTTCACCCAAATGAACCAATGCCAGGGTCCGATTGATGACCGCTTCGTTGGGAGCGAATTTCAAGGCTTTTTTCAATTCCTTTTTCGCATTCTCAATATCCTTCCGGTAATTGAAAAGGCAGGCCTTTACAACATGAGGCACGGCCTTGAAATGCTTGGTATAGGTGTAATCGTTGGGTTTGAGGGTTTGAATTTCTTTCCCCTTCATATTGAATCCCCTGTAAAGGGAGTTTGCAGCAGGAGCTTCCCCCTCTGCCATCCATATTCTTCCTTTTTCAGGCTGGAACACTGCGCTTGTGAGATTGACCATCTGAACCAGTATGTCACCTAGGGGTCTTTTTTTCTTCACATAGGGATCGAAATGATCCCCCATTATCTTGGCTGCCCGACCGGGAGTTATTTTCCCATAGTATTCCATCAGAAGCTCTTTCATCTGCACATACCTGGCTGATGAGTTCCAGGCAACTCCCTCTCCCATTAGTATCTCGTTCACCTTCTGCTCGGTGGTCTGGTAGCTGTTTGTTGCGTGAATGAAATCTTTCTTGGCCTCTCTTGTGATCACCTGTTTGCCGGATATCTCCAATACCACAGCTTTCTTTTCTTTTCGGCTTGCCACCAGGTAGGTCCATCCTCCGATGGGCAGGTTCCTCTCTGCTATTTTCACCGCTTCATCTATGGTAGATGCATTCCGGATTAACTCATTCCCCAATTCCAGGAAGGGACGGTTCTTGAGATTCAGTTCAGCGGTGTAGTTCTGGTGGGCTGTGATAACTAATCCCTTCTCATTCATGCTGTTGAGAAATCCGCCAGGTATGCCTGCCGAGGTCAGGGTCACGAAATCGTATCCGTTCCGGGGATGATAGTACAGAAGTGTGGGGGATTTATCCCAGAAGCCGATCCCGATAAAATCCATGTTCCTACCGATGATCATACTGCCGTCCTTTGTAGCATCACCCCATGCGGCGAATGTGGAGCACCCCATGGCCGGCAAGTTGATGTTTGCCCCGTAGAGCCTCTGTTTTCCCTGGGTGATCTTCATGAGATATCCCGTAAGGTCCACAATGGCAGCGGACATCTTCATCTTCTCGTAGGGCATACCTGAAGCATCACACAGACCACTGAATTCCTGCTTCGTGGATTTTGATAGTCTCTTAGAGAAACCCTTGAGCTTCATCCCTTCCAGGTACTTATAGGCAAGTGAGGATATGAACCCGGGATACCGCTGAAGGTCGCTGTTCTCTATTATGTGCTTGAGGAGGCCCCTGAAGTATTCTGGGGCTCCATCCTGGCACTGTTTTTTAAGGTAATGGCCGTGCTGGTAGCCCATCTGGTAATCGTCACCCCTGAGGTGGAGAACATTGATCCTGCCGCAGGTCCTGTAGGAACTGCCTTTTAAAAGCTGTTCTATTGTTCGTCCCAGGGGGTCGTTGGCAGGTTCACCTTTTTTGGATCTGACGGTATTACTCACGGACTTTGAGAACATTGGAATGGCGGATTGTGAAGATATTATTATAAATGGACAGGCATAATATAGATCGAAGGAAAATTGATCTGAATGATGCGGAAATCAAGCTCTCCGGGACCGGATATCCGACCTAGGCTCTATTTATTCACCTTCACTCCCACTCTGGACAGTTTCTCCAATAGAGTCTCGGGGTCTCGGCAGGTGAATGTGTATTCCCTGTCCTTGATCCTTGTCTTTATCCTGACCCCCGGACCGCTGCCGGTAATGTAGCCGATCCGTTTAGCTCCTCTTGTACGCCATCCAATACCGCCCCACTTGATCCATATTATCTTTACTTTCTTTGCCTCTATGATATCAGAATGCATAAGTTTGACCTTCCATCCGTTATAGCCCATTGTAAGGGAGTTATAATCTATTTCCACCATATAGGAACTAGTTGACCATGTTATGAAGACCAGCAAGGGACCTATGATGATGTTGATTATTATCATAATGATAGTATCTGGTCTTATACCTTCGGAACTTAGGGCCTGGCCGATCATGAACCCGTAAAAACCTAGGAACAATATAGTTATAATGAATATCGCCCAGAAAAAACCGGGCCTTCTCTTCTCGGAGTACATGGGATTGTCACCTATGGAAAGATAATGTGATATTGTTGATCATATAATTAATCCGAAATTTTACTATTTCACATATTCCTAAGCACTTGTCAAATTATTATTCATGAAAGGTATAATATCACGATAAATTTTAGTTTTCCATTTATTTAGCATCGCTAAAAATTATTTCAATAAATAATTGAAAAATCAATTAAATTAAAATATAATTAATTAAATTTAATTGAATTTTTTTAATTAGAATTTTAATTCATCTTCTAGCACTTCAAAGAACCTCTCACTTCCGTTTCTTTCAAGCCAAGGATAGTGTCCGCAATTGTCCAGTAAGTGAAATTTCGCGTAAATTTTCGCCTTTGACAATGGTTCTTTTACACCATTGAATGGATGATGGTCCTCCCTGCCGTGTATAACAGTTATTGGACATTTAATATCTGTTAATAATTCAATTAAATTCCCCCCTCTTCTTAGGATTTCAGCTTCGCTCCATACCTTTCTGTTGATGTCCGGCTGAAATTCCAATATCTCATCCTCATATTCAATAGGATCGATTATGTCGGCTTTTTTCATTAGCTCTCCGAAACGTCTGAATTCGGAATTATCCGAAATGAGATCAAATGAGCTCATCAGCGTTTTCAATTCAATCCTTTCATCCTTCGATAATCTCCTCAAGCGTGTCTTCATGATGTTAGAGGTGTATTTCTGTTCAAGAGGGCCGCATCCTATGAGTATCAATTTTTTCACCATATCTGGGTTTTCCGCTGTAAATATTATTCCAAGCCAAGCACCCCAGGAGAAACCTGCAATAGTTAAAGGTGGATCGCCATTTTCCATAAGAATATCTTTCAGTTCATTGACCTGACCGGTAACAGTATCGGCACTCTGCATAGGTTCGAGAATCCCAATGTTGCTTCCCAAGCCTTCGGAAACTCCCTTCATTTCCCCCGGGGCTCCGGGTCCCCCATGAAGAAGTATGACCGAATACGGAGGCGAATTATAATTGCGAAATTTCAGCATAGGCTCTCACCTGAATGTTCAGAATCCTAATAAAAAATGAATAGGTGGATCTTGGGTAGAATAAATAAAAGGGCCTGCGTCAAGGCCGGCCCGCGTCAGACTTGATTGACTACTTAACAAGAGCAAGGATGTCGGATTCTCCTGGCTCGATAATTGTCAGCATGGAAATGGGGAATGGTTTCCCGCATGCCGCTCCGAGTTCAAAATTATCGCCCTGGAATCCGTACTTTGGTGTTTTCTCGTATTTCTTGAAAAGCTCTATCTGTTCATCGGATAAGTTACTCGCATGTATTATCAGCTTGCACTTCTTATTCTTGAGTGCCTTCTCCGCCTGACGAGTGCCAAGATGCACCTTTCCGGTCGATACGACCAGACGTAGATTTCGTCGTATATCCATCCTATATCACCTCGTTATCAATCTCCACTGGTTTAAAGCCCAGCTCAACTTTTCCAGTACCTGTGGATACGGTCTGGCCGACAATGATGTTCTCGGCTATACCGTCCAGCGTGTCCACTTCACCTTTCACGGATGCCATGAGCAGTGTCTGTGTTGTTATTTCGAAAGCAGCCCTAGCAAGTACACTGGATTTTTTCCCTGATATTCCATGCCTGCCTATGGGTCTTATTGTACCTGATTGGGTCATTATGTCTGCAACTAGCATTATATGCCTGATATCCACAATGAGGCCCTGTTCGCTTAGTGTATTATTCGCTTCTTTGACAATGGAGTTCCGGGCGGCCTCTACGCCCAATACCTCGTATATCTCCCTCATGTTATTAGTGGAGGTTCGGGTAATATCAACACCTTCAACCTCAAGCACCTTCTGCAGATTTGAGCCCACTGTGTGAACCACATATCCTTCGCCCTTCTCCCTCTTGACGATACATCTCTCAATGCCTTCTATACCTCTGAGCATGAGCGATCTTATACCCTCAAGCAGGCTCTGTAAATGTTTATATGATATCTGGTCCGAGGTGAGGATCAGGTTTCCGCCCTTACCCTCCTCAATAGCCAAATTTGTCTTTGTACGGGCTATGCCCTTTATCCTTCCCTTCAATATCTTTTCTTTGATATCATCGGCAACAATACCTTTGTCCCTCATCTTATCCATGTTGGGCTGTATCTCGATATTCATCTTGGTAAGATTTGTGTTCAGGTCAGCAACATCCTCAAGGTAGGTGGCCTCTATGTGTCTGATGACATCCTTTACCTTGGCCTTATCCTCCTTGATATCATCGGTAAGATGGATCTCCATTGTTGGCGTGGATGGTTTTCGGCGGGCGTCCACGATCTCTATGAGCCGTGGCAGACCAAGGGTAACGTTGATCTCTGCCACACCTGCGTAATGGAAGGTTCTCATTGTCATCTGTGTGCCCGGTTCGCCTATTGATTGAGCTGATACGATGCCGCAGGATTCGAAGGGGTGCATCTTCTTTACCAACCACTGCTCCTCTATGGCTCCTAAGATATCCTTTAACTGATCGATAGTGGGCTCATATTCGATGATTTTCTCCACCAGGTCGTCCATTACCTTTATGGGAATTGCTTCAAGCAGATCTCCTCTGACAGTGTACATCTGGTTATAGGCATCTAATTTCTCTAAAAGATCCTCATCGCTGATAATGATCCTACCGAATTTGAGGCCCAGCCTTTCGATCTCCCCCTCGGGCAGTTTGAGTTTATGCTCCTTGACCAGTTTCTCGATCTTCTTCTTGATGGTGGGAAGGGCCACCGTCCTTATTCTCTCCTTCCTCTTAATGACCTCCTTGGCCTTGGGTGTCCTTATATTTATCCTGTCAGAACTGATCTTTGTACCCTTTTCAGGTTCTCCGAGCACTGCAATATAGGTCCTAATAGCCTTGGGAGTCTTGCCCTTGGGATTCTTGAAATGAACCAGTTGTTTAACCTCGTCCATGGCCCTGAGATTCTTGATCTGGAACATGGTGTCAACCTTGTCTTCCCTGTAGGGTTCAGGAATTGTTTCCATATCAAATTCATCCGTTTCAGGGGGGTATTTCTCAGCAATTTCGATTTCAACGGAATAATTGATCTCCCCGTTAACGGAGATATATCCCTTAATTGGGAAGGAAAAACGTTTCAGGTTTATTCCGAAATCAACGCCCCAATAGGCTTCGGAATTGACCTTTTCCAAAAAATCAATATAATCCAGGACCTTCTGCTTGTTGTCCTCTCTCCAAAGTATGTTGAGACGCTGTTTCAGAGGCTTTCTATCCTTCTTTTTATCTAGCGTGTCCTTGACATCAAGTTTGTCAATGGGCAGGTAATCCCTGTTGTGGATAAGTATCTTTGAATAGTTTCTGGCGCTTCTAATGGCCTTTTCCTTTGGTGATACCAATTGATTGATTTCCACAGGTTTAGGCAGTGAAGTTATGTCGGTTATCAGGAAATATGACGGGAATTCCTCTTCTCGCTGTTTTTCTATCAGGAGCCCTCTGTCATCCACGGCTTTGGAGTATATTTCATTTATTGTGACCTTGAAGTTGACCCCTTTTCGTTTATCGCTGTTGAAAATATATCCGACCAGGGGGAATGAGAAGGATGCAGGGTTGATCTTGAAATTATTTGCCCATATGGCCTTACCCTTTTCGTTGAGTATTTCTTTTAGCTCCTCAACATCCGCTATCTGGGTTATAGTGAAAACAACGCCAAGTACGCAATCGCTTTTCGGAACCTTGATCTCAATGGCCACCTTTGAAGGTTTTTCAACCTTCTTCTCCTCCTTCTCCACTTCTTCTTCCTCTGCCTCCTCTTCTTCCTGGATCTCCAGCGCCCTATCCTCGAAGAGCTTCTTGAAACGTTTGTAGCGTTTCTTGCCCAGAACTTTCTGTGCAACCTCCAGAGCCATTTCGGTATCCAGATCTTCCAGAAGGTCCTCGTCTTTGGCTTTCTTTATCCTGGAGAGATTGTATCCCTTCTTGACGATCTTTCTGGCCATGTCCTCATCGATGCCTCTTCTAATAAAGGCATCAATGGTCTTTCTTGTGATGGTGGACATCAGTTTTTCACCCCCTTAACAAAGGTGTCCTTCTTAGTATTATACACTATCTTCTCCCTGAATAATTCATCCAGGTCAAGTATGGACCCTTTTTCGCTTTTTGCCGGATCAACTCCGTCCTCTCCGTAACTGAACTGGATGATCTCATGGTCGGTATTTCTAACTGTACCGTCTTCAGCAAGTTTGTGGTTTTCAAGGGCGTTAATCAGTCTTCTCTGCATGTAACCTGACCGTGATGTTCTCACCGCAGTATCCACTAGACCTTCCCTGCCTCCCATGGCGTGGAAGAAATATTCAGTGGGGTTCAGACCATTCTTGAAGGAAGATTTCACGAATCCCTTTGCCTCGGAACCTTTGTCCCCTTTTTCGAAATGAGATAATGTCCTGTTGTAGTAACCTCTTGATATACGCTCGCCTCTCACAGCCTGCTGCCCTATACATCCCGACATCTGAGAAAGGTTAAGCATGGAACCTCTAGCCCCCGATTTTGCCATAATAACCGCAGAGTTTCCAAGACCCTGATGTTTTCCTGCGATCTCACCGGCCTGATCCCTGGCATTAGCCAATACCCTCATCACTTCCACTTCAAGGGTTTCCTCTAGTGTACGTCCCGGGAGAGCAGATAGGAGTCCCCTGTCGTATGATTCCACAAGTTTGGCTACGTCATCGCTGGCTTTGTCCAAGCTAACCTGTATTTGCTTTAATGCGTCCCCTGGAAGGTCTTGATCGTCTATTCCAGTTGAGAAACCAATAACCGATATCATTCCGAGGGATAGTTTGGTGGATTGTTCAAGGAACATTCTACCTTTATCGGTTCCGTATTTTCTAATAACTTTATCAAGTATTCTACCCTTGAAAGCGCTGAATGAGTTCCCATCCACTACTCCGGAGAGTATCTTGCCGTTCCGGATATTTACAATTCCGTCTTCCGGATCGATGTCCTTCTCATGGATCGAAGCTCTATAGGTCAGATTCAGATCATCAGGTATTATCAGGGAGAATAAACTGTTCCCGGTCCAAAATTGTTTACCATCCTCATCAACACCATCGGGTTCGGGTAGTCCGTCCCGGTATCCAAGATAGGACAGGATGGTGAGTACCTGCAATCTATCGAATATTCGGTGGTAGGTCCCAATGAAAGACCCGCTTATATGGTCGTGGATAGCCCCGATTATGGGTCCGCCGAACCTTGGTGAAAGAAGCTGTTCCTGGGGTGCCATTAAAATTTTGGCCTCGGTCCTTGCTTCGTCGCCCTGCAGGAAGTGAAGATTCATCTCATCCCCGTCGAAATCCGCATTATATGGTGGACAGCAACAGAGGTTAAGCCTGAAGGTGTTGCCCTGCATTACCCTCACCTGGTGTCCCATCATGGACATTCTGTGAAGTGAGGGCTGCCTGTTGAACAGTACCATATCTCCATCGATCATCTGTCTTTCCACGGTGCAGCCTTCCTCGATAACTTCGTCAGCCAAGAAATCCGCGTTTTTTTCCGTTACCTTAATCCTGTTTCCGTCACTTCTTATTAGATAGTTGATGCCAGGATACTTCTGCGGACCGTTCCTTAGCATATCCTTGTATTTCTCAAGATTATATCTGTTGACCTTGACAGGCAGGGTAAGCTCTTCCGCCACTAACTGCGGAACCCCTACCTCATTTATTGAAATGAAGGGATCTGGGGAAATTACTGTCCTAGCAGAGAAATTAACTCTTTTACCTGATAGATTGGACCTGAAACGCCCTTCCTTACCCTTGAGCCTTTGCGATAAGGTCTTCAGTGCACGACCGCTCCTGTGTCTTGCGGGGGGAATTCCGGATGTTTGGTTGTTCAGATAGGTAGTAACATGATACTGGAGCAGTTCCCAAAGATCTTCAACGATCAATTGGGGTGCACCTACGTCCCGGTTCTCCAGAACCCTCTGGTTTATTCTGAGTATATCAACCAATTTGTGGGTCAGATCGTCCTCTGACCGGTCCCCTGATTCAAGGGTAATGGACGGTCGTACTACGGCCGGAGGAACTGGCAGGACTGTCAGAATGGTATGCTCGGGTCTTGCTACAGCTGGATTTATGCCGAATACCGGAAGATCGCTGTCAGGTATTCTCTCCAGCCTTTCACGGACCTCGCCGGGTGTGAGTTTACCTTTTTCTTCCCTGAAAGTGGAAGGTCTGTCAAGACGGATCTTCTTCTGTTCAGCACCGCAGTACGGGCAGGTCTTGATCTTACGGGTTTCTCTTTTAACCTCCTGGACTATGCTCTTTTCCTCCATTTCCATACCGGTTTCCTTGAGTTTCACGTACTGTTCTAGAACCTTTTCTCTTTCTCTTTGGTTCAAGAGGCATCTCCCGCAGACCCTGCAGGTTGAGCTTAGGAGTCCCTTGATAAGCTTCACGAAACCAACATGGATGACAGGTCTGGCCAGTTCAATATGACCGAAGTGCCCAGAGCATTCGTCGACCTTACGTCCGCAAGTTTTACACCTGAGTCCCGGTTCGATCACACCGAGATGGGTGTCCATGAGTCCCATAGGAACTGGGAAACCATCCTCGTCATAGGTGTCAGGGCTTATTATCTTCAATGCAGACATCTTTCTTATCTCTTCAGGTGAAAGAAGGGTGAACCTTATTGCCTTGATCTTTTTTGTCCTCATTTGACGTCCTCCAGTGTAAGTCTAAGCATCACTCCCAATGATTTCAGCTCCGCCAGCAGTAATTTGAATGCATATGATGTATTGACCCGGAATATGCTGCTGCCGTCTCCGCATACCGGGCATCTGAGGTTGCCTTGTCTATCAAGTATTGCAATATGTCCGCAACCGTGTTTTCCACAGACGTATTCCGTTGTGCCGTCTGCGCTATCCAGAAGTCGGTCCTTGATAACCATTGAGGCTCCATGTCCGATGAGGGTATCCCTCTCCATCTCTCCAAACCTGAGACCGCCAAGTCTGGCCCTTCCTTCAGTAGGCTGTCTTGTGAGTATCTGCACCGGACCCCGGGACCTGACGTGCATCTTGTCCGCCACCATGTGGTGCAGTTTCTGGTAATAGATAACTCCCTGGAAAATGTCCGCGTCGTACTTTCTGCCGGTCAAACCGTCATACATGATATCCTTGCCTGTATGGTTGAATCCTGATTGGATCAGCAGTTTTCGAATTGTCTCTTCCTCCTCCCCGCAGAAAACAGTTCCGTCTATAAAACGTCCCTGGATGGAACCCACCTTTCCTGAGATCATCTCAAGCACGTGAGCCACGGTCATACGGGATGGAATAGCGTGAGGATTGATTACAAGGTCCGGTGATATACCGTTGCCTGAAAAGGGCATATTGGACTGGGGAACAACTATTCCTACTACACCTTTCTGTCCGTGTCGGGATGCAAACTTGTCCCCTACCTGGGGTATACGCTGGTTCCTTACCTTCACCTTGACAACCCTGGCACCGTCCTCGTTCTCTGTCATTATAACCATGTCTGCAGTACCGCTTTCCCCGTGTCTGATAGTGATAGAGGTATCTCTCCTTGCCTGGGGTGATATGAAATCGGTCTGCTCGTTCAGGAAACGGGGCGGTGAGGTCTTTCCGATGATGACATCTCCGCTGGTGAGGTATTCCTCAGGGGTGACCAGACCGTCGGTATCAAGGTGGTCATATGCTGCATCTTCTCGGGATCCTCTAACCTCTGCAGGGGGGACCTCTATCTGGTCCTCCTGGCCGCCGGGATATCTTCTTTCCTCCGCCTTGTAGGATCTCATGAAATGTGACCTTCCGAGTCCTCTCTCCACTGAGCACTTGTTCAAAATAAGTGCATCCTCCATGTTATACCCTCTGTAGGATATCACCGCTACTACGAAGTTCTGGCCTGCGGGTCTGTGCTTGAAATTCGCATATTTAATGGTCTCGGTTTGGGTAATAGGCCGCTGAGGATAATGAAGGACATGATGCCTTGTATCGATCCTTAATTTGAAATTGATGGATGAAAGTCCCAAAGCCTGTTTTGCCATTGCAGAACCCATTGTATTTCTCGGTGAGGAATTATGAGCGCTGAAGGGAATGAGACCCGCACAGACGCCTAGGATAGAAATCGCATCCATCTCCATGTGGGTATGGCTGGATGCTTCATAGACATTGAACTTATCATCATGCTTTTCCAGGAGGTATGTGATGTCACCGTGCCTTATCTTCCATGGCCCGGCGGTCCTGGTTCTGTAGAAATAATCGCTCTTTCCAAGACTGTATCCGTCTTCCTTGAAGACCTTTATTATTTCATCAGGTGTCTTCCCGGTCTGCAGTTCCTTGGTTATTTTGTCCATGGGGAATTCGAACATGAATGTCTTCAAGTTCTCCTCGTCCATAGCTACATAGATGTCTTCCTCTTCTTCCGCGTCTATATATTCAATGACTCCTCTCTGGAGGAGAGACTGAAAATCTATGTGTCCTTCCTTCAGATCGGTGATGTCCTTCTCTGTCAGCTGAAGTTCACCTTCATTTACAACTATAAGGGGCCTTCTAAGCCGGCCCTTGTCGCAGTTCAGGAATATCTCATTTGTCCTATCATCATACCGAACGTTTATTTCTTTTGCTTTCCCGGGCGACAGGGCCAATGTGGCGTCCCTTCTCTTCTTCTTTATCTCTTCAATAAGGAATTCAGGGTCCTTGTGTATGCCGATAAGGTTGCCGTTGACGAATATTTTTGTATCAGGGACTACTTTCTTGCCGATCTTCTCAACGTCCATCTCGTAATATAGCTTGTCAATAAGCTTTTCTTCGCTATATCCCTCTGACACATCCACTGTGAGTGCGAGATTCTTGACCAATCCGCAGTTCTGACCTTCCGGTGTTTCGTTGGGACACAATCTCCCCCACTGGGTGGCGTGAAGATCTCTAGCTTCGAAATGAGGCTGGCTCCGGGTCAGCGGAGAGGTCACCCTTCTGAGATGGGACAGGGTTGACATCTGGGATGTGCGGTCAAGAAGCTGGGAAACTCCAGCTCTTCCGCCTACCCAGTTCCCTGTTGCCAATGCATACAGCATTCTGCTTGTGAGCACGTCGGACCGAATGGCCGACCTTATTCTGATCTTCTTCTTTCGAACATAGCTTCTTTCGAGCTGATATTTGAGATCCCTGCATAGACCCTTGAAGGAAACCCTGAATAGCTCCTCCATAAGATCGCCGGCCAATTTAAGCCTTTTGTTGGCGTAATGGTCCTTGTCATCGGGTTCTCTTAGGGTGAAATGCAGTTCCAGAATGTTCCTCGCCATTCTGCAGAGGTAGAGTGATTTTCTCATCCTGTCCTCGTAATTAGTACCCAAATGAGGGAGAAGGGACCGATCCAATATGTTGTTAATCTTCCTCTCACGATATTCCTTTGCCTGACCCGTGGCAAATCTTTTCTCCAGGTATTTTATTGCATCCTCACAGGTGAAAACCTCCTCCCCCTGTGAACAGGATTCAAGGTTGGCGAGTATGATGTTCTCCATCCTCTTATCGGATATTATGGCATCTGATATATCTTGGTCAGCATCCATGCCCAGTGCTTTAAGAAGAATTATGAGCGGGATCTTTCCTGAAGCTGCGGGGACCTTCGCAAAGAATATTGAGTTCTTGTTGCGGGTGACATTTGTAAGAGCCCGGTAGCCTTCCCTCTGTGAATAAACCTTTGCGACCTCAAGTTTTGTCCCGTATCTCTCGACAAACTCCACAAGGATCCTGTTTGGTGCAAGGTCTTCAAGGGATATAAGGGCCCGCTCCACACCGTTCACTATGAAGTAAGCTCCGGGATCCAGGGGGTCTTCCTTGTGGTCGATAAGCTTCTCGTTGTACTCGTCGCCCCATACGGCTCTCCCTTCTCCGATGTTATCCTCATGTAGATTGCACGCCTTGCACTTTACCATCAGGGGTAGATCGCCTATATGAACGTCGGTTTCAGGTTCGAGATGTTTTTCCTCTCCCCTGACATTCTTCTCTATTATGTTGAATGTGAGATATATCGGTACCTTATAGGTTGCGTCCCTCATCCTTGCGATCATAGGGGTCAGCCGATGTCGTGCTCCGTTTGCTTCCGTGATTATCGGTTTTCCTAAGGAGATCCGCCCGAAGCGGATGTCAATATATTCTTCTTCGATGGTCCCTATATCCAATCTGATAAGTCCGGATTCTGTGTCAACATCCCCGATGGAGGTTGAATTGACAATGGCCTGCATTCTGGAATTCGGATTGTCGTGTGTAGGAAGGAAGTCATTATAGGATGCAATATGATGATTTGCAATATACCTGTCCTGGAAAAATGCTTCAACTAGTTCTCTCATGTTATCACTCTGTGCTACCAACTGTTATTGTTTATGAAATAATGCTGCGGTCTGCCCTTAATAGGCCACAACAAATCTGTAATATAACGACTCCCCCATGGTCTGGCTAATACGTTTGATCTTGAGGACATCTCCCACGTCAGCACCGATGAGCTTGACAACAGGGTCAGTGATTTTTATCTTCGGAAGCTGTTTAAGATCCAGTTTATATTCCTTCCTAAGTTCCTCTATCTCCTTTTTATTCATAATTGTATGTTCAGGAACCAGAACATGTTTGCTTACATCAGGTTTGACCATTATTACCACACCTCTAAAAAATTATAAAATCATATTTGTCCCATTTTTCATTGATAGTCCCTGGTTTAAAGACCCGCTCTCTGAATGAGCCAGTATTTGGACCAATATTCGATAATAACAAATGAGTCGTCAATGAATGATCAAAGAACGAATGGCGGGTCCGAGGGGATTCGAACCCCTGGCCACCTGGTTAAAAGCCAGATGCTCTTTCTAGAAGCGTCCTATACCGGAAGATCAGTATACTACGATCATCAAAGTCAACAATGTATTGTTTCCACTGATAATCATATTATGATGACCCCTGTAATATATTATGAAAGGATAATATTTCAATCCATGATAGATGTATATTGACAACGCTTTACCTAGCTGAGCTACGGACCCCGGTTTTTATTTCATTCCTTCTGTACTCATTTATCATATGATAATGGTCTTTCGAATTTGTTCATGATATACATATTTACTATATACCAACATATACTCTCTTGAGATTTGAACAACAGCACAACGGCATTGACCTTATGGTATATAAATCTTATTTGGAAAATGGTACTTCGGAATACTAGGGGCGTCGGAGCCAGAAGCAGAAACCTGAATTATTTATTACGGGAATGATCTTTTTTCCCCTATTTGAATTTACGGTATATCCCAATTAATATGACCGAAAGGCCCGCTATGTAGAGAATCGCCACTATTGCCAGGTATATCATGAATATCTGGGGTACGAAGCAGGTTTTGCCAATGAATGTATTGGTAGTACTGTTCCTGAAAATTGTCATGAGGAAGAATATCGATATGGAGGCTAATGCGATCAAAAGACCTCCCAGGAACATATGTTTAGATACAAAACCTCCGAATCTGCTGCCTTCCACCCTGTCAACGGATGCGGTCCCGAACTTTTTCGCACCTCTGCCGAAAGCGGGGAACTTCCGTTTTACCTTAGATTTTTTTTTGGATTTATCTTTTCCTTTTTTCCCCTTTTTCCTGGGTGTGAACACTTTTGAACTGGTTTCAGGTTCAACTTCCTTGACCTGGCCTTTTTCTTCCTTAACAGCAAATACGAGTTCAGGTTTTTTATCTTTTTTTACCGCTGTGCCTTCCTCTCTGGGAGGTTTTTTCGGTTTTAGGGAGAATTGTCTTTTCTTTATTTCAATTTCTTCCTCTGGTTTAACGTCCTTGGGTTTTACGGAGAACTCTTTCTTCACCTTTTTTTCGGGTTGTACTAAAGCGGTCTTATTCACCTTAGACGCTTCATGTTTGAAAAACTTCTTCCTCTCCTTTTCAGGAGTATTTTCCTTCATCTCCGGGACCCTAACCCTGAAACCAACTTGTCCCCTATCCTCCTTTCTGTCCCTTTCTTCTGATATTTTTACTTTAAAATCCGCATTTTTTTCCGGCTGGGTCTGAGGCTTTACAGCAAAGGCCTTCTTCTCATTCACGGCTTGGGCTTTTAAAGAAAATGTTTTTTTTTCTTCAGTCTGCTGCTTTATATCCTTTTTTTTACCGCTTTTGTCACTCCTGCGTATTTTGGACAATTTAGATAGCAGCCGCCCCTTCTTACCCTTTTCTTCAGGCCCTTCTCCACCGCTGAGCTTGAACTTCTTATTGCCCATATTATCGGAGGTTTCCGGGGATTCTTTCCGGCCTACTTTGAAGCGTTTTACACCGCTTTCCTTTGCTGGTTCGTCATTCATACTAAGCCAACTCTCTGAACGCCTCATTGATATAATTATCTTTTTATGTAAAATAATCCATTTTTTCTATTATAATACCTTGTAAACAGGCGGTAAATTTATAGTAGCAATGGATATCTATCTCATAGGATTATGCAATTCCAAAATTTAAATTGTATTCATTGAAGCTTGTTTAAGTCACCCGGAGGTTGAGTTAGTGGAACCGGATATAACCATTGCCCGAAATTCTAATATTTTACCTATAAAGGATTTGGCCGGCAGTATGGGAATACCCCTTGATAAGGTCCATCAATACGGCGATCACATAGCAAAGCTGGAACTCTCCCTTTTGGATGAACTAAACTCCAGAAAAAAAGGTAAGATGGTATTGGTATCGGGAGTCAATCCCACCAGATTTGGAGAGGGGAAGACTGTTGTTACCATCGGATTGGGTATGGCCTTGGCAAGGTTGGGTGAAAGGTCCGTGATCACCCTGAGAGAGCCTTCTCTTGGTCCTGTTTTTGGAATAAAGGGTGGCGCCGCCGGGGGGGGCTATTCCCAGGCTCTTCCCATGGAAGCTATTAATCTTCATTTCACAGGGGATATGCATGCAGTTGGAGCGGCCCATAACCTACTTGCCTCAATGACGGACAACCAAGTGTATCATAACAAGTTCAAAAGGCTAAATGAACTGGAACTTGATCCTGGAAGCGTTACATGGCCTAGGGTGCTCGATATAAATGATGCAAGTCTCAGGAATATCCTTGTAGGTGCGGATGAAAGTGCCGGAAAGAGCGGATATCCTCGAAGGACCCGCTTTGATATTACAGCAGCATCAGAGGTGATGGCCATACTTGCACTTTCCTCTGATATGGACGATCTTCACAGGCGCTTTGACTCCATCATTATCGGCGCTGGCAAAAACGGCGCGCCCATAACGGCAGGAATGCTGAAGGCCTCAGGTGCAATGACGGTCCTTCTAAAGGATGCCCTGATGCCTAATCTGATCCAGTCCATGGAAAATTCACCTGTGCTGATGCACTGCGGACCCTTTGCCAATATCGCTCACGGCAACAGCTCCATATTGGCGGACAAGATGGCTTTATCACTTGGCGATTTTGTTGTAACAGAGGCTGGATTCGGAGCAGACTGCGGCATGGAGAAGTTCATGAACATCAAATGCAGGATAGGAAGGATAAGGCCTGCGTGTGTGGTCATAGTGGCCACTGCCAGAGCATTGAGGATGCACGGGGAGTATACTTTGAAGGAACAGGGGGTGGATGTCAATTCCGTGGACGCTGTTAGGTCAGGGTGCATGAATCTCCATCGGCATGTCCGCAATGGTGCAGGTTTCGGGGTTCCCGTGATTGTAGCTGTTAACCGATTCGAGGATGACCCTGATGAGGAATTGGAAATTATAAGGGATTCCGCTTTGGGATCAGGGGCCTTTGCAGCAGAGATATGCAATGCCCACAGGGATGGAGGCAAGGGTGCAGAGGATCTTGGGAATGCTGTGATCCGCGCCTCTATGGAAGAGACTGAATTTAAATTTAGCTATCCTGATGATATGTCACTTCAGGACAAGATCATAACCATTGCCTGTGATATTTATGGGGCCCTAGGTGTAGATTTTTCACCCACGGCAATCGAGAAATTATCTCTATACGAAGAATGGGGTTTCTCCGGCTATCCGGTCTGCATGGCAAAGACGCCTCTCTCACTGTCCCATGACCCCAAGCTCCTGAACAGTCCCAGGGATTTCATCCTGCCGGTAAGGGATGTCCGCCTTTCCGCAGGAGCGGGTTTCGTGGTGCCTCTCTGCGGTGATATAATGACAATGCCTGGACTCCCATCAAGGCCGGCGGGAGAGAATGTTGACCTGGACGGTAAAGGCAACATTATAGGTCTTTTCTGAACCATCTCTGTAAGAAAATATTATTCGGGAAATCATAAAATATCAATTAACTGATAGGCCAGGAGATGCAGCGGTCAATATATAGAAGGGTTATTGGCTTATCAATTCCGGCCCTCATCTCAAATGTTCTATATACTTCCCATATGATCGCTGATACGGTCATGCTCGGCCGGTACGCCGATCCCAAAGTAAGCCTATCCGCTCTGGGTCTGGGCTCCCTTCTGCTATGGATGACCTTTCCCGTTTTCATGGGTCTCGGGAATGGGATGGTGGCTATCATAGCCAGGAGATGGGGGGAGCGGAAGAGGAATGAAGCTGGTATAGTTGCAGGGCACGGATTGCGTCTTCTCATGCTGCTGTCGATCCCTCTTTCCCTGGTCTGCATTCTACTGGGACCGTCAATCGTCAGCTTAATGGGTGCGAAGGGAGCGGTGCTAAGGGAAGCTACCAGTTATATAAGGGCGGTTTTTATCTTCTACCCTTTCTATGT
Organism: uncultured archaeon; assembly: GCA_964430885.1. GTDB lineage: Archaea > Thermoplasmatota > Penumbrarchaeia > JASLWR01 > JASLWR01 > CAYSHM01. Next base: position 197,835 of record CAYSHM010000003.1, on the reverse strand, counting down.
TTTTATATTGGCCTATCACAGTGTTCAAAGGGCATCAGGGGATACCAAGACACCCATGATAATTGATATAGCGACAAACGGCTACAATATTGCCATGAACTATCTGCTGATATTCGGGAAGTTAGGTCTTCCTGAACTTGGTGTGAGAGGGGCAGGCATAGCTACCGGCACAGCTTATCTATTAGGCGCAGTTCTTTATGCGGTCCTGCATCTTTTCAAGCGGCTGAAACTAGCACCGATACTGAAGAAAGGAATTAAATCAGGCTGGGACAACTGGAAAAAAATATTCAGGGTAGGCATACCGGCGGGATTGGATATGGGGATGTGGACCATATCATCCATGCTCATCACTCCTCTGATCTTGAGCTTCGGGGCAGTGGGATATTCAGCCTATCAGATAGGGTTCAGGGTGGAATCCGTTGCCTACATGCCTGCCATTGGTATCGGGGTCGCAGCCACCACTCTAACAGGGCAGTCTCTGGGGGCAAAGAATCGGAAAATGGCCAAAAAATCAATTGCGGCCTCCACACATCTGGTGCTATTTTTTATGTCCCTTGTGGGCTTGTGTTTTGTGATATTCCCCGAGCAGATAGCTTCAATATTTACCAATGAGAAGGAGGTTGTCAGGGTGGCGGGCATGTACCTGTTCATAACAGGCTTTTCGGAGCCTTTTCTGGGAGCGTTCTTTACCATGATAGGAGGTTTGAGGGGTGCGGGCTATACCAAGGTCCCGATGTTCATCAATATGATATTCCTAATCGGGGTTAGACTAGGTCTCTGCTATTTGCTCGCCGTCCCCCTAGGTCTGGGAATGAACGGTCTGTGGATAGGTATGCTCATCGAAACCGTTCTCAGAACAGGTGTGATATATCTAGCCTATAGACGCGGGAGATGGGCTGAGGTTGAGCTTTGACGATTTCAAACCTGGTAATATTTATTTGTTAAATGCCCTTTTCAGCCAATAAAATCCCAGCAGTCCTGCTATGGCATTGGCAGCAGCTAAACCTTCAAAGGTACCTTTTATTCCAGTTAAGGCGCCGAACAGGAATGCCAACGGCAGGATCAGAAAAAAAACCCTAATTATTGTGATCACCGCTGCTGGCAAGGGCTTGCCCATTGCATTGAATGAGTTGGTTGTTGTGTAGCTCATTCCCAATCCGATCCAGCCCAAACCCCCGAACCAGATGTAGTAGCAGTAGTATTTTATCACATCTGGATTTGAACTGAACATACGTGCGGTAAGCGGTGCCGAGACGGCAATGATTCCATAGCATATGAGGCCGTAGATAACCGCAGAGCGGAATCCCAGTTTGATTCCTTTATCCACACGTTCCATCCTGCCCGAACCGAAGTTCTGCCCGATAAAGGGGACCAAGGTTGTGCAGAAGGCAATAATGGGCATAATGACGAAGGCTTCCAGTCTGGTAGCGGCACCGTACCCTGCTACTGCGCTCTTTCCGAATCCTGCTACAATGGCTGTCAGAGCAGCAAGCGAGAGCGGAGTAAGTGAATTTACGAATGCATTGGGCGCGCCCACATACAGGATGTCCTTCCAGGACCTCCAGAGATCGGAGGGCGACGGTAATTTCCATTCCAGAAGGCCTTTTACACGAACTAGTACCCATGTTGACAGTATCATGGTCAGGAAACGGGCGCTTACAGTAGCAATAGCAGCTCCTCTAATCCCCATTTTTGGTATTGGACCCAGACCAAAGATAAGTATGGGGTCAAGTATGATGTTCACAGTCACAGCAAAAAGCATGATCTTCATGGGTGTTTTCGTATCTCCAGTGGCTCTGATTATTCCGTTTCCCACCATGGGGATTACTACGACCATTATCCCGAAATACCAAATTTCCATGTAGTCCTTCACCATTGGGAATAGTTCCTCCTTCACATTGAGGGCTCTGAACAAGGGTTCTATGGTGGAGAATCCGATGGTCATGCTGATCGCAGCAACTGTGAGAGATAGAAGCAATGCATCCAAGGTCAGTTTTTTGGCCCTTTCCTTATCACCTGCACCAAGGGTTCGGGATATTACAGAGGTGGCGCCCATACCCAGTCCGCCGGTAATAGCTGTGAAGAAGAATACTACCGGAAATGTGAATGAAATAGCTGCCAGCTCATCCTTTCCAAGCCTTCCGACGTAGATGGTATCCACAAGATTGAAGAGCACCATGGCTAGCATTGCAAAGACCATTGGGATAGTCATCTTCCACATTATTGTGGTGACCTTTCCGTTGAGCATATCAACGCTGCCCTTCCCTGCTTCTTTCTTATCTGCTTCTTTCTTAATTTTTGAATTTTTCATTATTTCTCCCCTTTCCCCTTTACTTCTCATGCTGTCCGCCAATACAATGCTCTTTCCGGCATCCCATGTTCTTAAGCATCCTTGAAAGCAGAGATATCAGAAGTTCTTTTTCCTCACCGGTAAAATCCTGGATCAGTATTTCAGTCCCTTCCATTAGGATATTCTTCAATTCGGGGATCACTTTTCTTCCCTTGGATGTGATGTGCAGCAGGTGGGCCCGATGATCATCAGGGTCCTTTTCCCGATATATCAATCCTTCCTTTTCAAGTTTGGCTAGTGCTCTAGCAGTAGTGGTTTTATCGATATCCAGATGACATGATAATTGTTCCTGGTTCAATCCATCGTGTCTGTTGATCTGCATCAGAAACCTGAACTGTCCTACTCCAATTCCCAATTCCCTTAGCTTATTGTCAAGGTAAACGCTGTGATGCCTGTGTATTATCCAGATCAATTTACCAATTGAAGGGCCTCTATCGGATTCACTTTCATGACTGCAATTAAATTTCATATTGCCCTAACCTCCAAATATTATACTCATTACTATAATTGGTTGCAAATGCAACTATTTTCAATTATAAAATCCTGATTATGAATTCCGAATAGGTTGAAAAAACAAAATTAGGTTCAGCAGTCCTTGCTGCACATCATCTTCTCGGCATTGAAACACTCACTGCATACCCATGAATTGCAGGCCGGACAGAAATGGACTTTCTCAAGGATGTGCTTATCTCTCAGCAAATTGATCATCCTATCTTTTTCCTCATTTGTGAGCATAAAACCCTTTTTGGATAGATTGGAAAATGGCTCACGAGAGAAATCTGAAAAGATCTTTTTCACGCCTTTGATACCGACCTCGGCATTGAGTGTACCTACGCCAACTCCGGCCATTGCGGCACCTATTGTCAGATTTACCCATCTAAGCCATTTTCTATCCTTAACATCTCCCACTGATGTCTTGCAGCGTGGACATGAATAATGCAGGATCACTGATAGTCTCTTCTTAGTCATGTCAGAGGGATATGGAAGCCTTTTCTTCAATTCGTTGAAGTGCTTCTCCATTTTTCTTGCCATCTCTTCGGTAATGCCCTTTATCTCAAGCTGACCCTTTCTCAGGACTTTGGCCCGATGAGCGTTCCTTTTGTCCAGCCACTCTGCCTCCTTTCGAACGCTCACACCCACAGCCTGACCCACGGCTTCACCGACACTTACCTGGATCTTCTCACCCAGCTCCTCCACATTATCATTCACCTTGATATCCGATCCTATATTGGAGCGCTGGACCACACTGTCATGTATCGCCACCTTTGAAGCGCCATCTCTGATATAATCTCCGTGAATGTGCTGCTGAACTATCTGCGGGGATTCTTTCTTCACTTCTACCCTGAACTTCAGAGAACCAAGTAATATGTCTGTACTCTTTTTGATTGGAACATGTTCACTGGGATGTTTTTTACCGTGCTTCTTGGGTCCCCATCCCCTAAGTGGCATCTGTTTCCCGCCCAGGAGCAGAAAGGTACCATTCTTGCTTCCAAGGTCCTGTATGAACAATTTGTCGCCATCCCATCCAAGTCTAGCGTGCCCTTCTCCTCCGGATACAGTACTGTCAAATACACCCAGACTGTAAGATCCTGAATCTGTCTGGCACACAACCGAAAAGGCTTCTGCAGACCGTTTCAGTATTACTTCATCCTCAATATCAACCACTACGGGAGCCTGTCCTTCCTGGACATAAACCAGTTTAGCTTTATATTCCTTCATTCGATCACCCCAAAATATCATCCATCATGTTCTTGTGCTCCAGTTCAGTTATGTTCAGATGTTCCCTCAATTCTGTGAGCATTATTTCCTCATCGGGGGAAACCTGTCCGTCAGATAATGCTCTATCAAGACTTCGTCTGTACTTCTTCAGGTTTTCAACCTTTTTCATCTCCATCTCCTTGAGCTTGCTGTATAGAACATCTGTACTTCGCCATCGCTTCTCTTTCTTCTTCTCAAGGCATTTCATGATTATCTCATCAAGTTCAGGGGGAACTTCAGGATTTAGCTTGCTAGGCTTCTCAGGGGTTGTTGTCAAGATCAGCCCCATGGTTCTGGCCAGTTCGTCGGCCATGAAGGGATTGATACCTGTTAGCATCTGGTAGAATACTACGCCTAACTGGAACAGGTCTGTAGACCAGTCCACCTCTCCGTAGGTCTCCCTGTCGAACTGCTCAGGTGCGGCATAGGCGAATGTACCCTTGGTGCCTATACTCTTGGATACGCTCTCAGAGGCCATGAACTTGCCTATGCCCCAGTCGCTTATCTTGGGAGTGCCGTCCTTTGTGAAAAGAATGTTCTCAGGCTTGATATCCCTATGGACCGATGCCATTCTGTGGGCATAGGAGATGCCGTCCAAGGTCTGGAGCATAATAGATTTTGCCTCCTCTACGCTGAACCTCTGCTCCTTCATCAGCTCAGCCAGATTGCCCCCCTCCATCAGCTCTATTGTCATGTATGGAATAGGCCGGATATCGCTGTCAAGGAAATTTACAATGTTCTTATGATGCAGCTTCTTCCATATATCCGCCTCGGCCTTGAACTTGTTTAGTATGCTGGAATCAACTGTCTCGTCGAGGAACTTGGGCATCTTGATAGCCACAGCATCACCGTCCTTGTTGATGGCCTTGTAGACCGTGGCGAATCCGCCGGAACCCAGTTTGTGGGTGATGATGTAACTGGGTATGATGTTCTTGATGGCCTTTGGAACTTCCTGCAGACTGAGTGCTGGCAGCTTATCCTTCAGATCTTCAGTATATTCATCAAGTGGCAGTTCATCTATGTCTATAGTATCCTTGGGACTCGGGCCTGGAGGCGGCAGAGCCGCACTTTCATCAGGTCCTGCGTTATTTGGCTTTGGCCCCTCTATCAATACCTGCTGCCCTTGGGATTCCGAGGTTTGTAGGTCGAATTTCTCCAAGTCACCATTCAAGGCGTCAGATACAAAGGCATATTCATTTGTTTGCTGGGACGGCAGTTCTTCTTCGGATTCCCATTCGGTTTCGTCATCATCATCATCTTCTTCCTCTTCGCTGTCCTCTTTTTCAGAGTCATATTTTTCATCCTCATCAACGGGCTCCTCATCTCCCTCCAAATCCTTTTCATCCTTTTTCCGTCTCTTAAGTATGATGATCAAACCGATTATTGCCAGTACAATAATAAAGGAAACAATCATAATTATCTTCCAAGAGTCACCCCCGTCATCGGAGGTTTCGTTGCCTCCGCCTGTATCTATAGGTTCTCCGCCCTGTGTAAGAGTTATTTTCTTAACATCCGTCTGGTAACGGTTCCCAACATTGTCGGTAAGTATGATCACATAGTGGAAATAGGGTTTGTCAACATTATCAATATAGTAAGAGAATGCGTATTCGTTGCTTCCGTTCTTATTCTCCAAATCAAATGAAGATTTTGAATTGTCATCCTCGAACCAGTATTCTATTGTCACCTTTGAGACCTCATCAATATTGTCCATTGCTCTGACGAATATGTCTAGTTGGCCGGGGACCTCAAAGGTTGAAGGTATGGAATCGGAAATGAGCTCGGGAGCATCATTGTCGGAAACCGTGATCTGTTTTGAATCGAAGCTTCTGTATTCATTATCGCGAATATCCTTTGCCTCATACCTGTAATTGAAATAACCTACAGCATCCATGACGGTATAGCTTATTGTTGATACGTTCTTCAAGACCATGGTGTGGATCTCTGTATCCTGGTCTCCTTCGTCATTATACCATATCTTTAGCGTTACCTTACCTAAAAGGTCGATATTATTGAGTGCCAGCTTGAACTCCATCAGGTCTCCGGTGGTAGCTTCGGGAGGGGTGTGGTCTGCCATGAAGATTATTCTTGGTGCCAAGGTCACATTTACCGAACCGTTTACAAAGATGATATTATCCGAAGAACCCTGAACTCTTAACGTATAATGTAGCGTACCGAGTTTATCCGGATTCAATCCGTGAGAGTAGTGATTAATTAAGAGGCTGTCAGGTACAAGATCCTCTTCAGTCTTGTTTATCTCGCTGTTGTACCAGTAGAGCAATTTAACTTCTGAAATGTTCATATCATTACTTGTGTTCAATGAAAAATTGATTATCAACGAATCTCCAAGGACGATTTCCTCGGGGACCGAAAGGTTCTGAATTGATATGCCTGATTGGTAGCTAGGATTCTTGGCCACTAGGAACTGGAACCATTCACTTCTAGCCCAGTCAAGATAGATGGTGCTGGACCTGTATCGGTATTTGAACAATCCTTCACCGCGTCCCAGGGGATGCTCACCGTACCAGCTGTTAGGGGAGATGGACTTACTCTTCATGGGAAGGCAGCCTTCCTCGCCTTCTGGATCGATATATTCAAGTATCACCATATCGGGTAATTTACCATTCCCTTCCTCTACAAATACGGTCAGGTTAAAGGTTACGGTATCACCTTCCTTCCATCCCTCTGCCGAGGTCAGGTCCTGATAAGATAAAATTCCCAGATCATATTCAGGCGCCAATGCTGGTTTCATCAGAGGGTATTCATCGATCCCCCTGTGTGGCAGATTCGTATCACCTATACCATCACCTGCGGTTCTGCCGTTGCTTCCGTCATCAGTACCAGAATAATCATTCCAGTAATTACCTGATATTCCTTCATGGTCCCATGTGACCTTTGTAACTAATCCTGAGGGGATGGATATCTGCTGGTCGCCTCCGAAGAAGTTATTGTGGTAGATCTGGTTATCATATCCTCCGGAAATGTACAACGCTTTCTCGTTATCCCTGAATTCATTGTATTTGATGATATTGTCGTGTGATCCGTTGGGGAATGTTAATGTTTTTCCACCAGGCATAACAAGCGGTTCAGTGTTGTTTATTATTGAAATGCCTATCTTTCCGTGTGTGATATTGTTGTTGAAAAGGATATCGCTGCTGCTGCAGTTGATCATTATTCCTATTGGGTTCATATCCAATGTGTTGTTGAATATGTATATGGGATCGTCGTTCCCGAGGTCAACTATACCTCTGTAATCTGATTGGAGAATACTGTTCTCAGATATCCTGACATTATCTCCTCCAGCCAATGTTATTATGCTCGTTCCTACGCCGAAGAATTCATTATTGGATATGGATATGTCAGAGATGCTCCCGTATAACAACAATCCCAGGTCCCTGAGTTCTTCCAATCCTCTGTTTGGAGTTAGGTTCATGTTGTCAAAACGATTCCCCGTGATGCTGAAGTTATAACATTCGTCCATTAGATGTGAACCATTCACACAGTCTACCATATGGTTATCCAATATATCGATATTGTGGGAGGTATCGATGGAGAAAGCGCTGTTGCAATCTAACATGAGACAATCCTCAAATGAAACCTCACTGGAATCCTCTGCAGATATGGCAACATTGGAATTATCGAATCTGCAGTTGTCCACATTTCCCTCCACTACATCCTGGTATCTTATGGATGCTAGACTCTGATTCACAAAATTGATGTCATGTACATTTATTCCATCAGCTCCGTCCCCTAGTATACCCATTCTTCCGCCGAATATGCTAAGGTCCTCAACTGTACAGTTGAAAGCCTCCACTATGATGCAGTCCACTCCTTTTCTGGGAATGAGGGTCACATTATCAGCTCCCAATCCGGTAAGCTTTATTCCGTTTTCTGTCAAGTACAGACCGTCGGTACCCCGATATTCCCCTGGAATATTTATGGATATAATATCGTTCGCGCTGGCATTTTCCAAGGCACTCTCAATAGTGTTGTAGGTCTCTCCTGTGATCTCGTTTGAGATGGGTCCTTCATTCTTTGGGTTGACCAAAGGGTAAATGTCGAAATGCGAAAGAACAGCTCCGTCCTCGGCCAGTTGGTAAGGCACGGACCAAATGAGACCGTTTTCGGAAATTGCATTCGGATTGTAATTTAAGTAATCCGACCAATAGTTGCCAGTTTGGAGGTTTGCATCATACCACAAATTTGTGTAGTCATCGGAAAAATCACCTGCCTGTCGTTCATCGTTAAACCAACTGTTATTGTTGAAATAGTTCTCATATATCACATTATTTTGGGATTCGGTTCCTTCAAGTCTTATTCCTGCATATCTAGAGCTGTTGACAATATTGTCGTAGATGACGGAACCGCTGGCATTTTGGAGATATATACCTGTGTTATCCGAATCTATGATTTGACAATCCGTAATGTTGCAGTATTGGGTATTTTGTAAAATTATATTGTTCCCGTAGTTATCATCTATGACACTGCTTCCGATTACATTTCCGATGCATCTATTTCCTTCATCATTTCCGGAAACCATTACTCCTCCAGCATTGCAATCCATCACCAATATGTTTTCAAATGTATTATGGTTGGAATCCAGTATTTGGATTCCCCACCCGACATTGGTTAGAAATTGGGAATCATATATCTCATTATGGTCAGCCCCGTCGGTGAAGAGTATTCCGTGGCTCGCATTTGAATAAGAGCAATTTAATTTTTCAATATAGTTATCGCTGGAATCCTTCAGTTCCATTCCGTAATCGCTGTTATATAGGCATTTGTTGTTCAAAAAAATACTTGTATTCACATGTTCTAAGAACATGCCGTAATTGTTGGATTCACAAGTATTATCAGAATAATTTCCCTCTGAGCCAATGATCTGAAGAGCGCGGTTTGTGCAGTCGTTCATTCTGTTATCGACAAAGGCCATACCGTAGGAATTCTCAGCCCTGATACCGTCATTGCATCTCATCATTTGATTGCCGTATATTTGAATATCATCGGTATCTTGGATATATATACCTGCATTTGTGTTGTCATTGAACATATTGTCCCACAACTCCATCAAATCGCATCCGCTCACTTTTAATCCGTAGCTATTATTGGAACAGTTGTTATCCTGAAGAAATATATTTGAGCAGTTATTCTGGACGGATATGCCTTCAACGGCATTGGGTACTGAATTATTAATAATTCTAACATCCTCGGTCTGATTGAATAATCTTATACCGTACTGGGCCCCTTGAAAAATATTATTTTTAATTAAGACATCATCCGATTGATCACTGAACATAATTCCTGCCTGAATATTTGGGGAGAATGAGCAGTTATCAATTGTAATTTTGCTTGATCCGTATACATCAATTCCTATGTCACACAGGTCAATAGTGATGTTATCTAAAGTAACATTATAGGCCCCTTGGATAGTTATTGCTTTCTCTTGACCACCGCCTGCATTGCCAATGCTCATATGGCTTATCGAGACATTGTCGCTTATGATGTAGAATCCGCTGTTGGGCGGTTGGAGCAAAGTTATTTCTCCCCCCGCTCCGATTATCCGAATTTCCTCATCTATCTGCATATCTGTATCCGTATAGGTTCCAGGCAGAACGTGAATAACATCTCCGCCCTCTAATTGTTCATTGGATACTGCCTCATTGATGGTCTTGAATGGATTTGTCTCATTCCCATGGGAAGTCCCTTGAAATGAGCTGTTCACATACCAATGGGTCGTTTCGGCTTTTACGAATGGAGAAATAGGTCCGAAATATGGTATGTCCACGACAGTGAGAAGGCTGCCCATTAATAGTGTACAAACTAATATTGTAACAATGTTATTCTTCATTTTCAGAACACCTCAATTATCTCAGATGAATCCATCGAGAATTCAGATTTGAATCGTACCTACCATAGTACTTGCATTTATTTATTACTGGTTTTTTGATACTTTTATTCATGCCTTTCACGATGTACCTTTTCCAGGAAATGATTCCATTGATTGAATTATTGAGCCAATTTTCCCACACTTCCCCGGGGTGTGTAAAGAAATGTTAATTTTTTATAAATTTTTTTAAAATATATATGGAGGCCAACATTATTAATTTTTTATAAACTGGCAATCAAATATTTTCAGATATTGTTGACCCGATTACAAGTGTCTAGCAAGCCTTAAATACAGAATGGTCATTTCCGCGCCTCCCGGAGGTATGCGTATGTTCAACGATGTCTTTTCAGACACTTGGGTATTCGGTTATATTGTAATACCGGTTTTTATTATACTAGCGAGGATCGTTGATGTGTCCATCGGCACATTAAGGATAATTTTTGTATCGAAGGGAATGAAGATAGTGGCCCCTATCCTGGGTTTCTTCGAGGTGATAATCTGGCTTCTTGCAATAGGTCAGATAATGCAGAACCTTACAAATGTGGTCAATTACATCGCCTATGGATTTGGATTTGCTTTAGGTAATTATCTGGGCATATATATCGAACGAAAGCTGTCCATTGGTTTTGAGGTTATTCGTATCATCACAAGAAGGTCTGCCACAAAACTTCTGAAATATCTTGCTTCCTCCGGCTACCGCTTTACAATGGTGGATGCCCAGAGCGACGAGGGAGCAGTGAATGTCATCTACATGCCCTTGAAGAGAAGGGATGTCAGAAATGTAATACACAATATCAAGAAACACAATCCCAAGGCGTTCTATACCCTTGAAAGCCTCCAATCCGTAAGCGGCGATGTTGGTTATCTCCGGAATAGAAAGAGATGGGGTTATTATTCCTTTGTGAGTTCTAAGATGAAGTGATTTTACTTCCACTCTAGCTTCCTATATATTTTTATAATTCCATTGATAGTATTGCCGTATTCACAAAGCCTAAAAGAATTCCTAAAAGGTGGCAGAGCTATGAATGATCGACCGTGGGTAATCGAGTACGAGGCTAAACGAATACTTAATATCCAGAAGAGGACAGACGGCGGCTGGTTCTGGAACAAGTATTCCGCACATGCATATATGGGATGTCAGTGGGGGTGCCATTACTGCTATTGCCGGGATGAGAAATATCATCCTCATAAATATGTGAATGATGATGCCATAGAAGAATTGGACGATCCCTTTTGCCAACTGATCAAGGTGAAGACAAATGCTGTCGAACTATTGAGGGATGAACTTCAGGGCAAAGAAAGGGATATTGTATATCTGGGCAATCACCAGGCAATCGATTCTCGATACGGTCTTGCCAGAAAGATGCTGAAGGTATGCCGGAATTTGAACTTTCCTGTTCTGATAAACGAGAAATCACCTTTGTTGATCCGGGATCTTGACATAATGAAGCAGATCAACGAATCCTCCTATATCAACGTCTGCTGGTCAATCATTACCGCGAGGGATGATGATAAGCGCACAATTCTGGAAAACCGCGCTCCTCCCGTGTCAGCCAGGTTCAAGGCCATGAAGGAGCTTTCGGACAACGGCTTAATGACGGGAATCGCTTTCATGCCGGTCTTACCCTATATCTATGACACAGAGGAGAATGTTCGTGAGGTAGTGAAGAAGACTGCGGAGAGCGGCGGTAAATATGTGCTTGAAGCTGGTCTGACCTTGGATGAATATACCCGCCAGCATTTCTACCGCGCTCTGAGGGATTTCGATCCTGCCCTGATCAGAAAATACGACGAGCTTTTCAACGATCGAAGTTTATACCACCACCGTATAAGGGATCTTCACTTACTGGTTAAAAAATACTGTCGGGAATATGGCCTTGAAAACCACATCCTCCGGCCGGTAGTCCATTATCCCAGGTATCTACGGATCAACAAGTTCGCCTCGGAGATGTTCCATGTTAAGGCCCGGGAGCAGGTTCAGATGGGAGTTCCCGGTTTCAGGGAGTGGGCATATCGGAAGGCAGCATGGTCACTTGATGAATTGGATGAAGGTATTGATGTTATCTACAGTGAAAAGGGTATTGAAGGATTGAAATCCCTCGATAATATTGGAGACAGCATATCAAAACAGCTGGTTGACTTCATTGAGAATTATGGCCGCCGCCCCAGGTAATTTTTCCTGTTATCACTGTTATAGGATCTCGATACCCTTGGGCATCTCGCCGAATCTCTTTCTGAAACCTTCCGGCCATTTCTCAGGATCCAATCCCCACTGGGCCAAAAAGGCAGCGGTCCACCTCTCCAGTCCGATACCCGAGCAACCTGACCATAGCTTGCTCTTCTGAGCCTTGATATTGAAAGCAGAAGTGTATTTATCACCAACTATGGAAAAATTCTGGAACTCCAACCACTCGCTCTCTTCCCTGTTCCCTCTGTAGGGCATGTAGCTCTCAAAATCCACTGTTCCCTTTACTTTCTCCTCGTCATCCTCAACTCCGAAGGCACCACTCTGCTGCATATAGAAGGGGGTGACCCAGGCCATTCTCCATTCCAGCTCCAGAATGTTGTTGAACACGTGCTTGTAGCGTTCCATCATCAAATTCTTGATCTCTATTAGCTGTTCTTCAGTTCCAATGTAAACTGGTTCCAGACGATGAAATTCGTCCACCCTTTCCATGCCGTGCCTGCCGCCTGATTCGTATCTGCATGAGTTTGCAGTTCTGTCGTATATCTTAATGGGCAGTGATTCCTCCGACACAGTTTCTCCCCGAAGGGACCAGTATATTACCGGGCATTGGGCATAGCAAAGACCTGCCTTGGGTGTTGTGACTAGTTCAGCCAAAGAATCTCGGTCCACTTCCCGTGTTATCTTGACCCTGTCCATGAATCTTTCCCAAATGTCCGCGTCCCTGGTCTTGGGTTCAGAAACATAGTAAAACTCATTGGGTGAACCCTGCATGTGTCCGGTCCTTATCCAGATGTCGAAGGGAACCATGTGAGATGCAACGATCTCCTGAAAACCCATGGGTTCTAGAACTTCCTCGATCGCGATCCTTTCCATGGTCCTCATTATCTTGGTGATCTCTGATCTGAAGAACCATTTTCCTTTTGTAGGTCCCTGCTTGATCCATCCTTTTTTCACCATTTCCTCGGTGGGATCTGCTGAATAGACCAATTCCCTTTCCGGGGATCTCCATATCTGCTCCCAGTGTTCACCTTTACCCTGGTAATCCTGAGCATCGATCTTCTCTTTTGTAAGGTTGATCATACGGTCTATATAATTGGTTTTTATCATCTCCTCGGTCACATTGTGGATGATAAGTCTGCACCTTCCGTCCTTGATCTCCGCAGATTCGGCAAAGGGGATCTCTATGGTCTCTTCAGGTGTGTGAGGGACGGAGAATTCTATGGTGTACTCGTCTATAAAGCTTTGTCTTACTCCTAAACGGTATTTCCTGCCGAGCTGTTTGCCGATCTGGTTCTTCAGCCTCAAGAGGGCATCATGAGGCCTTACAATTCCGGGACTTTCAATCTCTAATTCAATAGTATCTTCCAAAACCAACCATGAGAGCAGTTTGGCGCCTTCACCTTCAGAGGCACCCTTGGCCAAAAGACCGTCGTTCACTTCCGAGAACATCTCCTCCAGCCCGGGTATGGCCTCATCAGCGTTCTTGCTCAGTACCAATCTTCCTTTAAGATAGAACCACAATTTATCACAACTTCGAAATTAATAATTCAATTGGATGTAGTATATTTAATTCTGGATAGCGATAGGTTGAAATAATCTTTTCCCTTAAATCATTTTTTATTAGGGAATCCTATGATATGAAGAGATGGATTTAATTCAATAAATGAAGATGCAAGGGTAATTATTCCGAAAAAGGCTTTATTTGATGAAAAGTATTACACAGTTATGAAATCCACATTCTATATCTCGATATTGGTCGTTATTGGGATCATTTCCATGGGATGTATCGGTGACAAGGAGCCCTCAGGCAGTATTGATAATAATGCCGAACTGCCTCTTACACTTCAATCAACTCCAGTATCCCTCAATGAAGGCGCTTCAGGCAGCATTGAGATACCTTTGATAGGAGCGAATTTTGTTGATACGGATGTGAAGCATCATTGGGATATGTCCAATAATGTAACCAAGGTCATGGTAAATGTAACCCTCAGCGGTCCCTCAAGGACTATCGAACTTTCCACCGGTACGGGAGACTGCCCCCACAGCGGGGAAATGCTGGCTTCAACTACTGGGTCGGAGGACATGCTTTCAGTTACATTTGAGGCTGAGGCCAATTCTACTCTTCAAGAAACCATGTGGTTCTGTCACTTGGCCCTATCCAATCAGGGTTCTCACAGGGGGGATACCATCAATTACGTTTTCACCGTCACTTTGTTCTCCTACGGGGAATTGGAATGCGAAGATGAAGTTTGTCCCACATAGGAACGAAAAAATTGTTATTTGACACGCCCTTTCAAGGCCGTTTTTCTACTGCTCTAGAAGCAGTTCCGGTTTTCCCAGAAGTCTTTTGAACTCGTTTGCGATCTTGCTGGCTTGATGTCCGTTGAATATACGGTGGTCAAAGGTGCCGCAGAGTCTCATGACCGGTCTTACTACTACTTCATCATCCACAACCCAGGGTCTTTTCCTGACTTCGTTCACAACCAAAAGAAGCCCGCTCTTGGCAAGGGGAAGCAGGGGTGCGTAGGCGGTATCCACGCCGAACATTCCCACAGATGATATTATAGCTGTACCGAAGGGATCCTGAGGGAATCCGAACCTTGTGAGATCTCTCCCCATCTTGTTAACCAGCCAACCTGCGATCCTTATCACCGGAGTTGCCATTCTGGCAGACAGCCTAGACATGATATTCCGCGACGCCTGGAATTTGGGAACGTTTCCCTTTCTCGCCTTGTCCGCATCCTTTCTGATCCTCTTGGCGATATCCGCCAGGGACATTTCATCCACGGAATTTATCTTTAGTGCGGAGAGGTCTTTTCCTGACCCCAGGGATACAAGGACCATTATATCAATACTGTTCCGCTGGTACATCTTTTTTCCTTCCACCTTTACATTGAGATAGGGATATTTCCGGTATGCAAGGGCCGATGCTTTGATAACTGCATGGGTGAAGGTGACGTTTATTTTATTCTTCTTTGAATATTCCTTGAGAAATGCGGTCAATTTTGATGCCTCGACATCCATGCTGCCGTAGATCTGGGGATTCTTAGGGTCCTGCCACCAGGCGCAAGCCATCTTGCGGAATGTGGAAGGTTTCTTTATCTTGGTGAAAAGGTTCTTTCTGCGTCTTGAGCCCTTAGCCATTCCGATCTCTCTTTTTATTTATTGCATCTATATACAGATGCCGAAGATGGTCTAAAGTCATGATTGTTACTTTATAATAGGCTTTTTACGTAAATACCAGAAGAAATTAGATGTTTTTTCATTATTTTTTGGTGTGTTTAAGCCTTTAACACATGTCGGCCCTTTCATAAAATATAAATCAATAATAAATATATCCTTAACATTATGGAATAATAATCCCTCGTTTTTCATATTTTTTCGGAGGTAATAGTATCAAAAGAATTGGTCTAGCATTGGGCAGCGGAGGAGCTAAAGGATTGGCTCACATATCGGTTCTTAAGGTATTTGAGGATCTAGGCATCAAACCCTATATTATATCAGGGTCAAGCATGGGGTCGCTGGTTGGTGCGATATATGCTTCAGGCGTTACTCCTACAGAGATGGAGAAGATGGCCCAGGACATGAGTCTGGTGGGAGTCACTAGGTTGGTGGATATACCTTTCAATCAGAACCGCGGACTTGTGAAGGGTAACAAGATAAGGAAATGGCTTGAAAAGGTGATCAAGGTTAATTCCTTTGAAGAACTGGACATACCTTTGAAGGTCGTAGCAACCGATTTTTGGAACCGGAGACAGGTGGTATTTGACAAGGGAGATGTTGTGGACGCGGTAAGGGCAAGCATATCCATTCCAGTGCTTTTCCGCCCTCACAAAATCGAAGGCGCGGTATATGTGGACGGAGGCCTTTTCGACCCGGTGCCATACGATATTATCAGGGATCATTGTGATGTTCTCATTGGAGTAAATGTCCTTCATACCGAGAAACCTCCTGTCAAGGATAGGGACCCCAGTGTGATAGAATGTCTTCTCCATTCCTTTGAAATGCTCATGGAATCTGCGGTATGGAAAGATCCTGCCAATCTGCCGGATATAATGGTGGATTTCCAGGTCAAGGGTGTGAATATTCTCAATTTCCACAAGTATGCTGAAGTTAAAAGAGGCGTGAGTCCAAAGATAGAGTTATTCCGAAAAGAGCTTATTGAAAAAGTGGGTCTATAGGCTGATTACCTAATTCTTGCTTATAGTGCTCAATATTAATCCAATCTAAAATGATGTTCCTATGGCCGAAAAGCAGTTCATCCCACTGAAGATGAGGAAAGCACGTTCCATTGAATCCATATACGAAAGGGTAAAGGATTTTGATATTGTTTTATCGGTGGATGCGCCTCTAAATGATGCCCTTTGTGTAAGATGGGGAGGTGCACGATTGGGATATTTTGCCACAACCCCAAAACGCTGGGCACTGGGTAATTATCACATGGAGAAGCTTGAGTCTGACAGGGCGCTTTTTCTCCGAATAATCAATTCTGAAAAGATACACTGGAAGATGGCATCATATCTCATGGAAAACATCATCAGCTGCTGGAGGGAGACAGGTGATCCCCGCAGTATCCTGCATTATAATGAGTATAATACTCCGATTAGTGCCAAGATATTGGATTTGATGATGTCCGCTGCTAATCAATACAGTGTGATGATGATGTCCCGCTTGCCTGAAGGTAAGAGTGTGGCAGTTATTGGTCTGGAACAGTTCCAGGAATTGGATAAACTCATTTTGCCTGATAATTTCGAGAAGGTCACTCTATTCGAGGATGAATGGATTGAACTTCCGCCTTTCGGGATATTCGGAACTACCCGAGATATTGTACAGGCGGTGGTCGGAAGCTTGACCGAATGCATTACTTCGGATGCCGCAGTGGTGGCAAAGGAGGGAAGCCGATATATGCATCTTGTGGAATCGGCCCTACGAGCTAGGAACGTGCCAATAATGAGAAAAGAGAAGTTGGCGGATCTGGAGGATCTCCGGACATTCCTGGCATTACTGCGTCTAGCTGGAAGGCGGGGTATAAGGGTAAAAGAGGTTTCCCCCATACTTCTGCATTTGGGAAAAGCTTTGCCCCGAACCCACAGATCAATGTTTGTATCGCCTCTGGACCTGGCGGATCTGGATGATATCAAGAACAAGCTGTCCACCATGAATGAAATGACCTTCCATGAAGCACTGGAGGAGTTCGAGGAGTGGCTGGATGTTTACATGGGCGAATTGAGAGCTGTAATAGAAGAGATCGGGTTCCTGAATGAGATCACATCCAAAAGGAATCTTGATAGTATTGAGTTCTATCTGAATGCATATGAGCAGTCCCGTGACAAGCCCAGCAGAGGGGTTCTTCTTGCTTCTCCCAATACTTCAGGCTTTATAGACCGGCCTCTAATTTTCTACATGGGTATGGATTCCTCCTGGACTCCAAGAGCGGACAACCGGCCCTGGGTGGATAAGAAAGAGAGAGATAATAGGAATCTGAGAAATTTTCAGTTACTCCTGCAGAACGGAGCTTCACAGCAATATATGGTAAAAGATAGTTACATGGGTGAGAGAATAGTGCCGTGTCATTATTTCTCGGAATTTACAAGCGACTCATTCAAGAGCTTCTCCGAACTGGAAAGCGTCAAGTATAAAATTCGATCCAAAAAGAATGCCTGCGGGAACAGGCCAGTATTTAAAAAGGAACAATACGATGTCACCAGCACTACTTATCCTGTTAAGACCCTAAGTCAATCCGGATTGAATGTTCTTGCCTTCAGCCCCAAAGATTACTTCTTCTCCAGATTGGTCGAAGGGGAGGATAAGCTATACTTTCAGAGAGGGAACCTCCTTCATGATTTTGCTGAGTTTTATCTCAATTTCCCCCATTTTGTTAAGGAAATGGGTCCTGATGAGTTCATAGATATCATGGTCAATCTCATGGAGCCATATGTCGACCGCCTGACCCTGTCCCAATACCGTACCCAGTTCACCGTGGCTGTTGAGAACCTGATAACTTTCATAGACACCAATTTGGATCTGTCCGGAGTTTCTGTGAAGGGATTTGAAAAAAGGGCCCAAACCAACACATTTTCGAAGCATTTCAATAAAGCTGTGCATTCGAATTTTACTGAGATGAATTTTTACAATAGGGGGCTGGGTTCCAACGGGAAGGTAGATCTTATCCCGTCATCTCAATGGATAGTGGACTATAAAACAGGAAGGAAGAAGAGCATAGGAGAGATAATAAGAGGTTCGGATGTGGTGGCGATATCAAAAAAACCGGATTTTCAGATTCGAATGTATCTATCCCATCTCCGCAGCATCTATCCCGGAAGGCTGTTGAAATTTACATTCTGCCATCTCCTGGAGAACATAGATGGATCACTAGCGGGCGGTGGCGATATGAAGGATAATCTCATCAGTGTCAAATATTTTCCCTTTAACTTTCACCAAGTGGTGCCAGAACGGGATGTATTTGAATGGCTCAAAAGCTCAAAAGCCCGCAGGGAGCTTCTGGACAAGCTGGGTTTTGAAGGTTACAATACCTTTTTTTCACAGAACTCCATGCCAGATTGCGGTGAGGAAGAACTCTCATGTCATGTAATAACCAAGGCTTTTGAGAATTTCTGTGTGGACATGGCAGGGGATACGAAGAAGGTAAGAAATTCCAGCTACAGTGTTCTGAAGTTCCTGCTTCGTTTCAGGAATGCGCATCTATTTGTTGAAGATCTCAATGCCTTCGATGCCTTTCTGAAAGAGCAATTGGAGATGTTGAACAGATATATGGCGGAAGGCTTCCCAGTGGGAGCAGTTGATCTGGACGAGATCGAGAACAAGGACCTGGTGATAAGATATGGGTGAACCGAAGGCCAATGAAAACCAGCAGCTGTTGATAGATGCCATGGACGGCATTGTGCTAGCAGATGCAGGTCCGGGAACCGGAAAGACATTTACCATTTCCCTCAGATATGACAATCTTCTGAGATATAAGGACCTAGACCCGGAAGATATACTTCTCATCACCTTCACAAATAATGCTGCCGAGAACATGAAGGAAAGGATAATATCCATTTGCCAAAGGGACTCGTCCTCCCTTAGGGACGCCCCCATATGCACATTTCACAGTCTATGTTTTTCTTTATTAAGCCAGCACGGGATCCTCGCTCCTTTCTACCTGGGTATATCTGAACACATATCCTCTTCTACCAGAATACTTGAGAATTCCATAATGGAGAAGGGTGAGTTCAGGAATTTCATGCAGGGCTTCATAGTCGAACATCCGGAATACAATGATTTTTTTCGAATATTGGGTGATCATACTGACCTGTTGTATCTAATAACTTCCTTGTGTGCCAAAGGCATTTTTCCCAAAAGAAAAGGTTGGTATCGCAATTCGGATAAATATCTAGATGGAGATTTCGATGCTTTTTTCAAGATATTCAAAGAGCTGAACACTCCGGTACAGGGTGAAAAAAGCAGTAAACAATCCAAGCTAAGGGAATCTCTGAATTCTTACGGGTCCAGAAATTATATACCTGGTGCTCCGTCCATTGAGGAACTCAGGGGGGCCAGGGGGACGAAATCCATAGATGATAAATGGGCTTTTAAGGTTTTCACCGAGAACCGGGACCAGCTGAAATCCTTCATCCACGATGTTTATTTCCAGTATATAGAATATGCTCTGTCCCGCAACTATCTTAACTTCGCCTTTATCATGATGTTTACTTTTGTCGTTCTATGCCAGGACCATAAGCTCAGAAGCAGCACCTCTTTCAGCTATGTTATGATAGATGAGTTTCAGGATACGAATGAGATTCAACTGAAGCTGGCGATGCTCCTTTCATCCACTGGGAATATCTGTGCAGTTGGAGATTGGAAGCAGAGCATATTTGCATTCCAGTATGCCTCAGTAGAAAACATCCTTGAATTCGGCAACCGTCTTAACGACTACAAGTACGAATTGAACAGTGATTTCAGGAGAATCAACTATCCGGTCTGCCCCATTGAAGAAATATATCTTTCAGAGAATTACCGGTCCAGTCAATCAATAATAGATTTTTCCCAGGGCGCGCTGCTTCTAAAGTATTCAAATAACGAGGATTTTGATACTGAAACCGTAAGGAAGAAGATTACTCATTTGAAGGCGGTAAATGTCAATGTTCCCACGGTCATTGGGGCCTATGTTGCCGATGATCAATATGACTGCATATTAGGTCTTATAACCGGTCTGGTAGGCTCCTGTCAGAACAATGATGATTCAGCTGATGCAGGTGATAATAATATTCATCTGGGGGTATATCCCGACTGCTTTGTCAGGGAAGGCGGCGGCAATAGAAGGGTCAGATTGGGTGACATCGCTGTACTTGTCAGAAAGAGAAGGGTGGGCCTTGAGCTCCTTAACAGTGCAAGGGCCTACGGCATACCAGCAGTCTATGAGGGAGGAGTGGAGCTTTTCAGGACCAAACCCGCCTTGATTCTTCTGGCCTGGCTCAGATTGCTGAAAGATCCCTCTTCAAAAAGAGCTTGGTCATTGGTGCTTGATGAGGCAGGTTATACCTTTCCCGAGATCAGATATATCTTTCAGAATGAGGATGTAAGATATCCAAAAAACATGCTTCGGTTTCTGAATGAACTGCGGGCCGAAGTGGGCAATGATTGGAAAAATGATGGTGATGGCGACGATAATAGTGATGATAAAGATGATGGTCCCGATGGGATTGAAGCGGTTAATAAATCTAGATATTATGGAAAAAGCGCCTTTAGCTTGGGCTCGGTAGCTTTCAAGGTATTCGACAGATATGGATTGAACGACGGTTATACTGAGAAGATAATTGAAGTCCTCAAGACCAGTTTTGAATCCTCTTTTA
Source organism: uncultured archaeon (assembly GCA_964430885.1). Classification (GTDB taxonomy): domain Archaea; phylum Thermoplasmatota; class Penumbrarchaeia; order JASLWR01; family JASLWR01; genus CAYSHM01. Next base: position 176,800 of record CAYSHM010000003.1, on the reverse strand, counting down.
TGAATACAGGTGAAATTATTAATTTCATTGAGGACAACATTGAATCGGGGGAAACCTATGAGGTAGACCCGGGAGCCGGGGATGATGTGTTCAAGATCCAGACCATACACAAATCCAAGGGTCTGGAATACCCTGTTGTGATTATTCCTGACGCATGGAAAGGCGGAGGAAGAAGTTTCCCTATGGAATTCAGGGTGCCCTTGGGGCTCAGGCAGAAGAGTTTATTTTTATCTCAGGGAGTGAAATATTCCTATTTCTATCATAATTGGCGATGGGATGTGCTGAGTAAATGTGCGGGAAAGGACTACGACGAGGAGAGGAGGCTTATGTACGTTGCGGTAACCAGGGCCGAGAGGCATCTCTTCTTCACTTCTCAAAAGGGTAAGGAAACAACATTTTTCAAGGATCTGAACCTTGAAAAGCAGACGGTGGAACCCATTATTTCGGATGTCAGTATACCTTCCGAAGAACTGGAGATATTCGGCTTTTCACCTCCGGATGAACCTGCACCTGTGAAGGTCAGCTGCCATTATTTGATGGATGATAAAGAATGGGATAAGTCCAAGGATATATCGGGCCGCGGACCGGAATTCGGGACAAAAGTTCATTTGTTCGGCGAGAAATACGCAAATGGTCACGCGGTTCATCCTGAAGTTGTGGATGAGTGGAGGGTCAAGAACCTCATCGATAAACTTAAGGGAAAAAAGGAGCCGGAAAAGGAATGCTTCCTATCCACAACAGTAGGGCGAAGGCGAGTTATTTTCAAGGGAATAATAGATCTCCTGCATATTACTGATGAACTGGTGGAGATAATCGATTATAAGACTGATATTGATAAGGACACCGAAAAGGAGTACCGAAAACAGCTGAGCATCTATTACCACATTGTCAGGGAGGTATATCCTGATAGGGAAGTAAAGGCCTATTTGTTTTACACCTTTCATAATGAAAAGGTATCCATAACACCAATGTCAATATCTGATATCCGTATTTTGACCGAGAATAGAATAAACGTTGATTTTGCACCCATCTGCAGCAGGATAGAAGTGGAATGATACTGGTTCAAGGGCTGGTGCGTCACATTTTTAAGTATGTTGAAATGAATTTGGAAATCATCCAGAAGAGGAGATCAATCGAATTGTATGAATGATGCAGAAGTCGAATGGGGATAATTTAATAATCCATGAAGATTATGATGTGAATCCCAAGTCTGTAGCCTTTTGTTTGCCATAAATCGCGGTAATAAAAAAAGCGTTTCACATGTGATTCTATAGACTTAGAGGTGAGATAGCAATGGAAATAGTGAACATTGGAGTTGGAGAGGCCTTTGATGAAACCTTGCCGAATAATTCCCACCTTATCATTTCAGATGATATGGGAACACGACTGCTTCTTGACTGCGGCTATTCAGTACCCAATAGTTTATGGGAATACTCGGCAGATCCCGAACTCATTGATGCAGTATTTATAAGCCATGAGCACGCCGATCACTATTTCGGCATCCCGGCACTGTTGGTCAGAATGCGCGAGGACGGCAGAAAAAAACCTCTTACGATCATATCTCATTCCGATGTGATACCAAATATCAAATATTTGCTGGATATGGGTTATCCAGGTACGGAGGATGCCCTGGAATTCTCCCTGCATTTTCTTAAAGCCCAGGAGGGTAGGGATCTTCGGTTCAAGGACCTTATTCTCTCCTTTGCCTTGACTGAGCATTCCATTACCAATATGGCTATCAGGATCAAACAAGGTATGAAAAGCGTATGCTACAGCGGGGACGGCAGGTTCACAGATGAATCCGTTGAGATGTACCGTTCCTGCAATGTTCTAATACACGAGGCCTATTTCTACAACAAACCCCTCAGCGGACATGGAACCGTGAAGGATGTGGCCAAGATGGCCAAAAAGGCAGGGGTCAAGCATCTTATGTTCACCCACATCCAGAGGGACTGCCGAAAGAAAAAGATTGAGAATATCAGGAAGTATGGCTCCAATCTGGGTATCAAAGCTACGGTTCCAGAACCCGGTGATGTGACAAAATTATAGTTGCCCATTGAAAATATTATCCTTTCCTTAAAAAGCATAGAATAATGGCGTTTTCCGGTCGGATAATAAATCAAAAGGGGAATAGTTTGAATTCTCCCAGCTGATACAGCTTCACTTTAATGCCCAGTTCCTTTTTCTCCACATTATACTTTTTCCAGGTTTCCATACTGATCCGAGTAATCAATTCATTATCGTATATTTTCACTTCCGCCCTGCCGAACTCGGACCCGCCAGTAAATTGTCGGGGGGCATCCTTGCCGTGATAGTTCAAAATGGTATCAAAAGCACTTAATACCACACCATCCTTCTTTCTGAACACTCCAATTAAAATTGAATAATTCATGGATAGATTGTGTTTGAAATTTATATTTAATACCATATTGTCCCCGTCAGATTGAAGGGTAACTCGGTCTATGCAGAACTGCCTGGAAGGGTCTATCATATCATTGGCAAATTCACCTGCTTTTTTCCCATCGAAATGCTTTAGAATTTTATTCCTGTCCCCTCTCCAATTTACAATTATCCTGGCCATCAGTTTTTCCCACCTTCCCTCTGAATGATCACCGTCGCAGATATTGATTGCCTGCTCTTCCCAGGATGGATGTGTCAGCATTTCCAATAAATCCTCATTTTTCCATATGTTGAATTCATTTTCCCTTATCAGGAGCTCGAGGATGACAGTTCTCAAAGACCTGCTTTTTTCTACCCAGTAGCATTTACTCCTGTGGACACCGGGCATTTTCACATCACCGAAGTAATGGTCGTTTTCAAGGCTCCAATGGAAAAGTTCTAAAAAGACCCCAGGTCCCATTTTGGATAATGCATTGCCGAATTCATAGTGCCCCAGGTTATAAGTTTCGTAATCCTTGCTTGGATGGAAATTATGAGACGCTTCCATACCAGGGTTTTTCCGGGCTTTTTTTTCCAATTCCCGTAGGTTATCTATCAATGCCTGAATTCGCTCCATAATGAATCTATCTCCGCAATATTTCAACAGGCAGCAGAATTGTATTGTTTTTGGGTATTTATCATAGTGTTAAATAGTGTATCAATTCTTTGGTACCCAATGACAGGCCCTGGTCTGTCCCTTTTTGATTATACGGCCCTTTTTCTTCAGATGCTGGAGGTCCAACTGTAAGGTCCTTCTTGTAACATCAGTGAAGATGATCTCCAGATCGGTGATAGAAACCTTTTCTCCGGCATTGCATTGGGAAACGATATAATCAAGCATTCTTTCCTTTCTTTCAGATGATCTGAGTTTTTTCTTAGAATGTATTATTTGGGAATCGGTAGTGCTTTTCTTAGCTTTCTCTTGTTTCTTCGGAATTTTAAGGCTCTTTTTATCTATTCTCCAAGCTTTTTTCCCTTTAATGTTTGCCTTAATACCCTTTTTTACTTTTTCTTTGAAATCATTGGTTTCTGTTCCTTCCATTTTCATATCCGCAATGATATAGTAAGCTCCGCTGGTTCGCCCTATCTTTTTCACAATGCCCTTGTCCATTAGTTCTTTAAGGTCCAGTCGAATAGTGGCACGGGAGATGCCAGAAAATTCTTTCTCCAGATCATTGATTCCTGTTTTTATGTCCTTTTCCATATTCGATGAGATGTAACTTGCCATTTTTTCTCTTCTGAGCATTATTTCCCTGGCTTTGGACATTTTCCCTGTTTTTTCTGGCGCACGTAGGAATTTTCCCTTTTCCTCTATTACGTGGGCCCTTTCCGGGACCGAAAGTGGTTGTTCAATGGTTCGGTCCTGTTCACGTGTGAACAGGTCTACCCGCTCCTCTTCAGCCTTAAAATTTTCAGGGTCATCTTCGCAGCTCCAATCCTCCTCCTCAAAAAGCATCTGCTTGCGGGTTAAAAAACTCCGGGTGTAAGCCGCAGAAGCTTCAGCGATTTCCAGGGCTGATCTGACAACATCCTTCCTGCCCTTGATAATGAGTGTGACAAGGCCGTCGCCCAGCATATGCCGTCCTATCAATCTGGCACGAGTTCCCTTGCTTATGGCATCGGCTACCACAAAGGCATCCAGCAATCCCCTTGTTTCAATAATTCCTATAGTATCGTTTTTCATTTTATCACATTATAATTGTTATACTGCAAAATTCCGGCACAGTTTTTGAATCCCGTTTTCTTCAAACAGGCATGTTGTGTTCTATATTTCAATAGAGAGTCTTAGGTAAGGTAATTTTTCAATTTATATCACCATCTTAAGATTGAAAAATGCTTTATTTAATTATACCATTAAAGAGCACAGGAGTATAAAATCCCAAACAAAAAAGAAGGGCGGGGAAATGATTCCCCGCATATTCATAAGAAATAATTTTCAGCCGAATCCTACTTTCTCACAGGAGGTTTAGGGAGGGGTTTGGGCATCTTCTTCACACCCTTTTTCGCCGGAGGGGGAGGGGGTGATTTCTTTACCGGTTTTGGTAAAGGCTGCCGAACTGGTGCTGGTGATTCCTTTACTGGGGCCTGCTGCTGAACCTCTTCAGTATGCACCTCTTCCTCATATGGTTGGGTGGCAGGTTCATTCTGGGTATATATGTTGTCTTCATAAAGGGGTTCTTCGCTGATCTCTGGTTCGGGGGATGCCGGTGCGGGACCATATAGTTTCTGATATTCCTCATCGGCAGTTATAATATGCCCGTCCTCGTCAACACGTCCCATCTCGTCCTCTCCCTCAAGGTCGCCCTTCTTTCCCTTCTTGACCATGATCGCAACCAGTACGCCTATGACGGCAATAATGAATATTACTACAATGATCACGATTATCCAGAGTGTAGAACTGCTTCCACTGTCATCGTTAGTGTCCTTGTTGTCCTTTGGTTTGGGCAGAGGTTTGTCATCATCATCGTCCTTGGGAACATAGTCAGGGTTATCGATCTCATTGGGATTCAAGCCCTTGAAGTATTCCTGGAGATTGGTGAGTTCATCCTCGTCAGGGTCGTCGTCGCCGTCTGATGGGTTCTTGGGATCAAGGTCATAATCGAGTTCCCATCCGTCAGGCATACCGTCTGAGTCCGTATCGTTGTTATTTGGGTCCAGATCCTTCTTGAACTCATCAAGGTTGGATAAGTCATCGTTGTCGTTGTCCAGGGCCGCGTCGGTGTTCAGTAAGGGGTCAAGTCCGTTATCCAGCTCCCATCCGTCTTTGATCTGATCTCCGTCGGTATCGGCTATAAGCGGATTTGTACCGTTCTCGAACTCCTGCACATTTGTCATGAGGTCACCATCGGGATCGCTTCCTGCATCATTGCCCATAAGGGGGTCCAGGTCATATTGGATCTCCCATCCGTCGGTCATGATGTCCATATCCGTGTCCCCGTCGGTGGGTTTGGTATTGATCTGGAATTCCTGGAGATTGGTCAATCCGTCCCCATCGAAATCCTCGGATGCATCATCATCGTCCAGAGGGTCGAATCCATACTTCACTTCCCAACCATCTAGTATCTTGTCCTCGTCAGAATCATCATTATTGGGGTCTGTTCCATTGAGATACTCCTCAAGGTTATCCAGATCATCCTCATCATCATCATTTCCAGAATCAAATCCCATTGGAATGAGTCCGTTGTTTACTTCCCATCCGTCGGGGATTCCATCGTTCTCGCTGTCCCATCGGTTGGCGTAGGTGCCGATCTGGAACTCCTGTAGATTGATGAGTCCGTCTCCGTCGCTGTCGAGATTTGAATCGGCTTCCAAGACGTTCAGTTCATTATTTATCTCCCATCCGTCGGTCATACCGTCTCCGTCGGTATCATCATCGCTGGGATCTGTTCCAAAATGGTATTCCTCAATATTTCTCAGACCATCGGAGTCTGCATCGTCCATGGCATCGTTCTCGCCTACCTCAACATCGTCATATAGCTCCTCCCACTCATCAGGCATATTATCGTTATCCTCATCCCGGAAATTCTTCTCATTATTGATCTCGAAGGTATCCGTGGATATTGCCCAGGCGGTCTGGCCCTTTGTATCAGTAGCCATAATCTTTACCTTGTAGGTATCAGCGTTCCAGGACAGTGTGGTGTTGGTATCCCATTCATAGCTTCCTGTGTTGGCAAGACCTGAGTATATGGGGGAGTAGTCCGCCCCGTCGTTACGTGTAAAATCCAATCTTATGGTTATGTCTGCTGATGCTTCCGCATCCATATCATCATTTCCGTCTCCGCCGTCATCTTCGGCCATCCATGTTATGGTCTGAGTGCCGTTCCACACCTCGCCTCCCAGGGGCGAAGTGAGCTGTACAGTCGGGCCGAAATCGTTCTTTATGGTGAATGTTGATCCTAGGAGAGCTTCTCTCTGCTTTCCTACTGCATCCGTGCCAACTACCCTGACCCTGTAATCATCGCCGTCAACAACTGTAGTTGTATCCCATACATATGTTCCGGTATTGGTCAGATCTGAATCTATATTGGCCCAAATACCATTTCCCTTTCTGTAATCAATGCTTATGGTGATGTCGTCATCCTCAGGGTCTGTTGCCGTCCAGTTAATATGGAGATTGCCAGTTATCACTTCACCGCCGGCGGGGTAGTCTATGGAAACGTCCGGCTGTGAATTTCCCAGGTTTACCGTTTCCGGTGTAAGTACATCCCTGGCAGTATATCTGTAGATGGCCTGGGGGCTGTTGGGGTTCCATGGGTTTAGGTTCTTGTCCACTCTGAGGTCTTCCACGACAACGAACTGAACCTTGTAAAGGTCCTCGTCGGGGATGTCCAGAACTTCCAGGGAGACATTTATCCATCCGCTGTTGGCTCCTTTGTGTCCGAAGGTTTCCAGGGAAACTGGGCTGCTGATACCTTTTCTCTGGTTGATATATCCCTTATATGTGGTATCAATGCTTGTTTCATTACCGTTTGCGCTTCCGCCGATATGTCCTATTACACCGTCAAAGGTGCTGAAAGGGATCGCACCGCCCCAGTTATAGTACTGGAATCGGGCATTACTGTCAGCATTTCCAAGATTGTGGTCGCTTGAGGTAGCGTGCCACTCTATCAGGGAATAGCTCCCAGGGAAAAAGGCAGGATCGCTCGCGATACGATCGTGAGCTCCAACAGAACCGGGACAGTATCCGCACCATGTCGCTGTAAAGCATTCTCCCAGGACCCTTTTCTGCGCTCCGGTTGCGGCAGGGACCCCTGTGAAGAAATCGGTGGTGGATTGCAGGACCTCGGCGGAATCGTAGCTCCTGCCAGGATCGTTCTGCATATTCTTGTTCACCTGGGTGTTGCTCTGAACAAACACAACAACATAAATATCATCGGTGTTCCAAGATTGGTCAATATTGAAGGTCTTGTTGAAATAGAACTTCTGGCCAATGGACGCTCGGGTCCCATCACCTGTCATGGGGTGGTCATCCTTTTCTCCGCTTATCAATATGGCGGAACTTATCAAAAGCAGTGCTGATATGCACAATATCATGATCTTTCTAGCAAGCATGTTATCGCCTCTCTTTTTTAAATATATGAAATTTTGTCCCTAGCAATACCACCTTCAAATTATAAATAATTTTATAGGTTTTATCAGATTTATTACTCTGTAATCTGTTGCATTTTTCAATTGAAGAGCTCATTAATATAATTAGTAATTATTGCATTCTTCCAGATATGTTTCTCCTTGCCAGGCATTTTATGCCATCGGGAATATTCTGTTTTCTCAGGTTAATTTATTTATTATAAGTGCATTTTATGAATGGATTCCTTTACAAGCCGAAAAGATGGGATATCGATGAGAACCTCCAATAGAAAAAAGCCCCCAAAAAGGAAAAGAAAACGAAAGGCCTTTCATGGTTCCGAGATCAAGGTGGGGGACAAGGGAACGGTCGTAATTCCCAGAAAGGGTGTGAATGTTGATTTCAGAAAGGAGAAATCGGATTACTTGGATGAAGCAGAAGGGGGTTTTTATCCAGTTGAGAAGAGTATGAAGTGGGAGTGCATTAAATGCGGCTGGTGCTGTCAGCAGAATTGGCGAATCAATATGACATGGGTGGAATTTGACAGGTTAAAGGACTTTCTTCCCATCGACAAGGTGGCGGTCCATGAACCCACAGGTGCTTCTCATCCATATATGGAGATAAGGGGAGATTGCCCTCAGTATGATAAAGATAAGAGTCTATGCAAAATATATGATATCAAATGTTTTTCATGCAGTGCCTTTCCCTTTCTGCTGTTCCCATCCGGGGAACTTTTTGTCTGCAGTTTCTGCAGAGGAGTGGGTAAAGGGTCCGAATTGGATATTGATGGCAAGATAAACGAATTATTGAAATTGAAAAAAGAAGCGGGAATGATTGCCCAAGAATAATAGATGGACCGCTTCAATTTTCATTGAATACATAATCGTCGTATTCGATTTCGAATCTAAGTTTATGTTTTGCTTCTTCCTGGGCCAGAGAGAAGAATATCTTTTTCAGTACCGCATCCTCGGAGATCTCCGCCATCTTGGTGTAAAGTTTGAATGCTGCCTTCTCCTTTTTCATGGCCAAGATCAGAGCATCCTGGTAATCCATATCGTCAGAGGGCTGCACATCTACAACAAAATCAGAGATCTTGAGATCGGTTACCTTTTTCTCAGGAGGGCTTGCTACTTCACCAGCTTTTATTTTCATTAATTTCTCCTTATGGCCCAATTCTTCCTTGGCAAAACCAAGGAAAACGTTTTTCATTGATTCCAGTTTCATATTATCTGCTAATTCAGTATAGAACTGATATGCTTCTTCTTCATTTACTATAGCGAAGTCCAGGGCTTCTTCCACTGAATTGAACTTTTCCATTTCAATCACCTAAAAACCATCTTTTTAATATCTTTCAGTAATATTGTTTTTTTAATAATTATCAGTTGTGATATTTATTTTTTTATTTATTCTAAATCATGTTAAGTTCATTCCACTTTTCCTTGATATACTTGATATGACCTGGATTGATTCTGTTCCTGATGATCGGAAACAGTTCTTCATCTTCAAATTCAGCGTGTTCCAAAATGTCATTTAGAAGTTTATTGAATTTATTCTTGAATAGAGGGATTTGTATTGATTCCTTTGTATTGATAAGTGTGTCCTCGATAAAGGCATCGATCCTTTCTCTGAAATCAACATGCTCTTCCAAAACCTTACGAATTATCTCGCCCTCTGTCGTCTTCATATCTATTTCGTTACGAATTAAAAAAATAGCAACTTCTTCCTGCCTGAAGTGGGGTATCATGACATCGTTCAAGAACTCCATTTTTTTTTTAAGTATCTTAACTGCATCCGTACCCAATTCGCTTTCAATACCAATAGAATCAATGTATTTCTTCCGGAGAAGTATGGTTTCCTGAATACCGCCGTGTCCATTCTTCAATATTTCTATTACATCTATTATCATATGAGGCCTCCTTTTCAAACACTATGATGGAATAGAAGGGATATTTCATCCCATTTTCCATTTATCTTCGATATATCGGATGTGCTCAGGTTTCAGCATCCTTCTGAAAAGGGGGAATAGATGGGTATCCTCGTATTCGGCATGTTTGAATAGTCCCTCCATCAATTTATTGAACTCCTTTCTGAATTGAACAAAGACCTCCAGGTCGAAGATTTCAAGGGAACCCCTCATATTCTGCAGCTCTTGGATCCTGTTCCTGAAATACTCATGCTCCTTAACTACCTTTTTTATTACATCCGAGGCATAATCGTTAAGATCAAAATCCTTGCGGAGGAGATAGATCACTGTTTCCTCCTGTCTGAAATGGGGAAGTATCAGGTCTTTCATGAAATGGGTCTTCTTTTCCACCATGCTTATATTCATTCCTCCGGACCATCCGCTCACATTGATATCATTTATGAAGTTCAATCCCATGAGGCTGTTCTCCCCGATGCCTCCGTGGCCGTTCTTCAGTATTTCCACAACATCTATCATTCTGCTTCCTTCCTTCAGAGCTTTTTCTTAATTGAATCTGCACCAGGAATAAATAAATTGGCATGTTTGTTCTGAAACAATTGATTTAGGACTGAATTGGAGAGTTCATATCAGGGTCCCACATGCATCAGGGGCCATCCGTCCTGAAAGTTCTCGAAATCAGCTATGTTTTCTCTCTCAATTTCCAGCAGTTTGTAATGCCCAATTTCCATCTGGGCCAGATATTTCAATGTTTTGGAAATGAGGTGATGATCCCTGACCAGTTTAGCCATACTGAGATAAAATCTGCTTGCTGCCTTTTCAGCTTCCATGGCACTGCTCAAAATTTCGCTGATTTCCATAAGTTCATCATCGATCTTTATTTCTGGTAAGGGAATGGGTGACTTTTCAGGAAGTTCAATGTCGCTCTTACTGAACAATTTATCGAAGGCTTTGGCTAAAAAAGAATAATGCTTCACTTCCTCTTTGGCAAGGAATTCTAGCTTATCCTTAAGAAAGGCGTTGTTCACTATGTTTGCTAGATTCTTATACACCCTATAACTTTCCTTTTCTGATTTGAGGGCAGTTATAAATACATCTTTGAGCTCATATCCAGTTAGATCCATTTGGTCACCTGTAATGATTATTTGAAATAATGCAGTTGTTAAAGAATAAAAAGAGAAAATGATCCCTCCAAATGCTCGGAGGGCATCAGTGATATAGGCTTGAAAACCTTTTTATTTTGGTGCCTGCCAAAATGCCTTGATTGGTCGTTCCCCCATCTTCTTATCGTACATCAGGATGGATCCGACTGAATCGCCGATCATCTCAAGCTTGGCGATGAGTTCGCTTGTCTGTTCTTCTTCTTCCACCTGTTCCATGACGAACCATTGAAGGAAATTGAAGGTTGCATGGTCTTTCTCCTTCTGTGCCAGATCAACAAGTTTATTTATCATTCCGGTCACTTTCACCTCGTGATCGTAAGCGGCTTTTACGGTTTCTAGAAGTGACTTCCACTTTTTTTGCGGCTGTTCGATCTTCTCCAATTTTACATCTCCGCCCCTCTCTACTATATGGTTGTAGAATCTCTGGGCGTGCCCTATCTCTTCCATGGCCTGTGCTCTCATCCAGTGAGCGAATCCTCCAAAATTAATGGATTCCAAATAGGCAGAAGCGGAATAATATAGGTATGAAGCATACAGTTCAGCGTTCAGTTGTTTATTCAGTGCTTTTACCATCTTTTTATCTATCATAACAGTTCCTCCTTGAACATTTTATTGTCAATATGTATTATACTATTTGTAGGTCATTCCTCTAAGTGCTTTAGTCAGGAATACTCTCACCTAATTCTCCTTTTTTCATTTTTATCAGTTTTATTCATAAATTGGCTCTTTAGACTCAAATACTTCAAGTCTGACTAATTACTCGCTAACTGAGTAGTAGCACCTTTTGGGCGAATGAACGCTCCCATCATTCTTCAATTTCTTGATAGCCTTGGATACATCTTTGCTGTCTAGATTGATCATCTTGGCGATGTCGCCCGGTCTTACGGGTTTACCCGCTTCTTTCATTGCATCCAATACCTTTTTTTCCATTTCACTCACGTCTAGTTCCTCCTTTCATTTTTCTATTAATGTGTTTATTGATTGATAATTTTCAATCATTCAGCATTTCTATCAATTTTTGTCCAACCTCTTCCACCTCGTCCAATTCTCCACTCTCAGGAATGAATTTAATATTTATACCTTCAAGGGGCACATCCCATCCCATTTTCTTCATTTCCTCGGAGATGAACTTCACGGCCTGTCCGCTCCAGCCGTATGAGCCGAAGGCCAAGCCTATTCTGCCCTTGGGTCTGAGGCCCTTCAGGTAGGTCAGAAGCGCTCCCATAGTAGGCAGATAATTATTGTTCAGTGTGGGTGATCCCATTAGTATCAATCTTGATGTGAGGACATCTGTCATGATGTCGGAGATATGGTTGTACTTCAGGTCCCTGAAAGAGACCTTGATCCCCGCTTCCTGCAGTGCCGAAAGAAGTCTTTTTGCAATGCATTCAGTCGTTCCCCACATGCTGTCATATACTATCAGGGCCTTTTTTTCGGTTCTGTTCTCGCACCATTTGGAATATTCTGCTATTATGTCAGGAATATATGATTGCCAAATAATACCGTGGCTGGGAGCTATCATGTCGATCTTCAGAGAGGAAACCGTTTCCAGGGCCTTTTTCACCTGGGGACCGAAAGGCATTACAATATTGGCATAGTATTTTGCCGCTTCCTCCTTGAGCATTCCCCATTCCATCTGGCGGTCGTATCTCTCGGTGCTTGCTATGTGCTGTCCGAAGGCGTCATTTGGAAGGAGGAGATTGTCCTCGGGGATATAGGTGACCATGGAATCGGGCCAGTGCACCATGGGTGTCTGAACGAAGACTAGATTGCGTTTTCCGATATTCACGCTGTCGCCTGACCTTACTACCTGGTAGTCCCATCCGCTCTTGAAATGCCTTTCCAATCCCATTTTTCCCTGGGGTGATGTGACGATCTTTGCATTGGGCAGTAATTCCTTGATCATGGGAAGGGATCCGGAATGGTCCATCTCCACATGGTTGGATACCAATAGGTCGATCTTCTCAGGGTCCGCAACTGCCTTGATACGCTCCATCATTTCCGGAAAGAGATAGCTCTTAACAGTATCCACCAGAACTATCTTCTCATCCATTATCAGATATGAATTATAGGTCGATCCTTTCTGGGTAATATAGCCGTGGAAATTACGTAAATTCCAGTCGATGCCACCTACCCAAAATATTCCGGGCTTGATCTCCTCCTTGTTCAATCCAATCACTCCTTTTTATCTATATCTTCTCAAAATCCTCTTTTCCGACGCCGCATACAGGGCATACCCAATCGTCAGGGATATCCTCAAAAGCTGTTCCTGGAGCAATGCCTCCGTCCGGGTCGCCCACTTCGGGGTTGTATACATATCCGCATACCATGCATTCGTATTTGTCCATGTTTTTACCTCCTTTTCATACGTAGATTTCTTTCTTTTAGTTGATATTATTTCGGATCTTTCAGGGTAATTTCTTTTCATTATTTTTAAGATTGGTCCTCTTTTAGACAGTCCATGCAAATCCCTTTGATGTAGCTGTGTATCTCCTTCACTTCATGGCCCATTTCAGAAATATTGTTTACATAATCGCAGGGGATGTCCATGTCAATTATCCTGTTGCATTTCAAACATTGAAAATGATGGTGAAAACCATGGTCGTAATCGAATCTTCTTTCCGATCCTGAAATGGTAAGTTCTAGTATTACTCCCTTCTCCTTAAGGGTCTGAAGTGTATTGTAGACCGTGGTTTTGGACAAAGAGGGATTTTTCTCCTTGAGATCCCTGTATATAGTATCCACATCCGGGTGGCATCGGTTCACATCCAAATAACTCATGATATCCAGACGCTGGGGTGTGATCTTCAAACCCTTTTCCTTGAGTATCTTTACGAATTTTTCCAAAAAATCACCCGATCTAATACAATTATGTAATCATTATAACTTCGTATACATAATCAAATAACCATTATTTAAAATTAGGTGCAGTATTATTTCATTGTATTGTATTACTGCCCTCCTTGTATGTGAACCGCTGAAAATTCAGTTCAATACACGGATTATTAATTCGTTGAAGTATTTGATCACTACCACATCAATTGATATGGATTCGGAATTAATTATTGAATTCCGTTTTCTCTACTTTTACTGGTTTAACCATAAGTATTTTTTTTATGAATATATTAAAGAGTATATTCTCATATATTAGATTTTATTGATTATGGGGGGGGAATATGCCTATGAAAATGCCGCAGGATGTAAAATTCATAATTATCTGCATGGTTCTGTCTTTTTCTCTTTTCCAAAGCTTCCTTGCAGAAGAAAGCCATATGCCGTTCCCTACTTTAACAAACAACTGCAATTCATATGTCTCCGAAGTTGAATCCAATGATAGGTGCCATACCAGGGGGAAAGAAGAGAATAATATTTCAGATACCCTTAGGGATATTTTTTCACTTTCATCCCATTGGCTCAATGAAAGCAGTATCACAGAATCCCAATTTCAACATGGGGTTACCTGGCTTACCCGAGCGGAAAACTACAGTAAAGGAAATTCTAGTTTGCTTCAATCCATTTACGCCAATTTCATATCTGATCTCTTCTGGCTTCACCGTTCGGGTTCACTGGATCCATACCTGTATCGAGAAATGTCCCTGAGGTCCGAAGCCACTGATTACGGTCTCAGTATAGGCCTTGGCAAGGAATGGGTGGTTGTATTCACCTTCAATGACGATACCTGGTCTTTCTACAAGTCCATTGGCGCTTGTTATAATCCCCTTTTTGCCGCATCCCATCTGTTCTATATTATTGACGACGGCAATTTACAGTTATTGGGAAGGGGTCTTGACCGATTGTTATCCCATTCCAGGGTCTATGAACGGGACAATAGGACATTGAGATCTTGGCCCTATCTTTTCAATCACAGCAAATGGGATCAGGTGGCTCCATGGTCATCTGCACTAGCCCAGGCCCGTATTCTGAAATTGTTAGGTATGTCCTATAGTATAACAGGCAATAGAACCTACCTATCTGCAGCTGGTTCTACCCTTCAAACCTTCTATCTTAACTGGTGGGAAGGAGGGATAAAGGAACCGGGGGATTTCGGGCCCTGGTACGCCGAATGCCCCAGCAATCATTCCCATAGGATCCTGAACGGATATACAACCGCACTGCGTGACCTTTACCTCTATTATGAAATGACCAATGATACTCGTGCCCTGGAACGTTTTCAGCTGAGCATCCCGGAGTTGATAGGTCATATACATAGATATGACACTGGAAGATGGAGCTACTATTCACTAAAAGACGGCAAACTGGCTTCAGGCAGCTACCATGACATCCACATAAATAACCTCTACCTATTGGCAAATTGGGCCTCTTCCCCTCGTCTCAAGTACTATGCCGATCTTTTCGAGAACTACCGATCGCCTCTTCCAATTGTTGATAGAAGTCCACGGTATATGGCTTATACGCTAACTCCTCCCGAAATTTCTGCCTGTTTCGATTCCGCTCAATTGGATCCCGAGAGCATAACTGCGAAGTTGAACGGCATGGATGTGACTTTCCTATGCAATATTACCAACGGCTGTCTGAAATATTATCTGAAAGGGTTAGAACCGGGTGTTTATAATGTATCATTGGCCGCATCCCTGCTCTTTGACCCTTCAACTATGTATTATGCAAACTGGACCTTCAAATACTATCCTCTCGAGGCTGAAGCAGGCCCCGATGTCACAGTTAACGCAGGAGTGAAAGTGTATTTCAACGGAAACGCCAGCATTTTCACTCCCAGTATTGTGAATTTTACCTGGCAGATCGATTTTGATGACCCTCTAGAACTCTATGGTCCATCGGTGTCACATTCATTCATGGAACTGGATATATTCATTGTGAACCTTCGCTTGACAGATGAGGTTGGGAATGCTGATGAGGATTCCTTCCAGGTCACGGTGATAGATGAGATAGCTCCAATAGCTAGAGCCGGAGATGACATTTTCTCAGAGCAGCATGTTTCAGTGGTGTTCAATGGGACTCAAAGTGAGGATAATTTGGCGGTTTTCAACTATTCATGGTCCTTCAGTTATGATGGTCGAGATGTCAGGATATTCGGTCCAAACCCAGTTTTCATCTTCAACATAGCCGGTCCTTTTTTAGTGTGCCTGAACGTCAGTGATGAGCAGGGGAATTGGGCAGTGGATTTTCTAATGGTAACTGTCAAGGATATCACTCCTCCCATTGCCGATGCAGGAGCCGATGTATTCATGGGACAGCATGAAAAATTATTCTTGAATGCTTCCCGCTGCAGTGATAATGTGGGAATTGTGAATTTTACCTGGGTCTTGGAATATGGTGGGGCCGTCATATTTTTCTATTCCCAAGAGGCGGAATTTCTTTTTAGCCAAGCAGGTAATTACAGGGTGGTTCTCAATGTGTCCGATGCAGCAGGTAATTATGATGAGGATGCGTTCATGGTCGCGGTCAGGGATATAACGCCACCTGTTGCCGATGCGGGGGATGATATATTGATACTTCAGGGAGCTAGCGCTATGCTGTATGCTAGAAATAGCAGTGATAATATGGGTATTATCAATTATACCTGGAGTTTTATCCTTGATGGGTCGAATGTTTTATTGTACGGGAAGATGCTTTTCTATGAGTTCATAGTAACAGGTTTTTACAATATTTCCCTGGTTGTCACAGATGCTGAAGGTAATCATGACAGAGATACTTTAATAGTATTGGTTGAAGCTGAGAAAGGATTTGATGCCGATGGCGATGGTTGGAACGATAGCGTGGAAAGAGCTGCAGGGACCGATCCTTATTCCTTATTTTCCTATCCGTCAGACCTCGATGGTGATGGAACACCTGATGTTATGGATGATGACATTGATGGGGATGGATGGTCCAATATTATTGAACTACAGGAAGGTACTGGACACGAAAATCGTCTCTCCTATCCTTTTGATCTTGACGGCGATTGGATAGCCGATCATATGGATGATGACATTGATGGGGATGGGATTGAGAATGCCTGGGACCACTTTCCATACGATGCTGGCCGATATGAAAAGCCTTCAGGCACAAAAAGGGATTTTCATTGGATCATTATAGTGTTGGTCATAGGGACCATTGTCATAATGATTGGAGTGGTTTTCTTTCTGACGTCCGAAAAAAACATTTCCCGAAATATGTAATGGTAACCTGAAAGGAAAATTCCTCTTATGTGATCATATTTCAGGTCCAATATTCATTTGTAGTATTGAACCATAAAATACATTCCCTATAACCAATAATGTGTAAAGATATATATTCAAGAAAATGAGCCATATCTTTGAATAATTCCATACAATATCTATTGTCAATATACAATCTAAAATGGAGTGAAATAATGGAGAAAAGTGATGTGAGGAAATATACAGCCGAACTCCTCGGGACATTTGCCCTGGTTTTCTTGGGCTGTGGAAGTGCAGTCATAGCCGGAACCAGCGTAGCTTCACTTTTTGATACCATGGGCAATCCTTCGGGAACGCTGACAATGGGCGGACATATAGGTTATCTCGGAATATCCTTTGCTTTTGGTCTAACGGTTCTGATCATGGTCTATGCCATCGGCCATATCTCCGGCTGTCATATCAATCCTGCAATTACCATTGCAATGCTGACTGCAGGCAAGATTAAGTCAAAGGACGCAGCATTCTATATAATATTCCAGTGCATAGGAGCGGTATTGGCTTCAGGTGCTCTTCTCGGAATAATGACCGGTCTTGACGGATATACAGTCGCTGATAACGGTCTTGGCCAGAATGGCTTCGGTACTGATTATCTGGGCGGTTATTCCATGATGTCGGCATTTATAGCGGAAGTGATACTGACATTTCTGTTCCTTATGGTTATTTTTGGTTCCACCAGCGATAAAGCTCCAAAGGGTTTTGCCGGCCTTTCCATAGGTATGTCTCTTGTGGTGATCCATCTAATCGGAATACCGATAACCGGGACCTCCGTGAATCCAGCCAGGAGTTTAGGGCCGGCGGTTCTGGTGGGCGGAGATGCCTTGTCGGAGCTGTGGCTTTTCATAGCTGCACCTATAATCGGGGCTATTATTGCCGCCCTTCTTTGGAAATACCTTTTCGAGGAAAAACCAGAAAAAGAAGGAGAAAAACTATCCGGTAAGAAAGCACCGAAAAGCGGAAAAGTATCCAAGAAAAAGTAGCTCTATAATACAATCTTTTCTCGGAGCATAACACAGAAGAATTAAATATTGCACATGCTAATATGTTTCAGGTTAAGTGCGGTATGTCAGTAATTTTACATATGTTTTTCATCAAATAGTCATGTGATGGTGTTCCAAATGAAAAAAAAGATTCTAGCTATGTTTTTTGCGGTAATGTTTTTTTCAGCCAGCTTTTTAGTTTATCTGAATGCAATCGGCTCCGGCAATCTCCATATAAGTTCGAGTCAAAAGGACATTTTTTCAGATGAAATTACCCGACAGAACGAAGCAGTCACATTCACCAATATAAGCTTGGACGCTGGTTTTGGAGGAAAGGGTGGCAGCTTTTTTGCATGGGGTGATTATAACAATGATGATTGTCCAGACCTCCTTGTAAATGGAAGGGACCTCTACAGGAATGGAGGGCCTCCGGATTACAATTTCACTCTGGTTTCAAATGACGCCAATCTTACTGGCGGTGTCAGCAACGGTGTATGGGGAGACTATGATTCCGACGGGTACTTGGATATCTTCTGCGGAGGCGGAGCAGATAAATTGTACAGGAACAGAGGTGACGGTACCTTCGAGGATATGACAGTTCATGCGGGGCTCAATATCGATGACTATCCCACAACCTCCGGAGCCTGGGGTGATTATGACCGGGACGGTGACCTGGACCTATACATTACAAATGGAGAGAATTGGAATGACGGCAACTATATTCATTATGCTGACAGGTTTTACAGCAACGATGGCGACGGGACCTTCACCGATGCAACAGTAGCATCGGGGATGGATACATCCAATTCCCCCTGCTACGGAAGAGGAGTGATTTGGGGAGATTATGACAATGATGGCTGGCAGGACATTTATGTATCGAATTATAGATTGAAGCCAAATTACATATGGATAAACAATAGAGACGGTACTTTTACCAATAAGGCTGCCGAGTTGGGGGTCCGAGGCGTGGGCCGAGATTCCAGCGGAAATCTAGGCGGGAATTACTATGGCCACACCATCGGCTCCTCCTTTGCAGATCTGAACAATAACGGCCGATTGGACATCTTCGTCTCCAATCTTGTACATAAGGATCCGAACAGAGGAAGGTTCTGCGACGATTCCAAGTTGTATGTCAACAATGGCCCTCCCCATTGGAACTTTACCGATGCCAGAGCCACATGCGGAATACCTATTAAACCTGTTGGAGGTGTTGAAGGCGGGTATTATGATGATGAGAACTTTGCAAATGCAGTATTCGCAGATTATGATAACGATGGGGATATGGATCTCTGGATAACCCAGGTCTACAATCATTATTGGATGTATGCCTATCTTTACAGGAATAACGGAGATCTAACCTTTACCAATATGGCACCCCAACTGGGTTTGGATATTGTCGATACCTATGCAGGAGCATGGGCTGATTACGACAATGACGGCGATCAGGATCTGGTAACTGCTGGGCGTACCACTGAAGAGCATCCAGTAAGGATCAGGCTATTCCGTAACGAGGGTAATTCCAATCACTGGCTGAAGATAAAGGTCATGGATGGGACCTCATTTGCCATAGGAGCCCAGGTAAGGGTACATACCAATTCGGGTATGTGCTTGAAACAGGTGGAAACGGGGGTAGGTTCCCATTCAAGCCAGAACGACATGGTGCTGCATTTTGGGCTTGGACAGGATACTATTGCGAACCGCATAGAGATTGAATATCCTGATGGTACTGTGAAGGTAGTTGAGAACATCAATGCGGATCAAGTTTTAGTTATTGAAAAACCTTCATCCCCCCCTTCCATTGAATCCCTCACTGCCAGCACTTATGATGCCCATGAGAATGAGATGATAACTTTCAGCATATCCACCGACGTACAATGCCAGGTGGCCTGGGATTTTGGTAATGACGGTAGTGATGATACGGTAAAATCCTCTTCCGAGACCATTGATCATTCCTACTACTTCCCCGGGTCTAATATTATTAGAGCTACCGCCTGGAACTATGACGGTTCAGAAGGAACCATGAGGACTTTGAAGGTAACTTCAGAGAATATGGAACCCTCTGCGATTCTTACCGGGGATGCTGCGGGCTTTGAGAATCAGATGCTCTATTTTTATTCAAACGATACCTTTGATTCACTTAACGATCTTAAGAACATGAGTTATGAGTTGGATTTCGGAGACGGCAACAGCACTGGCTGGAGCAATTCTTCCCATTACAGTCATAGTTATGAAAACAAGGGATCCTATACCCTGACGTTGAGGGCAAGGGATGATGATAATGTGGTATCAGAGACGAGCAGAGAGATCGAAATACTTAACGTATTGCCGGAAATCGAAGTTATTGGTCCGACAAGCTCTTTGGAGGATCAGGAAATAAATTTTCGATGCAGGGTGAAGGATTCACTTCTGGACATGGGTGAGATGACCCACAAATGGGATTTTGGAGATGGATATAAAACAGATTATAATGTAATGAATTCCTCTGCACACACCTATAAGAAATCGGGTAATTATTCGATTATTCTATATGCTAGGGATCGCCACGGAGATATGAATTCCTCGATTCACCATATTGCTGTAAAAAATGTAGCTCCCATCTGTGATTCAGCAGCTTCTATGACAATCGAGGAGGATCAGGCCACATTGTTCACGGGTACTGCTGAGGATACCCTTTCGGACCTCGATGGTCTGATTTATCAATGGGATTTCTATGACGGTACAATATCTCCCTGGTCTGTTACCCCTGATTCAGTGCATACCTATACTCAGGCGGGAGAATATCGGGCAATTTTGACCGTTAAGGATGATGATGAAGATACTGACGAAAGTATAGTGAACATTACTGTGGAGAATCAATCCCCTGAAATTGAATTAAGTGTAGACTATAGCGAGGTATTTGAGGATCAGGAGATAGAGGTTGCCATTGAGGCCACCGACACGCCATCGGATCTGGATGATCTTCAGTATAGATTGAATTTCGGTGACGGAAATGCGACAGATTGGAATAATACGATGAATTTCCGCCATTCCTATGAATATGAGGGAAGCTACCTGCTAACTGCTTCGGTCAGGGATAACAGCAATCTATCCGTTGAAGATACCATGCTGGTAGCAGTTCTCAATGAAGCACCTTCCGCAAGGTTTACATATTCTCCATCATCTAACATCGAGGAAGGTATGAGCGTAACCTTTGACGCCGCACTCTCAATGGATACCTTATCGGATATTCCACATTTGAACTTCACCTGGACAATTGATAACTCCGTGAAGTTATATGGTATGATTACAGATTATATTTTTGGAGTCTCAGGCAAACATAAGGTGATATTGACGGTCACAGATGATGACGGAGAGTCCATGCAGGCCGAAAAGACAGTTACGGTAAAGAATCTGCCTCCTGAAGCAGTAATGTCGATCTCACCAAGCAGAATAACCACGGGTGCAGTTATCACGTTCAATGGGACGGGCTCTATTGATACGCTTGGAGATATTGATGGTCTCACCTATGAGTGGAAGATTGGCAATTTGAAAAAAACAGGTATAGCAGTGGAGCATGTTTTCACGAAATCAGGCAGTTATGAGATAGTCCTTTCAGTGACCGACAGCGATGGTGACTCATCGGAGATAAGTAGGAGGATAACCGTAACGGGTGAGGAAATAGGTGGTCAGGAAAAGTCAGAAAGCACCGGCGGTTTTCCCTTATGGCTGATAATACTCATAGTTTTCATTGTTGTCCTTGCAATATTGTTCCTGATTTTGATCCTAGCCCGTAAAGGGAAAGGGGTTGATTTGGATATTGAAGAGGAGAGAGTTGGCGGCTCGGATTCATTGAGCGAAACCAACACTCATTCTTTGGAAACTGAAGAAGAGTTGTCCGATGAAGGGGGGGATCAGGTCCCACGGTATCAAGGCGGTGATAAAATTTATGATGGCAATAGTCAGGATGAGGTAGGTTCGGACGGAAACGGGGAGAAGTCCCAAGATGAAATAACCGAGAGCAAGCCTGCAGAAGCGGAGGACCAAGTGCCTGCCGATGAACTTTCGGAAATATCTGCTGAAACAGCTACTGACCCCCCATCTAAAAACCCTCCGAAGAAACCTCTGCCCCCTCCTCCCAAATAAATACACAAATATTATGACAACTACAATGATATCATATCAATATCCATATCGAAACACATGTGAGAAGCCAAAGAGGTGCAGATAAAGTATGCCGTTTTTCCCCTTGTGCCATGGAAGAGAAGAGAGATGTTTCAGATTTCGCGGAAAACCCATGAGGATCTGCTCCAGATGCTTGGGTTTCTATACTATGCTTGCTCTTTCCATAGCAGGGCTTACAATATCTGCTTTATTCACTGATTTTGTAAAGAATGTTGGAGCTCAATGGGTGGTAATAGCATCAGTAATCCTGCAGTGCCCCTTAATGGTAGATGGTGCTCTTCAATTTCAGACAAAATATACCAGCAGCAACGGTAGGCGTTTTCTCACTGGTGTTTTGGCAGGTTTTGGGATAGGTTTTCTTTTAGTATGGCTTATACTGAATTATTTTATATGAACTGCCTATATTTACGGCACCAGTCTGTACCGGTCCCTGGGGAACAGTACTACCTCACGTACATTTTTCACGCTGGTCAGGGCTATCATGTATCTTTCAAGTCCGCACCCCCAACCAGCATGAGGCGGCATACCGTACCTGAAGGCATTGAGATAGTAGGAAAAAGCCTCAGGGTCCAACCCCATTCGTTCTAAGTTCTTCCTCAATAGCTCAATATCATGTACTCTTTGGGCGCCAGATGCCAGCTCATACCATCCCCTGTTAAGATCAAAGGCCCTGCATACCTCCGGCTCGTCCTCGTAGGGTTGAACATAGAAAGGTTTTATTGCAGTGGGCCAATGGGTTATGAAGAAGTAGCCAGGATATTTCTTGGCCACAACTTTCATGGCTTCCATGGAAAGATCTTCACCAAACTCCACTTTCACCCCTCCTTTTTTGGCAATATCGATGCATTTTTGGTATCTGATCCGGGGTACCCTTCCCTCTATAGGTTCGACCTCCATCATAGGATAAAGTCCATGGGGTTTGGCCAGCTCCTTTAGAGGTTTGCTCTGGGATTTCAGTTTCTGGTTCTCTTTCTTTATGGCTTTGTTCTGTCTGTTGATGTTCATGTTCATCTTGTTAACAAGCTTGTTCAATTTCTTGCGGCCCTGATTAATTAGCTGAATCTCATCCCTGCAGCCAGCTACGCTGTTGACAACGTTTCGGGTTACCTCTTCCAGAGCGTCCATAGCATCGTTCTCATCTGAAAAGGACATCTCAATATCAAGGGATATGAACTCGTTAAGATGTCTCACAGTGTCGTGCTCTTCCGCTCGGAATGCCGGCCCGATCTCAAATACCCTGTCGAATCCCGCACCCATCAGCGTCTGCTTGTATAGCTGTGGGGATTGGTTCAGGAAAGCATCCTCGTTGAAGTACTTGACCCTGAAGAGTTCAGTTCCTCCCTCGGTAGCAGTGGCCACGATCTTGGGTGTATTAACCTCGATAAAACCCCGGTCCGATAAGGTATCGGATACCGCTTTCAGAACCTTATGCTTGATCCTGAACACTGCATTGATATCCTCTTTTCTCAGATCCAGGAATCTGTTGTCCAGTCTTGTGTCCAGATCCGCTAGTACCATGTCGGATACGCCCAGGGGAAGGGGCACTTCGGCTTTTGAAAGCACCTTTGCCAGATCGGGTATTACTTCAAATCCTCCGGGAGCTCGATCATTCTCTTTCGCCAATCCTTTGACCATGATAACGCTTTCCCTGGATAGTGAGGTCAAGGTGTTGAAGATATTTTCATCATGGCTCTTCTCAAGGGTGACCTGGGCAATGCCGCTTCGGTCTCTCAGCTGAAGAAAGCATATCCCGCCGAGGTTCCTCATCTCGTGAATCCAGCCAGCCAGCACTACCTGGGTGTTGAATTCGCTTTCCTTTACATCGGTGCAGTAATGGGTCCTTCTCAATTCACCTAGTAGATCTAGTTCATTTTCTGTTGTCTTTTCCAATAAATCACCTAGTCAATGGGGAAATAAATAAGATCAAAGCTTATAGTTTCAATTTTTTAAATTGTATTATGGTCCGTCAATTTGTATTTATTCTGAAAAAATATATTATCTTTAAATCATTACAATTCGTCCTCAATGCCTTCAAGGAGGGATTCCAGCTCATCATCGATGTCGTCATCTCCTCCCTGGTCCTTGGTTTCTTGTTTTTCAGCTTCCGGCAAGACTGGTTCGCTAGCTTCTTCCTCTTCCTTGCCCTCTTCTTCGATCTTTTCTTCCACAACCTCCTCTTTTTCTCCTTTCTCCGGGCTTCCCTCTTCGATCTTATCAGGTTTTGGTTCTACCTCCGTCACCTCTTGGGATATGCTTTCCTCGGCTTCACCGAGAAGGCTGTCAACTTCCGTATCTGCGTTTTCAGCGGGATCGCTCTCTACTTCCTCAGTGGAGTCGGATTGATCATCACTGGCTACATTCTCCTCTTCCCATTTCATTTTCTCCTGCACGGTAGCCCCTTCACTGAGGTTTTTCCCGCACCTGGTGCAGTAGTTAATTATATCGTAGCATTTGTCATGGTATGGCTCACCGCAGTCGCAACGTACGCTGTCCGAATCATCCCGCACAATTTTGTAGCATACCATACATGTTGCCATTATATATCCGGTAGCAGCATCCACCGGTCCATAGCAGTTTCCGCATTCCATCTCTGTAAGTATGCAGTCCCTGTGATAGAAAGCACCGCAGTCATGGACCAACAATGTATCGTCATACCATACGTCGCCTCCGCATATGGAGCAGGTCACTAGGAACATGTTCTCGATATCGAACAGGTCACCGCCGCATTCGTTGCAGAAGTTGGAGCTCACTTTTTCTGCGCAGCCCTTGTGATAAAGCTGGTTGCAGCCGCACAGATATCTAGCTTCATGAGTACCTACGGGTTTCTTGCAGACAGTACACACATCAAATGTGGATCGTGGATGCCCCGTACCGGTTTCAGTGTCAACACCCAGAACTGCCCTTCCATTCTGGGTCTCCTTCGCTCTCTTGATGATCATGCCCATTCTGGCTTCCATGATATTATGGAGCTCTTCGGTTAGTGCATGAAGATGGATTAGGTCCCTCAGATCCTGTGCTTCCTCATACTGTTCAGCCAGAGTGATATGACGCTTTTGGAATACCTCGATATCGCTGCTTGGATATTTTTCCCGTATCTCGGCCAGGGAAGCGCCGACCTTCTGTAGTTCTTCTTCTATGGATTGCGAAAATCTTGCCTTTTCCTTCTCCTTCATCTCCTCCATTGCTGGTTGGAGTCTTTTCAGGCACTCCTCAGCTCCGTCAAGGTCTCCGTTTTTAAGGGCCTCTTTGGATGTGATGCTGATCTCTTCTATCTCTGTGATGTCAATAGGCATTGTGGATAACTGATCCATATATTTGCTCACCGTTTCGATCTTCTGGACCAGTTCCAGATATCGCTCTCTGGTTTCCTTTGCCGCTTCCCTAGCATTGAATATTTTCTGCTTTGCATCCTTGTATTCGTCGTTTTCCAGTAATTCTCTGCTTTCCAGTAGCAGTTCTTTAGCTTCCGTAAGGTCTATTGTAGGAGGAGCATTTTTCAGTATCTTGTCCGTCTCCTCAAGTTCAGCAAGGACAGCTTCTTTTCTTCTGTTTTGGATTGATCCCTCAATTCCCGAAATGGCCTTGTTCACCGTTTCAAAATCACCCTCGGACATGGGTTCTCTGAGCATGGCAACAGAATTCATCTCTTCGGTAATGTCGATGCCCTCATCCTGAGCTTCTGAAAGTATGACCTTGATCTTTCCTATATTCTCGATGGTGGTTTCGAGGGATTCCTTCAGGGTTTTGGTGCTGTTCTCCATATTTTCGATCAGAGCCAAAGTACCCTGAATATCCCCTTCCTGGTAGGTTTCGCCAGCCTTCTCATAACATTCATTGACTTGTTCGTCAAAAATATTCCTCTCACCGAGCCAGACAATATCATTTCTTAATTTTTCCAACCGTTCGTAGATATCATCCCAACTTCTGATCTCATTATCTACTGAAGGCTCTACCTCTCCGATAATCTCCATTATCTCATCATATTTCTCTTCACCGAAAAGGTCTGCGCATCTCTCCATAATGCTGGTAGCCTCGTTGAATGCGTAACCGCTTTCCCTCTTTGCCATGGTTAGTTTCTGGTTTGCCTTGTTAAGCAGATCGGTAACGTCCTGTATTTTCAGGGCCAATTCGGGGGTGATTTCTTCCTCCATCTCTTCCGGGGTCTCCACTCCTTCAGCAATATCTTCGGTTCCAGCATCACCTTCACCATCGAGCCCCTCTCTAAGAAGTTCCTCCACAACATCATCCTCTTCTTGGGCCATTACCCCGAACATCTCTGCAGATGTTTCAGCCTGTTCTTCACCAGCGTATTCCTGATAGCTCTCCTCCTGACTTACGGTCTGTTCGCCGCTAGGCATGTCATATTGACCAAAATCGGGCTGTTCCGCGTAGGGCTGCTGCTGGACCATTTTGTCCTTGGCTGTAGCCTGCCGGACTACCCTTCTCTTTGGAATCGGACGCTTCACGGTCCGGGTCTCTTTCCTTACCTTCTTTACCTTTTTTACCTTTTTCCTAGGGGGTTTTGGTAAACCCTGATTGGTCATTTCCGCCATGATTCACACCTGCCTTTTTATGTTATCTCCCGATCTGCCTCAATGAATATACCTTTCCTAAATCTCAATTATTTATTTGAAATTTGAATTATTATTATTATTAGTAATGCAGTAATAGCAAAAACGTTGGATTGTTCCTTTCCTTTATTTCCCTTTGTTCCTATTATTCTTTTTTGTTTTCTTATTTGAATATTTTTCAGGAGTGTATTTCTTAACACCCGTAAGGAGAAGAGTGGCATATCCAAGCATTCCTATTCCTATTCTAACAAAGTACCACATGTTGAGCTTTCGTGATAAAAGCTTGTCCAGATCGTAGCCTTCCCCGACATCTCCATGTTTGAGCTGGAGCTGTCTCCTTCCCAATCCATTCCAGAATGCCTGTTTTATGAACCCTTGTACAGTAGAGCGCTCGTGATGATAGACAACAGCCTTTTCATTATATCCTATATTATAACCGGCCAGAACCGCCCTCAGATTGAGATCCATATCCTCCGCCGTAATGAAAACAGGATCAAAACCACCTATGTCATCAAGCACCTTTTTCTTAAAAACAAGGTTGCAGGAGGGAAGGGAAAGATCGTTGTTCCTGAAGAACATCTCCACACGGGGCAATTCTACAAAGGGCTGATAACCCACATTGAACACTATCCCGCCGACGACATCATTTTTCTTTAGACTCTTTCTCAGTTCCTTCAGCCAGAACGGATTGGCCAGGGCGTCTCCGTCAATAAAGGCCACAGCGCCCCCTTTTGCGATTTCAATCCCCCTGTTCCTGCTCTCGCCCCGAGTCCCTGGATATATCTCCAACCTTATGAAAGGATATCTCTCCCCATATCTCCTGACAATTTCCTGCGATCGGTCCCTGGAACCGGCATCGACTATGATCACTTCAAAAGGCTTTTCCTGATGAATAAATGAATCCAGGAGGCCCGGGAGGTTCCTTTCTTCGTTGAAAGTGGTAATCACAATACTGATAAAGATTTTTTTTCTGCTCGTTGTATCACTTCTGTTTCTGATCCTTTTTGGCCATGAGAATAAGGTCGCCAATGGTTAAAGCCCCTCCTCCTCTTTTGGATTGAGTTACAGGTTCAGGGAGTTCATCCAGGAGGCGGATATTTAGGGCCTTTTCGAGTTTCTTTCTCAAAGCCTCATCTGGCCTCATGTCCGATTTCTCCAGCTTGGCAATAACGGATTTCTTTTCATTGATATTGTTGGCGAGGTCCTTTTGGCTCCAGCCTTTAGCCTGTCTGCCCTTTCGGATGATTCTATTAAAATCATCGGCCAGAACCAGGTCGGCCTTGTCATAGATGTCCTTACCCCTCATTCTCTGAAACCGCCTCTGGAGGTTTGCCTCGATATTGGATCCCGAAGAATCTCCAGGGGGTGAAGGGTAACCCGCCCCCCCTCCTTTTCTGGTCTTAACGGGTTTTCCGAACGATGCACAATCTCTGCATACTTCCAGCACCGATCCCTCCACTTCAGTAGGCACTCCTCTCTCAATGCTCTTTCCACATAGTTCACACATCATACTCTCACCCTCGGCTATATTCAGTAATGCGGCACTTTCCAAATCAGCAGGTAATATTCAATCGATATGTTCTTATCCGGTTGAAGGGGACCAATACAATACCAATTATTGTTCATTGATATACTGCTTCCTGATTGTTCCCATTTCTCTTGAATCCCTGATTGTATTATATTATTCGGCCATTTATTGAAAGTCAATTCATTACCAGTTATCAGACCAGACATCAATAACAGGGATTCACCCCTTTTGGCAATTAACCAACGGGGAAAAAAAACCTCCGGCATATAAAAGGTTTGCGTGTAAAATAATAAATCGGAGTATAGGGTGCTGAAGGAGCCAACTGGTATGTGAACTGCTCATTGCTGATATTCCGCTACATCAACACCTAATTCTCTAGGGCCAAAGGCCAATGGCAGCAGTTCCGAGATGGTTGCAACAATTATCTTGTCCTTTCTTGCATTGGACATAACAACATCCACAGATCCAGGGTGAATGTGGCCGAACTCGAATATCATTTGACGGCAGGATCCGCATGGTCCTACAACACTCTCCGAGTCCGCGCTCTCCCCCTTTCCGATGACTGCTATGGCGGTCATATCCCTCTTTCCCTTTGCATTTGCGCGTCCGATTGCCATTCTCTCAGCACATATTGTAGAGCCGTAGGCGCAGTTCTCAACATTGGAGCCGGTTATGATTTCTCCATCCCTGCATAGAATTGCAGCTCCCACATAAAATTTAGAATAAGGGTTATAGGCATTTGCCATAACCCTTTCCGCCTCATGGACCAGATTTTGATAAATTATCCCTAATTCGTCGAAGGTCATTTCCTTCATATTATTCCCTGCCGTCACCCTTCTTCTTTTTCCTGTATACTGCCACAGCGATGACGGCAATTATAAGGGCAAGCAGGATCCAGATCATCCACAATGAGCTCTTTTTTTCCTCTGCAGGTTTGCCCCCTTCTTCTCCAATGGGGACTATGACGCTCATGTCGAAAACGCCCTTCGTCATTGTTACTCCATCAGGATAATAACCTCCCTGAAGGATAGGTTCCAGGGGGGTGAAGCTTGACTGATTGTTCATATAGCCGAGGAAAATAGGGCCGTTCCCCTCTTCAAGGTGAATTTCGAATCCAACCTCATATTCTGCCATTACCTCCCCATATGCACTACCTTGGAGCAGATCCAAGAGTGTGAAATCTATACCGCGTCCTTCAATATTGACCATCCAAACCTTGCCCCTGTGACTGCTGAGATCTCCGCTGGTAAGGTCTATTTCGTTATGCTTCACTCCCTTCAGCATACTGGACCCCGGAGGTTGTCTCCAATCAATGCTCCCGTCCATGTTTGCGTCAATGACAAGATTAAGGTTGACCGCAGAAATTGTTGACGCCTCCATTGCCCTGTAGGTAAGGTCGACGATCAATCTGTTCGCCTCCTTGGGAACGTAGAAATAATGACTCTGGTCGGTCTCCACGTTATTGATACTGTTAGTCTGGTTGGTAAACCGAGTCCATTCACCTTCCCAGTTAGCGTGAAGTTTTGAGGTCGAATAATTGATATTCTTGAGTTTGATGGTCTTCTCATACTGCTTTCTAGCATCGCAAACCGAGGCATTGGGGAAATCGGGTAATCCGTCCTGATCAAAGTCGCGTTCTCTGAGTTCTTGAAGGGTTAAAGCCAATGCAACGGCCTTTTGTGCATTCACCAATCCATACCCCTGTGATATGTCATATCCCTTGCCCCAGTATCCCATGGAGTAGTTGTTTGGTATGCCGTTGTCATCGGTTGCATTCATGTAGTCAGCACTAGCCTTTAGAATGAGCTCGACCTCGTGCATTTTAGTATCCTCTCGGGTCCACCAGTCGGTAAATTCATCTCCCGAATAGTGGTCCCGCATATAGGATATTTTCATGGATGGGCAGGCCTGCCAGAGCAAACATACCAATCCCGCAACATGAGGTGTGGCCATGCTTGTACCTGAAATTGCAAAATAGTAGGGATCGATAACGGGTCCTTTGGTCATAGCGCTGATAAGAGTCCTCCTAGCAGCAGTTGACCAGATGCTCACGCCCGGTGCGGCAATATCGGGATAGGTGCTGTTGAGCCCGAATTTCCCCCTTGATGAGAAATCGGATATTCCGGATCCGTCTCGCTCGGAAGCAGCTACGCATATGGCCGAGGGAGTATTGCCGTAATTGCTGGACTGAATTGTGCTTCCGTCCCCGCCTGAGTTCCCGGCAGCAAAGACACATACCACATTGTTCTCGTAGGTGATCTTATTGATTGCCACAGATATGGAATCATTGGGACTGTAGGTTCCTCCCCCGGCACCCCAGCTGTTGGTACAGAGTCTTATATTATAGGGATTGTTGTATGGTCTTGAATTCTCGTGTACCCAGTTCAGGGCACCGAGAGCATTGAGAATGGCCACCCCTTCCCCAGTGGATAATCCTATGAGATTTGCGCCGGGAGCCACCCCTTTTCTCGCACCACCTGAAGCATCTCCGTTACCGGCCACAGTTCCGGCGCAGTGGGTTCCATGTCCAGAAGAGGTATCCGTGTTCTCCATCTCGGTCCAAACAAGGTTGGTATCTGATTTCATATTGAGGATGGTCTTCTCCTTGTAATCTAGATCTGGATGGCCTGCATCCACGCCGGAGTCCACAACCACACAGGTGATCCCGGCCCCGTCGATCGGTCCGCTGTATCCTCCTGTAGCATCCTCTACCATAGAATACCAGGTATTAGTGGCCTTGATGGTCTCCAATGACATGTCCATAAAGTACTCAAGCTTCTCGTTGTACTCCATATAGAAAACCCGTGGGTTATTGGAGAGCTTCTCGATCTGCAATTTGGTACAGAGGCAGTAAATGACCTCAAAGGAGTCAAAAACATGTTTTACCTCAATTCCCAGCTTGGAGAGATAACTATAATCACTCTCTTCTATATCATCCTGGAATTGAACAATTACCTCAATGAGCTCTTCACTGCCAGCAAGGTCCATTTTCTCTCTTAGATAGTGATCCACAACATATAGAGGACGATTTGGTCTAAAGTACTCAAATGTATATTCATCGTAACCGCTGAAGTCGATTCCAGTGGTAATGTATCCGTCCATATTTTTCCAATAGACTGGTGGAAGGTCCTTCAATGTTCGATCGTTCTTCATTTCGGTCCCAAGACCGGTTATGGCGTGTACGCCCGGTATAACTAGTAATATTACTGCAATAAGGAATACTAATACTTTTTTCAATCGACCACCCTTGATATTTGTATACAATATATGTGTAGAGTTTCATGAGATATTACAATGTAATCATCATTAATGCCTTCGAAATAATAATATTGTTTTTATATGATTTATTTTTACCTAAAAAATCCTCGTTTTAGTGAAAACTTCATCTAACTGACTGTATATGCCCATATTTATATATGGGGTAGAATACTTAACTGTCTCAAGTTCCCCCAGGGATAATAGGCCATATTAGGGCGATCGAGGTTCAGTTCAGGTGTGAAAACTATGAGAATAGTTCTTGTCTGCAGTGAGGAACTCCAGCATTCCATATTGGTTGAAAGGTTAAGGGCTTTCTTCGGAAAAAGAGAGGATATGGATCTATTGATATTGTCAAGGAACAACCTCAATCATGCCGACCTTGAGGGCGTATCCCTCTACTTTACTCTCGGGGGCGATGGTACTCTTTTCACCTTGACACATTATCTAAAGGAAGGTTTCATAGTCGGTATCCATTCATGCGGTGAAAGGAGTGTGGGGCACTTTATGGGCCTATCGGCCAAAGACCCCATGGAAAGGGAGAACGGAAACCTTCCCAAGCTGATGCTGAAACTGGCTTTGGAAGTCCGCAGTAAAGGAGAACGAATATCCGCCCTGGCATCTCATTTTTCACGATATCAAAGGCTTGAAGCCCGGATAGAACGGGCTACAGGCATCACAATCCCGGTGGACCTGGCATTCAATGAGTACGCTATAGGCAATGATCTTTTCGGGCGTCCATCCAAGTATGTGATCCTGGTCCATGAAGATGAGGGGGGGGAGGGAGACATAAAAGAGGAATGGCAGCGCTCCTCTGGATTGATAACCTCCACCTATCACGGCATGAGCGGATGGATAAGCTACGTGCTCTGCGATCACTGTTATCACGGCCAGACACGTCCTAATGGCGGCGGGAATAACAAACGCATTACGGGATCAGATGGGATACTATATGATCAGATCAATCCCGGCCCAACAAGATATGAGAATATCATGGAGGAGTTCAAGTATTCAGTTGAGAGGGATGCCGGAAAATTCTTCTATATAGTTAGAGAGCCCATGGACCGGGTGAACCTAAAAATGGGTTTTACCAGTAAATTGGTCATTGTTTCGGATATGGCCAGCGGTATAATCTCTCTGGACGGTTTCAACGAGTATCCCTTTGAAAGGAACGACCGCATAATAATTGAGATGTCGGATGAACCCCTTTACCTGCTCAGAAAAGATGTATCTCTGAATGAACTTTTGCGCTCCTCTGAATAATTCAGGATTGAATATCATGATCACTGACCACCATATATATTTCACTAGTTCCGTTGATATGAAGCAAATTGAGAACGGATCCGTAGATCTTATTGTTACCTCTCCGCCCTACCCTATGGTTGAGATGTGGGATGGTGTTTTCTCGGATATGGACCCAGAAGTCAGGACCCTTTTGGATTCTTATGACGGCATGGCGGCCTGCACGGCAATGCACCTCTGTTTGAAACCCATTTGGGAGGAATGCTATAGGGTTTTGGCTGGAGGCGGTTTGGTCTGTGTCAATATAGGTGATGCCACACGGAAGATAGGCGCCGAGTTCAAACTCTACCCCAACCATACGATCCTCACCAACATCTTGACCGAAATTGGATTCAATCCCCTTCCCTACATCATCTGGAAAAAGGAGGGCAACAAGCCAAACAAATTTATGGGTTCGGGTATGCTCCCCAGTAATGCTTACGTGACCATGGACCATGAATTCATTCTGATATTCAGAAAAGGCGGAAAAAGAGAGTTCACCCATGAAGAAAAATCCATCCGATCCATGAGCGGTTACTTCTGGGAGGAAAGGAATAAATGGTTCACGGGCGTTTGGGAGGATGTCAAGGGTGTTTCTCAGGATATGTCGAGGAACAACATCCGCCAGCGGTCAGCGGCCTTTCCCATTGAGCTACCTTACCGCCTCATAAATATGTTCAGCATTCATGGGGATACAATACTGGATCCCTTCTTGGGCACAGGCACATCAGCAGTATCGTCCATCTGCACCGGGCGGAATTTTATAGGATATGACGTGGATGAGAGCCTTTCTACACTGATCCATGACCGGATGATGGATGCGCCTGAGCTGTCAAGCAGACTGAAAGCAGGCCGTTTGTCCGCACACGAGGAATTCGCTGAAAATTATTTTGATGATGGCCGCTCTGAACACCGCTCATCACAATACGATTTCGGAATTGTCACAAAACAGGAATCAGCGATAGCGATTCCTCTTGTTGAAAAGGTTTGGATGGAGAGGTCAAATGATGATGGGAATCATAGGGTCTACCGCTCAAACCTGAAAATTTGATATTACGGAGGTTTTCAATGTTCGAACTTCATAAGAGAAACTGGTTTGTCCTAATACTGCTGATAATAATCGCCCTGTTCATCCTGGTGGGCGCGGGTGTGTGCGCTACAATGATATTTGTAGAGGACAGTTTTCTGTTTTTACCAATAGCAATCGTGCTATTTGTGGCAGGAGCTCTCTTTGTAATCGGAGCGATTAGGGCCGGCAGGATGAGGCACCTGTACCTGGATGAGGGAAGCTGGAAGTTCATTCTGGGTAAGAATGTGGAATTTGATGTGAATATTCGTGATATCAGTGCAGTGGAGACTCGCAGGATAGAGGTAAAAGGTCACCATTCTGGACCTTGTCCAGAGGGCCTATCCCTAAAGGATAGAGGCGGCCAGGAGCTATATATGATCAGCGGAAGCTCAGATCTGGCCTACAAGGATCTGGTTAGCATTATCTTGGAACTGGAGAAAATACAGCCCGGTGCAGATTTTGAATTGACAGTTAAGAATCCCATCATCAAAGGAATATATGATAAGGTTAAAAAGGAATAATCTCTAACTTTTCTAATCCGGAGGTTTCATTTTTTAAAACATGAACTACTTTAGCATGGTATATTCAATCGGATGATATTTTCAGTCCAAGCAGTGTTTTATCGGTGTACCAAAATGAAATACGGCCAGTTCATGACCATTGTGGATGTCTATCTGATTATATTCCTGCTAGTAATGGGTATTGCATATCTCCTCCGTGGCAGGAAGAGACATCTCCTAGCATCCATCGGATACTTTGGATATGCAGTATTCTGGATGGTCTTGACGGCACTATATTTTACCAAAGAGGCTAACCCCACGAACGGTATTTTCACCTTGATGGGCGTGGCAGTGTTCGGATACTTGGGTTATCATGAGTGGGAGAACTATTCTAAGGATGAATATCTGCTTTCCATGGAATGGGCGGCAAAGGCCACCGCGGTCACAGCGTTGATATATTTCGCCATTGATAAGATAAAATGGGTATCTGGCGGGATAATATATGCAACCGCCTGGCAGACGGTAAAGATAATTCAATGGATTGGTTATCAGCCCTTCGGAGCCGAAGTGTCCCTGGGCGAACTGCTATTTGATTCCGATATGATCAGGGTTCCAATTGAGGACGGAGGCATCACCATAATACTGGCTTGTACAGGAATCCAGGCCATTGTCCTTTTCTTCATCTTCAATGTGTTCCTTAAAGCACCTTTAAAAAGGAAGTTCTACGGCTTTCTGATAACAGTACCTATAATATATTTGGCAAACCAGTTCAGGAATGTTGCTATTATCTATCTCAATGCCGAGGACATCAGTTTTGGAACCGGAATGGATGCTTTCGATCTGGCCCATAATTGGCTGGGTAAGATATTCTCATTTATAGTTTTGATAGGGATTGTGATCTATTCATTCAAGATACTGCCGGAGGCCTTGGAGAATCTGTTTGACCTGATAGATCTGCATAAACGGGACAAGGGGAAGATAGTGAAGGGGAGGTTCAAATTTCCCAAAAAGAAGGACGGCGGCACAAAATCAGAGGTTCATGATAATGTTGATGCTGATGACGATAAGGAAGATTGAGGGCAATAATAATATCTTCACACCATTGGCTCAGTAAGAATCGTAATTGAGGTGGTTTACTTAAAGTGCCCTAAATGCAATGCCGACATGATAGTTGAACTTCATTCTCCCAATCAGGGGCAGGTCTCCATTGCCGTAAGACCGCTTCCCTTTTGGATATGTGATCACTGCTCCCATAGTATGCGCTTGATCAATGGTTCGGATGGTGAATCGCCAGATGAATCCCCGTACACATGTCCTACCTGCGGCCGGTCCGACAGGGTAATGGAACTGCAGGATGAATGGATGATCACCAAGGAAGGTATTCTACATTCATGCCAAAGATGTCATCCCCTGAAAAGGGATGGGAGCAATTCCCCTATGGCTGCTCTTTTCGACCAACTGGATTCTGATGATGAGTGTAGTAGGATGCAGTTGATGAAGACCATTGAGAGCCTGGTAGGTACTGATGAAAAGGACGTACTGATTCATAACTTGATCAGTGAAAACAGATATGTAAGATATGCATGTCTCAGGGCCATAGGCCGTATTGCGGTCAATCATCCCGGGGATTACGCCGAATATATCTTACCCATGCTGTCAGACCCCTCATCTGACGTAGTAAGGGCTGCTCTGAGCGCCCTCGGCAAGATACGGGACAAAGGGAGCATTGCCTGTATCATTCCTTTATTATCACAGGCCGAAACCGATGACAGTCTCAGTGTAATTGAGCTGTCTCACAAGAAACCCCCACTGCAACGGGCAGCAGCTCGAACCTTGGTGGAGTTCGGAGGAATGGCCGTTACCAGTTTGCTTGATGCCCTTTCCCATGAAGATGCCAATATTAGAGAAGGCGCGGTTTGGACCCTAGGGGAAATCGGGGACACAGGAGGGGTACAGGGAATAATTCAGACACTTTCTGATAAAAATCCCCGGGTGAGGAGGGCTTCAGCAAAGGCTCTGGGAAGATTGGTGCCTTCGTCGGATATCCCTGTATTTGATCCCTTACTGAAATTGCTGTCCGATGATGATATGCATGTTCGTTGGGAAGTGGCTAAAGCATTTTCTGAATTAGGCGATATGAGGGTTGTGGAACCACTTTTGAAAAAACTTGTTAATGAAAAGGGAATGGTGCAGGATAGGATATGGCAGACCCTTACCCAGCTAGACCTTGGACTTGGGGAGTTCAGCCGTATAAGGTTTACGGATATCGAGGGGAATGTTCCTGTGAAAATAAGGGGAAAGCTCAAAGAGTCATACGGGATTGATCTTTGATATCGGAATTTAATATTTTTTATTGAAAATTGGAGTTGAAGAAAATGTCGAGAATACTGATTTTATATTATTCCAGAAGTGGGAATACTGAAGAAATGGCTAGATTGATAGGAAAGGGGATAGTGGAAGAGGGTTTGGAAGCTCACGTTATGGACATAGATGAAGCTGAGCCCTCGGCCATGCTTGAATTTCAGGGGATCATAATAGGTTCCCCGACCTATTACGGTGCTTCGGCCTATCAGGTCAAGGATCTTTTAGACCGCAGCGTCGTCTATCACGGAAAACTTGAGGGAAAGGTGGGCGGAGCTTTCACATCCAGTGCGAATTTGGCCGGAGGTAACGAGACTACAATAATGGGTATTCTTCAGATGTTCATGGTCCATGGAATGGTCCTGATGGGAGACCCTAAAGGAAGTCATTACGGACCAGTCTCAGTAGGGAAGCCTGATGAAAGGGCTAGGGAGGAGTGCTTACGCTATGGCAGGAGGATGGCCGCTTTGGTGAAGAAATTTTTTTAAAACGGTATATTAGAGTAATTGCCAAAATTGTTCATTCACAGCTTCAGAAGTCCTAGGAGATACAGCATTAATGCCTTCTGTGCATGCAGTCTGTTCTCGGCCTCGTCTATGACCACTGATCGACGTGAATCGATTATCTCGTTTGTAACCTCTTCACCTCTGTGAGCAGGCAGGCAGTGCATGAAAATATAGTCGTCCCTGGCCAGACTGACCAGTTCTCTGTTTACCTGAAATGGGGTAAGAGCTTTCTTGCGCTCATCAGCGTTCTTGTCACCCATGGAGACCCACGTATCGGTATAAATCACATCCGCATCATCAACAGCCTCCTGGGGTGAACTTGTGATCTTGACGGTGCTGCCGTTCTTGCCTGCAATGAACTTTGCTTTTTCCACTATGGAGGCTGGAGGCCGGAAAATCTCAGGGGTCCCAACCACAATGTCCATACCGGCACAGGCAGCTCCCAACAGCAGGGAATTGCATACGTTGTTTCCGTCCCCGACATAAGTTAGTTTGATTCCTTGGAGCCTATGTTTCTTCTCATATATGGTCTGAAAATCCGCAAGAATCTGGCATGGGTGTTCGATATTGTCCAGGGCATTTATCACAGGTACTGTAGAGCTTCTAGCCAATTCAACAACATTGGAATGTTCGTAAGCTCGGTACATAACAATATCGACATATCTTGATATTACCCGGCCGGTATCACCGATGGTCTCGCCCCTTCCCAGCTGAAGGTCATTGGTCCCGAGATAGATGGCATGACCGCCAAGCTGTGTCGCGCCCACTTCAAAGGAAATACGGGTTCTGGTGGACGGTTTCTCGAAGAGCATTCCCAGTGTCATCCCTTCCATGGGTGTGTATCTCTCGGAATTTTTAATCTTCTGCTTGATCTTGATGGAAGCTTCTATCAGACCCATTATCTGATCCTCTATGTCCAGAATAGATATTACGTCCTTTTTCATTATGGCCACCTCTTGTTCAATTGCTGTATTTCTTCTTAATTTCGGATATATTCATAATATCATCAAGCTCATCATCGTCTTCCACTGGTCGAGAGGTTTTTTTCTTTTCGCCGGATTTCTTCTTTGAACCCTTGGCCGTTCCTTTTTTCCTATCATCAGGCCTCGGATCTTCTTCCTCTTCATCGTCCTCAAGCTCATCGTCCTTATCCGCCAGAGCTTGCTCTTCCAAGAGCCGCTGTCTCTCCTGCTTCATGAGGAGTTCCTGTTCATCATTGTATTTTTTTGTCCGCTTATAGCAACGCAGATATGCAAATCCGAAGAAAAGGAGTCCGGGAGCCTTTGCCAGAAGTACCATGTTCATTTCTTCCGCGTTATCCAGATAGTCCTTAAGGAGGCGTATTGCATTTGTCTTGTTCCAGTAATCCCTGTTATTGTTTATGACATCCTTCTTGATATTGATGGTGATGTTCAGAAGCTCAAGGGTCAGATTCTCGTCCTTTGTTGAGTGCCCAGGTTCCTTCAATGAGGTATTGAGCTCATAAAGGGTGCTGTTGATATCCGCCAGAGCGGCAATTGTTATGGTATATGCCGAATGATTGAGATCTGTCTGGTTCCGCCATTCCATATACAGCCGGTTCAGACGCTGGTAGCTCTCGGTATCGTTGATCTCATTCTCCTTGATATCGTTCTTGTAATCCTTCTTTATGACTGAAGGTGATAGCATGGCGTCCGATCGTTCATCCTTGTCATCAATGAATTTTTCCAGTTCGGATTGAATGTCATCGTTTTCTTGATTAATTGGCATGCTCATGAAGGTCAAAGTACCCGCACCAACAACACCTAGGACCAGACCCAAGGCCAGAAGCTGTTTCCCCGTGGAATCCACCAATTTAAACGCCATCAGGAAGGCCACCAGCATGAGGAGGGCTATCTGAACACCACTGATTAGAGTGACCTCCAGAACGCCGGGCTCAGTGAAATTGAAGAATAATATTCCCAGGTTTACTACGATATAGATGATAATGGCATATTTTGCGAATGTCTGGTGGGATTTTCCGTGGTCAAACCTCCCGATATAAATGAGGATAAGGCCGAACAGCCCTATCATATCGATGAGACAGCAGGCGGTGCCCGCACCCACCGCAGCCAATACGCCGAAGAAAATACTCGAGAAGAATCCCACTGCCGAAACGATCAATCCTCTTTCTGTTTGTCTGTTCATAATAACCCACCTAAGACTTGAACCAAGCTCAGCCGATATAGTCTTTCCTTCCTTAAAAAGGTTGCATTATATTTATTATCGAGGCATTTACAGCAAAGAACTGCTTGAAAAATCTTTTTTTGATCAGTAAAGCTTACGGGTCAGGGCCTGATTTGCCGTCAACCCCACTAACAGCACTATGTCCAACCGCTGGGACATCTTTGGATTTACATATGCACCCCAAATTATCTTCGCTTCCTCTTTGAGTTTCTCTTTTATGAACTGGGATGCCACCTTGCTCTCATTTATGGTCATATCCGCACCACCTTCCACACAGATTATCAGCCGGCGTATCCAGGATATGTCGATATCTATCATAGGGTGCTTCACCACCCTTTTGGAGGCCTGCTCCGCCTTTGTCAGCCCCTTGCCCCTTCCCACGCCTATCATACCGACGTTTCCCGACCCTGCAATGCTCCGGACATCTGCTAGGTCGATGTTAACTGTTCCGGTATGAAAGATGACCTTGTGAAGGCCGATTATTATCTCGGCCAGGTCATCCGGGTTATCCATAATCAGTTCAGGTGTCATTATGGCGCAGTCTGAACATAAGGAGAGGTGCTGGGTGCGGTTGTTGTAATAGCGGATATTGTGGCTCTCCAGAATGGAGTCGGGTCTGACCAGAAACAGTATATCATTTCTATCGAACTTTGTGCACAGGGCGTCGATGAGAAGACACAGGTCAAGGGCGTCCTTTTTCAATTCGCTGATAATGTAGACCATGTCAAGCTCTAAAACGAGATGCGCAGCCCATTTAACTGTTTCCAGGGGCATATTGCGGAGGATGGAATAGGCCGGATTCATCATCATCAGGTTTCTATCCAGCCAATCCCTGCCGATAAGGTCACCTTCAAGTCCATCCTTTCCCCCGTCCTCCAAAAAGGAATCGAACTCGAAACCCTGTGAATCCCAGATAGGACCCATACTGTTAAGGGATTCCATCTGGACCAGTACCAGGTCATCGATATTCCGGAAGAGCAGGCTCATCTCCCGAAGTTCATCGATGAGACCCGAACCGCCGATTCCAGTTCCGACAATCCC
Organism: uncultured archaeon; assembly: GCA_964430885.1. Taxonomy (GTDB): domain Archaea; phylum Thermoplasmatota; class Penumbrarchaeia; order JASLWR01; family JASLWR01; genus CAYSHM01. Next base: position 136,581 of record CAYSHM010000003.1, on the reverse strand, counting down.
TATCTTCGGCCTTTCAGTATATAGGGGTCTTACCCATTCCCGTATCCGGATCACCTCGTTGTTCAATTTATATTTGTCAATCGTTAAAGCAGCATCTGCCAATTTGAAGTTATATGACGAACCTTTCGTTCTTCCATTTATTATCTATAGCCCGGTATAGGAGGAGCACAACACCGCCCATTATTATACAGACACCCACAAGGGATACCAGGGCGAATATCCATTTATTATCGATTATCCTGGAAAATGCCATCATGAATATTAGCGGAACCATTGCAAAGGCGCTGAACTTCATCAGTATCCTGATATCAAACAGAGCCGAATTTGTCCTCAGACCTGTAAGATAACCTATGACCGTCACGCAGTAAAGTATGTTGAAGAACATCACCGCCAGAGCTATGGGTACAAGTTCCACTTCTTTCAGCAGGAATGAAACGAATATCACAAAAAGGAATGACATCAGATTTGCTATTACCACGCATACCATTATCTTGGACTTTATAACCTTGGCCACTGTGACCGGCAGTGTTTCGTAGTAATCCACCTTTTCCGAGTTGTTCATCCAGCTGTAGGTGACCACCTGAAAATAACCTATCAGGCTGGCATAGAACACGGTATTGAATCCCAGTTCAAGATCGAACCCGGTCTCAATGAACCATGTCATTCCAGTAATGAGAAGCAGGGGCATAACAGTGGAAAAAAGCATTTTGGAAATGGTATTGGACCGCTTGATATCTATGATCTCCTTTGATATCATCAGTGAATAGTTCCTGCTGAACGAGAAGCGTTTATGGATCTCATGGAGCACGCTCTTGACCTTGAACATCCGTTTGGCAGGATATTCTCTGATAAGCATCACCCCCAAGTCAAAGAGCAGTGCAACATAGAGAATATTCAGTATCATGAAAAGGTAATTCTTTGTTTGAAAGAACTGATAGGAGGGTAATAGGAACCTATGGATGGATTCAGGTACCACCACCATGGAGATTATTCCGGTTACCAGGAGTACAGCGTAAGGGATGAAGAACTTCTTCCCGCGGCTGAAAATCCCGGCAGACAGAAATGAAAAGGTCAGCCCAGTGCTGAATGCCAGGAAAAAGGTGAATCCAAGCAGGAGGGCCTGGCCAGGGTTCATACCCTGAATAAAGGAAGATATCATACCGCCTGCGGTGAGGGGTATTATGGTCAAGAGAAGATAGAAGATCAGGTCCTGGATATAGTAGACCGCGAAGGCTTTTCGGAAACTCCAGGGAAGGGTTCTCGGGGTGAACCGGATAAATGTCACATTGCCGAACCGCCGTTCAATATAATCCCCACCGAGAAAGGTAATGCTGCCGATGGAGAAGCCGTAGAATAGCATGGAAACATGCAGATAGATAACCATTCTTTCAATGTCCATGCTCTCGGAGATGTTGGGTATCCCCAATGGACCGATGGCGCCCACCAGTAGGGCAATAACGGGAAAAAAGAAGAAATTTACCTTGGAGGCGAAATTGGTATGGAACCTGAACTCCTCCTTCATCATTAGCCATATTAGGGATATCATCTTGCATCCACCGAAGCAATGGCTCATTATTAAACTCTTAGTTTATCTAAGTATCACTGATAAATCCCTCAGTGGTAAGATTTTAATGTGGACTGGAATTTAGGATTATAAATGAAACATATCTACAAAAATGTCAGGTTTCGATTGATTGAGTTCAAAATCTTTTTAAACCCTAAGCGCGATAGCAATTTTTGGTGAGAAATTGGATCTGGTTGTAGTATTTGATCAAATTGCCAAACACATAGATGAGCCTGGACAAATGGTTCTTGTTTCTTTATTAACCAAGGAATTGAATATAAGTGAAGAAAAATTTTGGAAATATGCTAAACAACTGAAACGTCTTGGAATAATATATTATAACTTGAATTATGTCGGTATTGAATACATGTCCAAATCCGCCAAACCTGATTTTAAACAGTTATAAATTTTTAATTACAATAAGCAAGACCCATTATCAAAACCGTTACTTCATTAAATTTATCATCATGACTTAACACTATCCATTGTTTTCCAGATGGGTCGAGTTCCACATTAAAACAATAATTTGAAAAACAAAGTTTATAATGAACATTGGAATTCACTCCGCATCGATGACAATCAAGATTTTCGTTACTGGCGGAACTTTCGACAAGGAATACAATATGATCAACGGAGAACTCTTTTTCAAAGACACCCATATTCAGGAGATGCTTAAACTTGGGCGATCTATGGTTCCTTATGAGATCCGTACATTGATGATGGTGGACAGTCTCAGTATTACGGATGAGGATCGGGAAATAATCTTGATTAACTGTTTAAAAGCAAAGGAAGATAAGATCATTGTAACCCATGGTACGGATACAATGGAAAAAACTGCCCAATTGTTGGCCGAAAAAATTCATAATAAAACCATTGTATTGACAGGTGCTATGATCCCTTATACTTTTGGAAGTTCAGACGGACTTTTCAATCTCGGAAGCGCGCTTGCTTTCGTTCAATCTCTTGATAATGGAATCTATATAGTCATGAATGGACAATATTTCGAATGGGATAACGTGAGGAAGAACAGAAAGACCGGTTTTTTTGAGAAAATCTATGAAGATTGATTCTCATTCATTACTGAAATCCCACACTCTAACAGAAGTGTTTTATAAAAAAGAAGGAGTAAAAATTAAAATCAAAAACTTCATTTAAGCCGAATAATGGTGCTTGGAATGAATAAACGGTTTTCCATAATAACACTCTTCCTCTTGATGATCAATACCGTATTCATATTTTCTCCAATGCATTCAAATCCACATGAAAAACTTGAAACAAATATATTTTACGATGAATCCGAGTCTTTATCAGTAGGTGATGAATCCGAAACCAATCTATTTCCGATGGGATCTTCAAGAATCCGGAACAGCCTTGAAGTTCCCGAGGTCTACCCATCGATATCCGCTGCAGTTCTGGCAGCCGGTCCTTCGGGTGATACGATAAGGGTTAGTGAAGGTCAATATATAGAGAATATCATCGTTCCATCAGGCAAATCTATAACCATTCAAGGGATGGGGCCTGGATTCACAGAGATAAATGGTTCCGGAGCGGGGTCGGTAATAACCGTTAACGGTGATTATTGTACCATCAATGGTTTTAAGATAACAAACAGTGGTGTGGAGCCTGGTGCTGCGGGAATTCTGTTGAACTCCAATCATAATACTATTGAGAACTGTCATCTTGAAGGTAATAATCGGGGAATTCACCTGAACAATTCCAATTTTAACAAATTGGATAATAATACCGTCGTTCGAAATTTTGGTATGGATCCTGCTACTTCCGGACTAGTCGGATACTGGAGGATGGACGATGTCCCGTGGGGAGGTGAAGTAAAGGATTTCAGCGGATTGGGGAACGACGGTACTATTTACGGAGGAATGACCAATGTTCCGGGAATACTAGGGACCGCGGGAAATTTTGATGGTGTCAATGATTATATATCCATACCTCACGTTCCAGAATTCAATATGGGCGATGGTCTAACGATTTCTGCATGGGTGAAATACAATACAAAGGGTGCATACGATAAAATAATTTCCAAATCCTACTCTTCTTTTCCAACTTCACCTTATCAGGAATGGGCGATTGGCCTTGATGGTGCAGCTTCGAACTTTGCTTTTGAGTTATCCATTGGGAACACACTGCATCTCATAGAAAGCAGGACAATTCCTCAATTGGGAATTTGGTATCATGTTACCGGTTCTTTCGATGGGTCAAAAATGTGCATATTTGTTAACGGCATACGGGAAAATTTCCTGCCTACCACAGGTTCAATCTCCAATTATGGACGTGATATTCAAATCGGCAGATACGAGTGTGAAACAAATGAGAACAACTGTGGCCCCATAGATGAGGTTAGAATCTATAACCGCCCCCTAACACGAGATGAAATCCTTCGTAATTTCATCTTCGGTGTTAATAGCGGAATTTTTCTGTCCAATTCGGATGATAATGGCTTAACGAATAACACCATTGATTCAAACAAGGGAAACGGAATTGATTTGGCCCATTCCGAAGGCAATACATTGATGAACAATGAATTGATAAACAATGGAGTTTCAGGTCTATTGTTAGATTCCTCAAACGGGAACCAGATAACTAGTAATACAGTTGGTTCAAATTATGCAGCTGATACGAAAACCCGTGCGGGTCTTGTGGGTCACTGGAAGATGGATGAGATTTCATGGGGCGGGAATACTGACGAGGTAAAGGATGATTCAGGATTTGGAAACCATGGAACCGCAGAAGGAGGGGCCACTCTTTCCCCCGGAAGGTATTATAATTCAGGTTTTTTTGACGGATTTGATGATTCCATTGAGATCAACGACGACGTTTCTCACCATTTCGGCAGAAATGATTTCTCAATGACCGCCTGGATAAAAACATCCAATTCGGACGGAGATAATACCATTTTGGCAAAACCGACCGAAAGAGATCATTACAATTTCAGAATTGTGTCAGGTAAGGTGAGATTATTTGTCCAGGGTAATAATAATATGAATCGGTGGGAATATTCCAATGATGATGTAGCGGATAATGAATGGCATTTTGTTTCTTGTGTGTATGATGCATATGAAAAGGATATTTCAATATATATAGATGGAATGGAGTCATCTACTACTGTTGGAGGAACTGGGGATCCAGATTTAGTAAATCCTGGGACTCCCTTACGGATCGGGAAATTATATGATACTGGAAATCCGCGTTTTTTTGACGGTCAAATTGATGAAATTTGTATCTATAACCGCTTTCTATCGGTAAATGAGATCAGTCATTATTATGAAAACGGTATCAGAGGCGGTATCCACTTAGATAGATCAAACAGCAATACAATCTCCAAAAATACAATTATCGACAATTCAGAATATGGTTTAAGTGTAAATGGTCATTCTGATTTCAACTCTATACATGAGAACTTTATACTTGAGAATAAACATCATTTCTCCCAAGCACAGGATGATGGAACGGGAAATTATTGGGACACTGGTTCAAAAGGCAACTATTGGTCAAATTGGGTTGAACCTGATGATCTATCTCCATTCGGTGTTGTTGACATTGTTTATGAGCTGGATGGTGCATCCATGGCTTCAGATGATTGCCCATTGTGTCTTAAAATATCAATGCCAACAAATTTGACACCTTATGAAGACCATTATTATTATGGACAATGCATCGTTGAATACGGATACAACCCGGGTGAATGGGATGTAGTAACCAAACCCAATTGGCTCACGTTTTCCAATAATGGTTCAATTCATGGGATTCCAAATAACGGAGACGTAGGTACTTTCTGGATTAATGCGACGATTTCTGATGAATACTGCAGCGTTTCTATTAATTTTATTCTTACTATTAACAATATTCCTCCCCAAATTATTACATCAAATATCATAGTGATTGACCAAGATGAAGAATATTATAACGACTATAACTCCACCGATGACGGCCAGGGCGAAATTACATGGCATTTTGTTTCCAATGCCACATGGCTTTATTTTGACAATGAGGATGGGACCCTGTTCGGTTCACCAAAGCGATCTGATATAGGGAACTTTTCGGTAAATATTTCCGTTGATGACGGCAATGGTGGTTGGGACCACACAGAGTTCACTCTTGCTGTTTTGGACAACAATACCAAACCAGTAAACCAATTCAGTTTCAATGTTGCTCCTGTTTCCGCATTTAGAGGTGAATCAGTATTCATTTTCATTGATGATGAGGTTCCAGGTGTTGGAGTTGATTTCTCTCTTCCTATTGTTCAAGTTCGAACAAGAACCAGATCCTGGCAGAACTTGGATGTGTATTACAACAATGAAGGTCAGAACTATTCAGCTGAATGGATAGTACCATTGAATTTTGATACTGGCCCACCCTCCTTTCGAGTTATGATTAAAGATAATGACGGTATTACGGCGGATTGGCACTATGTTAATTCTTCAATGATAATCCTCAATAACTTGCCTATGTTTGATCAGAATTTCACGGGAATTCTTGTATACAACGACCATGATTCCACTATGAATTTAACAGGATACGGCAAAGATGCCGAAGATGGGCCCTCATTGTTTTGGCATATTATTGAATTTGGACCGATTGGATTGTTCGAAACGTTCATAAAGGATCAATCCGATCTAACAATCATCCCGTCATCGGCCGAGAAAAGCGGTAAGGGTATGATAAGATTTGAGCTCAATGACAAAGATGGAGGTTCAAATTACAGAAACATCACGGTTGAGATATTGGATTTCTCAACAAAACCTAACATTACACTTTCCTTACTTTCTCCTGAAAATTCATCAATTATAAATACGACCTCAACTACATTGAACTGGACAGCTTTCAATACTCAGGGTGTAAATATCACCTTCAATGTTTTAATTGGTTTTTCCCCGGAAAACCTTTCAGTTCACTTCCATGAAACAATCAACACATCCATAGAAGTGGATGAATTAGTGAATAATTCTACATATTATTGGATGGTACAAGCATATTTGGGGACGACCAATATTGTTTTCAACAGTTCAGTCTTTCAGTTCACGGTGAAAATCGGAGAGAAATTGATTCATAAAATAAATGTAACATTAGAAAAAAAATATTTAGAAATTACAGCTGGCTCTTGGGCCGAGGTTAAAATTACCTTACTGAATCTTGGTGAATTCAATGAAGTTGCTGAAATAAGTATCCTTGGTGAGATTTCAAAATATGTAATTGTTCAGAATTCAATTGATGTGAATATTGGAGAAGAAGTTTTATTGATTCTTAGATTTGTGGATGTTGAAAACACCCTGAAAGGTAAATATGATGTGACGGTGAGTATAGGATACTCGAATATAACTACAACGGAAACAATAACTCTAGTAATAATCGACAAGGACGATGTTGTCACTTCTGACAGCTCATACTGGTGGCTTTGGCCAGTGGCAATAATAATTTTGGCTTTAATAATTATATTGCTGTTAATCGGACTTAGAAAGCGTCGCAATGATGGTTATATTGAATATGACGAGAATGAAATTGAGTACACTGAAATTCTGTCAGAACCCACTAAGGGAATTACTGAAGCTGACATTCAGCGCATAAATGCTGAACCCCTAATTTTAGATGTAACTCCGCAAAATTTCAAAGAGCAACATTATTACCCGCCGAAAGAAAATAGGAAGGGACGCATTTTCGAACAAAAACCCGATCTATCCAAACTTCATTTACCTTCGCCGGAAATCACTACGCAACAGCAGCAACACCCTGCACCAAAAAAGATTCCCCCGCCCCCTCCTCTGCCTCCTTCTCCTAGCAACCTGGCGTTGCCAATGGTCAGTTCAGTTCAAGCTTCAAATGAAGTTAGTTCACCAAAATCAACTGTAGAAAGTGATAAAACCATACCTTATGCAGAAGTACATCCCTTATCCCGGCCCAAAAAAATTCCACCTTTACCAAAAAAAAACTCCAAAAAGAGTGAATGAAAATTATTACACATTTTATCAATTAGATAATCCATTTTCATCTAGGTATCTAATTCGGAATGGGGAACGATGTATTTTATTCAATAATATTTCTACGGGTAAATGACCCACATATTTCCATACCTGTTCCTAAACTTTTCTCCCCTCGTATCAATTATGTTTTTTGGTATGATAACCTTTGTAAGTCGCAAAATAAACTGCTCACCCTTCCTTCATAGGCACTAGCTCAATGAGATGGATCTCGCTTCGGGACCCTGTTCTTATCGGGGGGCCCCATGTTCCAGCACCCATTGATGTTAATAGATAACTGCTGCCCTTTCGGTTCAGACCTCTGTCGCCGTCCTTGAACAGCGCTCTTGTGATATAGCCGAAGGGCCACATCTGCCCGCCGTGCGTATGTCCGCTGAGCTGGAGTTCTATACCGCACTCGGCAGCTTTTCCGAAGAGGAGCGGAGAATGGTTAATAAAGATTATTGGGCTGCCTGATTTGTCCCCGCAATTAGCTTCAATGAAGCTTCGCGCATCAAAAGAGTTGTCATGAATGGGGGATTGCCCGCCTGTATCATCTACGCCTATCAGGTTCAATCCTGTTCTTTCGTCTTTGATAGTCTTGTTCCGAAGAGGTGTCATACCCATTTTCAGAATATGCTCGGTGCAGGCTTCCACACCGTTGATGAACTCATGATTTCCCATGACAGTATAGGCGGGAGCTATTCGGGCTAATTTTCTGAGCCTGCTTTCCATCCCTTTTATGTTGGCCGGTTTAGTGTCATAGAGGTCGCCTCCGATGATCAGGAGGTCAGGTCTCCATTTATCATAGATGCCTGTTATCCATGAAAGCCTCTTTTTGCCCACCAAAAGTCCCAGATGCAGGTCGGAAAAGAAACCCAGTTTGATCTTTTTCTTTATTCCTTTAACTGGGACCTTATCTTTTGTCAGGTGGACCTTTCTGGATCTTATTACGCCGATTATAACCGGAAGGAATATCAATACAAGATGCAGGGTGAGGAGGATATTCCCCGCCGTAGTGTTCAGCATGGTTCCCCCCAAAGCATAAAGGACAGCATACATTGTCGAGGTGATCATTGTAGCGATGAACCCGTAAATTATAATACCTAGAGCCATGGAAGATAGGAAAAATGGAAGGAACATGATCCTCTTGTGGTAGAAGTGACTTGTCAGCTGAATGAACAGAACCGACAAACCGATTATTATAGACAATAACCACCGATTATCACTAAGAAATCCAGGCATATCAACCAGTTTGCTAGTAATGAATAACGCTGAAAATATGATGCCGCAGATTATGGCCATTACAATGGTCAATACGATACTCATTAGAATTATCCTAATAACAGACGGTGAAGACTTAGGTTCAGGTATTTCATTCTCAGGATTATGGGATGTCAAAAAATCTCACCGTGAAATATATGATTTTTCTTTACTGGTCAGTTTTCTATGCTGAATCCATTTTTTCTTCTTACTTGAACTCTTTTCTGTATGCTAAAAGAAGGAAGAAGGCAGCAATTCCCAATATCCAGTTATGTGCTATATTGTTCTGCACAGCCTCCAGAGGGATTGAAGCGCTGCTGAAGAAGACCGCCAGAATTGAGACCAAACATCGTCCGAAACTCTTTCCCCTGAAAGCGAAGGGGATGCCGTAGGCTATTACGGCAGAAAGGACAAGGAGATATATCACAGCAACGATATAGGCAGAAAGGGAATAGGAGTATACTTCAATTCCAAGTTCATCGCCCAATTCCCTTTGGATGGTGTTTGTTCCGTTGTAAATGAACTCACTGTAGATCACCGCTTCATGGCCGGGCACCAGAACCTCGATCATGTAGGTGTGCCCCTCTAGAACCATGAAATCATCTATACCGTGTAGGAACTCAATGGAATCACCCATGGGAAACCCTGTGATATTGGAAGCCATGGTGCGGTTAAGTGGATTTTCCAGACGCGGGGTGATGTAGACCGATGGATTTGTATCCATTGGAAGATCGGTGAAGGAGAGGTTGATCTGGACCTCATCGTATCCTCCAACAGGTTTGAGATTACTGCCGGATATCTCAAAGGTTATGTTGTTACCTCCTCTTTTGAGAAATGCCAGCCCAATATATTTTCCGCCATCGGTTGTAGCGTTGAACATCATGGGGCCGGGTTCCACGCCTACAATACGGAATCTGTTTTTATCGGAAATGGTAATGTTGGCGAGGTCCGCAGTCTTGTTTAAGACATTCACCGAAGTGAGATTGAAGTCCTTTCCGTAAACCTGTATAGTACCGTTCATTGAGGTATTCTCGCTTCCACCTGCGATCCTGTCATAGTGATAATGGGGTTTTTCAACCAAGGTTCCTCCCTCTAAGTTGTCAGGAATATGAAGAATATTGTATTTTCTACCGTTTTTCAATCTGCTTTCGGGGAACATTATGTTCTTAACCTTCAGCGTTGGGAATCCGCCCCTTTCAAAGATCACGGTCTGTTCCCCTGAGGGAACGTCTTTCAATCGGTAATCTCCATCTTCATCCGTATAGGTATCAAGGCCAGTCCCTTCTATGCTGACCTTGACTCCTGGAACCTCTCGGTCCCTATCGTCAAAATAGCTTCCCCTTAATTCGGTGGTCCCTTTCATATCATCGACATTGATGATGAGGTGAGCATAATAGCCCAGAGCGGACAGGGAGATGAGCAGGGAAATGGTGAGCAGAGCACCGAGCAGAATTAAATAACCCCTTCTTGTTTTACTTTTTTCCTGGCTCATGGTATTTCCTTCTTAGGTTCTCTGTATTTGGCGCCGAAACTCATAATCTTCTTATGTAGCGGGGACGGCAGCAGTGAGTAATTAATTGAAGAGAATGTCATCTAGATCGATGTTATGGCTTGTCCTCAGAATGCTATCTCATGTCCATATCCAATTATGTATTAATGTATTTCCTAAATATCTCCTTTGACCATTATCTCCCCTATATTATTTAAGGAAACATTGATGCCTTGTTCCTGATTACTTTTAGATTAAAAAATATGTTACCTGCCGACCCTATTAATATTTAAGTTAGAAATGAAGCAAGATACTAATAATTTGGATTTATAATACTAGAATATTATACCCTCGGCTTCGGAGGATAAATTGATGTGAGAGTGTTTTACAATGACAGCTGATAAGAAAAATACCCAACCAAGTACTGGCAGTAAAAGGAAAAAAATTATTGCAGTGGTATTGGTTTTCATATTTCTGATATCCGCTTTTATGGTCTGGAATGTCACCAAAAAGGACAGCGGAGTCCCGGCGGCTACTATAAATGATCTATTGGCTTCTAATTCAGTCCGCCATAGTGATGCCAAAGGTCTGATAGTATCCGGCAATTCGGCATATTTTGCACTGATGGCCACACCTTTGGGTTGCTACTACAACAGGAGCGGGATGAAATCCTGTCCGCTTCTGGTGGATGTTCCCCAGCCAGATTCAGTGCAGGATCCTCTGGAACGGTTTTACAACTCCTATCTTCCTGACAGTGTTGTTCTTGTTGGTCCGGCGGATGATCACGGCTATGATATTGCAGCAAAGGTGCCGTTCTCATGCCCCAAAGTAACCTCATTGGGTCTGGCCGAAATGTTCTGGCAGAGCTCTGACGGGGCTGTCATAGTGAAGAAGGATGAAACGGGATATCAGGAGGCCCTTTGGGCAGCACCTCTGGCCAGCTATGTTAATATACCAATAATCATAACCGACGATATGGATGCGGAGGTCAGAGGCGTAATGAGATCTCTGGATGTGAAATATACAATCACCTGCGGAGACATAGAAGGATACGGCAAAGTTCTGGATATTGTTAATATGACAACCACAAATTCTCTGGTGATGGAGTTCATGGAACGAGGGCTCCAGATGCAGCCTGAATATGTAGCAATTGCCAACCCTGCGGACGCGGAATTCCCAGCCGTGACCGATGAATTTCAAAGAGAATTTCAGGGTGAGGTATTCCACGTGTCCAGCACCGGTGCCTATGCGGGATTGGAGCAGATGTCTGAGGGTGTGGATTTTGAACTGGAGGTGCCTGGAGAGTATGAGAATTCCATGATGAGAATATCCCTTTCCTATTATCCTCATGAACAGGATGAGATCGATGGTGAGAGAATGTATGTATTTGTCCTCTGGGAGAACGATGAGGGAAACATGATCGAGGTGAATTATTTTGGAACCCCTGCCGGATACAAGGACAACAACATGGAGATAGTTGATTTCGATCTGCCAGTGTTAAATCGAACAGGCAAATATGTTCTCCACGTAGAGGGAAGAATGACCTATGAAGGAGTGCCGGTACCCTATGTTAATGAGATCCCCGTCCAGTTCCAGATGTCGGTGAGGATCACTGATCTGGATTCCCCCATTTATCCCCTGATGCCCAAGTTATCTTCCTTGGCTCCTTATCTTGCCTCGTTCAGAAAGGGGGTGGTCCTGGCCAAGACCGAGTATGCAATGCATTATCTGGGTGAGACCCAGGATGTCAGCTGTGAGGAGCCCAGCATGTCTCCAGCGGCTATGGAACATGCCAATGAGAGAGCCTATATTGTCCGGGCCGATCTCATGGAACTGCTGGCCGAGATAAGAGGATTCGACCCCAACGTCATTCTGAAAAATGGAAATATGCTTGTGGATATGGCTGACAATTACTATGACGATCCCGTCAATATAGGGATCATAGCCGATACAAACATGATCCCCCATTATTACCATGTGGGCGGAGAGAACCCTTCACACGGTGTGGGTCAGCCTGGCGACATCTATTATGCCGATATTGATATCGACCCTGCAGATACCAATATGGATCTAGGAGATGGATTGGTGGATGCTGCGATTCAGGATGTTGAACTGCCCATCGGCAGATTATGCGGATGGGATGCCAAGGACGTATCGTCCATTTTGGCCAGGACCTTCTTCTATTACGATATCATAGATAATCAGGATACCTATTCGGTGGACTCGGACAAATCCTGGAAGAACAACGCCTATGCTTTCCTGGGATCGAAGATACCCGTAGAGACCATGTACGGAACCCTGGTAGATCACTGTGTGAACCTATATACTCAGGGAGGATTTGAGGATGTGCGTCATTCATCTGAGGAGGCCTCCGACATCAAACTAACCAGCCAGTTCCAGGAGGGCAGCAATTATGTCATTGGAGGAGTTCACGGCAACTACTACTGGTATGTGCCGTCCTGCAGATGGGAGAAGACCGCCGGAGGCAGTGCTTACGATGTTACCAACACAAGGGAGCTATCATTCGGTCCGTCCACCTTTTTCCTGGTATCATGCATCACAGGTCGGATTGACGGTCTCAATCCCCGGAACGCCTTGGCAATGACCTATATGCACGGCGGCGTGAACGCTTATGTTGGCGCCACACGCTCAACTCTGGGCTGGATCGATCCCGACCTTGATTTCGATATGAGGTTCTTGGAGCCGGAGGGTGCAGTTCTTCTGAGCGAATATTTCCTTGAAGAACTTGTCAAGGATGAAACGGCAGGTATTGCACTTCGGAATGCAAAGAACAAATATCTCCCGGAGGACATCTCTTCCGGAGCTATCCGGGCTGAATCCTATATCATGTTCCAGCATTACGTGCTCCATGGGGATCCCGCTTTCAATCCGTACGAACCGGCAAACGCCTGAAATCCTCCTCAAACAAGGCATCTTCACTGAAAGCTGAACACAGCGTTTTGAGGGGGATTTGATCTTTCATTTTATATCGAAAAAAACAGATTTCTGTAAACTATATATTAATATTTATATATTCGAATATTGATGTGCTATTCCGATAGCATGAAAGTATGTTACATGAAGGATAAATTTCTCGACGATGTGTCCCAAAGGTTCAGGGTGCTGTCCCATCCCGTGAGGCTGAGGATACTGTCTCTCATGGAAAATGGCCCCCATTCTGTTTCAGAGATCCAGGAGTTCCTGAAGATACCCCAGGCAACTGTCTCACAGCACCTTCAGGCCATGAGGAACCAGAGGATAGTGGATTATGTCAAGGAAGGGAATGTTCACAAATATCGGGTAAGGGACCAGAACGTATGCGGTATTCTGAGATGTATTGAGAAATGCCATAAATAGCAATATTATCGATTGGAAATCGACTTTGAATAGTATCAGATTGGATTGGTGAGAACGAATGAATAGATACGATGTGGTAGTTATCGGCGGAGTTGCTGCCGGAACGAAGGTTGCAGCCAAAACCAGGCGTGAAAGGCAGGATTGGTCAATAGCTGTGCTTACTGATGATGAACACATATCCTATGCAGGATGCGGCCTCCCTTATTATATCGGTGATGTGATAACCACTCAGAGACAGCTTCTTGTGAACACCCCGGAGGAACTCAGTGCCTCTCGGAATCTGGATATATTCACCGGGCATAAGGTAGTTGAGATTAAGCCCCAGGATAAGGTCGTTGAAGTGGAGCTTATCGAGAATGGAGAAATGAAACAATTTGGATATCGGAAATTAGTATTGGCTACTGGAGCTAGGGCCTTTTTACCTCCATTGCCAGGAATTGAACTGGATGGTGTTTATACCCTCCGGAACGTCCCTGATGCTGTAAGGATCAAAAAACGGATTGTGTCCGATGAGGTTAAAAAAGTAACCATTGTTGGTGCCGGGTATATTGGTATGGAGACCGCCGAGAACCTGAAGGAGCAGGGTGTTGATGTTACGGTCATAGAGATGCTTCCCAGAATTATTCCACTTTTCGATCCTGAGATATCAATTTTCATAGAGAACCATGCTGCGGAGATGGGTTTGAACATCATGACTTCAACCTGTGTAAAGGCCTTTGAAGGGGAGGATGGATGGGTAACAAGGGTGATGACAGACAAGGGTGTCGTAGAGGCCGACGCAGTTCTGGTTAGTATAGGGGTAAGACCAAATACTGATCTATGTGACGATATTGGCATCAAATGCGGCACAGGTGGAGCCATCTGTGTGCAACCTGACGGTACCACGAATATTGACGAAATATTTGCAGCTGGAGACTGTGCAACCACAAAGCACTGCATATCGGGAGATGAGGTATGGGTGCCCATGGGATCCACCGCGAATAAACAGGGAAGGGCTACGGCTATGACATTGTCCGGAGAGACGGATCATTTCCCAGGTGTTCTCGGTACTTCAATAGTAAAGATTTTCGATATGGGTGTGGGAAAAACCGGTATGAGCGAGGAAGAGGCAAACAAGGCAGGATACGATGTGGTCTCAGTACTGGTGCCAGCGGATGACCGGGCTCATTATTATCCCGGTGCCGAGAAGATATTCATAAAATTGGTGGCAGACGCCGAATCCAGGGGAATATTGGGCGGGCAGATATTCGGTGAGGGATGCGTGGATAAACCTTTGGACGCTCTAGTAGCTTCCATTACATTAAAGGCCAAGGCTGATGATCTTGCCAAGATGGATTTTGCCTATTCACCGCCTTATTCCTCGGCTATAAATCCCCTGAACCTGGCAGCTACCGTGCTTTCCAACAAGCTCAAGGGGAAGCTCCAAAGTATAAATCCCTGGGAACTGCATGGAAAGATGAAGGGTCCGAATTGGAACGGTGTGATCTTGGATGTCCGGGAGATACCCGAGTACATGATAAGCACGATCCCAGGTTCTCTGAACATTTCCATGACCGATTTTGAGGGGCGGCTGCTTGAACTTGAGGCTTTGAAGGATAAAGAGGTAGTAATCCTGTGCAATGTGGGAAGGCGGGCGTACGAGAGTTTCCTTCGATTGAAGCATATGGGGTTCGGGAACCTTTCGGTTTTGGAGGGTGGAATGAAGGCCTGGCCCTTTGAGTCGGAATAGCTCCTCAATCAATCAATTCGAATTCAAAATTTACGCAGTTAATAAGCAATTGGAAATAGAAATCAGGAGATGTAAGGTATGGCAACACACAAGATAGACGCAAAGGGCATGCAGTGCCCCGGTCCCATTGTACAGGTGTTCAAGACCGTCAACAAGGCGGCAAAGGGTGATATTATACAGGTAGAAGCGACAGATAAAGGCTTTGTTAAGGATATTCGGGCCTGGTGTAAGAAGACGGGGAATCAATTGGTCAAGCAAGGCACAAAGGGACCTGCCTACACGGCGACCATCAAGAAAGCATAAAAACATGTGGTGTTTCAATGACTAAGAATACATTGATAGTTTTCAGTGGAGATCTAGACAAGGCAATGGCATCGATGATAATAGCTAACGGCGCAGCGGCCATGGGTAACGAGGTAACGATGTTCTTCACCTTCTGGGGTTTGAATCTTCTTCGCAAGCACAAGAAAGTAAAGGTTAAGAAGACCTTCATGGAGCGTATGTTTGGCTGGATGATGCCTAGAGGGCCTAATAGGGCCAAACTGTCCAAGATGCATATGGCTGGAATGGGTACCGGAATGATGAAGAGTATAATGAAGAAGAAGAATGTTATGGCCCTTCAGGAACTGATGGTATCCGCCAAGGAGATGGGTGTCAAGTTCATAGCCTGTACAATGTCCATGGATGTTATGGGGATCCAGAAAAAGGAACTCATAACTGGGCTGGAATATGCAGGTGTGGCAACCTATCTGGGAGAAGCCGACGAGGGAACTGTAAACCTTTTCATTTAAGCTTGGATAAATCATTTCAGCATAGAGTAAAATTCATTCTAAGTTCCATTATGTTCAGGTCAATGGAAGGTACAGCAGTTCCAAATTTCCGGACGCGTATATTGGGTCTTAGTGAAAAAATAATGTAGAAATTAATTGTACAAATTTGTAGGTTATAATTAATGAAAGTTAATTGAATTGGGCTTCTGTTTAGTTATGCATGAAAGGGCCCCGAATATGTTGTATAACTAGATGACCTCCAAGTTAACAAGATCCGAATTGGAGAACCCTGTTGGTGACTTGCGAACATATCCAGAGGGCGGGAATGGTTTTCCTATGGGTGCAATTTATTTAGCTCATGGTTTTTTAAGATTGGTTCTGTGTTTTAGCGTACCAAGAGGGAGGATTTATTTTGTTTTGAATTAAGTATAAGCCAATAACTGATTCTATAGTGAAATGAAGATAATTATTTTATATATTTCAAACAATGTAAACCATATATATCAGATTTATTTTAGAATAATATTTCATTATTGGATTAAAATAGAGGGTTTTGTTATGAAAATCACATCCTATATTATCATCATATTATTATTGACCGTATCAATGTTTCCATTATATATTGTTGAAAAGGACTTGAAAACAGATCATCTTAAAAGCGATCCTGAGAATGCGGATAATACCTTCGAAGAGAAGGCCGACCCTTCGTTTTTAAATCCTGCTGCCCGTTCACGCGCTGCAAATTTCCATGAAGGTATGGGAGGTTCGTGGTTCGATGATTTTGGAGGGGATGGTATCGCAGAACCGGGTTTTGTGGTTTCGCCTGTGATCAACTTACCGTCAGATCACAGATGGTCATTACTTTCACTTCTTAAAATTGAATCCGAGGAAACCTCGATCTTGTTGTCTGTAAGGAATGCGACCAATGATACAATACCAGGATTCGGGGCTCTCAAGGACCGCAATATAGATATTACCAATATCACAGAAGAATCCATTCTGCTTGTGGCTGAACTAGTCGGAAACGGCAGTATTTCACCAGTTCTGAAAAGCTGGGGAGTGGAATATGTTTCCAATACATCCTGGATGGATAGTTTTACAGGGGACAGCGGTCTTATTTATCCCTATGCATCGGATATCCACATTATGGGACAGTGGAGTTTTATTGAAGGCATGGGCAATTCTACCTCGGATCTCAGCTGGAATGAGAACAACGGCCGTCTATACAATATGAACCATACATCATGGGTACGCGGATGGACTGATAATGGACTTTGGTTCGATGGATTTGATGACTATGCTGTATGCGGGCCGAACATTGACCTTGTGGATGATTTCACAATCGAAGCCTTTGTTTTCATACCGGATAACGGTTCGGGAAACCAGAGTATCGTCTCTCAAGGCGGTGATGGTTGGTGTTTGGGCTTCAATAAAAGCTCCGATAAGTTCGAGTTGTGGGGTCCGAATAATGAGACAATCGTGTCCTCCCCTGATCCATATGACAAGGGATGGCATTATGTGGCTGCCGTGAAGGAAGATATAACCTACAGGCTTTTTATTGACGGCTCTGAGGTTGATTCAATAAATACGGTTGTTGATCTTCAATCCCATGGAAATGTTTACTTGGGCGGCATGGGTCCAGATAATGGCGGCTACTTCGAAGGGATCATCGATGATGTGAGATTGTCCTCCATACCCCGCAGATCAATGGAAATTTTCATGGCCTATGATAACCATATAAATGTTACCGGGGGCAGTGTTTCCATATCTGAAACTGATTTCAAGCCAGACTCATCGTGTGTGGGTTACTGGAAACTAAGCGAGAGGAAGGGCGGATTGGCTAGAGATTACAGTTCCGAAAGCGGATTTGCCCATTTGAAGAATACAGAAGATACCGTTCACGTCAATGGGGTAAGGGATAGCGCCCTTCACCTGGACGGTGTGGACGACCATGCAGTATGCAACCAGCTGGCCGATTATGATACAGGCGCCCTGACAATAGAGGCCTGGGTCAAATGGGAGAACCGAACGGAATGCGTCATAGTATCAAAGGAGGATGAGTTCTATTTTGAAAGACAGAATTCAGGAGGCGGCAATACATTCCACATGAGAATAAAACTAGGCGGGTCCTGGTACGGCGGGATGCTCGAATATATGTGGATGCCGGCCGTGGATCAGTGGTACCATCTGGCATCCGTCTGGAACGGTACTCATGTCCGGTGCTATATTGACGGTCAGGAAGTTTCAACGGAAAATGCCCCCGGAGTTCTGACAACAACTGCAAATCCTGTTTACCTCGGCTGCGACCCCCAGGAAACTGCGCTCCTGAACGGAAGTATGGATGAGATACTGATATTCAACAGGGCTTTATCGGATGCAGATATATCCGATCATTATGAGTTATTCTCTCAAAGATTGTACCATGATAATACCACCTTCATATCGGAACCTGTAGTTCTTCCGGAGAATATGACCTGGAACTCTTTGGTGTGTCATAGGGAGTTTCCCCTGCCCCAGCTGATCTACGCCAATATTACCCTTCTCGACGGTAATACTGGAGAAATGATCCTGAACGACACCTCCCGATCAGCTGAAGTAATTCAGGACCTTTCTTCAGTGAATCCTCTTGATCATAGCTCCCTTGTGATAATCGGAGAAATGGTGTCATACAATGATAAGAACCCTGAGATATTGGATTGGGGCATTAATTGGACCCCGATAATGCCCCCTGCCATCACCTCCGAGATAAATGACGTACAGGTGCTTGAGGAGACCCCGGTTGAAGGTTTGATTGACTTGGCGGACCACTTTTTGAACCAATATGCTCAATTCGGGAATCTTTCATTTTCCTTGGAAAACATATCTGATAATTCGAATGCCACAATTAGCCTGAACGGCTCATTCTTGGATATAACCTATCTAGCTGAAAATTTTACAGGTAATATTAGTGTAGTTGTGAACTGTACCAATTATTTTAACAGGACCGCCTCATCAAATCCTTTCAATATCATTATCATGGACCTGCCTGATGCCCCTGTATGGATTGGGATGCCACCTTCCATTGGTCTTTTGGAGGGTTCAGCAATTTCGGTGAATTGGAGCTTGATGGATTATATATTTGATTCCGAGAACAGCACACTGAATTTCACAATTATACCGGGGAATGAGAACATTACCGCGGAACTTATTGATAATTACAGTATAAAGGTCTCTGCCGAGGGCGATTGGTATGGAGTTACCGTTCTCAATATTTCAGCCTATGAAACCTCTAACCCAGTGATCCGGAGCGGGAATCTCACGGTTCCAGTGATAGTCAATGATTTTAATTCTCCTCCTTTTTCCTTTCTTATAACTCCCCAGGATGGAAGTTTGATCGAGGGTGACGAAGTGACATTGAATTGGTTTGTGATCGATGCGGATAATTTACCGGAAGATATTAGGTGCGATCTCTATCTCGGTGAATCCCTTCCCTTAGAGAAATTCAGTTCAAATATAACAGGTTTCAATGTGACTATTTCAGGCCTCGATATTGGCGTGGAATACAAGTGGAAAATCATACCTAGGGATCTGGACAGTATCGGATGGTGCGAAGTTCCCTACTGGACATTTACTCTGAATGGGTCTGCGGATCCCTCTGAAGCGCTGCTTTTGTATCCTGTAAACGGATCGGCAGTAGATATGCTTAATGTCACATTGAGCTGGTTTTCCCTTCCCGCTGCTAATACCACTCATGTCTATCGGATTTTTGTTGGTACCTCCCTTGATTCCCTTAATCTTATTGAGACCGTTTATGAAACCTTTTACAACCTTACAGGTCTTGTCGACAACACAACATATTACTGGAAAGTAGTTCCGGTTGCTGATGGTGTTACCGGAATATGTATATCGGGAACATGGAATTTCAAGATAGAAATGCCTATGCCGGAACCGGATATTCTGGAATTCCAGTTGGACCGGAAAGCTGCAGATATCGAATTGGGATCTGAAGTGACAATTTATCTGACAATTATGAATATAGGGGACATCAACAGGCAGGTCACACTCACAAAGGGAGGTTCTACCTTTGTTTATGTTGATGCTCCAAAGAACACTACGGTGGGAGCCGGAAGCAATATCACGGTTCCTCTAGTATTCAGTGTTAGCGAGAATGCAGCTCTAGATGTCTATAATGTAAGTCTCAAGGCCGCTTATCCCGGCGGTCAAAGGTTTTTCTATTTCTCAATAAATTCCATCCGCCCAATTGATGAGGATGGTGAAGATTCATCCGGTAACCGCGATATGCTTCTTTATATTATAATCGGACTGATTGTCATGGTTATTTTAGCCGTGGTGATTTTCATTGTTATTCGACTGAGAAAAAAGGATCCTGCAGATGATGCTATTGACGATTCAATGGATGATATGGGAACCGATAAGGAACCTGAAATCCAGAAGAGCTCCACGAGCGATCTCTATGGGGACACCATGTTTATAGGTGAAACCGAGGATAAGAACGATTCTCCTCCTTCTGCAGCTTCTGAATACAACAATGAGGATATAGCGTATTTTGATGATATAGTACCGCAACCTGCAGACTATGAACAGGATGATTCATCCAAGATGGTATTGAAACTGGGGAGCGATAGTTATCCTGACAACATGGCGGACCTGAATGAACCGGCAGAAGAAAACAATGAACAAGCAGATGTTTCTGCAGGACCTGAAAATATTGAACCGTTTGGAGAACCTAGTTTTGATTCGGAAGTTCCTTCTTCCCCTGAGGTGAGGCCAGCCGAGATCCTTGATATACCTGAACTGCCCGCAGCTCAGGGTATGGGAGAGGACGAGGGTGAACTCCCTCCACCTCCTGATGAACCCCCTGCAGCTGCCCCGGATCTTCCCGCATCAGGCGTGCTATTATCAACTGCAGAATATAGCCCTTCGGTCCCCAATATATCATTGCCGGATATGGCATCTGCAGTACCTCCTCCGCAGGATCGGCCTGCGTTGCCGGAAGCACCGCCAGAAATACCTGAACAGGGGAAAATTGCAAGGATCCAATTGCTTGAAGCAGAAATCCCTAAAAAATGCAGAATTTGTTTCGGAAGAATGAGTGCTGGTGATAGCTATTCGGAATGTAAATGCGGTTTCACCTCCCACAAGGATTGCGTTATGAGAGCAGGCCGCTGTCCGGGCTGCGGCGGGATGGTAACCTTGGCATCATTTGAAGAGTATAACGAGGTTTCAGAACCGATAAATGATGAAGAAGAAACTCCGGAAAATGAACCTGCTACTCCCCGTCACAAACCTCCTTATGATCTGGATTCGGTTTTTGGAGACTTGTAGAAGGTAAAATATCTCATTGTTCTATCCGAACTTCGGAAGGAACTGCTCGAGGAGGTTGAAAAGCGTCTGTGCAACCTGTCCTTTCGCTTCGTCAGGAAGCAATTGATAATCGTTCATCAGCATGAAGGAAGGAGTACCAAGTGTCTTTATCATTATGAGATCATCCCTGCGTCCACTTGCTTTTCCCACCTGGTGGCCTTCATTACCTAGAAGTAGGAAATCATGTATAGCTTCCTTCATAAGGATCAGATTCATTGGTCTTTGACCAATATGGTAGTATGCCCTGTCCTTGATACGCATGATAGGATGAAGAAACTCTCTTTTATCCGTGAATTTAATTGGTCCACTTTCCATTGTCAGCATCTTTGCTAGGTTATCCAAACAATGATAGAAGGCTTCCTCATGGGTTGCATAGTGCGCCTTTAGGAACATTTCCTGGGTAGGGGTCACCAGTACCTTTCCCTCCTCATCCGGCTGATAAGGTGAAGATGGGGGTTCAGGAGCAGGAGGGGTCATGGGAGCATTGGGATCATAGAACTGCTGTTGGTTGTATGGGTCTGAAGTGTTTTGATTGTAAGGGTCCTGCTGCTGTTGTTGGTTGTATGGATCGAAATTGTTCTGATTGTAAGGGTCTTGCGGTTGTTGGTTGTATGGGTCATTTGGATTAGTAGCAGGGTACGGGTTCTGGCCATACAGGTTCTGTTGGTTATTGCCGTATAGATCGGTTTGAGGCTGTGTTGGATTCATGTTAGGATTTGGAGACGGAGGGGTGGTGGATTTCTTGAAAGTATAATACACATAATGATTATATGGATTATTTGAAAATGAAGGGTCGTCAACTTCTACAAGGAGGTCGGCTTCCATCTCTTTCATGGCGTAGGATCGGGCATTCTTTCTGATTTTTTTTACAGGCCAATCCTTCTGGTATTCGAAGGGAGTATCCACCTCGGTCCAGCCCTGCTGATTCAGCATCTGAAAGAAGGTTTCCTGGTCGATCTTGTTGACCGATTTGAAATCAAATTCCTTCTTTTTCTTTCCAAAAAGACCCATGTCCATCACCCAGGCTGTGATTAGCCCATTTCATAATATTCGTGCTTCTAGCCCGAATCGTGCCATAAAAGATACTTTTATTTTATTAACTTAACTCCAATTATTTTCCAAGGGAACATTTATACAAAAAAGTCAGGAGAGCCAGCGGATCTTCCATCCAATAAATCCTGAAAGGTAATCAGGATATTATCTCATCGCATTCCTTCTCTATCATCATAAGTTCCCTTGTCTCAAGTGTGGAAGGTCCAATACAGAGCAGAAGGGTTCCATTGCTTAGTGATACCCAATCCTTCAAAGATTGCAGGAACTTGATTACCGTATTGAAGGTATTGTGTATGACCAGATATTCAATGCCCTCGAAAAGAACAACACTGTTCCCTTTGTTCTTTTTATTGTTCAGGAATTTTTCAAGTTCATGCCTTATCTTCTCTGTTGCCGTGGGACGGATGGCGTTCTTTTCCCCCGTCTTGGACAGCCATAAATAGGGAATTCCGCCCAGGGAATATTTGTCGACGATGTTGTTTGGATATTTCCGGGAAATGAACAATCCTTCCAGGTTATAATTTATCATAGCCTTGAATATTCGGAAGGCACGATCAGGAGTTTGCTCCTTGAAAAGATATATGTAGCCCTTTCTGGGAACCACGGAAAGTGCATCTTTCTTTTCAGGATATGGGACAAAGTAATCCTTGTAATATTCACTGTATTTCTTGTAAAGACCGTAGTCTATGGGAAGACTTTTTGGAGAGTATTTTGGAGCTGGAGCCGCTTCGGGATACCAAACGGGAACATCCGTTTCATCCTTTCCATAATCCTTTCCGTCAGATATTGAAATTTCCCTGAGCTTTTCAGCAGTCTCTTTTCTCTTTGTATCTTTTATCACCACTTGAGGAATGTCTTCATCACCATGAAGTGTATCTTCCTCAAAACAGATGGCATCTTCAAGCTCATTTATCAGCATATCCTTCAGACGCACCAGATTGGGATCTGTTCCATATAGGAATATCTTTATAACACAAACGCCCCTTTCCAGGCTAGACGGTCTGATTACGTTCTTCAAACCGTAATGGCGATTTTTGGCCTGTGCTGCGAAATAGATCATAAGGTCATCATCGATCTTTTCGATTTTGTATTCCTTGAATCCGTGTTTTGTGGCTATTGTCTCCATGAGAGGTCCGAGGTAGGGCGGTGTCAGAGAGGTGAACAGTTCATCCTGGGTCTCATTCATTCCATGAATAAAATTATTCCAACTATCTTCCTTGATGATGAGCCCTTCCAATTTCTTCCATCGATTAACAAGTTTGAACTCTGCCAAATCCTCAGTTCTTTCCTTACCTTGATAGTTATAGCTGATGGTTCCGCTGACAATGCATGAACCTTCTTCGGATTTGGATATCATGGGTATTATCATCCGTTTAGCGGTGTTGGGGGTTACCACCGGTAGTTGGGTAAGGTTCTTGCGGTAGGAGAATAGGGTTTTATCCATCGTGATGTCTACCTTGATATTGGTGATAGATTTGCTTGTTGTGTTCTCTATATGCACAAGCAGACTTGGCCGCTGTTTTATCATTGCCATTTGGGATTTGATGGTCACCTTCCTTTTGACGGGTGTGGGTTTGAATCCGCTCAGTAATTTTCTTCTTCCGGCCAATTTGTCATCATCTACCAGCCAACCATCTTCAATTTCTTCCCCGTCTGTTATCCAGCCGTCATCTCCATCTTCCTCCTTTTCTACTGGTATATCTATGAAATTCTTTTCAATAGATGATATGAGTGTGTTATGTGCGTAGCAGTCCAATCCTTCGTCCTCGGAGATGAGCTCGCTCTCCCTCATTCTTTTGAATGTTTTTTCGGCATAATTTGCGGCCAATTTCTTACCTCTGGTGTCCATTCCCCATATCATTTGCCCGCTCCGATCCATCAATAGAACCTTGAAATTTTCAGTACCTACAACAATATAGCCACCATAATAATCCGTGGTAATGTCGTAGATCCTTTCACCCATGTCAAGTCCAGTCCTGAAACCCTGGTTCTCATCAAAAAGGCAGATAATTGAGTTATCAAGTACGCTCCAGATCCGGTTCCCCGCATAGGAGAAATTTTTAATTCTCTTCTTATATTTTATATTTAAGTAACTGTTCCCTTCCCAGTTATAGAGGTGAAGAATATTCCCGGTCTTGGCGCATTGGTCCAAAAATGCCAACCGGTCATTTTGCTTCTTCATGAGGCTAACATTGTTCTCCAGATCCACCTTTTCCTTGATATTCAATCGGTTCCGGTATGTTTCCATTACATAAAGAAAACCTCTGTCTGATACAGCCATAATATCTCTATCGAAGAAATGGGCCGTAATACCGTTGATCCATTTCTCAGGCTGTATTCTGAACTGTATCTCTCCCCTTTCCTCCAGAAGCAGGACCGTGGAATTCACTGTTCCGAGCACTATGATCTTTCCATTGTCAGTAATGTCAATGGACTTCAGATCATATTTGAGGTACTGTCTCCATAACAGTTCGCCCTTATTGGATATGCAGAGCAAAGTAGGCGGAAGTTTCTTCTTCTTTAGAAAAACCAATATATTTCTAGAACTGGAATATATCTTGATGATTTTCGGGGGTCGATCCATGTCACATTTCCATAACATTTCCCCTTCCTTGCTGAGACATATCAATGCAGGGTCAGGATAACCAAGACCCATATATATTCTATCCAGCTGGGGGTCCCCCTGCAAACACCAAATTGCTCTTCTGGTTCTGCTCCACATTTGATTCTGACTCCTCTATGAATATGGTGTGATCTGAAATGGTCTTTTTCAGTCTATAAAGCAGGGAATAATAGGCTTGACCCAAACCTTTGAATGATCCTAGAATTGTATGTTATTCAAAGACATTCAATCATCAGTATTCCCGCCATCTGTGTCCGCATTCACAGCAAATATAGAATCTTGTCGTAGGTTCGTCTGCAGCCCGGGTCTGCCTCATGAAATACCTTGCCTCGTCATGGTCGCATTTGGGACAGTTGACATTAATTGTAGGAAGGGTATCCAATTCCTCTTCGATGATCTTGAACGCCTTGTCCTTGCTGGGGGTCTTGATTATCTCATCTTTCCCCCGGGAATCGCTCTTGTAACCGCACTTTCTGCATACGATTATCTTTGGTTCATCCTTGCTTGGATACATGATAGATTTACATTCGGGACAGTAATTAACCATTTGAACACACCTTTTGAATCATATAGCTAAGAACACGGAAATTATTAATAATTTATTTAATGACTATCAGCTAATGTAATATATGTATGAGGGGATGAGATTTCAGTCAGGGAACATATTTTTCACCGTCAAGTTGTTTTCCTTGAATATTAATTGAAATGAATGATGGATGAGTAGGGGTAAAGATTTCATCAAGGTTGCGCGTTATGGAATATTTTAAGAAATTATGGCTTCTTGCAGACTGGATTTATAATTCCCGATCCGCAGTATTTTTCACTGGAGCCGGTATCAGTACCGAATCGGGATTGGCGGATTACAGGGGACCCGACGGCGTTTGGACAAGGAGGGACAAGGGTCTGCCCCCTCCTAGATCAAAACCCATCAACCAGGTTCGACCTAACCGTGCCCACTATGCATTGGTGGAGCTCCAAAATAGAAGCCTTTTGGCCTTTCTCATTTCCCAGAATGTTGATAACCTGCATCTTAGGTCCGGAATTGATCCTGATATAATAGCAGAACTACACGGAAACCATGCTCTCATGAGGTGTATGGGCTGCGATAATCAACTATCCTTTAGGGATGCGGGTTGGGACAAGTCAAGATGGGGGCAGGGTTACAGGACGCAGGAACCAAAAAAGGGTCAGCCCAAATGTTCGGAATGCAGTGGCAGGTTAATGTCCAGTGTTGTAAATTTCGGGGATCCGCTGCCTGAGAAAGAAATGTCCCTTGCCTTTCACCATTCCGAAATCTGTGAGCTTTTTGTTGTTGTAGGTTCATCCCTTGTTGTTACCCCCGCAGCTGATATACCAGCCCATGCTCTTGATAACGGAGCCAAACTTGTGATGATCAACCATGGGGATACCCCCTATGATCATCAGGCCGATTTGCTGTTCAGGGAGGATGCAGGGGACGTGATGGAGGATGTACTGGTGAAGATTGATACATTTGGGAATGTGTAATTATTTATTTCTGTAATAATTATTTATAAAATGGGGGATTCTAATTTCCAATAAAATTCTTTACAGGTGATCATAGTGAGAAAGAGCATTATATCGTTAACTTCATTGATTTCAATGATATTTATAGTATTGATTTTTCCCGTTGTAAGAGGGGAAATGACTATCACCAGGGTTTATTGGGAACCGGAGGTGCCTGACCCTGAGACTAATGTAGATATATTTATTGAGATAACTTCAGATAACAACATAACCGGGGTCAATGTCACTAGTTATCTGGAATCCCCTGAACCCCGTGAGTACGGAGGGTCTTCTTCTGAGATAACATTCCCGGCCGATATGGTTGACAGAACGAATAATACATTTGTATACAGGGGTTTCTCCTCCATTAAAGATGATTGTTATTCACCCTTAAAGATCACAATAACGGCATCGGATTCACAAGGTAATGAGGTATCTGAGCTTAGAGATATCCCCTTTGAGGGCGGTGTCAAAAGAGGTTCATCCGAAGGTGTACCTGGTTTTGTGGAACTTCACCTTGCTGGTTCAATATTGGCGGTGGCTGTTGTGTGCTATTTACTAAGACGGCCGAGCTAATTTGGATTTTTTTTCCTCTTGGTCATCAACACAATCAATACTATACAGAAAACTAGAACTGCACCAGTGACCAATAAGGGGATCAGTGCGAACCCTTTATCTTCATCAGAATTTTCATCTATTATCCGGGAATTATCCTGATGGAAACGATTGATATAGAATTCATCCACAACTTCAGTACCTGAACCGGTAAGACTGATATGCTGGAAATGGAATGTTCCGTTTTCATATATTGTCACTCTTGAATAACCCAGTCTGTTTTCCATATGGACGGTCCAATTTTTAGGAGTTCCGTGATACTGAGGTGCACCCGCGCATCCGTCTACAACATAGACTGGTGCGGACAGTTCTTCATAATATGTCCTGTTTTGGTCAACAATATTGCCGCTGCAGTCCAAGGGATAGAATCTCTCATAGATGTGTTCGTGACCTGCAAATACCATGTCCACACCGTATTCCTCAAATAAAGGGCATAGGTGGTTCTGAATGTCTTCGTTCCCTTCATCAACTGAAGTGAAAGGAGGTCTGTGCAGCATAACCAGTATCCAGGATCGTTTCTCATCGCCTGAAGACTTAATCAGATCATCTTTCAACCATTGGTACTGTGGCGTTCCAGTAGTGAATGGGTGGTCAGTAGCTATGCTTATTATATGTGCACTAGAGTAGTTATATGAATACCAAAGTTCATTTTTTGGATGCTCGAACAGATCAAGGTATTGTGGGTGAGGGGTGGAAGTCTTGTATACATATTCATGGTTGCCTGCTGATTCCATGAAAGGTATGCCGTCGGATATTATCCCAAGAATATCCAGCCAGGAATTCCAGACATGATTCTGACTTCCATCGTATATGTTGTCACCGATGAAATGAAAGAAATCGTATCCCCCTTCATGGGAACCCATATCCTCTCTCATTGCTCTTACAACAGCCTCCCAATCCTCCAATGACGGATCGTTGTAACCCTTGTTCCTGGAATCTCCGGCAAGAAGGAAAGAAAATGTTTCTTGTTCGGCAGGGGCTGTAATGAAATAATATTCAGGGCTCCATCCTGCGGAACTGCCGCACATGTAGGAATATTCCGTACCTGATTCAAGGTTATTGAGATGAACTGTGTGTATGTAGCTGTTGTCCCATTGAGGTTTGAAAACAGTTCCATTGACTATATTGACCGCCTCATCAATCTTGGAGTACTTCACTATGGATTCGGTTTGGCTTTCCGTCCTCCATAGAATTGTCATACTGGTTGCAGGATCATCCGTCCAACTTAGATGCACATGATATGGAGGAAAGGAAGTTTCACCTTGAATTGCTTCAAGGATCGAGGGGCTGGAAATAAAACATATTGTGAATATCATTGATAATACCAAGATTTGGCCGCCAGGTCTAAAAGCTGTTTTTTTCATGAATTGCCTCTATGTGCAGGGATTTTTATTTATTTTTCTTCCTATTCTTAATATATCCCAGTGAAACGATGATGAAAATACATAAGAACAAAATACCGGCAGTAAAACCAGGCTCATCTTTCTTCTCCTCCTCATCAGGTTCGAAGATGTAATCGTCAGGATCATATTGGGTATCATTCTCATCATCATTTTCATCTATGTAATAGACCCAATCAGGATCATCATCCAAGGGTTCGGTACAGATCGCCTCTTCAAACTCATCTGATCTTACGCACATAGAAAGATGATGTTCACCAGAAGGAACGTCCTCCCAAGTGCATTGTGCGTCAACATGCGACCAATCCTCAGGTCCTGATCCGGGTACGGTAATCTCTTCGCTGGCAACAAGGTTTTCGCCATCGTAAAGGTCCAGAATGACATCAACAGGCAGCACGCCTGAATAATCTATGGGGACTGTTACAATAATATCGTCCCCTTCCGTTGGATTCTCCGTAGTTATGATGTAATCTCCTATTTGAAAATCTTCCAGGCTTGGTGCGGGAACCACAAAGGGAAACGTAGTGAGGGGTCCAAGAACACCTTCTCTAATGGGTTGTATCCATAGATAGTAATTTCCTGGTTCAAATATGCCGAAATTATTCCCTTCGTCTCCTATCATGTCAATCTCGGGGTTCAGATCAGGCCCCGTTCCATCAAAATCCAGAACTGCAGCCATGATATCTCCATCATCAACGGACGTGTTGGTTCCAGCCTCAAATCCTCCTTCCTCAGTAAAGAAGTACCAATAATCCTCTACCGGTTCAGGAGGTGATACAAGGTTGATGTACTGGCTGAACATGAATGAGTTTCCGGCTAGATCTGAAGCATAGAAATCGAAAACATGCTGGCCGTCCCCGATATCAGTTAATGGCATAATTATACCCCACGTACCTGGAGTATCCTCGTTCCATGGAACCGTATACCAGTCATTTGCATCATATCTCCATTTCATGGATTCCTTGTCAATATTCGTATCATTGACCATCCAGCTTCCGTCAATATCGCCATAAATATTCTGGTATAGTTCATCGATAGTAATATTCGGGATAGTATTATCTACGGTAATGGTCTCTGTTTTGTACCATGTGTTTCCCGCTGCATCGGTTACCCATATTGTAAGCGTGTGGTCTCTCTCGGTCAGCTTTGTCGTATCGATCACCGATTGATAGGTGTGCTCCCCGATCTTCTGAAAAGGCACTCTCGGACCGCCGTCAATGGTGTATTCAACTGTCTCATCTCCCATGGGGACCTCTTCACCACCGGAGCTTGAATAACTAAGTGTGAGCGTCAGCGTGAGATTTCCGGCAACGTACCCTCCATCAAAAGGGAGATCTGCTTCAAGGAGCGGTGTGGTCCACATTGATATCGACCTGGACTGGCGGATTGATGTTCCAGGCCATATCCTGTGCTTCTACATCGACAGTATGTTTTCCCTCGGTATCATTTGTGCAGTCGATATCTGCGAGATAGCTGTAGGAAGTGAAACCTCCTCTTCCGGAAAGTCTTGTGATATTTACAGGCTGGAGTTTTACCAAAGGCCCGTTATCCAGGCGGTATCCCACATTATCAAGGTCAAGGTTCTCATCGGATACTGTGAAGTTCAGGGTGAAGGATGAATTATAGAACTGGTTGTCAGGTGTGTGCATTTCCACGATTGGTGCCGAGAAATCTGCAGAACCGGCGGTGTTCTCCTTGATCCCGTCCCCGTTCAGATCGATCTCCACCTTGAACCCATCTCCGTCTCCCAGATCAATGACCCCGGTGGAGTTGTCAGTGAAGGCTCCATTGGTCCCCCTGTCATTGGATATGGTAAAATTACCGGAATAAATCCCGTCGGCAGCGGTATCATCGTCCCCTGCACCGTCATCATTAAGGGTGACATATATTATCTCGCTTCCCATGGTATCAGTTATCCTGGCCGTATCTGTACCGCCTGTACCGCTCTCTTTTTGAGCTATAATACCCACCTCCGCACCGTCACCGAACACATACCTCTCCAGGGTAGAACCGGATGCGTATAGTGATATGCTTTGGATACGGGTTCCAATGTTGTTCTGACTTGCCATGCCCAAGATGCTTAGGCTAAGCACCGCTATGATCAGGTATGCCGTTAAATTACTCCACACTTTTTTCATCGGGATCACCTTCAATAATATAATCAGATTTGAATGTATAAAATTATCACCTAAAATCCAAAATTAATATAATCTCTTTTTAGCAGGATGTTAAATGAAAAAAGGCCTGCGGATACTTGATCATATGTGCAGTTTTTTGGCTCCTATCACATAGCTTCGAGTGCCCATATATAATATCTCGTTCTGCTTGTGATCACCCTTGTCCAGACCGCTAAGCTCGAACTTCAGGTGTGTGGATCCGGCCGGAGGAAGGTCTGAGATCTCCCAGACCAATACATCCCCATCGTTTTTGACTGGAGCAGGTTCCACATTAGTCACTTGTCCTTTGGGTATCTTAACCAGTATGTCAATGGATTTGTTAGCTGTTGTATAATTATTGACCGAGATGTGCGACCTCGATACCCATTTGCCCATGGAGGATGTAGTATCCTTGAGGTGCTCGATATTGTCCTCTACGGTTATCACTGTCATTATCTTTGATATGACTTTTCCTATTGGAGGCATTGGTTTCTCTATTATCTCCGCAGATTTTCGAGCTATTTCAGGCAGCACTTCCTGTATGAGGTCGAATTTTTTCTCCGTCTTCTTCAGTTTCTTGTTCCTTTTGATGTTTGACCTCATCTGTCTTGCGCATTCCCTTACTGCCAGCTCGATCTCCTTTGACATCTCATCCACATTGGAGATGGCTACCTTTGCCTCCGATGTGAAGGGAATGTTGACCGACGCAACATGCACCAGGACAACCGCGGGGCCGATAGGTTTGCCCTTTCCACCTCTCTGTTCAAGATGATAGGGCCTCCAATCTATGTTCTCGATAGCTTTGGTGATGATGCAGTTGCCTGACTGATACAGCAGGGGAACCCTGTTGGCAAACCTCAGTATACCGATTCTGGAATCCACAGGAATGTCGCCGCCGTATACCAGTCCCGCTTCAACCTGGAATGGAGTTCCGGAAAAAACACTTGGCGGCCTGGACACGGTGAACACAAATTTTGCATCGATCTCCTTGCTCAGCCCCTTCTTCATGAGCTCGGGCCCTATGGGAGAAAGACAGTCTGTCGGGGGCGCCATTATGCTTGTCTTATCAATAGCATCAAGCAGCTTCTTTATTTTTTCTAGGCTCAGGTAAGTAGGCCGGGAGCTTTCTTCCACTCCTGCTTCCTTGCAGATCTTTCTAGCAGTTGTATAGGATATCCTTGAAAAATCATTTACCAGAAAAGAGGTCAGCTTGTAGGAAGATGTCTTCTTTGCCATCTTCATGAAGCTTCCTATCTCGACACCCTTGGGGTGCGGTTTGATCTCTCTGGTCTCAAGGGGGAGCTCGTCGGTTACCCTGTCAAAATAGTTATTAGTGCCGTCAGGTTCAATAAATGTGAATCTGGCATGAGGGTTCACAATAGCGGTGGAGCTCATGTACTGCAGTATGGATTGTTTCTTGTTCTTCACATATTTCCCCTTGAGTATTATGGTGAACATGGTACCATGGGGTCTTTCCATGAGTATTACTTCCTTGTTCATTACTCTTGGGGAATTTGTAGCGCTGTCGATGGTCAGCTTGATACGGTATGCAGGCATATCCTCTCCGGTCTTGGATTCGATAATTGTAGGCTGACCGGTGGTGAGCTGCCCGTACAGGACGGCTGCGCTTATCCCAATACCCTGCTGGCCCCGGGTCTGTTTCATAGCGTGGAATCTGGAGCCGTAGAGCAGTTTCCCATATACCTTCGGGATCTGTTTTCTAACTATGCCCGGTCCATTATCAGATATTGTTATGGCATATTCGTCCTTTTCGCCTTCCACTTCATTTATTTTCACAAAGATATCTGGCAGTATCTGTGCGTCCTCACAGGCGTCTAGAGCGTTGTCCACTCCTTCCTTTACTGTTGTCAGGAGCGCTCTTGTAGTGGTGCTGAATCCCAATATGTGTTTGTTCTTTTCAAAGAATTCAGATATCGATATGTTTCGCTGTTTCTTTGCCAGCTGGTCTGCGGTTTGTCGGGCCAAAATAATTTCACCTTTAAGATAGAATTTTTCAATTGGATATTATCGTAATACTGTGATTCCATATCATGGATCAAATAATCCCTGCTGCTATCAGAATCAGTACAATGCCGCCCAAGGTCAACCCCACCATAGCTGATATGAGCCCAAAGGTTATCATAACATGCAGTTTCCTGTTCTTCTCCGGGTCAGCCCTCCATTTTCGGAGCACCGGATCATTATTAAGGTCCAAAATCATTCCCTCGATTACTTGTTTTTCTTCTCCCTTTCCATGACGTTCTTTATCTTTTTTCTTCGGAAGAAGTCCTCTCTCTCCTTTTCCTGAAGCATCATTTCAATATATTTCTGGGTAGATTTGATGCGGGGGAGGAAGATATATTCCAGGGCATTCACCCGTCTTTTGGTTTTCTCGATCTCCCTAGCCAATCTCTCGATGGTGCCCTCCACTTCGGCGAGAAGTACGAGTTTTTTGAATGCTTCCTCCATATCCCTTTTTGCTTCGTCCAAATAACTGTTGGAATCAAGAAGTGATAGTCTTGTTTCAATATCTTCAGTGGTATTAAGTTTAAGTTTTGGAACTGTAATGCCCATGATATTGAGGCTTCCGACATCCAGTTCCATTTTCCATTCCATGCTTTTCAGCAATTCCTCGACCCTGATCCCTCCTAATGTCATCTTGGAGCGGGCCAATGAACGGTAACCCCTCTGGAGTGACTCCTTGGCCTTGAAACGCAGGCTACCCCGTTTTTTAATTACCTTCATGAACTCCACTACAAGGGCATCTCTTTTCTCACCCAGCAGTTTATGCCCCTTCTCAGCAAGTTTATATTTCTTTCTGAGCTTGAGGAGTTCCATTCTGGTAGGTTTGACATTTTCCATTATTTCGGAAGCCATACAGCACAGCAATTATCTTATTAATATAAAATCATTAGGTCAATACTCCATGGTAAACATTTTTTTTACGCTTCGTATGGAAAGATAAAGTCTATGATTAGCTTATTAGAACCTATTGGTATTTGCATCCGAAAACCCGAGGATTATTGCAAAAACAGCAAAACCATTTTTAAGTACCTGAATAATGTTGGAATCTAACAAATCGAGTTATTTGGTGTTTATCTATGAAAAAATGTGTTAAATGCGGCGAGGAGAACGAAGATTCTTATTTGTACTGTGCAGGCTGTGCTTCCAAACTCCCAAGCAAGGAAGCTCTTCAAAAGCGTCTTGATGCCGTTAAAAGGCTTCTCAATGAAAGGGAATACAGGGAAGCCTTCAATAAATGTAAGGCTCTTTTGGAGATGAACGAAGGTGATAAAGAAGCATGGTTCATTAGGGGAGTGTGTGCAATGCATTTCAAGATGGCGGATCATGCCAGGGAGTGCTTCTACAATGCAGGTGTGCAGTATGACCAGAGGAGATGTGATGCCTGTGACGGAAGGGGTATCTGCCGGGAATGCGGCGATGACAGCAGATGTTTCATGTGTAAAGGGGCAGGTCACTGCACCATATGTGAGGGCAGCGGAGAGTGCATCTACTGCCTAAGATCCCTGGGCAGATGCAATGCCTGCGGGGGAACGGAGAAGTGTCCCAGCTGCAAGGGTTCAGGGCAATGTCCCGAATGTCAGGGTTTGGGGAGCTGTTATCACTGCAAAGGCAAGAAGAAATGCTATCTCTGCGGAGGTTCCGGCCGTTCTTTTGTATTAAATGAATCCACAGTACCTGTTCATCTGCGGGCGTACATGCGTATTATGAACGAATGAGGATGAAGCAGCAGTTCGAAAATATTCCAATATCCAAATGTCCCAATATCCGAAATATGTTAAACCAACTTTTTTCACTTTTTTTATTCAATATATTTCACGTTTCCAGCTTACAGACCAGCTGTGAGTATAAAAGATTCTGCTGAATTCCCCAATTTAGTCACTGATAAAAAAACCGTTCTGCCATCATAAAGAGAGAAAACCTAATTTACTTCAATTGATTAACTGATAGTTTGCGCTTATGAAAATAACTTGTTTCAGCATAATTTTGAGAACTTTTCCATGACCGATACTTGCGGGTCTTTTGGGTTAAGGTATAATATGGATTTTAGATAAATAATGTTTCAGCGCAGGGGGAACTGACCACGAGCTATTTCATTGTGATTGAGGGAACCGATGCTTCCGGCAAGGGTGTCGGCAAGAGATATTTAAAAGAATATCTGGAGGATAAGCTGAAATGCAATATAGTCATGACCCACGAGCCTACAAAAGAGGATATCGGACATTTCATCCGTGAAAATATTAAGAACAAGACCTTTGATTCAGAGACTGAAGCCCTTCTTTTTGCAGCGGATAGAAGACATCATTGTGAGAACTGCATCCGGCCAGAGATAGAGAAGGGGAATGTGGTAATTACCGAACGGTATCTCTATTCGTCCTTGGCATATCAAAGCACCCAGGGATTCAATGATATAAATTGGCTTCTGGAAGTTAATGCTCAGGCCATGGTGCCCGATCTGGTAATTTTTGTTTATTCAGATATAGAAACTACAATGAGAAGGATCAATTCCTCGTTAAGGCGCAGTGAGGGAATAACTGAGTACTTTGAGAATAAGGAGCTCCAGGAAAAGATATTGATCTCCTATTTTGACATTTTCGAAAGATTCAAGAGAAGGGGCCCTAAGAACAAGTTCTTCAAACCCCGTCTCATAATAGTTAACAATGAAGGGTCCATGATCCAATACCAGCAGGAGCTGAAAAAAGAGATACGCCACTTTCTATCCCGCAGAAAGGTTCCCAAATGCATGCTGAAGAGGAAAAGTTCCCGGTACAAGCGCTTCGATGACCTGCCTGTGAACACGGATTTCACCAAAGAGGATGTACTCAAGGATTTTCTGATGAACACACTGGAATTTTCCTTCAGATGGATGTGTCATCCGGAAAACCTTCCCAGGACCTTTGTGTCCCGTACCTTGGTGGATATAGTCAAGATATTCACCGATTATGATCTTGTAATTCATAAGACCGTCAAACAGCTTCATTCTGAGATAGATATACAGATAGGATATGAACTGAACTCGTTCAGAAGGATAATAAGGGGATTCAGGGATATCCAGCTAATAGAGACCCCCGGAGTAAAAAGAAGAAAGAACTATTTCATAGGCCGGGAGGACATTTCCGATCCGGATATGTTTGAGTATATGATAGTTAGATATGTAGAGAGATTGAGAAGGTACAGAAAGGACCGCCCCCGCTATCGGAAAATGGTCATCAGCGATTATCTGTATCAGCTCAGCGTCTTTATCAGCAAATACAAATCACCCCTTCTATACGCGTTTATAATGGAGTATGTATACAAGAAAAGTGACAAAGATCCTGACAGCTATGTGATAGACTGGATAAATACAAAGTTCACAGGAATAAATTGATCAGCAGTATCAAAGGTTTTCCTATCAGAATCCGAAAGAGATTTCTTCCATTGCAGCATTATTGGGGCCGTAGATGAGGATCATCTTTCCATCGGATATGTCGATGTCCTGAGCGTAATTTTTATCAAAGAACTTCTTCACCAGGAAATAATCACCGGTTGAAAGCCTGCCGTCTGCATCATTGTCGGAAAAACCTACGCCCAGAAGTTGGTCATCATGTGTTTCCAAATGAGCCAAATTACCATATACCTCAGAGTCTGCGGTCATTTCCTCAAGAAGGTTCCCTCCTCCGTCAAAGACCTTGTACTCGATATTGTTCAGGGAAGGCTCCTCGGATATGTCGGTGATGAGTATTCTGAAATATACTTCGTCTCCAGCGGTTTCCGTGCTTACCGCGAGGTTGACATCCGGGGCGTCCTCTTTTGGGACATCTATTATTTCCTGCACCCAAATGAAAATTACACCTATGAGCACCAGAGATATGGCTACCAGTAAAATGGTGGCAATTATTGGCGACACCGCTCTTCTATCCTTGGAATACCAGTTCATTTCGATCTCCCCTGTTAAAGGTATTAATATATCAGCCATATTTGTATAAATATTTTATTGCATGTTTATGGGGGCCGGTATAATGTTCATTCCAGATTATATCGCCTTTGGCCGGATTAAATTTGGCAAATATTAAATATGTAGGACGGATTATATGCCTCTCAATCCCAATAATTTACTAAAAATTATTTAAACCATATCAAAATATTTCAAGAAATATTTGCATTTATGACCTGTACTAGATGAGATTTACAATTTTCCATACAATACCCGTGTCCATTCCTTGCATTTCAATAGCTATATTGATTCAGTCACAATCACAGAGATTCAACATCATATTTCATTCAAAATTAAAAAGAGTTTGACAACAAGAGGTTGACAGCTATGTCCAAAATCATCGAGATCACCGGGAACCATCTGACCATTGATGAACTGGTATCCATTGCCAGAAATGATGCTGATGTTAGTGTTTCCAAGGAATCCTGGGTGCGTATAAAGAACAGCAGATCCCTTGTGGATGATATCATTAGTGAAGGCAGAACAGTATACGGGATCAACACAGGTTTCGGCGAACTTGCCAACAAGAAGATCGATAAGGACAGTTTGAAAGAGCTTCAGGAAAACCTGATACTGTCTCACTGTACCGGTGTAGGGCCGGATATGGAGCTTGAACAGGTAAGGGCCATGATGGTGGTAAGAATAAATGCCCTTGCCAAAGGTTTTTCAGGTGTGAGACCTGTGGTAGTGGAGACTCTTGTTGAATGTTTGAACAAAGGTCTGATACCCGTTGTTCCTTCAAAGGGTTCCGTTGGGGCCAGCGGTGATCTGGTTCAATCGTCCCATATGGTTAATTCCCTTTGCGGCCGGGGAGAATGTTATTTTAATGGGGGAAAAATGTCCTCTTTACAGGCCTTCAGTAATTTGGGCTTATCGCCGCTGATACTAGAGTCCAAGGAAGGATTAGCTCTAATAAATGGAACCCATTACATGACTGCAATAGGTGCTTCGGCCTGCCACGACGCAAAGCTAATTATCAAGACTGCCCAGATCATCGGGGCAATGGCTATGGAAGCATTAATGGCAACAGACAGTTTCTTGGATCCTAGGGTGCATCAGGTCCGCCCTCATATGGGTCAGATAAAGATAGCCTCAAACCTCCTCAGTCTTGTGGAAGGGAGCGGTATTATTGGTTCCCACAAGGACTGTCCAAAGGTTCAGGACGCATATACTCTGCGCTGCATGCCTCAGATACTAGGTTCGTCCGCAGATGTTCTAGAACATGTTTGGGAGAAGGTAGAGATTGAGATGAACTCGGCCACAGACAATCCTCTGATATTCCTTGATAATAATGATATAATCTCACAGGGAAATTTCCACGGTCAAATAATGGCATTTGTTCTGGATTATCTCTGTATTGGGGTGTCCGAAGTGGCAAACTGGTGCGAGCGGTTGATATACCGAACGCTCACTTCTCATCTTTCAGGTCTTCCACCGTTTCTCACTACTGAGGGCGGACTCAATTCGGGGCTGATGTTGCTCCAGTATTCATCCGCTTCCCTAGTGGCAGAGAACAAGGTACTGTGCCATCCTTCATCCTGTGATTCAATTCCAACATCAGCAGGGCAGGAAGATCATGTGTCTATGGGTTCCACATCGGCATATAAGTGTTCTCAGGTAATTGAAAATGTATTCAATGTTATGTCAATGGGTGTCATAGTTGCAGCCCA
This sequence comes from uncultured archaeon, assembly GCA_964430885.1. Taxonomy (GTDB): domain Archaea; phylum Thermoplasmatota; class Penumbrarchaeia; order JASLWR01; family JASLWR01; genus CAYSHM01. The sequence continues at coordinate 98,040 of CAYSHM010000003.1, read as the reverse complement.
GGCCTTGGAATTCAGGGAACAGGAGCGAGGATTCGGAACAGATGCGGCCTATCATGAGATAAGAAAGCAGGTCCCCCGTTTGGATAGGGACCGGTATATGAAAACCGATATTGATGTTGTCCATAGATCGATCCGCAGTGGAGCACTGACCTCTGCGATTGAGAAAATTATAGAAATACCCCTTCTATAGCAATTATAACAATTTCTGCAGCCAATTTTTTTTTTGATAATCTGTTTGCATCAAGCATTTATACTTATCACGGATGACTGCGCTTCTTAAGTTTACAGTATGGTTCCTTTTTGGTATGAAAGTAGAGATTAGTATAAATAAACCTTTTATTATTAAAACACTGCAATATTGGTAAATATTCATTATGCAATATCCATTTCAGAAATACTGAAAGAGCAGATTTTTCTCAAAATTTACCAGGGTGATGTAATTGGCATCGAAGACTATTAAAACACCGGATATAAACAGGGCAATTCTCGGTCAGACGGAGAAAAGTACCAAGATAAAGGTTGGAGGTCTGCGTGGGCAGCATGCTGTTGCAGTCGGGATGACCCAGGAAGTTGAATTGAATGTTATTGGCGAGGCAGGAGATTTCTTCGCTTCCCTTAACCAGGGGCCAGTGATCGAGATGGAGGGTGATGTCGGCAAGTATGTGGCCGATAACATGCTGGATGGAGGAGTAATTGTACACGGCAGCGCCGGTTACGGGGCCGGAGCTTACATGAAGGGAGGAATACTCCTGGTCACCGGTTCATCCGGTGATGGTACGGGTATGGCCAATTCAGGAGGAACTATACTTGTCGAAGGGAACTCCGGAAATGATATAGGTTTGATGCAGACTGCTGGATCAATAATAATCTGCGGAGATGTGGGCGGCCGAGTGGGTCACTTGATGATAGGAGGAAGTATATTCGTAGGTGGAGAAATTGTGTCCTTAGCCAATAATGTTGAGGCAGTCGAATCAAGCAGCAAGGACAGAAGAAAACTTCAGATCTATTTCGAACATTACGGTATAGATGCGGATCCGGGCTCTTTCATGAAGATAATTGCAAAAGAGGATTTCACCTACCCTTCCATAGCTGATATGTATGCGGAACAGGATTATATTGATGAGGATGGCAATGGTCTGGAGAACATACTCATTCCTTCACCTATGCTTTCATCACCGGTGACAATGGATTATGATTATCACATTCCCCGTGAGGCCTTGGGCATGGTAATTGGTGATGAGGACATCCCGGATCCGCTAGTCTCTACCCTGCCGGTTATACTGAACCTTCCTTTTGACGGACTATTATACTCGGAAGCATTGCTTCAGATATCCAATGTTTCCGATAATGAAAAAATTCCCTATATCAAGGGTTTGGGAAAGTACGTGGAGGGGGCCCGGATAGAGGGCAAAAAGGGCTCTCAACCAGTGGTCGTATGGGACCCCAGCAGGATTGACATATCCACTGAAAAGTTCACAAACTGTTCCGGTGTAGTAATAGATATATCGTCCTATTGGTTAACCGAACAGGGGATACTGGGGTACGATACAACCCTTGAGAAGAACATCGGAGGAGATGGGTGGATGGATGTTCTTAGATATCCGGTTCCCAACCGGCATCTGGATATGATATCCATGTCAGATCTAAGGAACCACATCCTTCTAATCAGGGAGATCACCCAGAGGAGGGTACCTGTAATGATCAGATTGGCTGCTGGAAATGTATACGGCGATCTGAAGCTCTTATTGAAGACCGATGTTGATTCCCTTATTTTCAAGACCGGACGCAATGGTTATGACCGGAGGTTGAAGGGGGATAGGTATCCTCTAATTGGAGTGCTTTCGATCATCAGGAGTATCAGGGAGGAATTTCCGGAGTATCAGAATATATCTTTGGGTCTGGAGACCGATCTTTCCAGCGCTAAGGACATTCTTAAATGTTTATCCATGGGGGCTGACTATATTGTCACATGGCCCAAGGTGGGATGCGGTGATTGCCAATCATGTGAGATCTCCGCCCCCTGTCATGAGCTGAGTCCCTTGCTAGGGGAGCCGGAAATGGACCCCCGTATCGCGGAGGAACTGGGTGCACGGCTGTCCGATTGGATTGACATGTACAGAAGTGAATTGGTCAGAGCATTGGTAGGTCTTTCCCTCTCCGAGCTGGGAGGATTAAGTTCGGATTTGTTGCTGGCTAAGGATTATTCTACAGCTGCTGTAACAGGTCTCCGTCTTTCCGGATTTGATAAGCAACTGCCTATGTGGTTACATTGATAAGCTTGGATGACCACAAGGTTCTAGATGAATTCTATCATATTGTGAGACAGGTACCTGAAGGAAGGGTTACTACTTATGGAGCAGTGGCCTTGGCTTTGGGGGATATCAGGGCGTCCAGGGCAGTTGGTTTGATGCTGAACAGGAACCAGTATGCTCCCTCTGTACCCTGCCATAGGGTTGTGATGGGTGATGGCTCTCTAGGTGGTTTTGCTACTGGCTCGCATCGTAAAGAGCTTATTCTCAGGAAGGAAGAGGTTTTGGTAGCTGGAGGAAAAATTGATAATTTTAAAAGCCTTTTATTCGGAGAATTCTGCACAGAGCGGATTCTGGAGTTGTTTCGGAAAGAACAGATGGAATTGTCCTTGAAGGTATCTCTCGAGGATTCATTTAATCAATTAAACTTATGTGCGGGGGCGGATGTATCATATCAAAGGATCCAAGGCTCTGACAAAGATCTAGGTGTCGGTGCATTGGTCCTATGGGACCTGAAAAAGAATGAAATAATTGATGTAAAATATGTTTCGGCTGAAGTCCGCACACCATATATCCCCACATATCTATCCTACAGGGAACTTCCATTAATTCTGGAGTTGGTAAAATCGTTTAATGATTGGGATATTCTCATTTTGGACGGAAACGGGGTAATTCATCCCTTGGGATTGGGTTTGGCATCACATGCGGGCGTTCTTCTTAATAGATCGACAATTGGTGTTGCCAAGAAGCTTTTAAAGGGATGCTGTGAACGAATTAATGTTCATGGTGAACAAAACCCGGGAAGAGGCAAAAGAAGGGCTTCATTCAAAATCCCTGAGGAGGCTGTTCCACTAATCAGGCAGGGTGAGGTAATTGGATATGAATATTTGCCGACCGCGCGATGTAAAAACCCGATATATATCTCCCCTGGCCATCGGATCTCACCCCAGACTACCTTGGATACGGTGAAAAGTCTCTGCCGGTTCAGGATTCCTGAACCTCTGAGGCAGGCTCACCTTTTGGCTAATGAAAAAAGGAAGAAGATGAATGATTTGGTTTAGGGGTTAAGTATCTCAAGGTGATTTCCGCTTCTCAGGTATATTATGCCGCTACTAATTTCCAAGGCTCTTTTCTTTAAAATCTTGTCGTTTGTAATCAGGTAACCCTCTATCTTCTTCAGGGCTTCCAGTACTCCTTCGTCTCCTCTACGAGAAGTCTCGATAATCTCATATCTTTTGGAAAATATCAGTGCGGTCTTGGCCTTGGGCATGTCCCTGGATAACCCCTCAAGTTCGGAGATGACACACTTGGGCACATATAATTTCCACATGCCGAACAATCTATCTAGTTCACTATCAAGGTTTATGTTGAACTGGAACGGCATAAGGAGGGCGTTTGTATCGGCTATAATTTTTATTTTTCCGAGGTCCATCATTCTAATCATCTGCGGGGATTTATATTGAATAAGAATCAAGAATAAGAACAGAAAAAAAAATCAAGAGATTACTTTATAATCCCATAGCCTATAAGTCTCCATCTTCCGCCTATACGTCTGGATAATGCCACGGTCTCCCCTTTTTCAGCGCATACTGGCAATTTGAGGAATGTGTCGATCTTATTTTTTCCCCACAGTTTCTTGATAATGCCCACTGTAGTAGATGATCCCACGGTCAGCATAAGTGGCTCGTTGATCTTGAGATCCTCCACATCTTTCTTTCTATCCATACCTACAACAAAACTCAATAGATGGCACTCAATTGTCATTTCATTCAGGGTATCCGGAAGAGTTCCTTTCTTTCCCAGAACAGTTCCTATCATAGCATCTGATTTTGTAAAGGTAGGGTCGAATGAGGTACTAATGCCGATAAGACCTCCGGGTTTGACCTCATCTCTCTCATAACCGCCGGATATCAATCCCGTAACTGTGGTGGAGAGTTTGTCATATTTGAAATCCATGTTGCCGACCTTTACATTTCGCGGCGGTTTGATCTCTATCTCGTCTCCAATCTTCAATCTTCCCTGTTTGAGAGAACCGCCCAGTACTCCTCCGATAAGCTCATTCTCAGTAGCACCGGGTTTATTAACGTCAAAGGACCTGGCCACATGCATTCTTGCAGGTTTTTCCTCATTAAAATTTGGGGTTTCGATAATTTTTTCAATATAATATAAAAGGACATCAATGTTGACATCGTGATGTGCAGATATTGGAATAATTGGTGCCTTTTCCGCAACTGTTCCCTTAATGAATTCCTTGATTTCCCCATAGCTCTCGTGAAGTCTTTTTTTATCAACTAGGTCAATCTTGTTCTGAACGATAATAATATTTTCAACACGGGATATCTCCAACGCCATGAGATGTTCCTTTGTCTGGGGCTGAGGGCATTTCTCATTCGCAGCGATCAGAAGTATTGCTCCGTCCATTATAGCGGCGCCGGAAAGCATGGTAGCCATGAGCGTCTCGTGGCCTGGAGCATCTACGAAAGATACCGATCTCTGAAGTTCAGTTTCGCTTTGACAGTAAGGACAGGCAGGACTCGTTGAATACCCCTTTGGAAAACTGCATTTAGGGCATATGTAGAACGCAGCGTCAGCATAACCTAATCTTATGGAAATGCCTCTTTTTACCTCTTCACTGTGTTTATCGGTCCATACACCGGATAGTTTCTCAGTAAGTGTAGATTTTCCATGATCAACATGTCCAACCATTCCAATGTTGACTTCAGGTTGTTGGGGTACATTCATGTATTATACTCCTTTCATTCTTCTTTCTTCTTCAAGGTACTTAGGTCCTTGGAACCGAAAGCGATTATTTTCATATTTATCTGGACAGTGTCGGATGAGATGGTGTGTCCCCTTACAGTCTTTCTCTTCCGCTGTCCTTTCCTCCGTTCTCTGAATCCTGTGGAATCAGAGAGCAGTAACTTTTTCCTATATTTGCTCGGCAGATCTCCTCTCATTGGAAATCCCGAACTATCGGATCCTCCAGTAATCTTCAATTTGTATCCTGGGAGACCTACGAATATTCCGTCAAACTCGTCGCCTATTTTTCTTCCGACAAGCGAATTAGCATGATGTCCAATTATCTCTGTCTGATAGGACATGCCGTCCTTGGTATTATTTATCACTGCCTTGAACTCGACCATTTGATTTCCCTCTTTCCTACTTTTATGCCGATGATCCTTCAGATTTCATCACGGTATCCAAATGATTCCATTATTACTGTGAATTCCAGTATGTCACCGATATACCGCAGTATCAAAGCGGATTTGATATGCCAAATGACACATGATTATATAACCCATGTAAAAACATTGGTCATACCGGTGAACCGTCTCAATATTTATGCAAATATAGTTCACATATATATATGTCAGACTTCCACCGATGGAATCAGAAACTCAACTCAGCGTAATTATCTCATTTATTATATAATTACTGTGGCGTTTATCGCCGCTTTTTGTAATGGCTGCTTCCATTTCAATATAAATTGTATTTGAATTTTTCTTTCAAACGGAAAGTTATATATCGCCTCAGATAGATAGTTCAGGTTACAATGGCAAGGAAAAGACCGACGCCGGACGAGATTGATTATTTCCTGAAAAAGATCAGAAAATGGTCTGAACTCGGTTTCGATACAAGGGGACTAGAAGATCTGCTCAGGAGCGATCTTGATGAGTTCAAGAAAAGGAAATCCGAGGTATTAAAAGGGCAGCTTGGGGGTGGCACTGACGGAGATATCTCTACCAGCAGGTCCGTTCCCATTCCCGGAAGTTCTTTGAAAAATGCAGGTCATAGAGATATTTCTGATAAGGGTAGAGGATCCGCAGTAGCGCGATCTCCAGAATATACAATAAAATCCCGTGTCAAGAAGGTTGCGGTCATCTCCCTGCAGAAGGAACAGGGGGAAAAACCAAAGGACCCGTCCCCTCGAAAAGAGCCCTTAAAAGAAAAAGCGTCCACAAAAAATGCCCATGTCAAGGAACCCAAAGTATCCACAGTAAGCCCTGTTTCGGGTTCTGTACCTGAGGATGTGATATTGATCGGCAGTCCACGGGGGAAAGGAAGGAGTTCAGGTACATCCGATGGGGTAATAGTACTGGATAATTCGGAAGAACCCGCTCTGGAGAAAGGCTATAATTATTATGATATACCTCCGACTGTTGAGGAGGAAGAAAGAGATTCTTCCCATAGACCTACCGGGAAAAAGAAATCGAAAAAGCGGCGCAGGGGTGATGATGATGACGATAGTAGAACCAAGGACACAGTTATCGCTTTAGTTATCACAGTGATACTTGTGCTGGCTGGATTGGCCATATTATATCCTGATTCCTGGAAGAATGTTTTCGATTGGACGGAAGGTAATGGAGGTAATGGCAATCCCGATATTCTGGTATTGATCGACAGTCCCAAGGACGGCAGTTATTTTTCGTCGGGTGAATCCATTGAGTTCCAGGCCACAGTTGTCAATGCAAATGAAGCTGATGTTCAGCACCGGGAATGGAATTTAGGGGACGGGGAGCTTTCATCCAAGGCGAAACCATCACACCATTATACTGTCAGATCCAATACCACTTTCAAGATCATATACACCATTCAAGTTGATGATTCAATCTATAATTCCTCGGTCAGTATTCATATTCAGCCCATCGTTGTAAAGCTTAGCGAGAAGAGAAAGGGTCAATCAGCTTCCTATGATGTGCAGTCTAATATCATTATTATGGATCCGGAGGGTATAGAATCCTTTGGGCAGGAGGATAATGAGATCCGGCTGACAGAAATGGATGTCCAGGGCCAAGGTGATCAAACCTTGGCAAACGAAATACCAGGTTCCATGATAGATGATGGTTTTTTAACTATGCACGACACCTATAGACGTGATATGAACATGAGCCTGGACCTATATGGGAATGCAACCCTGGAATATTACAATCAGGCCGGTACATTTTCCGAGAACACCCGTCTGTCAGGTGATCTGATGTTTCATACATCAAATTATTTCGATCTAAGTTCGGGCTGGCCTATCAAGAACGCGATGGACCTGGATGTGGAGCTCTATACTGATCTGGACCAGAATACCCCCTATAGAATCAGGGATTCCATGATCAATTATCAGGACCTGTCCGGTAATTACCTCAATCCAGACATTACTTCCCTCAGGGCGAACCTTACATTCAGGCTCGGGGACGGAGAACCAGGGGGAATAGGCGGGCTTCATTATATGTGGAACATAGACGATGTTGACAGTGTTGGCGGTATGCCCGCTCTGAAGGTGGATATAGATCTGAACAAAGATGAGATAAGGTCCGCTTTCGGTATCCGAGAGCACAGTATCTCCGTTTGGATCTCCAACGGTATGGCATTTCCCGTCAAATACAGCATTTTCATAGTGCAGGAACAGGACGGTACTCAGATCACCTTTGATCTCATTGGAGTACTTAAGCCGAACGGATATCAGCAGGGGTCGTCCTCAATTTCTTCTCTTAATTGTGATCAGCAGCATAATCAGACCTCCCATCATGCCAAAAGATGGGATGATAATCAAGGGGAATTGGCGGGTGAATTTGTCCAGATGGACCTGTTTCCAGTTTCAGGTAATATTTCAGGTGACATGTCCGGTTTTACAATAGAGGAAGCAATGGATATTATTGATGATCGTTCAGATTACAAAAACTTCATATTCTCTCACCCCAATGCCTTTGTAGTTGATTCATATTTCAATATCTCCGATGGCACTTCAATGTGGAACATAACTCTAGGAGAAAGCGGTTCGGACAAGGGTTTGAGGTTTCATGTAAAAGGACAGTCTGTGGAAGCCTTTCAGAATGTGGATGTAGGAGAAATTGATATTTATCCCTTCGAGGTAGGCGAGATAGTAACCTTCGGCGGAGCTCAGAAGATATTTAGACAGCAGGAGATGATCAAGAATATATTCTTCTCCAAGGGCGGGATCGGAGGTCCGAACATAGACAGCGGTGTAACCGGAATGGGGGCATCTTCTGATATACCATCTTTGTCCTTGGAATCCATATACGCAGGTTCAGGCCGCGATAGGGATATGGGATATTATCTAAGCAGTGCAGATTCGGATTCGGATGAGGACACGCAGTATCTTGCGGTGCTGAATGCGGCTACAGGTCAGATCCTGTACCATTTGGAACATATTGTAACAGCGCCCTCCCTGGAGCTTTCAGATATACTTACATAATAACCTGGATGCAGGAAAATCGAACATGAAAATATCTTCAAATAACCGGTGTGCAGATGGATGTATCACAAAAAATGGTTAAGGACGGCGGTTTGGCCGAAAAATATAGGCCTAAGACCCTGAAGGATGTCATGGGCAATGATAATGCTGTAAGGACCCTTAAGCAATGGGCAGCCCGATGGAAGGAAATCGCGCCTATTTGGAAGGGCTGGGATTCCATGGACCATAAATCCGAGATATTCAAGGATCATTATGAAGGATCAGGTCCAAGGAAAAAGAAGATTGATGGATTCCGTCCTGCCGTGGTCCTTTCAGGCAGTCCAGGTATTGGAAAAACCACCTGTGCCCAGGCATTGGCTTCGGATATGGGCTGGGATTGGTTCGAACTGAATGCTTCCGACGCCCGCAATGCCACAAAGATCAGGGAAGTTGTGACCAGGAGCGTACTTAACCAGGGATTCAGTTTTTCCAAGGAAGGCAATATGGAGTTCAAGAGCTATGACGGAGATAGTTTGACCTTGATAATATTGGATGAAGCCGATAACCTATATGAGGTGGATTCCGAGGGAAGCGGTGGAGGTGCAGACCATACAGATAAAGGCGGTAAGAAGGAAATAATCAAGGCCATAAGGATATCGCGTCACCCAGTCATACTTATTGTTAATGAATGGTATGATCTCATGGGTTCAAAAAGCAGTGCACTTCACGGCTGCACGACTACCATCAATTTCAAGAAACCTCATCCCAGGGCGATCCAGAAAAGATTGGAATACATAACCATTAAGGAAGGAGTAAAGGCTGAAGGTTTGGCATTATGGGAGCTTGCCTCCAGATCCAAAGGGGATATCAGGGGAGCTATAAACGATCTTGAAAGTATAATGGTCGGTTCAGATCAGATCACTGCTAAACAGGTCATATCAATAAACCGTTCAAGGAATTCCAGGGAAAATATATTCGACAATATGAAAGCGATACTTTTGGAGAGGGACATGGCAAAGGCCATATCGTCCATGGAGAACAGCAGTGAGGAGAAGGACCTGATAATACAGTGGATATGGGAGAACCTGCCCAGCATCTACAGCTATCCCGGCGAGGTTGCCAGAGGCATGGATGTTCTCTCAAGGGCCGATGTTCTCAAAGGCAGAATTTTCAGGCAGCAGCATTACAGGTTCGGGTATTATGCTTGGCAGATGGCTTCAGGCGGAGTATGTATCTCTAAAGCCTATAGACATGGATGGACCAGGATGAAATTTCCGTCTTATATCAAGTCAATGTCTGTGTATCGTGACCGCAGAAAAAGGATTTCAGTTCTGGCCAAGAAAATAGCGGACCACCTTCACATCACCACCAACTGTGCCAAGAAGACCATTATACCCTATTTGAAGATAATGGCCAGATCGGATAACAAGTTGTTATTCAGCATTATATATAGTATGAATCTAAAGAAGGAAGAGGCGGGAATGCTTTTGGACCATGTTCCACCGTCCAAGAAAACAAAGAAGAAGGATAAACTTGATATTTTATGGGATGACTATAAGCTATTCCGTGCTGAGGTGCTACGAGAGAAAATGAGAAAATCAGGGGTTGACGTGGATCGATTGGGCACCAAGGGAAGTCCTTCCAATGCTGAAAAGGGCGATGGTCTTAAGGATGGAATGATGCCTCTGGATGTGGACGAACCTGTTGAAACCGCATCTACTATTGAAGAAACTCCATCATCAGTTCAGGCGGCCTCTGTAATGGATGACCGGTCTCAAATCAAGGTATTGGATACTGGAGAAGAGGCATTGGCAGCAGAGGAAGGGATGGGAACTTCACCTCAAATGAGATTGTTCGGTCCAGTACCGGTTAAGCCGAAAAAACCCAAACAAGAAAAGAAGACATTTGAGAAGCCTGCTCCAGATATTGAAATTGAGAAAGAAGTAATTGAGAAAGATGATAAAAAGAAAAAGAAAACCCCCAAACCCCAGGCATCCCTGGATTTTTTTTGAGGGTATTATTGATTTGTCCTTTCACCTTTTTAATCTTTTCTTGTCAGCAGCACCACGCCGATGACAATGAAAATGATAACACATAGTATAATTATCACGATCCACACGAAGGCGGATGATCCTTCTTCAGATTCTTTATTGGTCTCCGTATAGGCGGGGATGTCGTCGGTATAATTCCATTCTATTGTGTTCTCGTCCTTTGTACCCTTCACCTTGGTGTTGTTATCAAGGGTTTTATCTAGGGGAATAACGAGAGTGGCGATACCGTTCTCATTTGTGGTCGCGTTATAGGTGACATTATTTATAACAACCTCAATAACAACGCCTTCTACAGGTTTGCCGTCCTCATCAAGAACAGGACCCACAGGGACAGTTTTTGTATCATTATCGTCCTGTGTTTTCAGATCAAGTGTTATGTTGATAGAGAGATCGCTCCCATTGACATTTATGCTTACTTTTTTGTCATCATATCCTGGATGTGATACATCCAGATTGTACTTACCGTTTATCACTTCGGTTATTGTAAATTCACCAGAGCTGACATTATGGGCAACCTTGCCGTGGCCTGAGAACACAATAGAAGATGCAGGAGGGTCTATAAATCCTCTAACGGTGTAGATGTCAACAGACGGAAGAATGTTCAGTGTGATATCAAGGGTTGACAATGAAGTTGTGATATTCACGAATTTTGACATTGGTTCGTAATTCAGGGCATCAGCGGATAATTCCCAATAACCTGGAGGAATGTTCTCAATGAGATAAGATCCGGTTTCATTCGCAGTTGCAGTGAAATTGAGATAGGTTTTAAGGGTGGCATTGGACCCGTTGACGGCTTCTTTGGTATAAGTTATCAATTTGATAACCACTCCATTTATTCCAGCACCATTTTGGTCCTTTACTAATCCCTCAATTTCTCCAGTGGTATCCTCGGGAAGTTGGGGTGTGAACTTGTCAAGTGTGAAATTAATGACAGTATGGTTATCAATGGTCGTTATTGAGAATGATGAAGTATCTGAATCCGCATAGCCTGAGGTGTTCACATAGATGTGATATTCCTCCTCTATAACTGGCAGGGTCTCCATATAGTACCCTGATGCGTTGGTTGTCGAATTGTAATAGTAAGTATTATTATCCTGGTTGTCCAGATAATATATGATCACATCAGCGTTTTCCAGGGGCACAGTGCTGTTTCCCTCGATTCCATGGACGTGTCCTTCTATAACCCCTTCGTCAGGGACCGGGATTATCACGTTGAAAGTGGTTCCGTTCTCCACAACGGTCTCATTCAGTTCCATATCGGTGACATTGAATGTATATTTGTAGGTACCAGGGTTGATGAAATCGGTCTCAAACCAGTATTCCACGCCCTCTGAGAAATTCCCGCCTGCCGCATATTCCATGGCATGATAACCGCCGTCGCCTCCGTCTCCGATACCTCTGGTTGCGTTTACATATTCCAGCTTGATCCTAACGTCTCCGATATCCCCGTCGCCATCAATGTACATTACGGTGAAGTTGAGGACATCTCCTATCATAATAATGTCAGGCAGTTCAGTTGTATCGTTCATTTCTGGCAATGTGCCGTTTCTAGTCAGTTCTTCCCCGTTTACCAAGGGCAAGAAAGAAAATTGGCATATCATTAATGCCATTATTCCGGATAATATTAGCAATACAGTGCTCAATATCGCGGATCCTTTTGAGTTCCATTTCATTCTATTATATATCATCTTCATATGGTAGCCTCCATAAGCTTATACACCTCGATATGAGAAGTTCGGGAATATTTAAAATTTTCCTGTATAAGTTAAATGGAGGTTTGAAGATTATTTTCGGCAAATGATATTGTTAAACCTAATAAATCGCTAAAAAAAATCCAAAAAAAAAGCCGTGCCCCGAAGGACACGGCATAACCGTTTTATGATCGGTTATTTCAATTCTTTGACCTACCTTCTCTTGTAGAGAACCATGCAGGCGCCGGCAAGGGCCATTATGGCCAGAAGCAATCCGAATCCCGGACCGCCCTTGGAAGGCTTCTTTGCGGTCTTGAATATGTAACCGCTGTCTGCGTTGAGGTCCCATCCGTTATTGCTGTCGTCTGACTCTGTGACGTTATCGTCCGGATCCACATCGAATGCGAAGAAGTATTCGTTCTTGTAATCTGTTGGGGTCCATGTGAATGTCACGGTGTCATTTTTGCCTGCTGCAAGCTTGGATATCTCTTCCCAGTATGTATAGGTTATCAGAGTGGTCTGGTCGGTGACCTCGAATCTCACCATGATATCCTCTGCATCAGCCTCACCCGTGTTAGCCACGGATATTGTGATGGAGTAGGGGACGTCCTTCTTTCCCTCGAAGAGGAAGTTTCCGACATCAGCACCAATTCTGGTGTACTCGTCATCCATGATGTCCAGCCAGGTGATATCCCAGTCAGCGTTCTCGATCACAAGATCGGACGCAACTACCTTGATGGTCCTAGTGAACTCGTTGTTGTCCTCTCTGATCTCACTGATGTTGCCTTTTGCCAGATCTGTTGCTCCGGTGGTTGGGTCAACAACAATCTTTACCTCGTATTCCACATCGTCTGTGAAGGTGTAGGTGAAAGGATCAAGGTTCTTGGGTATGTTGGTGTCAAGTCCGGCAACGGTCTGGTATCCTGCAAGAACATCGTCAACATAGAAGAATACGGGGAAAATTCCTGCTCTTGCGCTTCCGTTGTTCCAGATGACCACGTTGATCTGTGTCTCCTTTCCGACCTGAGGTGGATTGTCTGAGAAATCCATCTTTGTTCCAACCATTAGATCAGGTCTCTGAACGAGTATTGTGATGGTCTCCTCAAGGACGATATCCTCTCCTTCGTCATCTTCCCATCCCTCGGATGTTACGCGGACGGTGAAATTGTGATAACCGTGTTCCGCGTCCTCGGGGACGACGATGTTCACGTAGAACTTCTCTTCGTCATCGGCTGCGATATCGATGGTCTCCTTGTCCTCTTCCAGAGTGATCCAGCTGTCGTCTCCTGTCTTATCGGCAAGGGTCTCGACTGTAACGGTATCGACGCCGTTACCCTTGTTGCCGATCTCGAAGGTGATGGGTGCGGATGCTACCTGTATGGTCCTCTCAGCTTCCTTGCTTGGATCGACCTTGATGGTCTCGGGAGGCTGTGTGTCGAAGTCCATCTCGATATCGTAGACCTGATTGACACCGATCGTCAGCGTCTTTGTGATGGTGAGGTCGTAATCGGGGATCTCGAACTCAACATCAAGGACGAAGTAGCCTGCATAGGCGTTGGCTGGAATGCTGACACTTACGGTCACATCTTCGCTGCCCTCATACTCCACATCCAAGGACTGGGTGCTGAGTGTAGCGCTTGTCTGCCAGAGGGCCTTGGGCTGTGCGAGCGCCTGTGTGGTGATGTCGCCCAGACTGACCTGCACATCCGCATCCTTGCTGGGTGTGAGATCTTCTGTCAGGTTAACGTTACCGTTGTTCTCAACGGTGAGTGTGTAGGTCAGCTGTGTTCCTCTATCGGCGGTCTGATTGTCCAAAGTAGATGAAACAGCGAAAGCCACGATCTCTCCAACGTTGATCTCAACCTCGTCGATGGTATTATCGTAGTTCTTACCGGCTATCGGGACGATTGCCGGCACTGTGGGGAAGGGTTTGGACTCTACATCCGCAGTTGTATCGAAATTGATCTTGTATGGGTTGTCCTCGAAATAGGCTGAGGCCAATGCATCCTCGGGTATCTCTACTTCGATGGAGAAGTTATAATATTCTCCAGGGCCAAGGTCATCCGTAAGGATCGGGTCGGGGATGTCCAAGATCATATCATCGTGATAAGTAAGGTTCACGATGTTCACGTCAGTGATGTTAGCACCGAGGACATATCCGGGATAGTTGGAATCCTGTGCAGTTGTACCGATGTTGTGTATCGTATAGTTGAAAGTTGTGGTGTTGCCAGGTCCGAAACCTTTCTGAGTATCCTCGTCCTCATGGAGGTCGATCTCGTAACCCCATTCCATTGGTCTGGGGGGATCTACCTGAGGTACGTATCCTTCAGCAGCTCCCGGCTCTATGCTGGAATACCACCAGTCATCAAGATACAGGTTCTGTCCTGAGACCTTCACCTTTGCGCCGTTTCCGCTGTTATCCGAAAGTATACTGTACATCCTGAAGAGATATACTTGGGGAGGATTGCCTCCATCCGTACTCTGATAGGAATACCATCCGTCGTTAATGGGCTGTGTTCCGGAAAGTGCAGTATCCCCGCCTTCCCAGGAACTTGTTGTGGTGTTGTAAAGATCGAACTCCCATGAGGAAGTTGCTCCTGCGCCTGAGAAAATGCATCCCATCAATCCGCCCTTTCCAGAATCAAGGGGGAAGAAGAAAGGCATTACCCGATCCCTGGTGTTGCTGAAATCCATGCTGAAAACTGCATCGCCCGTCGCAGTGGGTGAGGATTCAAGGACTGTGGGACCTGTGTGCTGGTCAGCGTGTGTATCTTCACCTGCATTCAGAGTTGGTGTGGACCAGCCGGCTCCGAGGGTGAATATATCCTTCTCGGCTTGTGTCTCGACCGTATTGTAATGAGTGTATATGTACGGCCACCAGTATAGCTTATCGTTCTCTGGGTCCGGGTCGCCAGCGACCTCGACCCTCAGATTGATCCTAACTCTCATGCCTGCTAGAGGTTTCCATCCGATATCGGTGTTAATACCCTCTACAGTAGTATTGGAGTTGCCGGGGATAGGGCCTATATTTTTGGTAGTGTTTATAAGTTCATTCTGTCCTGTAACGGTCCAGGCTTCATTTCCCTCGTCGAAATCCGCATAGGTGACAACAAGTCTGAGAGTCACGGAATTCAATTGGGAATTGCCAAGATTTTCTACAACAGGATTGTATGTTATCTCCTGACCATTGTGACCCCAGAAATAATCACGATAGCCATCTTGCATATCTATATAAAGAAGATCATAGGTCGCATCGGACAGATCGGTGAATAATGGTGTAGCATCGAGATCGAATCCTACATCGTTGTCTGCTCGCGTGGCCCTTGTCTGTCTCTCTCTATGGGCTTTCAATTGTGGCAGCTCTCCGCTAACTGGTGATTTGTCAGGGTTTGAGCTGAAACTGTTCATGTTTGGATTTCTCCATTCTTCAATTGTGTTTGTTTCAATTATCGGCTGCTCTTCGCTTTCTCCCATAATCCCGCTCACTGCGGGGATAAGGAAACACAAAGCCACCAGCAGTGCAATACTGCTTCTCAATAATCTACTCATATTGTTTTCCTCCGTATTACATATTCTATAGATTTTTAATATTTATACCATCTCCAAGTATAGCCTTTGCTCTACTTAAAAGTTACTGGTGTAATTCAATGATATGTTCTGGTTTCCACCAACATGGTTTTTTATTCCTGAAAAAGTTCGTCTGGCGGGGGTGATGTACTGTAAAAAAGAGGCTCGATATTATCGCCGTTCATTTCCATTTTAAGTACGCAGAATCGCCCATTTTCATCCCTGTATTGTGCTCTGAAACTACCATTTATTACGGCAGATCTCTCAAGAATTGGTTCGGACATCTTCATAAATTTAATTAACCATTTCTCCCCTTGATCGACCAGATACACATTATCGTCAGGTTCGGGAGGGACGGCGATTATATCTGGTGATGAAGTTTTGTTCGTTTCAGGTCCTATTATCCGAATAACTTTCTTTTCCTTTGCGGGAAGTATGGTAGGTTTTCCGGGAGAATGATAGTTCATTTCCTCCCCCAGATATTTCTTGCAGCTGTCGCACCACCAGCTGTCATAATTTGAGATGTAGCGGAGCTCCATGCCGCATTTATCGCATATCGGCCCTCTTTCTTTCTGTACAACTGGGGTCAAGGTAGGGATGGCATCGGGAAATTCATCATTAGGTTCATTGTGCTCAGAAGTGAGCAGTTCGTCTTCATCATGGAAGATGTCCCGCTCGTCAGGTTCAATTATACGGGGTCCGCTGCTGGAAGGGGGTCTGTTATACTGGAGTGAATCCCCTTCGAATTCCGGGTTCTCCTCCCAAATATTATCATTATCTGCCGTATTGTTGCCATAATATCCCGGGGAATTCCTGCTGCGGTAAATGTCTCCATACAGTCGATGGGTCTCGGACTCCCTCTCTTCAATAATCCGGTTGGGATCATCAGTGGTCATGAAGGAATCATCTTCCGAAAGGAAAGAATCCAAGGGGTCCATGGAGTAACCGCTGCTGATTTTTTGAACTACCCCACCGCATATATTGCACTGGAATTCATTTTGTGAAAGGAATCTGAATTTGACCTTCCCGCACTGGGGACATTCTTCAGGATATTCAATTCCCTCGGGCTGGGTTGATGCCAAGCTCTTTTTCTTAACTTTCCCTAGTGTGTCCCGGTGCTGCAGTTTAAGAAATGCTTCCTCCTCGATTTCGTAGTCCCTAACAGTGTAAAGCGGCATTAACCATTCCCCCCCATAAGTGATCTCATAACTGCCCTTTTTCAACCAGTATTCCTTTGCCTTCTTTACAATAGAATCGATGGTTTCTTCATCGTCAATTATCAGAGTGACGCTTTTACCGCTCTCATAGTCGATTATATGGACCTTTTTCCTCATTTGATCCTCCGGGTTAATGTTAAAAGGTAACTCTTCCCTCAGAGTGAGTAATATATGTTCATATCATATTTTATATTTATATTTCTGTCAGGAAATAATCATAAAATGCCCTCAGAGTTCACTGAACTTCTTCATTATTTCCTCGGTCCTATCCAGGAATTCTGTGAGTTTTTCTCCCTGAAGCTTTCCCTGGCCCAGAAGAGCCATGTCGTAAACCGTCCTGCACAAGGCCTCCATTCGCGCTTCCCTATCCTTTTTTCTACCCCTGTACAATTTGAGGAGGTTCTTGATGACCTGGTTCCTGGAATTTATCACAAGGACATGCTGGGGATTGTAACCGAATACTTGTGTCTTTGTCAGTTTGCTCATGTCCTCGAATCTTCTCATAAGTTCCTCAATGACGATTATTCCTGGAATTCGGTCGGTCTTCAGTTCCTCCACCTCAACATTGAGCCCCTCATTCTCGATATATTTTTTGAACAGCTCCTTTATCTTTTCCTTTTCGTCCGCCGTCTTCTTTTTGGATTTGGGCATATTGGATTTATTTCCCGGGATCTCCGCGTCCTCATCATTTGTTTTCTGTATGAATCTGCTTATGTCAGAATCTACACGAGTGAACCTGATATTTCCCTCTGCCTGTTCCAGAAATTGAATGAAATGGGGATCGATCACGGAATCCATGATCAAGGCTTCGAGATCATTTTCTTTCAAGAGATTCAGATATGATTTCTGCTTTATTTCATCGGTGGAATAGAATATGAGTTCCGCATTTTTTTCCTCATTTCGATCCATATAATCCTTTAAGGTAGTAATCCCACCTTGGTTTGTCTTGAAGATCAAATCATCTTTCATCTTTTTGTAGAACTTTTCATCCTGCATACAACCATATTTCACCACTGGATCGATGTCCTTCCAGATCTCTTCATATCTCTTCTGATCGTCACGATGAATTCCTTTAAGCTCCTTGGCTACCTGGCTGACGATGAGCTGACCTATCTTTATTACTACCGAATCCCTTTGAAGCATACTTCTTGAGATATTGAGGGGTATGTCAGGAGAGTCCAGAGCTCCCTGCAGCAGGGTCATGAACTCAGGGACCAGTTCCTTGCTGTGGTCAGTTACGAACATGTGGTTGCAGTAGATCTTGATCTGTTCCTGGGGTGTTTCCATTTCATGGCCTAATTTTGGGAAATACAGAATTCCTTTGAGGTCGAATGGGTAGTCTATATTGAGGTGGACCCAGAAATGGGGATTCTGGTAAGTATTATAGAGATCACGATAGAATTTTTGATAATCCTCTTCTTCAACAGAGGCGGGGGATTTCAGCCATAGAGGCTCCGGGTCGTTCAGGAGTTCATCATCCATCTTTATTGGAATGGGAAGGAATTTGCAGTGTTTTTTGATGATGTTCTTAACAGTGTTCTTGTCAAGCAGATCGCTGTTCTCATCATCTATGTGTAGTATCACATCAGTGCCGGTTTTGTTTCTAGTTCCCTTTTCCATTTTAAAACTGGGCGTCCCTTCACAATTCCATTTTACTGGTTCGGAATCGTTCCTATAGGATGATGTTTGGATCTCCACTTCCTTGGAGACCATGAAGGAGGAATAGAATCCCACCCCGAAAAAACCAATTGTGATATCTTTTTCATCCTTGTCCATGTACTTTTTCACAAAATCGTTCACACCTGAAAAAGCTACCTGGTTTATGTATCTGGAGATCTCATCTTCGGTCATCCCCAATCCGTTGTCGCTGACTGTCAAGGTTCCCTTTTCTTTATCTACTTCTACAATGATCTGAGCTTCTATTGTTTGGTCATATTCCCCGAACCGGGTGAGATTCTGAAGCTTTTTTATTGCATCATGTGAATTTGCAATGAGCTCTCTCAGAAAAATATCTCTTTCGGAATACATCCATTTCTTCAATATGGGGAATAGGTTGTCGATCTCAATTGAAAGTTCGCCCTTTTTAATTTCCTCATTTTCTTTCTTGTTGTTTTTTCCTGACATTCCTATCACCTTTATAAGTTCTAATTCGATTCAATTTTTCATCAGCGGAAGAAAAGGGCCTTTCAAATATTTAAAAAATTATAATTCCATTATTTATCTTGAGTAGAATTTGATAAGAATTTGGCAGATCATCATACAAATTAAAGAAACGGGTGTTTTGGTTGAATTTATGGGGAAGTGAAGGCAATGAAAATTTTAAGACTTGCGTGGGTTAAGAGATAATTAGAAGAGATTCAGAATTGGACCAATATTATTACTAAATAAATCCTAATCGATATCCCTGCCAAAAAGCTGTCTTTCCTTTTCCTTGATCTCCCTCATGGTCATGACCATTTTGGCGGTATCGGCTCCAAGTTCCAGACGCTTACCCCTCTTGTCCATTTCCTCCATCATATGCATGATCTTCTTGGTCAAGATTGTATTATCCATCTGAATTGCGTCCAACTGTTCTCTTTCGGTATCCGAGGGGGCTTTAGAGCTCTCCTTCAGTTCCTGTAAGAGCATTCGTTTCCCCATGAACTCCAATTTTTTTCTCTCCAGTTCAAGTTCCTTGCTTTTGATAATCTCACGTCTTGTTTTTATTTTACTCAGATAGATGATCACCACTAAGGCCAATAACAATAATCCGGTGACAACTAGTATCCAGAATAGGTATGAAGTGATAACGTTTCCCTGAAACATATCCACCATATATTCACGTTCCGACTTTTGGTTTTATGCCTTTCTCAATAACAGAGCAATTAGATTTAGATTCCATATGCAGGTATATATATTTGTTTTA
Organism: uncultured archaeon; assembly: GCA_964430885.1. Taxonomy (GTDB): domain Archaea; phylum Thermoplasmatota; class Penumbrarchaeia; order JASLWR01; family JASLWR01; genus CAYSHM01. Next base: position 78,176 of record CAYSHM010000003.1, on the reverse strand, counting down.
CAGAGGTTCATATTCAGATAATTACACGATTTAGAGGGGGATCCCTTTTCAACTATTTGGTAATATAAATTATTGTACATCCATCCAAAATACAAATGGTGGGCCAAGCCGGATTCGAACCGGCGGTCTCCGCCGTGTGAAGGCGATATCATAACCAACTAGACCATTGGCCCCCTTTGAAATACAGTTCACAAACCTCTTATCACCATATATATTTTTAACTTTTAAAAAATTAAATCCAGAACAAATTTATCTATGGCCTAGCGGTAATTTAACCATTTGATTATGAAATGAACAAGGTCCTAAATACTATTTATCTGAATTGAGGATTTAATTCCAGAAATTAAGGTGATTATTATGGATGTAATTACTTCAGATATGAAGAGGAAGACAGTTCTGATAACAGGAGCATCTGGCGGTATCGGAGCTGCCGTATCAGAATATTTTGCACAGGCTGGTGCAAGGGTGATAATGCATTATAATAATGATGAGGAAGGCGCCCAGGACAAACTGGGGAACCTTGTAGGCGATGGACATTTTGCGGTGAAGGCAGACCTGTCTTCCAGGGATTCAATAGACCAAATGATGAATGAAATATTCTCAAAGGTCACGGCGATTGATGTTTTGATCAACAATGCTGGGATATATGATGAACATAAGATATTTACCTGCGGGAAAGAGGAATGGAACCGAGCCTGGGATTCAATAATGAATGTCAATCTTATGGGCCCGGTGTATCTATCGTATTTGATTATCAACAGGATGGCTGATAGGGGTGGAGGTAAGGTTATCAATATAACTTCAAGAGGTGCTTTTCGGGGTGAACCTTCAGCTCCGGCATATGCGGCAAGCAAGGCTGCATTGAATGCCTTTTCCCAATCCATGGCAAAGGAGGTTGCACCCCAAAATGTTTTTGTTTATGCCATTGCCCCGGGATGGGTGGATACAAAGATGGCTGCTTCGAGTTTGCAGGGTCCAGAGGGCGATTCAGTCAGGTCCCAGAGCCCACTGAACAGGGTTGCCAGACCGGAAGAGATTGCACATACCGCACTTTTTTTGGCCTGTGAAGGTTCCGAATTTCTGACGGGAGGAATAATCGATATCAACGGAGCTTCTTATCTGCGGGTATAAACCAAATAAATGAAGCAATCTAGGTTTAAGGTAAATTTTCAGTCAGAAATTAGATTAATCAAACTATAATTATGAAAAATAGATATGCCGACATTGATTTTCTTGTAATGCCTGCAGTTTTACATTTTTGCGCATTTCATCAGAATTCGAATTCAGTTCCGCAACTATCGCAGATGCTGGCATCTGACCTGACCTGCTTCTTACAGTGTGGGCATACGTGTTTTTTCTGTACGAAGCTCTTCCCGCATTTAGGGCATTTGTCCTGAAGACCCAATATTACGGCACCACAGGACGGACATTCATATTCCTGGGGAGTATCCTTCTTACCTTTCTTAAGCAACCAGAAGATTATGCCTACCAAAGCAAGTATAACCACTGCAACTATGACGATAATTATCCATACTTCCATTTATTTCACCTGTTGGTATGATGAAAAAAGTAGCGGGGAGTAGATTTGAACTACTGATCTGCGGGTTATGAGCCCGCCGGGTTATCCAGGCTACCCCACCCCGCTATAACTAAAATACCTTCAGAGGTAAAGTATTGATTATATAAAATATTTTTGTAGAGACGGTGGCTTAATAAATAAGATTCAACCAGATTTCAATTTATTGATGCTGAAGTAGTATAATGCCGGTCAGTTCCATGAACGATATTCCAAGGTGAATGTCTCATTCCCAAGCAATATCCTTTGATGAACCGCCCCTTCTCCTTCGGCCCTTGTCTTCATCATCGAAGAATAATACATCATCATCATCCCAATTCGGACCTCCGCCCCTGTCCCTTTTCCGCCCCTGTCTTTTCTCAGGCCTTCTCCTTTCTCTAGTGGGCCTGGGAGGTTTTTCATAATAATCTTCGTCGGAATAAGAATGTCGTCTATTTCTCTTAGGGGGTCTTCTGGAATCATTTCTTCTAGAACTCCTGTCCCTGCGAAAATCCCTATCGCCATAATCGTCATTGTATCTAGGACCGCTCCTAGATCTGGAAGGAATGTATTCAATGCTGACATCCTCTTCCCAATCATTGCTGTAACGATTACTTCTGATATCGAACCTTTCCCTTTCCGTTCGCCTATCCCTGGGCGGCTTTCTTACATCATATTCAGAATAATATTCCTCATCATCAGAATAATAGCGGTCTCTTTCCATTCTTTGGTATCCTCCGCCTCTGCTATCGCTGGAAAGACGGTTAGGTTTGTCTTTTTTATTCTTCTTTGACTGGACCATCTCCTCTCTTATCCGCTTCCTTCTGATTATCATTCTAACAATGAAAATGATCAGAAGAAGTTCGATTATACATCCACCTATGATAACATATATGATCAGCGGTTCAATAAGATATATCTTTATGGGGTCGTAATTGCCCTTGAAACTCAGATCCTGGCTGGAATTAACAGGCACTTCATTTATGAGGATCACAATATGATAGGTTCCCTTTTTCAATTCACCGTCAAAGGCGAATTCATCTGTATTCTCCTCGTAATCGATACAGTGGTCGTAATAATCGTCTTCATCGTGAAAATTCGCTTTGGATTCTTCAATTAGAAATACGGTAGCATTGAAAGGAATCCCCTCTTCACTACTGATGATGGACATGTCGATCTCTACGGGGCAAGTATAAAGGGGTACATCGAACTCACGGATTGCCTTTCGCTTGAAATCGTCATGGTAAGTATCGGACCAAACATAAAGAGAAGCTAAATATATGCCTCCGACTATCAGAGCAATGATGATCATCCAAATGATGTTGGATCTAATTCCTTTTCTAAGCATTTCTAATTTAAATAGATAATCGCCGTCCATTGTATCACTTCTTCTTAGATTAATGGTCCTGCTTCTGTTTTTTAGAGAACAACGTTTTCATTATTGTAGCTAGAGTCATTGTTAGAGAAATCCAGATAAGATTTGGTGCAAATGAAGGCGTTTTGAAATCATATCGTTTTTCTATAAAAGTGATCTTTTTGAATCCAACATTATTATTGTTGAAGCTGCCGAGGTCGCCTGCCTCTTCAACATTGTTGTCCCGGTCCACTCTGACAGTGAGTATCAGTTCCCCTTCAGAAAAATAGGTATAGTCCATATCAGATATTATGTGCTCGCCTGGTTCCAAAGGTTCGGATATGACATCCATAAAAGTTTCATTGTTTATTGTGAATTCAACTATGAGCGGGTGTGAATTGTCAAAATAAGCAGTGGTCCTGCCGTTGTTAAATATGGTAGCGGACATTATTACGCTTTCCCCGGAAAAAGCAGAGGGAGGATTGATTTTCTCATTTTCCAGGACCAGGTCGGGACCAACTTGAAATTGAACGCTAGCAATATTATTGGTGTGTGTATCATTGTTATCCACGATCTCGGTGATCTCAAATCCGCTGTCTGCGGTCACGGTTGTCTTGTATATCCCCACAGAAAGAGCTGAAAAGGAGATATTTATTTTATTCCGCTGGGTATGATATAGGTGGGCGATAGTCACTTCTTCGGCCTGCACCAAAGAGAATTCCCCGGAAATGATATCTGCATAATATATGTCAAATTTTACCAGGAAGGGCTGATTGACGGAATGCTCGGAAGGATTCTCAATGGTTGCGGATATGGTGATATTCCACCATTCTGTATGATTGTCTGAATTGGGTTGTCCAGTGATCAGAGGTCTTCTTTCATAATCCCTGCCGATTCTCAGATCGGGAAATCCTTCAACAATGACCGGCCCTTGGATAGGCGTGGAATAATTGGTTGCACCCATGCTGTCGGTGAATTCAAAGTAGTGAGAATGGTCGTCTCCGACATTGACCTGAAAGGAGATCTCGAACATTTCACCATTGGAATAGATTCCATCATAATAAAATCCCTGTCCCTCCTGAGGGTTCATCTTGTGATAAACATTATCCAGAACTACACCTCTGGATCCTAGGCCGGATGAGGGGGGATGGTTGTCGATATCCAGATAAATTACTTGGAAAGTAATTGGATCTGTAGCATTGGCGAAGTTGGGAAAAACGCTACCAGAATAAATATTTCCCCCTGAAGGATTGAGGTAAGGGATTATCAGTTCAGGTCTGGAATTTATCACTGGCAGGGATGCGTTCTCAGAGGGGAAACGGACCGTATAATTCCCATCAAAACAGAGGAAATAGTATTCATGGTCCATGGGATTCAGGCCGTTGATGGTAGTTTGAAATATGGAACCGTCAACAAAATTCTCGTCAACACAGGTGAGGCTATGGTTCACACCATTCAGAACCAGATAGATAAAGTTCCCGCCTGCTCTGGGATCATCGTTGTCAGTGTCAGTATAGCTTATTTTGAAAATGTAGTCGTCGGTACTTATTCCATTAATGGGGTGAACACCGTTGGTTTCATAGTTCTCTTCCAAGGTCCAGAAAAGCTGGGGGGCGCCGTTGTTCCTAGTAGTACCCTTCTCTGCATTCGATGGGGGACGCTCAAATTCCTGAATTAAAATAAATTTGGAGGATTCATAATCAACGATTGAAATGTCCTGATCAGTATGGTTTGACAATGATCCTGCATAGAGAATAAATATTGCAATGAAGGTGAATAAGGGGACCATTTGATATCGTTTTTTAATTTGATTCATCCGCATATCCTCCATTTGATTAGTATCAGTTTTCCATTGATAATATGACCTTACCATTGAATGTTGATGACCAAATGTTTCAATATTACTATAGTAAGGCTTGGTCCTTATTTAATATTTTCATGCATAATATTTAGTTAGCTAAGTAAAAAACAGCATCAAAAAGGACTGCATCAATCTCATTCTAGATCTATCAAAATACAGTAAAAGATGATAGTAGATTCGAAGAAAGATCTATACCTTAGATTTTTCGTCGGAAAACAAATGTGAAGGATATATATAGAGTCAACTCCATTTGTATAGAACCAATTTCCATTGTTTATTTAATCTGAAAATATTGATTGTCATGGCATTTTTAAATGCTGAGGTCAGGGTGAAGATAAATGAAAACGAGTAAGCTCCTATCGGTTATATTCTCAATGATGATGGTTTTCGGCCTATCCTTCCTTTCATTGAGTAGTATTATGATCAACTTGGATAAATTGGTTCCAGCAGTAATACATCCCATCTCCCAGGGTCCGAAGTCAACATCAAATTCGGAATCGGATTCCAGGGCCGATTGCATGCCTGATTACCTGGACGTACCTACTTTACTGTTTAATGATACTTGGAGCTATTATACTGACATGGATATAACTGGCACCTATTATTATGAAGGGAATCCCATTAGTTTGACTGGGACGCTGACAGGAAATATGGATTACACGGTTGTCGGAATCGAAACAATTGATATGGGAACTTGGAATAATATTTGCTACAGGGTGAACTTCACAGGCACCTATGATATTTTCATGACTGGGGCTCTAATGAGCGCTCAAGTAGTGGCTGATAATTCAGGGATGGAGTACTGGTGTGTTGATGATCTTTCGCTCTATAAAATTACCGAATCTCATAACGGAATAATCAACGTCACCTCCTTTTTTGATAATTTCGAATTGACCTATAACATGACCCAGAATGTAACCTTTGACGCGTCTCTGGAGGATTATGATTTTCCGCTTATAGTTGGGGAGGAATGGAATCAGACCTATACCCGTGAAGCCGACATGTCAGGAGATATAGCAGGTGAGAATTTCACGAACACTACCAACCAATTATTATCAAATTCCGTAAGCTGCGTCGGCACAGAGGTCCAGGATACCGCAGGAGAATATTTTAATACCTACTCATTGGATTTTGAGAATGGGGAACAGGTCCGTTATTACTCTGGTGATGCTAGGAATGTGGTCTTCACCGAAGTTAATTCTGGCAATTATCTGGAACTGCCCGATCTTGTAATCGGTATAGATGAAGGCAGTATAGAACTGACATCATATGATGTAGGTGATTTTTCCTTGGGGGACGATATCACTCAGGATATGCCATTTGGTATTCCACCTGAGAGTTCCTGGGACCTAGCAGGAAGCATGATGGGAGTTGAATCCGATGCCGTCACTGTTATTATTCCGAAACTCAACATGTCCGAAGAAATTCCTATCAGTAATGGAAGCTTTGATCAGAGAATATTCATTGGAGGGACAAGTGACGAGACGCCATGTGAATGTGATATTGGGTCCCACGGCGTTATAGTGATGGTTAACGATTTCGAGTTGTATGAGATCAAAACTCTGACAGTGGCAAGACCTGACATAAGGATATTTGATGAGAATGTCTCTTTTTCACCAGGATCCGGGGCGGCATTGAACTCTCCATTCAATATTACCGTTGAGCTCAACAACCCTTCATTGACATTTTTGGAAAATGCCAGGGTATCTGCGGTCCATGAAGAGATCCAAGTAACGCAAATCAAGAATGTGACCCTTTGCCCGATGTCCACAGCAATTTGCGAGTTCCAGTTCGAATCAGTTCCACCTTTGGGACTGCATCATTTCAACTTCACACTTGATCCCGAAGAATTGATCAATGAGACTTTCGAAACAAACAACAATGTTGTGGTGGAATATGATATTCTGCCAAGACCAGTTCCTGAAATAATAAGATACGGACCTGACGAAGAGAACATTACTCTCAACGAAGGTGAAAGCCAGTTATTGTTCATTGAGCTCAATCAAACCCCGTTCTCGGAATATAACACAAGCTGGTATCTTGAAAATGGAGGTAATTATGAACTTGTCCAGAGAAACATTAGTATGATGGATTATACCTTTTCAACAGAATATACGGGTGAAATGTCCAGTATAAATTCACCATTCAAGGTGAGGTGCATCGTCATCGATGAAGCTACTTTGGGTCATTTTACCAAAAACAGCATTGAATGGAACATAAGCGTGGTCAACGTAAATCAGCCACCTGTGATAGTTGATGTTTCCCCGGCATCGATGATCAGTATGAATGAGAATGAGAGCTGGGAATTTGTGCTGACCTGCGAGGATGAGGACGGGGACGTGCTGGAATACACATGGTTCCGGGATGGCCTGGAGCAGAACATTACAACAAATAATTACATTTACAAAGCAGATTATAATTCCAGCGGAGACCATACCATCATGGTTAGGGCGTCAGACGGAAAAGATTTGGTTTCGCATACCTGGAACTTTGATGTGGGCAATATCAACCGGAATTGTATCGCGGTTCTGACCCAGCCTGCCCAGTCCGAATTCAAGGTCGGCGATTTAATCAATTTCTCGGCAGAAGGAAGCTTTGATCCCGACCTGAAACCAGGGGAGTACAATTCCCAATTGATATATGAATGGGATTTCGGAGATGGGAACGGCGATGTTGGCATGCAATTGAACCATTCTTATTCGAAATCCGGAAAATTCCAGGTTCAATTGACGGTGAAGGACAAGGATGGTTCCAGGGATACTAGGACAATTATTCTAAACATCTCCAAGGTTAATGTTCCAGACAATAACGGCTCCGATGATGATAACGATGACGGGGATGATGACCTGACAGAATCAGAGAAAGATTTGGAGTCGATTTACATCTCTTCAATAGCATTTCTGGTAATAGGTGTTGCAATTCTCCTGATATTGTGGTTCTTCATGGAAGTGAAGAGATCAAAACTGAAGAGAAAGATTGCGGATGAACTGGTAATGCTTGAAGAGGAAAGAGAGGAGATACTGCAGGATATTGACAGGGTCAAGGGGAAGCTTGACCAGGTTGAATGGGATTACGATGATGAATATATATCCCAGGCGAGATATAATAGGCTGAAGCATACATATAGGAATAAGCTCGGCGAGTTGAGGGATCGTTTGGTGGAGGTTGAGGACCGCATATCGGAAAAAGAGGATATTATAGGAAGGCAGAAGAAACGTCAGGAATCCGATAGGAGGACTTATGGTGGCGGGGCTTCGGATGATTTTTACAAACCGTCATATAAAGAAATGGAAGATATTGAAGACAAGGACTATGAAAGATATGGCAAATACGATGATTTAGAATCGGACGAGTGGGAGGATGGGGATTCCTGGGACGATGAGGATTCTGACGATGGATGGTCCGGCGGAAGATATTCATAAAGAGCAGATGACCATTTCGGAGATTCAGGGGATATATGACGCAGTAGGAATAACTTCGCGAATTCCTATTGGAAATGATGCTAATTCAATAAGAGGTAGTTCCAGTGTACTTAAATATTTATCAGGGGCAAATTGTACCGCGGGGCTTAATCACATTTTTAATTCTTATCTCTTTATGCTTAACTTATACAGGTCCGCACTGTCAATGCTATACCGCCTTCGATTCTAGACGAAGCGTTCCATTGGAGAATGTGGTCACTTGGATAGGTGAGGATTTTGTTATTGATATTTTTTTCAATGGTTCTTCACAGAGTGCTCTTAAAATTGAAGAGGTCCCTTCTCCTCTTGATACTGGGGGTTCATTTGACGATAATACCCTGGGATTTTTCTTCAACATATCCTCGACCACAGAGGATTATCTAAATATAACCATGAGCTATACCTTTGAATATGAGAGCGAAAAAATAGTAGCCGAATTCGATCTTGATACTTTGGGATTTGCAGAGGTTATCCAAGGAATACCAGTGGAGATGGAAGGAGGCCAATTGGATTTTGAAAATGCCACATTGCTCATAGATATGGGATCAATGGAGGTTTCCTTTAACAGGACTTACACCATAGTCGGGGACTATGACATTCTACCCCCTGAATCACCGTTCAATATCACAACCTACTATGAAGGCGATGAGGATATGGATGTTTCATTTACAGAGGTTCCTGAAGCAGTTGGTTATTATATTTTTATCACTAAAACAGAGGTATTCGATGTCAGCGATGAAACCCCTTATACGGATGAACCCATCGAGGGGTCACCCGTACTGCTGCTGTTCTCAATGGAGGAAGGTGATATACGGTATCTGTCCATAGCTCCAATGGATATTGCAGGCAATGTTAATTATAACGTATTTCCAAAAAAGATAATGATCGAAATACCTAATCATCCTCCAGTGGCAATAATAGACCCCATGATGGGCAACTATTATGTTGATGAGGTTATTTTCTTTACCTGCCGAGGGACCTATGATCTGGACCCAAAGGATGTACTGAGCTATAAATGGGATCTGGACGGGGATAATAAGATAGACTCAGAGGTTGAAACGCCGACATTCAAGTATGATTATCCAGCGAAATACAGGATTAAACTGATCGTGGAGGATGAGATAGGGTCTGCCAGCACGGCTATTCTGAATTTAACCATTTCCGAAGGGATTTCAGCACCTGAAGAACGCAATCCAATGAAGGATTGGTTTCTGGGTTTAGACCTCATAACGCTTATTATAATTCTATTGGTAATCATTGTGGTTTCCATTCTGATAATATCATTGATAATATCTGTTGTCATCTCTAGAAAAAGACACACTCCTTCAGGAAAACCATCTACCCCGGGCCGTTATGTGAGCTTCATCAATATCAAGACAAAAAGAGAGAAGGAAGGTATAACCGAAGAATCAGAAGAGGATTTTCCCTTGGTTGTTCAGCCGTATCGGCCAATCTCCCTCGGAGAACCCATGTGGAAAAAAGTACTGCCCATTGTAAAAGCGCCTATGAGGAAATTTTCAAAGGAACTGAAAAGAAAAGAGCCAAAGGAAAATAAATCTGGGATGAACAGGACTCTGGTATGTGGAAACTGCAAAGAGATTCTTATAGTGGATATTGTAATAAAGGACGATAGAGAAGGAAAAAAATCCATGGATAGACAGCAAATATCCTGCCCGGTATGCAAGACATCAGGGACAATATATATTTAGGATCATTAAAGCTATTCGAAAGTAACCGTGGGTCAAATAGAGGGATAACAGGTGACAAAAGTAGCAGGAAAGAGGGCATTGCTCATAGGCCGATTCCAACCATTCCATAAAGGGCATTTTTCCATAATCCAAGAGATAATTCATGATGTCCAATATCTAATAATTTGCATAGGATCTTCCAGGCAAAGTTTCACACCCAAGAATCCCTTTACATGCGGAGAAAGGATGCTTATGATCAAACGATCATTGCCGGAGAAATGGCAATCCAAGATTTTTTTAACAGGCGTGGATGATATTAACCGATATAATGTCTGGGTATCGCATATTGAAGACCTCGTTCCTCCTTTCGATGTTGTGGTTACAAATTCAGAATTGACCCGAACCCTATTCCATCGTAGGGATTATTCAATATATTCTCCTGATCTTTATTCAAGAGGACAGTATAAAGGTGAAATAATCAGAAAAATGATGGGTGTTTCTGAAGAATGGATGAATATGGTTCCTTCCGATACCGCTGAAGTAATTATATCTGTTGACGGGCCAGAAAGGATCAAATGTTTAATCAATATTCGATGAAAACAAAATGACGTATGAGGATCCATAAAATAGGGTCAACAATGAGGTATTTTAGGTGTTATGGTCTAGTTTTTTAAAAATGGTCATATGAGATTTATATTCCTCTGTTTATCATGTTTTTCGGAGTACCTCTATTAAAAAGTAACCATAAAGAGGATAAATCATATATACTAATTCACTAGTCGGTGTAGTTATTATCCGGGTCTGGATTTTATATATATTATAGGTTTGATGAATGAATTTCCCAGGCTCTGAATTGAATGAAGAAAGTATGGAATATTGGTCAGAAATAATGACGGTTTAAGTTTGGTGTTAGGATCAATATAGCATTATAGAATCATTTTCAAGGTGGACCCCATGGTATGTGATGAGAAACAGAATATGAAAGGCAATGTAGCGATCATTCTGCGTGATAAGGACGGTAATATAATTAACGAGTACAAGAGTCCGAATTTGATTGTGTCATCAGGCAAGAAATATGTTGCTGATCTTTTCAGCGGTAAAGAAGATAAACCCATGTCCCATATGGCTGTTGGTACCGGGAAAGCCACCCCCTCGTCCACAGACAAGGGTCTTGAGAAAGAGATGTCCCCCCGCCGGGCCTTCGATAAAAGCTTTCTGAAAGAAGAAGAAAGCGCTTCACTCATATTGAAGGATGCTGCAAAAAAGGACGTTCTGAAGATAATTTCCAAGTTATCTGGAGAGCAGGGGAATTTTATTTCAGTAGAGGTTAAGAAGTCTTCGGACAAAGTTTTTGACCTCTATGTTTACGGTGAGACGGACGAAGGATTTGTGGAGGAAGAGTTCAAGAAATTGAGTTTGAATTCCCGAAACAAGGAATATGTGGAGAAGGTACTGGAAGCCGATTCGAAGCTTGTGTATGCAAAAAGAATCGTATCCTCCATACCGGTAAACCTTTCCAGAACATCCCTGGAAAGCGGGAGTGATACAACTCTGACGCTGGGTGCGACCTTCGGATATGAGGATTGCAATGCTCCCATTTCCGAAGCGGGTATATTCAATGCTGAGAGGGAAGGAACCATGTACAACAGAGTGGTCTTTCCAGAGATTAATAAAACTGATAAATTGACTCTTTCATTAATTTGGAAGATAACTTTCTAGGAGGAATGTGATTGGCCAAGAAAAAAGCCCCTAAGATAGTAATTTCCGACGGTGACAAGGAAAAGAAGATCGAAGTAGCAACCATTTCCAAAAAGAAGAAAACAGGTCCAGGGATGGTCGATTCAGACTTTGAACCCCGAATAAAGGAAGCTGGAGACATAATTCTTTCCGAGGATTGGAACGAGATGCAGGAGGAGATAAAGGACGATATAATGGGAATAATCTATGCCATGGAGGAATTGGGTGATAAATCTTCAACCATGCTTTCGTCGGGTATCGCATCCCACGGGGGATATGTCGAATTGAACTGGGATGTTAAGCCGCATGTTATGTTATCCTTGAGCGGGACTGTTGATGAACCAGAAGGAAAAACTAATATCATTTGCTATCCACATGATATTTCATCCCAAGGCTTCAGGATATTTGCTCAGTCCCGAAATGGTGAGAAGAACGGAATTGTCAATTGGATTGCCATAGGGGTAGCCTAGGAGGAATTAAAATGATCATATTTTACAACAAGAATACCCGACAGATTGTGGGCGTATCAATGCTTATGAACGACAGTTCGGGGAAGGTAAAAGAACCGACTTTCCAGAGCTCATATCCTGAAAACGCGCCCTCCGATGTGAATTATTTCTTCACTCCCAATGATGCTTCAATAGCGAATCAGCTCTGGGCCTATCATCTCATTTTCAATAAATCTGGGAAACCTGAATCCATTGATAGGAAACCGGCCAAACCATTTATACAGATCAAGACCGATGCGGCGGACAAGGATGGGAATGGAATACCTGAGATCATCGCCAATGGAAAGGACCAGTGTGCAATAACCGCAAGCGTTCGTGATCATAACGGATCCCTTATGACGCATTTTGATGGGATGATAACCTTCAGGACCACAGGCGGCGTTCTTTTTGAGAGGGATGTAATGTGTAAGAACGGTGTTGCCAAGACCACCCTTAAATCTGTCGAAGAAACCTTGACCCCTATAATTACCGCTTCATCACTCGGGTGTATTCCAGGTGAGATCGAGATTGAGTTTGTGCTTGAAACAGTTTTCAGCTGAACCATTGAGCAAGCAGTTTGAAACGAATCCCTGGCATTTGTTAAATAATGCTTAGAAGAATCAATTCATCTATCAGCTTGATATGTATCAGTGAATTGCATATGTCTCCCTGGAGGTATCATTGTATAAACAATCGGCAGTCTATTCATGATTTTATTGCCGAAATGGATATTATCAGGACTATCTTTATGGTCTATTATTTCCTTTACCCTTCAGTTTAGTTGGTATATTATTATTATTATCGTTACAAGAGGGATTGAATTGACCAAAGATAAAAAGGGGTCATCTAATTCAACGAAAAAACCGAAAAAATACCTATTTGATGGTATATTTGTGGTTGTTATTTTTGGTCTATTGTTCAGTTTGGTCTATTTCGTCATAAGCGATAGAGATCAGGATACACCTTCCCGATACAAGGATTCATCAGGAAATGACAATATCAATGTAGGTATCGACATTGGACTTTGGGCTCCTGATTTCACGGTGACAGATATTGACGGTAAACTGTTCTCACTGAGTGACTACAAGGGGAAGATAGTAATATTGGATTTCATGGCTGATTACTGCAGTCCCTGTCACCAGGAAATGGGGGAGTTGAAACGAATCAATGAAGAGTATTATAACCGCAATGTCAGGATACTATCTTTAGGTGTAAGTGATGCTGAGAGCCCAGAGCAGATTAGAGGGAATGTAAAGGAGGCCCATGGAGCCAGTTGGCGTTTTGCAGCAAAAACCTCAACTGTGGCAAGCACTTATGATGTGAGATTGATCCCCACCATATATATACTTGATGAGGATGGCATTATCAGATATTTCACCACTACGGATGATGGCGGCAGAGGAGGTATGGCCTCCTACGAGGTGCTGAAAGAGCAGCTTGAACTTTTACTATAGTATTCACATAGTTCGTTCAGGGGACAGATGTCGCATTTTGGTTTCCTTGCTGTGCAAATCTTCCTGCCGTGTTTGATAAAATATGTGTTGATGTTCAAGTAATCATCCGAGGGGTATATGGACATCAATTCTTTCTCAACATTGTCTCTGATAGAGCTCTTGGCTATGCCGAGCTTCCTTGATATCCTGAATACGTGAGTGTCCACTGCTATACCAACATTTTTAGAAAATGCCTTGGATATTACTAAATTTGCAGTCTTTCTTCCTACACCCGGAAGACCTGTGAGTTCCTCCATAGTGTCTGGGACTCTCGATTTGAAAATTTCAACTAGTTTTTGAGCGGTAAGTTTTACATATTTGGCTTTAGACCTGAAAAGTCCCACGGACCTTATTATCTCTTGAATATCCTTTATATCGGCCGAAGATATGTCCGAAATGGTCGGATATTGTTCAAATAAACTTTCCACTGCGGGTCCGGTTTGTTTATCCGTAGATTGTGCCGAAAGAAGAGTGGCTATGAGTGTTTTAAAAGGATCCCTGTAGGGGAAACCTACATTTGGTTCTGGGTAATAACACTTCAATACGGTCAGCATCTCAATCGCTTTGTCTTCCAGTGATATTAAGTTCATACATTACCTCAATTAAATCCTTGGCAAAAAATCTGCCGATTATAACAGTGACGATTGGACTATTTGCGATCCAAATTCGAATCAATTAAATTTTCAACATAAAGTAGTTCAACTGAATTATAGTTAAAATAAATCAATAGCTGATAAGCAAATCTGAGCATAAGTAATAAGTAGTAGTAATATGATAAAAACAGTTACGGTCCTTTGACCATTAATACCTGAAGTCAATATTTCACCTAATATCATTGAACTCCATTAGTTATTGAATAGTTTCCGGAGAATGCGCTGGCTCTAACTTATCTTAAGAACGGATCATATTGAATTATTATTATAATTATTAAAGTGGACACAAACGCAGACGATGAGAGATCGAAACGAGGTGATAATATGTCAGACGAGCAAATAATCTTTATTGGAAAGAAGCCCACGATGAACTATGTGCTTGCAGTCGTGACCGAATTCAATACCGGTGTGAACGAGGTTGTCATAAAGGCAAGAGGGAAACTAACTGCCAAGGCCATTGATGTTGCGGAGATCGTGAAGAACAGATTTACTGAAGAACAGGATATTGCTATAGCAAATCTTGTAACTAATACCGAGGTTCTGCCATCAAGGGATGGCCGGGATGTGAAGGTTTCCTCCCTTGAGATCACTATGAAAAAAAGAGGATAGTGATTGAAAAACAGCAAATGATATAAGTATTAAAATGAAAATGACCCAGAACAGTATTGTTATATCATTTCATTTTAAATCCAAGCGGGTGTGATGTAGCCTGGTATCATTCTAGCTTGCCAAGCTAGTTACTCGGGTTCAAATCCCGGCACCCGCACTTATCCATCCCATTCATTTTAAATTTAGACTGCTCTTAGATATATCCGCAAACTTATCCAGATGAAATCAATCCATAAGCAATTTATTAAAGTGCCTAGGAGGGATAATAATTATGAATGAAAAGGGACAATTACTGATTAGAATAGTAATCTCAATATTCTTTATTTTTATTCTCTCATTTGGTATTGCCAAAGGCGGATTTGATTATAATGAGAAGATTTCAGTTCCCAAATGTCTTTCCTGTTTAGGTTTGAACCCTAAACCTGAGATTGAATTCACCTTTGATACTGTGGGTAACGAACCCCACCCTGATTGGGTAATTGATTCCTTAAAGGAAAGGGTAGTTTTCATAGATTTTTCTCAGAAAGTTGGTTGTCCAGCATGTGATGATATGCTGCCAGTTATTCTTGAATTGGAAGAAGAATACGAGCCTGAAACAGATTTTTATATATTGTATCTGGATCTTGAGGATTCAAATATGACAATGGCAGAAAAAGGCAAGTGGTTCAATTCTTACGATTTTCAGGGGAAGAGGGGCGCCCCCACGTTCATTATTATCACCCTCAATGAGGATGATAACGGGGAA
Organism: uncultured archaeon; assembly: GCA_964430885.1. GTDB lineage: Archaea > Thermoplasmatota > Penumbrarchaeia > JASLWR01 > JASLWR01 > CAYSHM01. Next base: position 62,532 of record CAYSHM010000003.1, on the reverse strand, counting down.
GTCAGACCTTATTTTGGTGAAATTGCCGGTAAGGTTTCAAAGAATAAATTAAGAGATGTAATCGATGATGCATTGGCACTGCATCTAACCTATAAATTCGAATATAACTAATAAAAGAAGAGCAAAATAGAATTCAGGTGTGGAACAGTTGATGCCACACCCTTTTGAAAATCATCACTTGAGTGAATTATTTCTTTTTTTATAGAAGAGTATACTGATCAATATCTTCCCTAGCATCTGCCATTTCCCAGGGCCAGATCTGTACAATATAGATGTACCTAATCAAAACTCTTTTAAGGGATTTTCTCAACTTGGAAGTATCAATCACACCATAAGCATCAACAGATGATGAAGCTCCTGCATCGGACCCTGCATCCTCACTGCTGTGCGGGCTTACCGCTGGGACATCCCATTTCAGTTCCTTTTTAAAGAGTTCTTTTACATCCTGAAGAATCAGAGTGTCATCATCGAAGTTCTCTAAAATTCCTTTCAAAGTTGTCCCATCCATAGTTACCACTGCGATCTCTCTTCCGAGGAGCGCCTGTAATTTTTCCATCATCAAAGATACCATTTTATTACCTCTGAAATCCAGTATTCTAAATAGTCATTTACCTTCTGATTTATTACATAATATGCATTCAAATATATATTGTTCTTTGGATTTATTTGATTGATTTCCATAAAACCATGATGTTCAATTTTTATATTTATTGTGAACTTCAACCGATTTTATTCTTCAATTCAGACCTGTCGGTATTAACATTAAAGCTTGCGGGCAGTTTATGATGATTCTGCTGTAGGAAAATGCATGAACCGGGTTCAACATCCCCTGATATCATGGTCTGAGGCCCCAGAAATGAATTTGATCCGATACGAACTCCTGGCATAAGCCCTACTAAAATACCCGTTCTGCAGTTTCTACCCATTAATACCCCTAACTTATTGCAGCCCGTATCCACCATTGAATTACCAACTCTGACCCTTATGTTTTTCTCGTCGAACCGGAAATTGGCCGTCACGGTTTTGGCACCGAGGGAACAATTATCCATTATGACCGAGTCGCCGATATAGTTCTGATGGAACCAAACATTATCAGAGGCGTAAACATTCTTGAGTTCTGTAGAATAACCAACTACACAACCTTTTCCTAGGTGGTTTCCGCCCCATATCAGGGAATTGTTTCCAATAATGCTGTCATCGCCGATATAGCATGGCCCCCGTACTACTGCGTTTTCAAATATTCTAACATTCTTTCCTATGAAAACCTTCCCCTGAACAACTGCCGAGGGGTGAATATTAGCAGAGGGATCAATATGGCTGTTATCTCTCATGGAAAAGAAATAATCTGATAGGCCCCAGATATGCCAGGGATATTTTAACGGATACCAGATACCTGAATATTTTGAAATTCTATAATCGAATCCATCTGCCATCATCATGTCCATTGCAACTTCGTAGATATCATCCTTTGATGATGAAGCTTTTTCAATATATTCCAGTAATTTCCCGAATTTTCTATGGAAATATACACCAATCGAAACATAATTCGATGGTTCATTACCTGGCCCTGGTTTTTCGATCATACCAGTTATCCTTTCCCCATCCAGCTTGAAATAACCGCCTGGGAAATATGAGCTTACCTCATAACCCAACAATCTTGAATCGCCTTCACCTTGTACAAGCTCGGATATTCCTTGGCTTTCCACCATGTCCTCTGCGTTCAGGATCAAGAGGCTGTCGTCCCCGACAAGCTCCGCGCCGCTCAATATTGCATCCGCCATTCCTTTTGGCTTCTCCTGAATGGCTATTTTTACATCAGAGTTCACTGCTTCTTTTATGACCTCTTTGTTCTCTGGATTGGCAACGATGATAAGATCCGAGATCCCTGCTTCTTCCAACAGTTCGATTTTGTGATTGATGAGTTCGGTCCCAAAAAATTTCATGAGGCATTTAGTTTGTTCTATTGGGTACATTCTTTTTCCTATGCCTCCAGCAAGTATCATGGCTTTCATTTGATCATCCTTCCTTATTGGATTTTTTTACCAAGATGCCATTGTTTTTTAATATATTTTTTTCATAAATACCGGCTCACGAATAAATTAAGTGAAATAGGCGATTTCCTCAGCCCAATAAAAGCGGTTCTTTCCCGGAACCTATTATATGTAATCTTCAATTTATGATAAGGAAAAAATAAATATTAAGATAATGATATTGAAAGCCGTATGCTCCAGGCTATTAAGGTAGATGGAATTAGAAAACCTATATATATAATTCTAACGGCAGCATTGATATTATGTGCCTTAAATAATTTCTCCATATACCGAATATTTGGTGTTGATTCATCGCCCTATGAGGTTTCTGGAATAGGTAGCGAAGATGTCAGAGCTGAGGATTATATTGTTTGGAGCGGGACAAAAATAATCACCGATGATTACCAGGTTGACCAAAAAAAAATATTGGTCCGGGCTGGAACGGTTGTGAAGATTGGATCCGGAGCAGAGATAACCATCAATAGTGCAATGATATGCCAGGGTACAGTTGAGGAACCCATCATTTTCACAAAATATTCCGAGTCGAATTGGCAGGGGTTGAAAATATTCCAAACATCAACCAATGTGTCCTATTTCAATAATACCATTTTATCATTTGCTAAGTTGGGATTGAAGGCCAACCGTTCCTCGGTTCTGCTAACAAATTCAAGTTTCAGTAATTGCTTAAAAGACATGGAGCTTGAGGAATCAAGTTTTATTTCCGCTTTGAACTGCACAATTGACAAGGAAAAGGTAGATATTTTGGATCAGCAGTCTAGATTGAGCATCAACTGGTATCTAGATATATTTTTCGAGTCCCAGAATATCCCGGTTAATGGTATTCCTTTGGCTATAACCAATATCAATGGGGTACCCGTTGGCCAATCGCCCGATCTAATAAGCGATAGTGAGGGGAAGATTTCAAAAATAATTGTCACTGAAGAGATATTGAAAATGAATGACCAGGAGATTAAGACCACTCATAAAATCGAATATCCCCATCCAATAGGTGAAGGGAAGAGCATTCACTATGTATATATGGATAAATCCATGCAATTGCGTCTCCCATTGGAATATTATGCTTCTCCTTCGAGTGTTTCAGGAAGGGTTTCAAGGGAATCTATTCGTTCTATCACCAAAGATCTTATGAACTTTCCCAATAGATATAGAAATACAACCAGCCATAAAGAGGTAGAGAATTATTTGGTTCAGCGTTTTTCAGAGCTTTTTGGTGAAAATGTTGATACGTTCACTTTCTATGTGAATGGAACTGCTTACACAAATATCATATGTACAAGTGAAGGGATCAATCCTGTTTCTGATGAGGAGTATATTATCCTAGCACATTATGATACGGAATCATTGGCCTATAAAGGTGCAGATGATGATGCCAGCGGTATGGCTGTTCTTCTTGAAAGCGCAAGATTGCTATCATCTTACGATTTCAATGCTACAATAAGGTTCGTGGCTGTTGATGGAGGTTCAAACGGTAGCGGCAGAATAGGCAGTAATGAGTACGCTAGGAATCTTAACCTGTCAGGGTCCAATATAGGAGCAGTAATAACCCTTGATAGAATTGGATATGGTGGAGCCCAGGGTGATGTATGTGGGATATGGAAGAATCAATTATCCAATTCCATAGTTGATAATTTAACTGATGTGAATATCCGGCAGAATATTGATCTGAGCATTAGACAGGTGGATGGGCGCATGGAAGGCCAAGATGATTATTATTCTTTCTGGAAATACAATCTCCCTGCTGTTGGATTATCAGAGAGTGATTCACTTGATATTGAAGATTGGTGGCCGTCCAATTGGCCTGAGGAGGATAATAATTATTCCAGATTGGATTTTGATTATATGTCCAAGTTCTCCAGACTTGTATCCTGTACTATGTTCGAATATGCAGGTATCAAGAAGTATCTTCCCACGGTTCCAAGTATCATTTCAGCGAATGCGACTCATAGGTTAAAACCTACTCTGAGATGGGCTCCGAGTTTTGATTTCCAAGGGCAGAATGTTGCATATGAGATAACAATTCAGGATCGAAATGGCAGTTATTTGTTATCATCCGAAATAATTCAAGATAACGAATTCACTTTTCAAGAAGAAGGTTTCTTCGGCCATGTGTACTACATCAATGTCACAGCTGTTAACAGTAAGAATGTCCGTTCTCCCAACTCAACATTGGAATTGCATTTGATCAATAATCCTCCGGTATTTTCAGCCATGGAGAACAAGACCACCTACCAAGGTGTCCCTCTGGATTTCGTCGTGAACGCGACGGATATTGATAGGCCTGTAGATATTTTATATTTCCAGTTGCTTCCTACGGGGCATTCGAACCTCGAATTGAATCGCACAACAGGTCGTTTCCAGTGGACCCCCAATAATACCGCAGTTGGTGACCATTTTTTCACATTCCTTGTTTTTGACGGTAACGGAGGGGAGGACACCATTGAACTGAAAATTACTGTAAAGAATGTTAATGATCCACCTCAGATAATTACCCAGTTGGACCGGATTTATATAGAGGAAGATACCCCTGAGAAACTATATTTCAATCTCTCCAGTATCTTTTGGGATCCCGATCTTGGAATAGATGAAAATGAATTGCTCAATTATACTTTCTTTGGGAACCGTTCGATCATTTTCAACATTGAGAATAACAATAGCGTTCATATCTCCATGAAGAAGAATTATTTCGGACAGGAGAACATAACACTTATAGCTACAGATAATTACAATGCCAGTACATCCATCTACTTCTCGGTAAACGTGACGCCAGTTAATGATCTACCAAAAATTGAATACAATAAGTATATCGTTGTTTCGGAAGGGGAAATGCTTTCAATAGATCCGAAGATCACGGATCCTGACAATAAAAACATATCAGTTTCATATTCCGGTGCAACAACTACTTCTTGGTGGCAGACAGGTTATCTCGACAATGGCACCCATGACGTATTCATAACCGCTTCAGACGGCGAGGGCAATGTTACTCATACATTGAAAGTGATCGTTTCAAATGTTCCTGTGGGTCCCTCCATTTTCCTCTTTGTCCCAAAACTCATTGAGCCTGGTGAATATGTTACCTTTGATGCAAATTCCTCATTTGATCCTGATGGAAATATTGTGAGGTATGATTGGGATTTTGGCGACGGTACCAAAATCACTACCAACACATCCCGGGTCCAGCATAAATATAACGAAAAGGGGACCTATGCTGTAACATTGACAATATATGACGATGATGATAAAGGTAATTCCACAACCTTGAATGTGGAAGTGGAATATGAACCCAATACGAAAAATATACTTTGCTCCATTTCCATATTATTAGCGATTGTCGCAGTAGGCGCAGTCCTTCTATCGAGGATAGGGAGGAAGGAGATGAGGGCGATTAAAAATGAAGGGATGGGTTTGGGATCCCGGACGGAAAAGAAGGGCCGAAAATAATAACGAGAGCGTATTTTTTTGAAATCAATAACCATGTCTATGGGAATATATGGGGAGATAAATCATGCTGGAAAAGATCTGCTCTGAGAAATATATAGTTAAGCGAGGCATTATTGTGTGTTTAATTTTTTCAATTCTTATTTTCACTTGCATTATTTTATTTCATAGTAAGGATACCACTGAATCCCAGGTAGTTCAAAAATCCCCATTTGATCATATGAGCAATTCCAGAGACGATACGAATCAAGTTTGCTTAGTTCAAATTCCAGATGAGGTGCAGGGGGATTTCATTGTTGAGTATGAATTATTAAATGGCGGAATGAACCTTTCAAGTGTCAACCTATTCATATCAAAGGATACGGTCAGCTGGAATAGATTAGGGTCAAACACATTTAAAATAATATCGGAGAATCAACTGGTTGTTCATCCATCAAAGATTATCACCGATTCTGCAGATGAGGGTAATTATTATTTTGGAATATCGTATAATTCAACGTCAATTGACAAACCTATGTCGGTCTATGAAAGCAGGGTAAATCTGAAGTATTCATATACGGTGATGGATGGTGGGGGAAATGATGACGGCTCAAAGAGTGAATGGGAGATTTCCAATTTGGCCTACGGTCTGTTGATATTGTCAGTATTGGTTATTGGCGGTTTGGCGGTGGCCATCAAGGTCGACAGCGATGAGATTAAGGAGTATATGAGCGGGTCTAAACAGAATATTTATTCAGGATTGAATAGCGGTTCAAAGAAGCCAGATGGGAAGGTCGGCTCTCCTAGAGGAAGAAGGGATAGGTCTGATTCAGATGATTGGGATGAGGATGTTTTTGGTGATTATGATGATGATTATTTACCTCCCGAACCTAAAAGGATAGAATATGATAGGATGGATGGATTTACAGAAGTCTCCCTGAGGGAACGGGGGAGGGAACGTCCCACAAAAAGACGGCATCGCAAGGCCATTTCAGATTGGGATGATGAAGAAGAAATCGGCTGGCAATAATTTAATTTCTTACTACTTTTACCTTATTTTTCTTGAAATTCTGAAGAATTGTAAGCCCATTCTGGTAGATTATGTTCAATCACCAAGAAAAATATATTCTGATCCTTTCAATTTTCATCCAGTAATATGATTTCGAGTTTCCCTTTTCTGGCTGTTTCTACATGGCGATAAACAAATAGGAACAATTGTGATTGCTTTTAGCTGTAACAAAGAATAATAACCATAATGTTTTTTTAACCGTGTTGCTGTTGAAGAACTCGCTTCTTAAATGGTAAATAGGGATGTGAGTTGAGATGAAATTATTATTGATTCATTCTGATTATATGGAATATGAGACAACAAAGGCAATCAAGAACATAGCTGAAGACATAGGTGAATCCCTGAAACATCAGAGTTGTGATGAAGTATTAGTGGCCTTCAATGCTGTGGAGAAGAATGATTGGAAGAACATTGATGAAGTGATATACGAAGCCACCGAGACTATTCTTGATGCTGCTGAGACCGTGGGCGTGGATGCAATATTCCTTTATCCCTATGCTCATCTGTCGTCCGACCTTGCTAAACCAAAAGAAGCAGTCAAGGTTGAATTAAGATTGTTTGAAGAACTCAAATTAAGTCATTACAAGGTATATCGAGCTCCGTTTGGCTGGTATAAATCCTTTAAAATTTCCTGTAAAGGGCATCCGTTGAGTGAGCTTTCAAGGGAAATTCAAGGTACAGGTAAAAAAGAGATACTGGAATCCTCAGCATTGAAGGCGGAGGATGAGGCCCGGTCCTATTGGTATATCATGGACCTTAACGGAAATATCAACGAGATAAACGATGATAACGGAAAGGTCAGTGGATATAATTTCAAGGGTGAACAAGATCTTGAAAAATTTGCCTCCTATGAAATAAGTAAATCCCGAGGAGGTAAGAAAAGCCCTCCTCATGTACAACTGATGCAGAAACATGAGATTGCGGACTACGAGCCAGGCTCCGATCCAGGGAATATGAGATTTTATCCCAAAGGCAGATTCATAAAAGGTCTTTTGGAAGAATATGTGACCGAGCGGGTGATAGAATATGGTGGAAGGGAGATCGAATCCCCTATTATGTACGATTATGAACATCCCTCTCTGAAGAAATACTTGGATAGGTTCCCAGCTAGGCAATATAAGATAGAAACACCTGACAAGGATGTTTTTCTTAGGTTCGCAGCTTGTTTCGGACAATTTCTGATGATGCATGATGCTACTTTGAGCTATAAGCAGCTCCCGGCAAAGCTCTATGAGTTGACCCGTTATTCCTTCAGATTGGAACAGCGGGGTGAACTCACAGGTCTGAGACGATTACGTGCTTTTACCATGCCTGACTGCCACGCGTTCTGTGCAGATATGGAACAGGCAAAGGAGGAGATGATAGTTCGTTTCAAGCTATCAAGAAGTATTCTGGAGAACATCGGTTACGATATGGAAAATGATTTTCAAATGGCTATAAGGATCACCAAGGATTTTTATGAAGAAAACCGCGATTTTATCAAAGAGCTTATAGGGATATGGGGAGCTCCCATCCTTCTAGAAATGTGGAACGATAGGTTTTTCTATTTCCTTATGAAGTATGAATGGAATTTCGTGGATGCTCTTGACAAGGCTTCTGCCCTTTCAACTGACCAGATAGATGTTGAAAATGCTGAGCGATATAATATACAATTCACCGATGAGAACGGAGATAAACAATTTCCATTGATCATGCACATGTCCCCTTCAGGAGCTATCGAAAGGGTGATTTATTCCTTATTGGAGAGAGCTTATAAGAACACCATGAAAGGCATCAAACCCAGCTTGCCTTACTGGTTGTCCCCCACTCAGATGAGATTGATTCCAGTATCAGAATATCATTTGGGTTATTGTGAAGAACTATGCAGGAAATTTGAAAGAGTAAGGGTGGATATTGATGACACAGGCAGTACTGTTGGAAAGAGCATCAGGAATGCTGAGAAGGAATGGGTGCCTTTTATTGTGGTTGTGGGAGATAAGGAGAAAGAAAGCGGCGAACTTTCAGTCAGGATTAGAAGCACAAAAGAACAGATGAAGCTAGACATCGAAGGGCTGAAAGAAAGGTTGAAAAAGGAACAGGACGATATGCCATTCAAGCCCCATCCTCTATCCCTTCATATGAGTAAAAGGATAATATTCCGAGGTTGATAGGGTGGAATGCGGTTGGTAGTGGATTACATTGTTGGAGACATTACGCAGTTGAAAGTGGATGCCATAGTGAACGCAGCCAATTCCAGTCTTTTAGGTGGAGGTGGGGTGGATGGCGCCATACATCGGGCAGCAGGACCAAAACTCTTGGAAGAGTGCAGGATGATCCGCCGTACAAGATATCCCAATGGCATGCCATCCGGCAAGGCGGTTGTAACTAGAGGATACCTGCTTCCCGCCAGATTTGTGATCCATACTGTTGGACCGGTATATCATCCTTCAAAGGACAAATCTCATCTACTTGAAAGCTGTTATGTGGCGTGTCTCAAGGAGGCGGAAAATCTTTCCATAAAATCGATCGCTTTTCCGGCAATATCCTGTGGTGCATATGGTTATCCATTGAAAGAGGCCGCGGAAATATTTCATAGAGTTGTTACTGGTGAAATAATCGTCCAAGGAATATTAGAAAGAATAATTATGTGTTTATTCAGTCGGGAGACCCATGAAATTTTCAGTTTTTTTTCCAACCTATAAAAATGAGCTTTGAAATACTAAAAATCCGAGTATTTTAATTGGTAAGTAAGAATTATATAAGATATGGATATTCACGTTTCAAGGTTTGTTATTGTGTTGGTCATGAATCAATAATGATTATAATCAACTATGATCAAGGCAATATCCGACAAATTAAAGATAGAACATCAGGGTAGGAAATATCATGTATAACAGATATGAAAAAGCAAGAATAATCGGAGCCCGGGCACTGCAAATCAGTTTGGGAGCTCCGGCTTTGGTAGATGTTCCTCCGGATATGTTTGATTCAGTAGCGATTGCTCAGTATGAATTTGGAAAGGGACTGACACCCATAACTACTATTCAAAGGTCAGATATATAATTGAGGTTGGTTACAATGGTTAATGAAGAAGGCGGAGACGAGATGGTCAAGGACGATATGCTGCTTACAGCAGGTGTACACATCGGGACCAAACAGAAAAGTGCAGATATGAAACCCTACATATTCAAGGTCCGTGATGACGGTCTTTACGTACTCAACATCCAGCACACCAAGGACAAGATAAAAACTGCTGGTAAATTTCTGGCAAATTACGATCCTGATAAGATACTGGTACTATCTGCAAGACAATATGGTAAAACACCTGTGAAATTCTTCTCCAAGGTTCTGGGGACCATGACCCTCCAAGGCCGATACGTACCTGGAACCCTGACAAACCCAGAACTTGCCACATATCTAGAGCCCGAGGTTCTGATGGTGACTGACCCTGCAGCGGATTCCAAGGCTTTAAGGGAAGCATTGCTGATTGGAATACCTGTGGTGGGTTTCTGTGATGCAAATAATTATACCCGAAATGTTGACCTGGTGATTCCCGCTAATAATAAGGGCCGAAAATCCCTGGCTTTGTTATACTGGCTCCTTTCAAGAGAAGTACTGAAGAACAACGGGGAGCTTATAAATTACTCCGATTTCAAATTGACTCCCGAGGACTTCGAAACCAAGATATGAACTTGTTCCTATTAAGAGCTAAATATATTGAACAGTCATCCGAATTTCACTGTTTAAATCAATTTATAATGGTCTTTTAACATTCTCTATTTCAATTTTTATTGGTTTACACTACTCATAATATTTCAATTACGGTGTTATACACTTATAGGTAATTGAAAATTACTTTGCCCGAAATTATAAATAGAATTTCAATTATTTAATTATCAATTTTTTACAATGAAAAATGTGTACTATAAGGAGGATATATAATGATGAAAAAAAGGATTTTTATATTGGCAATATGTCTCTGCATGGTGTCCAGTGCTATGGTTCTGGTATCTGCGGAGGACGATTCCGCAGATAGGATCGACACCACCAATTGGATAGATGCTACGATCAAGGTAGAGGATATGCCGGCAGAAACCAATTGCTCAGTTTCCTTTGTACTAGTGGAGGATCTGAAGACCCTTCATAACGGTGCTCGATATCGTCATACGGTCAGAGATGTATTGGCTGTGGAAAATATTCAGATAACCAATGTTGGACAGGAGTTCCATTTCAACAAGACTTTCACACCTAACGCTCAATGGATCAAAGAGGATCTTAGGGTTGTAGTATTTGTCCAGAGCCTGTCCAAAGAACGGAAAAACATGAACAATGATCCCCAAAGGCAGTATGATTCCTATGAGGTTATGCAGTCCACCATCGATCCCATGACAAAGACACTGCAGAACACTGGAACCCAGAGAAGGGTACTTGGAGAATGTTTCACTGCTACCTGGTGCGGATATTGCCCCGGTTCCGTAGGTGCACATGACCGAATAGTAGCGGACAGCAATTATTTCCCCGACCATTATACTCTTCTTGAATGGCATCCCACTTCCGACGCATACGGGACCGCTGAGACGGATGCTAGATTTGCTTATTATAATTGGGGCGGAGCGATACCCTTCAGCGTTTTCGACGGTGTTATCGGCCATATAGGCGGAAGCGGAAATGCAAACAACACTGGAATCGATGCAACCTACAAGGGTTATATTGACAGCCGGAAGAATATAGCTAGCCCCTTAAGCATAGAAACCAAAGGATATGTTTATTTCAACCATGAGCCTGCAGTCCACTTTGATGATGTACCTTCAGGTCTGGTCAGGGGGAATACCCATATCAACTGGACCGCAACTGACACCGATGTCGGAGATGAGCTTACCATCAAACTGGAGTACGGCAGAAACGGCGGCTGGTCTGTTATTGAGAGTGATCTGGACAATACGGGATCCTATATATGGGATACAACCCAGGCCGTTGATCAGACCGATTACAAGCTGAAGATCACAGTTACTGACGCTGGCGGAAAGACCGCTAGTGCCACAATGGATACAACATTCGAGATAGATAATGATCTTCCCCCTGTTGTCACATTGAACACACCCTTGGGCGGCGAGATATGGAGCGGTCTGAACACCATTACATGGACCGCCACGGATGACGGTGAAGACGGTGATGTTCTGCCTGATAATGACGCCTCAGAAGATCTTACAATAGACCTTCATTTTACTCGGGATCCAGATAATAGGGCCGAACCGGAATTCCATGTGATCTACACTGGTCTTGAGAATACGGGCAGTTATGAGTGGGATACAAATACCACTGCAACATGGAATACAGATACATACAGGGTAAGGATAACTGCTCGGGACCCCATGGGTCAGGAAACTACCTATCTCTCTCTCAGTGTGTTTGAGATACAGAACGAAAAGAATTACAGGGATGTAGATAATGACAATATGCCTGATGAATGGGAGGAGCTTTACCCATTGGTCATTGTTGGTGAGAATGATGCATATGATGATCCGGACAGCGATGGTTTGAAGAATATTGAGGAATTCCAGTTTTCCACAGATCCGGGCGATGAGGATACAGATTCAGATGCAATGCCAGATGGCTGGGAGGTCGACTGCGAGCTGGACCCCCTAGCGTCTGATGCCAATGGAGATAAGGACTCTGACGGGCTTACCAACCTTCAGGAATATCAGGTTGGGACCTTTGCCAATGAATGGGACAGTGAGGGAGACGGAATACCCGACGGTTGGGAGGTTGACAACGGATTGATCCCAATGGGTTTTGATGCTGATAACGATGATGATGAGGATGATCTCAAGAATATTGAGGAGTATCTGAACAATACCAATCCCAACGAGAATGATACTGATTCAGACGGTATGCCAGATGGTTGGGAGGTCGAGGTGAACCTTGACCCACTGGATGATTCAGATTCATCTGAGGATCCTGATGGCGATGCCCTCACTAACAAGAGGGAATTCCAGGTGGGGACCAATCCCTTCAATTCGGATTCGGACAATGATGTTATGACCGATGGATGGGAGGTTGATTATGAGTTCAATCCTCTGATGGGAAATGATGCTGCAAATGATCCAGATAGCGATTTCATGACCAATGTGGAGGAATTCCTTAACGGGACCAATCCACTCAAACCTGATACTGATGGAGATCAAATGGAGGATGGTTGGGAAGTTCAGCAGGGCCTCAATCCACTTGATTTTGCAGATGCATCCTTGGACAACGATAATGATGACCTGTCCAATCTTGAGGAGTTCGCAGAGGATCTGGATCCATTCAACAATGACACGGATGGGGACCAAATGCCAGACGGTTGGGAGGTCAAGTATAATCTTGATGCAAAGAACTCAAAGGATTTCGATGATGACGATGATGATGACGGCCTGACCAATCTTGAAGAGTACCGAAGGGGTCTTGATCCCACAGTTTTTGACAACCCCGATGCGGATAGTGATGATGATCAGCCGCCTGCTGATGATGACACCAATGTTGGAGACGATGGCAACGATAAAGGATCAGGCGGTTCAAGTATGATCATGGTAATTATCATTATTGTGATTGTCCTCCTTCTGATAATCGGAGTGGTTGTCGCAGTAATGATCGCCAGGTCCGGCAATAAAAAGGATGATGTGGAAACACTGTCTGATGAGGAGACCGGCGGTGAGGATATGTCCCAGAACCAGCAGGATGAATATGAAAGATTATATGGTAACCTTTAATCATTCAAAGTCCAAAGATAAGGGCGAATGTTTTCCTCTATCCATGGATGGTAAGCGCAGACCTCTCCTGAAAAGGGGAGGGTTTTTTAATTTCTTCCCATATACTTGAAAATATTCTCTTCTGTAAGTGAAATTTATTGTGGTGAAAGTTTTAAATAGCATGTATTTATTTTAACCTATCCGCCGTTTGGCAGTCATTTGAACAATGCTAAAATTGTCTGGATGTCCAGAATGATTTTAGATATTGTTCGAATGGTAAATAAAATGGTTTATAATTAAAATTAAATAAAAGGTGAGATTTTGTATCCAGGAGATAATAGAAACCGATTTGTGCGATCACCTCCTATCAATGAGGGTGAGAGCTATGAAGTGAAAATTGAAAGTTTGGGACGGGAAGGGGATGGAATAGCTAGAGTGAAGAATTTTGTGATAATAATACCTGATGTTAGTGTCGGAGATTTTATCAAAGTGAAGATCAACAAGGTGGCAAGAAGGGTGGCCTTTGGTGAGGTTATGGAGAGGTTAGAAGGTGCCCCCGAAGCCGAATCCGAGGAACCTGGGGAGGAGATTCAGGAGGAAGAACCTGAGCCCGAGGAGGAACCCGAGGAGGAGATTCAGGAGGAAGAACCTGAGCCCGAGGAAGTGGAAGAGGTAGAAGAGTTCGTTATTGAAGAAGAATAAATTAATAACTGATAATTTGTAGAACTAAAATTTTTTCTAAACTGAAAAGAAAATACGGGAGCTATTCCTGAAATAGCTTCAAATTTTTTTTTATGTTAATAGTAGTATAATTGTTAATTGTGGTATTGATATTTTATGGAATTGCATTTGATAAAATATAAAATATAGGCTCTAAAATGCGAATGAAAAAAGAGCCAAAAAATTTTAATGTAGATTCAAATACCAGGCAGCAGTTCTTTTCCCTTTGCCACTATTATCTGACAAGGAGAGGGTATCTTCATGCTGGCCTTACGCAGTGCATCTTTTGCTATTGGGAAAGCATCTGCATCCACACTTACCGTGATGATTTCCTGATCGGGTTTTACTCTGGCTGCAGTTCCCACCAGCTTTCCAAAGGCCTCGGACATTCCCTGAGAAATCCTATCGGCTCCCGCTCCTGTTGCAAGTTTGTTTTCCCTAAGGACATTATGTGGATATACTCTTATCTTCAAATGATACCCCACACGTCCCAATCTTTTAACAAGATGTCTATTACATGTAATTCTAGCAGCTTCAAGAGCACTATGACGGACCTGGCATCTTTCCTTTACAATGAGATGGATAGTGACAGTAAAATCCTTCGTTAGATTGCCGGTTTCAAATTTTTGTATTTTTGGATTAGGTATGCCGCCCATATATTTTTTTCGAGTATAGGCTTGACTTTTTACCTGTCTGTACATGGAATTGGGTTTTCTTTTCTTTGCCATTCCCTCACCCCACTTTATTGAATGATCGTGGAAATATTTTCAAGGACTAAACATAAACATGTATTATAAACATTATCTTTATTTTAAGATGTAAATGCCATTACCAACCATAACCTTTATAATTCTAATTACCGTATGATAAAATATAAATAAAACAATTGACGTAATCCGGGAGGTCATGAAATAGTTCTAAATTGATATAATTGTAGCGATTGGATCTAATCATGATGCCGGATCATTTGGGTCCTAAGTTGTTAATGCAAATGCCGAGGTAGCTCAGCCTGGTAGGGCGCGAGACTGGAAATCTCGTGACGCATTGCGTCTCAGGAGTTCAAATCTCCTTCTCGGCGCCATTTTTTATTAAGATAGGGAGCGAGTGGATTTGAAGAACAGATCTGCCATATTTGTTATAATATTCAGCATCATTGGGATAGGTTTCCTTTTTTTATTCTCTTTACTGGCTAAACCTAATAATGTATCCCTTGATGAATTGGAGGATCATGAAGGAGAAATGGTTGTGGTCCAGGGAGCGGTTTGTGATGTACAGTATACCGATACAGATGAGACATTTATCAACATATGCGGAAAGAATACCATTGTTACTGTTGTGGTAGAGACGGGAGATTGCAGTTTCGATCCTGGAGATATTATTGAGGTTAGGGGTCAAGTGGTAAAATTCAATAAGGAGTACCAGATCCAGGTAAACAAGGCATCGTTCCTAGAGAAGGTCGATACGGTGTGTGATGACACAAAAGCCCTGATCTCCTTGATTGGATATGAGGGCGAATATGTTTGTACCACCGGAGTTGTAACCGATCTGTTCCAGAGGGAAACATTCTATATTGCCCAGTTATTCGATCCGGCAAGCGATTATTCCATAACCTGGTACATTTATGACATAAGGATGAACGTATCACTTGGACAGGAAGTGAAAGTTACTGGTTTTGTCCAGCTGAAGGATGATGGTGATCCATATTTGGTTACCTATAACTCCGAAGCGGTTATTATTGAAGGTTCTTGGGAGTCCATGGAGATGGGAATAAAAAGAGCCTTTCAAAGGCTTTCTGAGAATAGAAGAGAGTTTCTTTATTTTCCGGTCAACATAACTGGATACGTTCTCTATGAACCCGATCCCATTTTCAGTACAATAACAATTTCAGACAGAACAGTAACTGGAGGCCGGCTTCTTAACGTTCACTTGCCTTATGAATTCAATATTTCAATCATCCACAGAAGGGATCTTATTTTGGTAAGCGGGAAGCTAGTTGAGGATGATACGGATATGGGTCTTTATATGGAGGCCGTATCAGCTTTATTGGTCCATAGCTCTCAGCCTGAGAATATCACCTTCTCGGACTTGACCTCAGTACATTATCTATATGAGGATGCCCAGGTAAGATTAACTGCTCAGATACATACCGGTTCTTCAGATAATGATCCAATGGACGGTTCGAATGAAAATGACCATAATGGCGATTCATTAAATAAAAGCACAAATTTAATTCATATTCCCTACCAAATCACCGATGAATACGGGGAATGTCAAATTCCAATATACATCCAAAATGACAGTGAAATGAAAAATGAGATTCTGGCCATGCTTTCAGACATACTGGAGGATAAAGGAAGCTATTTTATTCTACATGGTGAACTCACATTTCATAAACCCATAATGGGCTATATATTTTCCCTGCAGGCTTTGGATGAATTCAATGATGTGGAATAATATGTGGTTTTGGGACCAATATCAATGTTGCATTTTTATAATATCAGACATTTTTCAATAAGCGGTGCTGAAAATGAAGGCAGTAATCCTAACCGCAGGCGAGGGGACTCGGATCCGGCCCTTGACGAATTCCATGACCAAAGGGATGGTATCCATTGCCAACAAACCTATATTAGAGCATCTGATAAGCGCATTGAAAGAGGTGGGTATACAGGACATTGTAATGGTTGTCGGCTACAAGAAGGAGAAGATATTGAGGCATTTCGGGGACGGGGGTGATTTCGGGGTCAATATCCAATTCGTTATGCAGAAAAAACCCCTTGGTACTGGAGATGCTTTAAGACAGGCAAGGCACCTTTTGGATTCTGATTTCATAGTGCTTCCGGGAGATAATTATATTGAGAGCTCAACCCTTGAACCTCTTCTGCGTGCTGAAATTGAACCCAACAGTATTCTTTTCGCAGAGTCGACCGCGCTTTCCAAGTACGGTATTGTGAGCATAAGGGACGGATATATTACTGACATCAGGGTCAATACCAGCGTTTCAGAGGAAGGCGGTTCTTTCACATCACATAATGTTATAACCCATGCTATAAGGGCATATGAAGGCTGCAGCAACACCACGGGATTGATATTCACCTGCATATGCCGATTCCAACCAGAAATATTCAGCCATATGGAAGAGATAGCAGGCAAGGAGAGGAATAATATCACTGGACTAATCAAACATATGATCGATAATGAGGCAAGGATAGGGGCAGTCCGGGCAAGTATTTGGAAGGATGCCATATTCCCATGGGACCTTCTGCAGTTGAATGACCAGGCTCTTCTCGGTTTTGAAGTTGAAAAATCAGGTGTTATCAAGGATGGTGCTACACTCGTCGGTGATATATCAATAGGAAAAGGTACGCTCATCCATCCTAATAGCTATATTAAGGGACCGGTGGTGATAGGCGCGGGTTGCGAGATAGGTCCAAATTCTGTAATATATCCTTCCACTTCCATAGGAGATAATGTGACTGTGGACTGTTTCACCAAGATCTCCAATTCAATACTGATGAATGATGTATCGGTGGGCCAGGGCTGTTTGATAGAGGACTCGGTTCTGGGTGAGGGAGTTAATTTCGGTTCCCGAGCTTCCACCCTGACCATACCAATCAATACCATTGGGAAGGGAAGGATGGGCGATTCCACCCGGATTGGGTGTATCGTCGGCCAGGATTGCGATATTTCCCATGGTGCAGTGATCAACGGGGGTTTGATACTGGGTTCCAGTTCCCATATCGACCCTCTCGTGAATGTTGTAAGCGACGTTCCGGATTCAACACGAATGGTGAGGTAAAAGGGAGTGGATGGAAATGTGCGGCATTGTGGGATATATGGGGCAGAGCGAGGCCCAGGAGAT
Organism: uncultured archaeon; assembly: GCA_964430885.1. Lineage (GTDB taxonomy): Archaea > Thermoplasmatota > Penumbrarchaeia > JASLWR01 > JASLWR01 > CAYSHM01. The sequence goes on along the minus strand of CAYSHM010000003.1, from coordinate 44,712 downwards.
TCTTCTCAAAGCCCTAAAACGGTTGGAATACAGGGGTTATGATTCCGCAGGTATAGCTCTGGTGAAGGATTCAATCCGAATATTCAAGAACAAGGGCCGGATAAAAGATCTGGAAAAACCTCTTGATAGAGCCCATGAAACAGCAGGCATAGGCCATACCCGATGGGCAACTCACGGTGCCCCTTCCAAATTGAATTCCCATCCGCATACTGATTGCCAAGGCGATATTGCGGTAGTGCATAATGGGATTTTGGAGAACTTTCATACCCTGAAAATGGAGATCAAGGAAAAAGGGCATAATGTCATATCCGATACGGATTCGGAATTAGTGGCCCACCTGTTCGAGGATGCCTACGCTGGCGATCTCAAGAAGGCTATGGTTAAAACGGTCTCCAAACTAAGGGGCTCTTTTGCTTTGGCCGTTCTTCATAAGGATCACCCTGGTGAAATTGTTGCTTATAGATATCAGAGTCCCTTGGTTGTTGGTGTAGGCCAGGGTGAGAATATGGTTGCCTCTGATGTACCAGCAATATTGGGTCATACAAATAAGGTAATATATTTGGATGAAGGAAATGGAGCTGTGTTAAGAAGTGATAATGTTGATCTGTTCGACAATGAAGGCAGACCGATTGATATTGATCCTCAGGAAATATTATGGACCCTTGAGGATGCAGAAAAGGGGGGGTATGAGCATTTCATGCTCAAGGAGATCTTCGAGCAGCCCAAGGCTCTTCGGGAATCCATGCTGGGAAAAATTTCCTCTTCCGGGGATGTTTTTGTATCTCCGCTCTTGAAGGAGAAGTATTCCAAGATCAAAAACATCAAGATAGTTGCTTGCGGTACATCTTTCCATGCTGGATTGGTAGGCCGATATGCCATCACACACCTCACAGGTTTACCCTGTCAGGTGGAGATAGGTTCCGAGTACAGGTATCTTGACCCCACATCCGATGAACAGGTCATTATTTTCATCAGTCAAAGCGGAGAGACTGCGGACACTCTTGCTGCTGCCAAGGAGGCGGTCAGCAGAGGTTTGATCACCATTGGAGTCACTAATGTTTTGGGTTCATCTATTACAAGGGTTGTTGATGAGACGATATATACAAATGCAGGTCCTGAAATAGGTGTTGCAGCGTCTAAATCCTTCATTACTCAATTATTGATAATGTATCTTATTAGCATTCAATTGGGTGTCAGCAGGGGTACTTTGCCTCCCGAGAGGGCCCGGCAGCTGAACCAGCAATTGAGGAAGATGCCTCGAAACATCGAGATAGTGTTGAATGATACGTCTCTAATACAGGCAGTCGCCAAGGAGCTTTCTACTGCTAGTTCAATATTCTTCATAGGCCGGAATATAAATTACCCCACGGCCCTTGAAGGCGCTCTGAAATTAAAGGAGATATCCTATATTCATGCTGAAGGCTATCCTGCGGGGGAACTTAAACACGGCCCTATAGCTCTTCTTGATGACAAGACCCCTGTGATAGCTCTGGCCCCAAAGGATTTCATCTATGATAAGATGGCCTCCAATATAGGCGAGGTACTTTCAAGGGATGCTCCGGTAATAGGTATACTGTCTGAAGATGACACCGAAATGGAGAAGTATGTGGATCATGTCCTATGTATACCCCGTGTCGATGAACTCCTGACGCCTATTCCAATAACTGTTGTTGAGCAATTGCTCTCATATTACTGTGCACTTGAGCTAGGCTGTTCTATTGATAAACCGAAAAATCTTGCTAAGAGTGTAACGGTTGAATAGATGTGTCATGCCATTTCTTCATAGAATGTTCTGTAGGCCATATATGCTGAAAAAACATCGGCTTTACTTGAAATCTCGAAAGGGGAGTGCATGCTTACCAGTGCGGCCCCTGCATCGATAACATCCATGTTATGTTCGGCTAAAAACTTAGCAACTGTTCCTCCCCCTCCCTCATCGACCTTTCCCAGCTCGCCAGTCTGCCAAAGCACTTTCTTCTTGTTCAGTATTTTTCTTATCTTGGCCACGAATTCAGCATTCGCTTCATTTGAGCTGTATTTTCCTCGGGATCCAGTGTATTTCGTTATGACGATTCCTCTTCCCAGTCTTGCCGTGTTCTGTTTTTCATTCACGTTTTTGAAAAGAGGGTTAAGGGCCCCGTTGACATCGGCGGAAAGACAGAATGAGTTTTCAAGAGATCTTCGGACGTCTCTTTCCCTTGTGTCCTTGTTCATTGCGTACATGATCTCGCCAACGGCATTATAGAGGAATCGGGATTTGACACCAGTAGGGCCATCGCTTCCCACCTCCTCTCTATCAAATAGAATGCACACGGAGGTCCTTTTGGATTTTCCGCTTTTTTTCTTGTTGAGGAGCCCCATTACCGAGGTATAGGCGCATATTCTGTCGTCCTGGCCGTAGGCACCTATGAGGCCTTTATCGAAACCTATATGTCTGGCTTTGCCTGAAGGAACAAGCTGCAGTTCGGATGATATCAGGTCCTGTTCAGTAGTACCATATCTCTCGTTCAGCTCCTTCAGGACCCGCAATTTTATTTTATTTTTAGCCTTCACATCATCCATAGGGATTGATCCGACAATGGCCTGAAGTTCTTCCCCTGTAATGCCGACGCTGAGCTTTCTTCGATTCTGTTTCTGGGATAGATGGGGCAGTAGGTCTGATATCACCAATACTGGATCATCAGGCCCCTCACCTATATTGACATCGATCCTTTTCCCATCCTCCTTTACTATCACGCCTTGAAGGGACAATGGAATGTTCACCCATTGATATTTCTTGATACCCCCGTAGTAATGGGTTCTGAGAAGTGATAGATTTGATTCCTTATCCTCTGTCAAGGGCATGGGTTTCAGATCAAGTCTGGGTGAATCCACATGAGCCCCTATTATGTTCAAACCCAGTTCCAGAGGCGATTTGCCAACATCAAAGAGAACTAGGTTTTTTTCCTTGTTCTTGAGATATATCCTATCTCCGGCTTTGATTTTACCTTTGATATCGTCAATACACTTGTATCCCTTTTCCATGGCCAGCCCTTCAAAAAATTTTACACACTGCCTTTCAGTCTTGTTGTTTGATAGAAAGTCCATGTAGTCATTGGAAAAACTGAATATCTTTTTTACATCTTTTTTGTCACTGCCATCCCAGATGTTGTCCGGTGTATAGGACAGTTTTTTTTCTAATTTGGAGCCCTTTTCCTTTTTCTTCATCTCTCCTTTTTTACTCATTATTTCATCACCCTAAAGCATATTTATAAAAATTTTCTCATGTCCCATATCAGTACTCAAGATCCCTTTCATTACCTATTTGGGTTCAACAAGGGTTTTATCATCATCTATGGAAAATCAATAACAGATCGATAGAGAAAATAATTGGATTATCCTATTTCAATTTACCTTATTCTTTGCCCTGCATCCAGTAATCATAATTTTCCTGCCAGCGCATTTGATTTGTTTATGATAATAGAAGATTCCATCCAGAATAATCCGGATAAAAAGATAAAACAGAAGCACAATTACACCCCGAGGAGTAATATCATGGACTTCATAAAAGGAAACGACTTTTTCATTGTCAGGTTCGGCGAGATAGGGACAAAATCCCCAAGAGTGAGAAAAAGGTTTATTTCCGCACTTGAAAGAAACATTTCACAATTATTTCTAAAGAAGGACCTGGACTGTTTTATTGAAAAGACCATGTCCAGATTATACGTATATCCTGAAGATATGGAGAAGGCCAAGGTTATTCTCTCATCAGTATTCGGAATAGTAAGTTTTTCACCGGGACAAATACATGATATATCGGCCAAGGAAAGTATAATTAAAATATCCTCCGGCTACGCTGAAAAGGTAATGTCGAACAATGTCAGTTTTGCAGTTAGGACAAAACGCATTGGCTCGCATAGCTATTCTTCACAGGAAATCAACATAGAGGCTGGCTCAGCAATTATGGATTCAGATATGTTCGCCGGAGTTCGGGTAGATCTGACCTCGCCGGATATTACCATACACATAGAGATACGGCAGAATAAAACCTATATATATCATCGTGTAGTAGAAGGATTGGGGGGTCTTCCGTACGGAGTTTCCGGTAGTTCGGTGTTCGCATTGGGAAATAGAGATAGTATTGTAGGGGCCTATCTAATGATGAAAAGGGGGAACCGAGGGCGATTCATTTACACGCCTGACATTTATAGGGAATCCCTTGAAAAGGAAGAATTAATGAGGATTCTTGACCGATATTTGATAAAACCAAAGCTGGATTTCCTTGATGATGATGATGATGATGTGTGCCAGGATACAAGATCAACATTGGAATATCTTTTGGAAAGGTGCGGGTTCACAGGGTCTGATGCCCTTGTAGTGGGATTTACTATGGATGAGATGCCGGAATTGATCAGGTCCAATTCAATCCCAAAGGCCAGATTACCGATTTTCTTTCCTGTTCTTACCTTCTCTAAAGCCGAGGTGAATGAGAAATACTTGGAAATATCCGGGATGTAAATTAGGAGGATAACAATGGGCATCAAAGGGAAAAGACTCCTGGTGACTGGCGGCCTAGGTTTCATAGGTTCACATTTTGTAGATGTCATACTATCGAATGAAAATGATATCGAGCTCATCGTTCTGGATGCAGGGACCTATTGCGCTTCACAGAGAAATCTGGTTAAGCATGATGGGTCTTCCCAGGTGAAGTTGATTAATGGTTCAGTTCTTGACAGTTCTCTGCTTGGCGATATTATGGGAAATAGTGATTGGGTTGTCCATTTTGCCGGTGAAACCCATGTGGACCGTTCCCTTGGGTCTGCTGAGTCGTTCTTTGAAACCAATGTGATGGGCACCTTGTCTCTCCTCGAATGCTGCAGAAAAAGTGATCTGGAGGGTATTATCATCATATCATCAGATGAGGTCTATGGATCCACTGAATATCCAGTTCCAGAATCGGTTCCTCTTAATCCCTCGAATCCCTATGCCGTATCCAAGGCTTCAATGGACCTGCTGTCCCAGAACTACCACTTGAATTATGATCTCCCTATTTGTGTTGTCCGTCCCACAAATAATTACGGCCCTAGGCAATTTCCGGAAAAATTGATACCATGTTTCGTTACGAAATTACTCTCGGGTGAACCTATCCCCATTTACGGAGAAGGAAATAACAAACGGGAATGGTTATACGTTAGAGATACATGCCTAGCAATATATTGGTTAATGTCCCATTCAGATTTCCAAAAACAGTTTGCGGGAGAGGTTTTCAACATAGGATCGGGTATTGAACGATCAGTGAATGAAATAGCTCAATTACTATGTGAAGGTTTTCAGAGGAGATTGGATAAAACCGTGGCTTGGGTTCCTGAGAGACCTTGTCCAGTAAGAAGACATGCTGTGGATTCCTCAAAGATAACTGAACTGACTGGCTGGATGCCGAAGATGGGTCTGGAAAAAGGATTGTCCTTGACTATTTCATGGTATCGGGATCGTTGGCCAAAGAAGCTCTTGGAATGGTGGATCTGAATAAACCAATTTTCACATAGGAAAATATTGGCTTGTCAGAGTTGTACCGATTTGATTTTATAGGAATAGATATCTCTTACACAAATACAAATGGTTGATTGAAATTATATTCAGGAATAAATGAAAAACACTTATTGGTTTTTCATGAGTGGTGATCAGATTGGATTTGAATTATGAACTGAACGAAAGAAAGGAACTGGTCGAAGACTATCTTGATGGGATTTTCTCTGCTATCGATCAGCATACCTTGAGGTCAGCCATAGAGCATCTGCCGAATGCAGGCGGGAAGAGATTACGTCCTATCTGTTCAATATTGTCTTGTGAAATGTTCCAGGGGGATGTGATGGACGGTCTGCCATTTGCCGTAGCGCTGGAATTGGTTCATAATTTTACACTGATACATGATGATATCATGGATGAGGATGACCTGAGGAGGGGAGTCCCAACTGTTCACAAGGCTTATGATGTTGCCACAGCCATAAATGCGGGAGATGGATTGTACTCCCATGCTTTTATGGTTCTTTCAGATATGCCTGGGTCAGACAAATTGTTCCGCCGTTTGGTATCGGACATTGTGATCACGGTCAGAACCATAGGGGAGGGTCAGCAGGATGACATTGATTTTGAGGATATGGAATTCGTAGATTTGGATTCCTATATGACAATGATAGAAAAGAAAACGGCCATCATTTTTGATCTTGCATGCGAAGGCGGGGCTTTGATCGCTGGAGCTGGTGAAGAGGAAGCCCAAATGCTCGGTGATTACGGCCGGTATTTCGGAATTGCATTTCAGGTTCTGGATGATTATTTAGATCTGGTTTCGACCGAGAAGACCCTTGGTAAACCCATTGGAACTGATCTTCGAAAAGGTAAGAAAACCCTTCTTTTAGTATCTGCCCTTAACACTGCAGGAAAGGAAGATGCCGAGGTCATCAAAGGTATTTGGGGCAACCCCGAGGCGACGGAAAAGGACATTGAGCTGGTAAGGTCAATAATGGAGAGGGCCGGAGTTATGGAAAGTATTAAATCCACTGGATATTCCTATATCGAAAAGGCCAAAAAATCCCTTGCATCATTTCCAGATTCAGGCCCCAAAAGAATATTGCTTTCATTGGCAGATTACAATCTAGGTAGAAAGTATTAAAAAGATATTAATAACTAATAATATTGTAGTTAGTTCAATTCATATATCTATTGAATTCTAATTATTATCATATCAAGGATTAGAGGTTTTTCTATGTCTCCAAAGAATAAAAAGGATTATCCCATTGAAGAGATGAAAGGTGTGGATGAAGCGGTCATAAATAAACTGAAAGAACAGGAGATCGAAACTATTTCAGATTTTTTAAATATTTGTGTGACACGGAACGATCGGCAGATAATCACGGATATTCTAGGTATCCATGAGGATGATGTCCTGACCATGGCCAACATGGCGGATCTCATGAGAATAGATACCATCACACCCCAGTGGGCATGGCTTTTGGAGAAGGTGGGTGTTGATACCATACCCGAACTGGGTCAAAGAAATCCCGAGCATCTCTTCAAAGTATTGGATGAGTATGATATTGCTTTCATCCAGGGATTGGAGAACAAACCGGCAATAGATACGGTAAGTTCCTGGACAAAAACTGCAAAGGTCATGAAGCGGTTTTTAAAGTATTGATCCTCCCTTGGGATGGCATTGATATTGTATCTCGTATACTATCTCCAGTAAGTAATAACTAAGGAATAATTCTATATCAAATATCGCTAGGCAGCTTAACAGCGCCCAATGTTTAAATACGATTGATATTATTCTATATCTATATATTGGCGACCAAGGGTTGATGCGGATTTTGTCCTACCTATCCGCCTTGTTGTTAAAGAAAAGGACTAGATTTGGTAATTGCTGATTCAGAAGGTGAAACACAATGAAGACTTATCTTGTAGTATGGTTCTCTTCGGAAGGTGCCCGTCCATCTGAGGTTACGGACAAATTATTGGGTATGGGATTTAAACCAATAGAGGGAGCATATGATTATGAGTATGAATGGGGCCATGAGGCAACCGTCAAGGAAATTTTGGGATTTGCAGACCGACTGCATCTAGAATTGAATGGCACAATGGTCCATTTCAAGCTTGAGACCTTTTAAGAAGCCGGCATTAATATCATATGGGATAGCAAATAACTATTTGCCTAGCCTCCAATGATCGAATTTCTTTTTCATTGGATATTTTCCTTTTTGAAAAAACAGATTCTGCATAGTATAAGTTTTTAAAAAAAGAGTATTGAATTCTAGATAAAATAGATCCATTATGAATTCCATATCAGGCTTATTCAGTAATTGAAAGAAAATCATGTTCAACGACCAATTGGAAATCGTTTCCGTTGTCCAAGAACCTGAATGCGCCAATATATCTAGGTTCATGATCGCCGGGATTGACAGATATCTTGATGGACCACGTACCTGTTCCGTTTTTACTGTTTCCCGTTAGCACTGGAACCATAACATTTCCTTCAACCCTCCCCTCCTGGTTGTAATCGTTCTTCCCATTGAACGATTTGGTAATATTTCCATCGGGTGACGTAAAAACAATTAAAAATTCATCTGGCTGGTTCTCATGATTGGGGGATGACCCGATCCATCCAGTATCCTCCTCATCAGTCCAGGTTAGTGTAAAACTTATATTGCACACATTTGTGTCTGATACTGAATATACCAGCTCAAGGTCCTGATCTCTCTGTGCATATTCGCTGAACGATTCAGCACCTGCAGTGTTTTTCTGATACATGCTGAGGTCCAAAACATCGTCCTTCCCCATGTTACTCAGCCATTTCTGGATCTCAGCAGAGCTCAGGGTGTCGGCTCCTGACATATCCCAGAATAAGAATAACATAAGTAGGAATAATAAGACCGATCCTATGATTGCGGTGTTCTTTTTCCTCTCCTGAAATATCTTATCTAATATATTCAATACAGCACCCTTTTTTCTTTATTTGGACTCCCTTCATCATTAAACTTACATTGATAAAACATTTCAAGACATAGGGTCAATATAATATTTCATTGTTATTATTTTTAAGCTTTGGTAATATTTTGATACAGTGAATGCTTTTTGACAAATCTTAATTATGGATTGGTGTAGCATTTATTCCAGTGGTAAGGCCTCAACTATTTCTGTTTCATGCACATCGGATTTCCCCGCAGTAAAATATACCTCATCATCAATTTGATCATTTTCAACAATAACTGTGACAGGCTCCACCTCTACTCCGTCATAATGAATATCCTTCTTCATTTTCTTCAGACTGCCAGTAGGTATATACAGGACCACGAATATCAGGAAGAACATTAGGATCAATATACCTGCCATTTCCAGGGTATTCTCATCAAGCCTGCTGTTCAGACCAGGATATATCTCAAGCTTGTAGATTATCATACCTATGATAATAAGGGAGGATATGGCAAGTATCATCCAAAGCAGATTTTTTTTTGGAATTATGTTCTTCAATTGTTGCACCTCTTATCAAAAGATATGGCCTCGTTCGATTCAGATCCCGCGTTTTACAAATGAGATGATAAATCAACAGTAGAAATGTGGTTGATTCAGCTGCACCAGCTTCTGATTACCCTGAACTATTATTCCTGAAGATTAATTACTGATGATTATATATATATTGAAGGATGAAACTTACCTAATTATTCATAGTTATATACAGGTTGAAGGCCGAAACCAAATGTAATATCATAACATATTTGAATTTTTATTTCAGCCGTATACTCTAACCCCAGTTAAGATTTTGAAAACGGGTGACACATGATCATAGCAATAACAGGTACGCCTGGAACCGGAAAAACAACTTTATGCTCCCTGATTGGTCAAAGAGGTTATAAGGTCATCAAAGTCAAGGATTACTGTGAGGAACACGGACTATTGGGGGAGTATGATGAAGGGGACGGGAGTTACCTAATAGATTTGGAACTCTTTGATAGGGACATGTCAGAAAGTGAATTTTTCAATTCAGCCAGCGAAGAATGTATATTCCTTGATTCCCACCTTTCGCATCTTCTCAAGGTAAACGGGGCAGTGGTTCTTCGGTGCCAACCAGCCATTTTAAGGAAAAGGCTGGAAAATAGAGATTATTCCCGGATAAAAATTGAGGATAATGTGGTATGTGAAATGGTTGATGTGATAGCAATGGAGGTTAAAAGAACCAATGTTCCTTCCATTGAACTGGATACTAGCTCCAATCCGTCAGATTTTTTAGCTGAAAGAGTGGTTGCTTTTATAGAATCCTTTCCCGAAACTGACGGATTTGATCCTCCTTGCAGCAGGGATTGGATAAAGGAAATGGCTACCTATTGATTTTGGTAAGCAGTCAACAGATTGTTGGATTTAGGTTCAGTTATCAATACCGTCCATCATAATCATATCTCTATCTTCGGGGCCCAGTTCGATTCGGACTGGGAAATATTTCAGTATTACAATATCACCAATGCTCTGGACCCATCTAAAAGGCACGAGCACAGGCACGCTTCCTTCCACTAGAGCAATGTTCGGTTCTCTTACATAGATTCCAGAAATATTGTTGTTGTCAATATCCATCTGTATGTTGTCTACCATACCTAAATGTGCACCGTTCTTTGTGTAGATCGGTAAATTAATCATGTTTGTGATTTCTTCAAGCATTAAAAATCCCCCTCTTGTTCTCATCAAGCATTAAGATAATTACTTCAATCCTAATCCGAGGTATTCATATTTAAAATTTAGTTTTATTTAGTTGGATATGCATGAGAAAAAATTAAATACTGGGGCAATAATATCATAATATTATTTCAGATGATGACCACTAGAACCATCGTCAAATGAACTTACCTATGCAAGGACCAGTATAGCAGTAGATGGAATGCTGTAAGATATTCGGTGATTTAATATGGATAAGGGTGAAGATAATAAGAGATTCAGAAAGGATAGGATAGCGAAAGTATCATTCTCGCTTGTAGCAGTGATAATACTTATGCTGTCAACTGCAAGTGTTATTTATATGGCCTATATTGACAGAGTCGATAGGGAAAGAAAACAGAATGAGGCCATTACCAGCGATATGGAGTATCAGACCAGTATCGCACATGCGGAAGTGGAAAGCGAAGCCTATATTATGGCCATGGATGCCATTTATGAGGCCACCCAGATAGAAGATGATCAGAACCGCATCATACCTATATTCAATAAGAACTTCGAAGACTATATCGCCAAATACACCCAGGAAAACGGGGTAGATATTGGGGATTATACTGTCAGGATTATAAATTATTCCGTGGACATTTCTGTTAACTCGGAACTGACAACTGATTTTGCCCCTGTTGATTTAGGAGGAGTTTCCCAGGGTTCGGCCATTGACAGCGTTAAGGTGGACAATCCCGAAGAGGCTATTGATCTGCCCACCAGATGCTATTATTCCCTTATAGGAGAAATGAAATACGAGATAGAACATGATGATTCAGATAAGGAACTCGAAAAGAACCTTAGTTTTGACAAGAGTATTAAAACACCCTATCCAGTACTCCAGAACAAGTTCCATGAGTTCGATAACTCCGCTAGCAGTGGCTCCAGCAGTATAGGTAGAATGGTTGAATATATACTTGTTACAATTTCCCAATACAGAGTGATCCAGGGATACGGAACTACGGATATTGAGGGTCAGATATTCGGAGCAGGCCGGACCGAGGAAATACTGACAGAAGCCGATGTTGAGCTCGCTCTGAACCTGGCCATATTGCTTCAGACTGCCAAGCTTTACCGCAATTACGACAGTGAGAATTTGGCAAGTTTTGATCTGAACAACTATGGGATGGATAAGTCAATGCAGAGCCTGATAGAGGAGTGGATAACAAATGATACAGTCGATTCCTCAGATATTGTGGCTCTCTATCACGGTTTGGAGAAAGAAAAGATAAATTTCACATCTATACTGTCCCAGGGAATTTATGCATTAATGGATCAATTTGTCAAGAAGTACCTTGAATACTTCGGTCTTTACGGTATTGCCGACGTTCTATGGCAGGGTACCCAGGTGGTATGGAATGTTGTTGATAGTTTCTTCGACTGGCTTGGTGACACTTTCTTTGGAGAGGATGAGGAGACCGAGGAGATGAAGAGACAGGCCAAGCTGGCGGATATTGTCCGTGAATGGGTCGGAACCCAGTTCGATCTGGCGGAAGAGGCTGTTGCAGAGGCAGGCGGAATACCCATGGATAGTATCCTTAATACAACCTTAATGGAGGACATAGAGGTACAGACCGATTACAAATCCTATCCCGTCAGCTTCGTCAAGGATGATGAATGTACTCATATGGAAGATACGGATAACAACGCTTCCACACCTGATGAGCCTGTGGATTACAACTGGAGAGTTGCTACTCATTATACCGTTGAGATCGAGGGCGCCTCTCTAAATGTGGATTTCGATACCAAGGAGATGCTGAGAAACGAATCTTTCCTAAACCATATATGGGCTTCCTATTATGATAAATATCTCTCTGATGAGAACCAGGAGAATGTCGTGAAGAGTTTATCCGAAACCATCAAGGACATTATTATTGCACTTGTGGATCGGACCACCAAGGTAGGGCATGTGGCAGATCTAATAAAGCAGTATGAGATTATACCTGTGGGAGCGGTCAGGCCCGATGATGAAACTACGCTTTTAGAGATCATCAGAGGGCAGGTTGATGAGATGCTTACAAAAACAGTGGAGTATTTTAAAAGCGATGAGGGTAAACAGGGAATAAAGGATATTATCAACCAATTTCTAGTCCCCAATCACAATGAAATGATTTTCGGACTGGAAACCCTGATAATCGATCATTTTGATGAACTGGCGGCCAAGGAAGAGAATATAGGGGTTGCCACCCAAAGGTTGACTGATGAACTACTAGACTTGGCAACGGTTGTTGAAGGTTCTGGAAAAAAGGAGGAGGTCAACAATCCCCAGGAGATCCAAAATCCAGAAAACCCTGCCGAGCCCGGCCAGCTTCCAGCTAATGTACCGTACATCCATCAGGTCCTTGATACACCCAATTGGTTCAGCGGGCACTGGGCATGCGGGGCAGCTTCAGCAATGATGGCCTTTTGTTATTATGGGGTATTTAGCGTTAATGAGGGTAGAAGGAATATCTGTGAGAAATACACTTACAATGGGCATGATTATGATATAGGTTCCCTTGACCCCGTTGGGAATACCGCTTGGGGTGGATATGGATTCATAACACAGAACAACTGGCAGGATACAAAGGGCAATATGGCTCGCTATGCTAGACAGCATGGTCTGAATTCCTGGGTTGACTGGTCCCCAACTTGGGGGGAATTGACAACTGAGATAGATGCAGGACATCCTGTGGTTCTATTGACCAGCCTAACTGGTCCCGGGCATTATGTTCTTGCAGTGGGGTACGATACCGACAAGCATCAGGTTATAGTGAACGATCCCTACGGTGATAAGAACCGAGGCTATATGAACGGTAATGGCGCAAATGCTAGATATGACTGGCCAGGTTACAATTACGGCAAGTCCAACCTCCGGACCGTTCACTGCTTCATATATATGAAGGGAACCCCTCCGGGCGGAAGAAGCAGGGGTGGAGTAACCCCCGATCAATGGGATATCATGTACTGTCCATATGGTAAACCACCAGAGGGGCACCCCGATTCCCTTCCCAAATATTCTGAGAACGACATCTTGAACAAATTCAGGCAAGTACGAAGAGGCGAGGTTGAGGCCTATGCCAATCAAGTGGTAACTTCCGCATTTGAGGAGGTCAAGGCCATCCAGCTGGAAAAGCTTCATACTACAATTTCCCAACTGACAGCAACTTCAGAAAGCAAGATACTTGACCTTTTAGTTGACGGCGTTGCCACCTTGGGCCATGCTTCCGGGCTGTTCCCCGTAGCCTGTCAGTTCATCAAAACCGTGACCACGGATATGATATATTCCACGGAAATACGCAATAGTAATTATTTTACGCCAATAACCTATGGTGTGCCCTTCTCTTTCTGGAGTGGAGATTCCAGAATAGAAATGGCCAATGCTCAAGGGAAACTCAGTCAGGAGCAGATTTATCCGGATATCACACCGAATTATCTCAAGAACGGTCGGGATATTGTTATCACCATAGAAGAGGTCCACGGGGTCCATTATACCAATCTGACCGAATTCCATACCCGGCCTTTCGAGACAACCTGGACGGTCAATATTACGGGAATGTTCAACATGTCATCCAAGACCGAGAACAAGGGTCTGGAATTCAACGGCCAGCATTTGGCTGTCGGAAAGGACGGACCAATAAGCATATCCATAGAGACCCCGATAACAGTATACTCAGGATGGGAATTGGAGGGTGTGTCCTATGAGAACACCCAGACCTTGGGCAAGGATATATTGAGGTTCCTTAGCTTGGTATGGGATCAGATAGCCGGTGTCGTAGGCTGGCTTATTGACGGCCTCATGAAAGTTATTACTGTTCTTGTGAACATTATCCATGCGATCGTCAATTTTGCATCCAAGATAATCCAGGTAATAGTAGATGCATTCACCTGGGTGCTGGAGCGTGTCAAGGAGTTCATAGACCTATACTTCACTGCCATTGCCGGAGTGATAAGCGGAATATGCTTCCTATTGGGCGATCAGTTCAATTTTACAGCATTCGGTATTCAGTTCAATGTTACGACCAAATTCAACCCAGGAGATATTCCTGCTGACGGTTGGGGTTGGGTTACCCGGATTTCTTCAAGGGTTCATTTGAAATCCTTCAGTTTCGGTTTCGATCTTTCAGTTGTGAACAATACGGACTGGCAGGAAGGAGAATATCACTATGATATACTGCTGAATGCTGGTGTTATGATAGGTGATTTCATCCTTGAAGTCGCTATGGATCCGCTGATGGCAGTTTGGCCTAGGTTCATTGAAGGTCATGGTATATATCTGAACAAGACAGGTCAGGGATTCGGGATAGATTTCACCAGTCCTGAGGTAACTACAGGATGGTCTGCGCTCGGATCGGTCAAGGTAGGTAAGAACAGTATTCAAAAGACAGTCAAATTGCCTGCCAGCAGGATAATGATACCCTATGTGGGTTCGGTTCAGGCAAAAGCCGGTGTGAAATTATCGTGGCCTGCATCCAAGAGAATCGATGCGAAGGCGATATATGCCAAAATGAACGAGACATTCTATGAAACCTGGCACGGTCTAGGCGGGAAGCTTCCCATGGACGGAGGTCTTATTGATAACTACTCCCAGAGGCTTTTGGAAAGCTTCAAGATCAATCTAGGTCCAATTTTGGAGGACCTAGGCAGCGAGGTCAAGTTTAAAGCGTGGATTCAGCTAGACATAAAACCCTTTGGCGGGAAGTTTAAATTGGCCGGTATGAGCGGTTATACAGTTTGGACCACCAAGATACAGCTTGATACCAATTTGGGTAAGGATCTCAAACAGAGCCTGGAAGCTTTGGAGGTGTACATCGATAACTATATCTCCTATCGCAAGGACGAACCTCAGCCTCCCTCTGGAGTGGATATCACGGTGACCACAACGGCTAAGGTCCGTTTAGTGAAGAAGGTTGAAAAGCCAATTCCCATTCCAAAGTTTGCTGTTGACAGTAAGGCAGAGGTCGGGATGGAGCTCCTTGTCAAGTATAAATACCGAGAGGAAGCCCTGCAGGCCTGGGAAGATATCAAGGCCGAGCTCAGTCAAGCTTGGGATGCAGTTACTGCCGGAGATGCGGTGGAGACCTTGATAGAAAAGATTAAGGACATATTGGTCTATCTCAAGGACAATACTCAGCTGAAGGTTTGGACTAAACTGCATCTTTCCAAGAAATTATCATCATTGGGTTCCTTGGGTTCGACAATCAGTCTCAGTTTCAAGATAGAGAATGTGACAATAGCTGTGGACAGCCTCAACTGGATAAAGGCGAATATTGATAAATATATGGCCCAGCCGGGTGAGAATGTCACGGTACCGCATCCACCGGATATATCCATCACTTTCTATGTGACTGCGGATCTAGCTCTGAAACAGAAGATCGCAAAGATACCCATTCCAGCCATAGGGTGCACAGCGGATGTCACCATAGGTTTCAAATTCTCCCTGAAGTTCCAGAAGACAACGAATCTATCCAATTTCATCAATTACATGGACAGTTCTTTCCAGGATGTAAATGAATCAATGAATAACGGAACTGGCAATCAGACCAATGCATCAAAGGACCAAGATTTTGTTACTGCCTTCTCCCAGAAGGTCCTAAAGAAGTTCAAGGATGCAATAGATTATGTCTTGGATAATGGTCAGGTTAGCTTTTATGTAAGATTCGATTTGGACGTGGGCGGTTTGGATGCCCTTGAAGCAGGCATAATACTGAAATTTATAATGAGGTGTAAACTAAGAGGACTTTGGGAGGTAACTAAGTGGATAATGGGTAATATAGGGGCCTTCATCAACAATGTCCTTAACCCTGCAAACGCGGCCAAGTCACCGGATGTCCCCAAGGAATATCTGGAGAAGATGCATATTGAGCTCGAGGCCTTTATTCAGGCAGGACCCCCGCAGCTTATCACTGATATAGCCGATGCGGTGAAGGACAGTACCGGGGTAAGTATTAAGATGCGGTTCCGTTTGTCTCTGATAGTAAACACCAATTTACCGATGCTGGCCACCCTTATTGGTCAGGATTGGGGACGGTTCAGAGCTAGGTTTGGATTGGTGCTGTCAACAGACATCCAGGCCAAGTTTGCCACACAGCTGTTCAATTTTATGGATGTCGAGATGCATCCCCATGCATGGCATCGCCTCTGGTTCTTCCATGGGGAGATATATGAAATTGAATAGATGAAAACCAAAGGGCAGATATATCCGCACTGCAGCAGATCATAGGCTTAGGTATGTAAGAAAATAGATCATTATGGATCTGCAGTTAATTAAGGGGAGTTAGTAGAGAATGGAAAAGTAACTCTCCCCTTGGATTTTTTAAACCTCAATCCCAAAGCAGTTTTTCTTTTGCTTTTGTGAATTCTTCCTCGCTGATAAAGCCCTTCTTTTTAAGTAAGGAAAGTCTTTCCAATTGGGTGACCAGAGCTTCCTCCTCTCTGATCTTTTTAATTGTTGCGATCTTTTTAACCTTTTCTTTTTTTGGCTTAACATCATTTATGGAGGAATTTGCATCGTCAAGCTGATCTTTTGGTGTATTTTCGGGTTTATTATCTGCAGATTTTTCATTTGGTTCTTCTTTTATTGAACCCTCGTCAGCTAGAATATTTTCATGCAGTGCATTTTCCCGAGGTTTTTTTTCCGTTCCATCCAAAGTAATTTTTTTGATTTTGTTATCCACCAGTTGGTCTGTTTTTTTTTCACCTTCGGCGACTTCTTCCTTCTTAATTATAGGTGGAGCAGGAGGCTGCGGTGATTCAATGGTTTTAATATCCTCGTCATCATTGATCTGATGTTTTTCATCAGTAATTTCAATGCTATAAGGACTTTTTTCTTCTTTTATAGCTTCATTTTCTTCATTGGGAGGTATGATATTGAAATTATTGCTTTCCTCGGCAGCCTCGATCTTCTTCTTCAGGAAAAGCTCATTGTAGCTAATGTAATTCCGGAACTGGTATCGTAAGATCTCTTTTAAGTTGTTTCTTTTGATACCGTCATTTGATTCCATTAGTTCGTATATTGTCGGTTTTATTATGTCTTTAGACATGTTGAGAAGAGCATTTCTGGCAGCCTTTCGGACCACGGAGGATATTTCATCACCGCCCAAACGATCCATCAAAGGTTCGTAGGTACGGGTATCTCTGAATTTTCCCAGAGCTTCCGCAGAAGTCTTTCTGACAATTTCATCCTTATCTTTCAGCATTTCTATCAACGAAGGAATTGACTCTGTATTACCTGCATTACCAAGGGCCTGAACGGCGGCTCTTCTTATTTGCGGGTCAAAATCCTTACATGTTCTTGTCAATGCTTCTATTGCCTGAGGTTCAGGAATGTTTCCCAGAGCGATTATTGCCTGCCATCTGCTCCACTTATCTGCACTTTGTTCGATAATATCTATCAGGGGTTTGACGGCTCTCGCATCTGCTCCGATGCTTTGAATGGCCGCTTCTCTGACAAATTTATTGGGATTCTTCAGTGATTGGATCAAGGGGTCTATCCCTCTGGTGTCTTTATATCGTTCTAATTCCTCCGCTGCCGCTTCCTGGACTTTCCACTCTCTGTCTTCCCTTATTACATCGATGAGATACTTAACCGATCTAGGATCATTGCTATTACCCAAGAATCTTACAGCTTTTACCCTGACCAGGGCATTTTCATTATTGAGCAATTCAACTATCCTTTCAAATTCATCATTAATGATTTCCGAATCATTACTTATGGCATCCTTATTTGATTCCATGTTGTTTCACCACCTCCGCAGTTTCCTGTGGAAACGTCAGTTTCTTTTACCTAGATCCGTTTTATTCGTGAAGGAAAGGGGGAGCAATAACCTGTCAATAATGGAAAAGTGGACTCCAAATATATAATTAATGTTATTTTCACCATTCATCATAATCATTTACATTAGTCCATTTCTCTCTTTCATCCTGTGAATGAGAATAGCTTCTGCAAGGTCCGCACCACCAATCCTGAACAAAGTTATCAAAGTAAAGGTCCGTTCCGCATCTTGAGCAATGTCGGCTTTTGGGTTTGATATAATCATCATATTTTGAGCTCTTATATCCACTGCCATAAGCCCTTTGATCATAATCAATGGGATTTTTTCTTTTGAAGTAAATGTTTTCTTCTTCCTCATGATCATCATTGGGCCAGTTATTTTTAGTGCTCTTTTTGATCCTTGAGTGAATGTAATTGTAAATTAGTATCAATATGAGCATAATTGTCAATGCGATGATCATCATACGTAGCAAGCTGAGCCAGAATTCAAGTTCATTTTCTTCCTTGGGCGGATTGTCCGGGTCATACTGTTTCCCTGAAAATTCAAGCACCTGTATGGTGGCTCCCTTGTATTCATCAGGTATCTGTCCTATTCTCCAGTTTTCACCTGTTGTTTCTGCATAGTAATATTTTTTAGATTGATGTTGAATGAAATACCCGCTTTCCCCCTCCAAAGCTATCCCCACGGCCATATGTCCAGTATTGGAGTCCTCATCTATGATTAGGAACAGAACTGCATCATAACCAAGCAGTATCATTATTGTAGCATACAGAACGGACGTGTCTTCACAGTCCCCGCCGTGATCAGCTAATGTCTCCAAAGGGAAACGGGGATATTCATCATAACCGGTTGTGACCTTGTCAGAGGTATATTCTAGACTTTGTACAAATGAGAGTACAAAGGAGGCTTCTGTAAAAACATCATAGTTCTTCTTGTTACTGGCATTTTCGAAGGCCCCTGCTGCTTCCTGTAATGTATAGTCATTGGTAGTGATCATTAAACCGTAATTTCTTCTTGTAGCTATTGGGAACTCCTTGTAGGCTTCCAATCTTTCGTTGGATATGTTAAGTTTCCAGCTCCATTGAGTACTGTGCCCTTTGCTCTCGAAAAAGGTCCAATCATATTTGAGTTGAATGTGATCAGGGTCTGATGTGTCCTGAGATACAGCTTTCATGGAGAGAAAGGAAGAACATGGTGTTAGGATGAACAAACTAGAGAGCAGAAGGATCATAATCAGCTTATTTTTTTTCATCTTCAAACCTAGCCTTCAAATAAGGTTTACAGTTTCGGTTTCTTGGAAGTAAACAGCATGGCCGAAGGGACCAATGGATAGTTCAACAGTTCCTCGTATATTGATGTCCACTCGATTATTAAGTAGTATTGCACCTAATTGGTCAAGGGGTAAATCGGTGAGTTTTAATGATATTGGAATTTTAGTTGTTCCGCTTCCCTCTATACTGGTGGTTTTGCTTATTATAAAATCGCCCACTTGAACATAATTAGATCCTGTTGAAGCTCTGATGTATACGTCCCCCTTCAATTTATTCAGCTCCCCTCCGTAAAGGTTTGGGTTCTGAACACTGATCTCCATTTCTACAACAAGAGCTGAGGGCAAGGTGCCTTTGAATTCAACCCCAACGGAATTTATGCTGCTGATGTCGCAGTCAGGGGTTTTGGGATAGAGCAGAATGGTAAGAAATATGATAATGACTAGGGCCACAATTATTATAAGCAACATTCTTTTTTTACCATTGCCCTTTTCATTTATATCATTATCATCAGCTAAGTGTATTCCCCCTGGGTGTTATAAGGATAGATCATTTATTAGATAACAAATAACCGTTGAAATTGAATATGCAGGAAGAAAAGTCTCAAGTAATGGGGAATGACAATTATAGGTCATTTTTTCTAGAATTTATCCACCGGTTTCATTACAGGTTTAAATGACCCTTTATTCTTGGTTACTGGTTTGGTTACAGGGCGGAAAACAGGTTTCATAGTTCCGGCTTTCTTGCTCTTCTCTTTTCGGTGTGATTCATTTTCTTTCAATCCGTCCCCATCCTTTTTTCTAGGTTTAGTCGTTATTACGACATTCCGCTCACCCGATGATTTGGCGGATGCTCTGGTTTTTGTAATCGGTTTCATAGATATATTGGGTTTAGTGGATTTTTTACGAATATCCTGTTTGAATAGTTCATTTAGATCAAAGGACTTATCTTCTTCTTTATCCTGTTGATCAGGTTCCATTGCTCCGTGGAGTTCAATTTTCTCCTCCGGTTCTTGGCTTTCCTCTGTTGCGGGAAGTCCCCAAGTTTCCACTTCTTCCATACTGGCCTCCTGCTCGGATGCGTAATCGTAAGAATCATCAGCGGTACCGAGGTCCAATGTTATTTCATCATATTCCTCGTTCCTATATTGTTCATCGGTTTCAGGGTATTCTTCTGAAAGCTCATCATCATGGTATGCACCTTCATGGGAGGTATAGTATTCTTCCTCGTAGTACTGATCCATTTCCGATGCTGTTGTTACTGCAGGAGCTATGAAGTAACCCTGAGGTTCTTGCTCCTTCAGGAAGTTCTGACCTCCGTAAGCAACACCTCCAACGGTGAATCCTGAAGATACCGGTTCTTCAGCCTTTGAACCCTGGTCCTTGACTATGTAATAACCTGTTCCCTCAACCTCCGAATCGTCCGCCTCTGGTTTTCTTTCCTTTTCTTCTAGGAAGCTGCTATCTCCCTCATCGTAATCATCAAGCTCCATACCGTCGAAATCAGTCTCTTTGCTCCTTTCGCTGAACTTGTATTCCTTTCCTTCCACAAGACCAGTATATATTGGTTTCTTTGATGACCTGAACTCATTTACTCTTATAAAGATAACTCCTACGAGGACAAAAAAAGCGATTATGGCCAGAAGCAGAAGCAGAAACTCACCCATTCTCCATTCCCTTCCAAATAATGTTATGAGCGATTCATCCTTTTCTTCCACAATTTTCTGTTCTTGGGCATTGTATGTGAAATTGACCAGATTGTTTACTTCATCCATCTCGGAAATTGCATTATCCGGATCCACCAGGATGATGAAGTTATATTTTCCTTTCCACGTAGGCTTGTAGCTCAAGGTAATATTGTATTCATGTCCTTTTTCGATGTTCTTGAGGGACATTATGGAAACTGGATTTCTATTTGTGTCGTTGATGAACAGTGATATATTCGTAGAGGGAATGAACAGTTCACCTTTGTTCTCGATGACCAATTCAAGGAAAAGATGATCGTCAACCGATGCTTCCAAGTACTGACCGCTGAGCACATTTTGAGAATTTATTTTGATGGATGTATCTATGGAGAGGTCAAATCTAACTATATCCACATAGAAATCCATAGTGAAAAACGCGGGTTCATCCCCCGGATCCTTTGTGGAAGTTATGGTAATGCTGAAATCATACCTGCCTATGTCCGCGCCTTCGGGAGCGGTGATGCTCATGGTCATGTCGCTTAATACTTCCCCATACTGGAGCATTGCTCGGGATATCATCAGTTCAGGAGGAAGCCAACCTTGGGTTTCAGGATAGTCTAATTCAAAGGATACAATGTCCTGAGCATTCCCAAGATTGGTAACATTGAAATGTACCAGGGATGATCTGGACTCCTTTGAATTTCCATCTGAATTTATTCTGATAGGGTTCTCACCTTCATGGAATTCCATGGACAAAGCGTACATCTTCCGTACCTGGACCTTGATTACGAGCTCTTCCACTACTATTAGATCCATATCGGAGGCGCCAAGAGAGTTGATGATAATCTTCACCGAATAGGTTCCTTCCTTTTTCATATCGGGGATCATACAATCCAGAAGAATAATTTTGAAGTAACCTGATGATATAGCGGTCTTGTTAATATTTAAGCTGAACCAGGAGGTAATATCTGTTGATCCGTCCTTTTTGATCTTAACCGATATGGTATCTTCGCCGTTACCTATATTCTCGATGGTCAGATTATAGAGTAATTTGTTCCCTGGCAGAGCGGATTTGGAAGTTGCTCCTGACTCAATTTCCAAAGCAAATTCCTGAAAAATTGTAACCTTGAATGTGATCTGGGCGTCAGGCACCGGTTTTTCACCTGAATAAACCTCAAGAGTGATAGAATAGGTCATGTTCAATGCTTCCGTGGGAACTATAAGTGCAAGTTCGCAGATGGCTTTTCCGTAAATTGGAATTCCAAGCTCGCTTATATCTGTAAGATCGATCTCTTTATCCCAACCTGTAGGCAGTGAAACCAGCTCTGTACGGGCAGTTTTCTCAGCTCCATTTCCGCTATTTGTGATATTAAATGTAAGTTCAACCTCGGAATGGGGATATGCATAAGTATAGGTCAGCGGGGCTTCCAAATCCACCAGATGCTCCTGAAGTACAACCGTTTCCACAGTGCCCCGGCTCTGCGCATCAGGATTGCTTTGGGATGTGGCAGTGATCTGAAGTACATCACTATCGCCCATTTTAGCGTCCTCCGGTATCTGCACTCTAACTCTTTTATTTATGGTCTGATTAATATCAAGAGCAGGGGTTATGGACGAGCCTTGAAGTTCAAACCACCAGTTGTTGGGTGACTCTAGGGAGATGAAGAATCCTTCTTCTCCATTTCCTTGATTTCTTATTGTAAAATCATAGGTTAAAATCACCCCGGGTTTTCCTTCTCTGAAGTCGGGTATGCCGTCTTGGGGATCCACATCGACATTTCCATTGCTGGCCGGTCCTTCGATTGATACCTTGGGAGCAAGCAAAACATCTATATTGATCGTAATGGAATCAGAGGTGCCGGAGTCTGATAATGAGGTCGCTTTCAGTATGATGGGATATCGCCCTTCATTTTCCATATTGGGGCAGTTCACCACAGTAGCCAAAGTACCGATTGGTCCGGTAGGTGGGCTTGTTCCAACATCAACAGTGTCCTGCAGGATGAGTACCTCCCATCCGGTGGGTTTTTGGGTACAGGATAGAGAATAGGAATCATCTTCAGTTCCGATATTCTCAACGGATACATTCATGACTCCGCTCCATTTTCCGTTCAATGGGAAGAAGGGCTGGTCAACAACGTTTATTATAACCCCGTAATCGGCTTTTGTTTCAGATCCCTGAACACTAGGGGATAGTGCTGTAAGCAAGAATACGGCAGCAAATATGAACAGAGCGGCCATGATAATTACATGAATTGAGCCGTTTTTTTCCATGATATCAATGAAAGCGATCGATTTCCCTCCATTACTGAATTACAATCCCAATGATATACGGTTTTTCATTATCATTTGTGGAAGACCATCTGATTTTATAGATTTACTTTATCAGTTTATTATCTGCCAGATTAGAATATCAGGGGAACTGACGATTTCCATTTTTAGTAATAACCTACTATTTATTTTTTCCATTTATATTTATGATTGAAAATATATCTATTCGTGATAAACATTAATTTCCTTCAATTAGACATTGTCAGGAATAAAATTAAGGGTAAAAGAAAAGTAATTTGAGCATATTCAAAAACTCAATGAACTGCAGACTGGAGAACAGACGGATCAAATCGATTCTACTTTCTACTATAATTGTTTCTATTATATTGGTTTCAATATTCATTCAATTGCCCTTTTCAGTAAAAATAAGAACAGGGACACAATCGAAACAGGCTGCGGTATTGGATCCTTCCCATAACTTCAGGAAAAGTGGGTGTATTGATTTTGGTCTTGACCGTATCAGGGTGGGAGAGAATACTTTTAGGATTGAAGAGGATATGCTTGTGGAGAAGGACCAATTATTGGCATTCCCCCAAGGGTCCCGACTTGTACTATCCCCGAGGGTTAATATAACAGTTAGGGGAAGTATGGAATTGTTTGGTATCCGTGATCATGAAGCAGAGATTGTGGCATCAGAGCGTGGAGGTAAATGGGGTTCAATATTGATAGAGAATACGGGCTCACTGGTGATGAAAGATGTTATAATTTCTGGTGCCGAGAGGGCCATAATCAGCAATAGCCGGGCCCCTAGATTGGAAAATGTCACCATTTATGACTCGACATCAGGTATATTTTTCTTAGGCGATTCAATTCCAATTGCATCTAACCTCACAATTCACAATGTCACCAATGGGCTGGGTTTCAGGGGTTTGTCAGAGGATGGGAGCGGTATAATCACGGGTAACATTCTATCCGAATCCAATAGGGATAACATCCAGGAAAATTATAGGTCTCATTTTGATCTGGATGGGAGTGATATTAGTACTGGCATAGGACAATCCAGGGTTCATCTGGTTGTATCCAGTATGAGCAATGATCTAGAGGGCATTTCTTTCATCATGGAAGTGAACAACCAAACCCATTCGGTTACCATTTCAGGAAATACGTTCCGTGAGGGCCAGTTCAATTCCGAGATTCGAATCGAAATGCCAGACATCCTGATTGATGGCGAAAATTATTTGGCTATAAAACCAGAAAATTTTTCTCCGTCAAAAAATAATATTTCAATATTTATTGAAATTGTCCCCTCGTCTAGAGGCTATTTTCATAACGTAGACATAACGGATGTAATTGGGTGGGGAATTCATTTGGAGCATTCTTCTCCCATATTTTTCGGTCTTGGGTTGTCAGATGTAAAACAGCAGGTCATCATGAAAGAGTCATCCCACCTGGTTGCATACCGATCAGAGTTTGATGGGCAGGGGAGTGATGAGGGGATCAGCTCTGAATTTAACGGGAATTCAATAAGATTGAAGGATTGCTGTTTTTCAGACTATGATATTCCAGTTCTGGAAACTGTTAATTCCTCAGTGGTTATGGATAACTGTATTTTAGAAAAAATTGATACCCCCGATTCAGGGAATATAATACTGGACATGAATCCGGGTATAATAAGCGATCTTGAAGTATTTCACGATCTGAGGCCTACTGTTATCTACAATGTTTCTTTCTCAAATTCCTCCGGTAATTCAATTGAAATATCTTCGGGAGGGTTCGGCATCTACGATTCCATCTTCAGGGATTGTGAAAGTGGATTGTATCTAGGGAATGCTGCAGGGGGAAAGGTGAAAGGCAGTGTTTTCAGGAGAATAACTAATTTCGGCATTTATGCATATGGTGCGGTTTCAGATGGTATTTATATTGAAAATAACCTGTTCGATGGTCTCAAAGGATATTGTTTGGTTGTAAAAGGTACAAGTGTGAGTTCCACCCATAATTCATTTATTAAATGCGGGGCTGGATTTTTCAGGGGAAGTCATGATGATTTTACAGCATTTCTGAACGGTCCCATTACTTCCCTGAACCTGCTTGAGCTGCCATGGGCAGTGTTCATCGAAGAGGGCTCTGTTAGCTCCAAGGGAGATGTATTCTCAGATAATTTGGCCAATGTGATTGTAGGACATGACGGCAGATGTTCAATAAATGGAGGAAATATTCGGGGATCTGACTCTATTGGATTTTCTATTTTAGAAGGCAGTATGCTCAATATTTTCGGCTCTGATCTGGATATTTCCGAAGGTGAGGAATTCATAAGGCACTCTGATGGAAAGCTGGTCTCCGACATTTCCATACCCCCCGGAAGGATCAGGATCATTGAAGAGCCTTTGGAAAACGCAGATTCATGTATGGTTTCAAAAGTAGATGCATTTTTAATGCTTCTATCCATTTCAGTTTTTCTCGTATTGTTGTTTTTATTATGTTTCAGATTTAGAAAACCTCGGTAATAATACTATATTTCGGTAAATGATCATGCTAGTAAGCTAGTCTGATAATATCCTTATATATTGTGTGTGCTGTCGAAAAAGGGAATAAATTAGATATAATATCATTTCATTCCCCCATTGAAAAACATAAAAGATGTGCAAACAGTGGATATACTATTGTTATGACCAAAGATAGCAATAGGTACCGTTGTGGAGAGGTGACAGAGCGGCAATGTGCACGACTGCAGATCGTGTTTATGGGGGTTCAAATCCCTCCCTCTCCACTTTCAGATCATTGCACTTCAATAACTGGAATAAAAAGGAGAATGTGGGTTGAATCCCCGTGTATTGGCACAGCAATATCTGCACACTGAATAATAACTAAGAAATAGGTGTCGACCTAAACTAAATTGATAATGATCAGAGTTCATAATAGGTGATGATAATATGACAAGACGTTCAAAGGGACCGAGAAAGAAGACCAGGCAAAAATTTAGGGTGAATAAACGCAACAGGGGTAAAACACCCATTGCCTTTGCTATGCAGAAATTTGAAGTAGGAAGAAAAGTAAACATAAAAATCAATCCTGCAATTCAAAAAGGACAGCCTCATCACAGGTTCCATGGTTATACTGGTACTGTAAAAGGGATGCAGGGGGAGGCCTATATTGTACATATTGTCGAAGGGAAGAAAGATAAAAATCTAGTAATCCTCCCTTGGCATTTGAATGCATTTAATCCTGAGAAAAAGGTTGCTAGGGAATGGAGGGATAAGGCCAGGATCAAGAGGGAACGCAAACACACTCTAGGCGCTATGAAAAAGAAGGTTGCGAAGGCCAAACCAAAAAAGTCTGCTGAAAAGAGCATTAAAAAGGAGAAACCCGTTAAAAAACCTGCTCTAAAGGAAGAGAAGAAAAAACCGGCATCCAAAAAGAAGAAGCCTGAAGTTGATGCTGGGAAAAAGCAAGAATCTAAGAAGAAAGATGAAAAGGAAGCAAAGAAACCCGCGGCTCCAACATTCGAAATAATAGAATGAGATGCGAAGGGTTCAACAGATTTCCCTTGATTTATTCTTCTCTTGTTCGGCCTTTGAAATAAGTGATAATTTTTCGGAAAATTGATCAGGATTAGAATTTTATATTATTTAGGAGCGAAAATTGGAAATTAACTTTAAATCACATTTATCATTTATTCAGATGAATCACAAGGATAATCGAATTGAAGGTAATATTGAAGATAGTTATTAATAAATTACAAATGAAAAAAAATATAGGTGGAATGAACAGTGGTTAGTATGGAGTATGATGAAGAGGTATTTGTGACCTTGCCCCTCATAAAGAAAAGGTTATTGGATGAGAAGGAAGAGGGTGAATTAACACATGAGATGCAGGAATTGCTGGAGTATGTGAGCGAGTTTACTGTTCTTCCGGAAAAAGATATTCGATCGATTATAGATGAGATCAAGAAGATAGAAAGGATCAATAATTTTCAAGCCCATAAGGTGGCTGAAATATTACCGCAGTCCAAAGAAGAGATAAGGGCAATTTTTTCAAAGGAAATAATATCTCCTACTGATGAAATGATTACAACTATCTTGGATATTATCAAGAAGTACGTTTGATTAATTATAATGACGGGCTTTATATGTGAAACCATAAATAGGATAAGTTGATAAGTTATTGTATTACAAGGTTTGGAGGACGCGGTATGGAAGATTATGTATATATACTGGATTATTTGCCCTACGGTAAATACGAGGAAAAACACATCGGACGAAATCCACTTGCTTATGGATTAGGCGATACAGAATTCAAATTGCTGGAATTATTTCCCAAAAAAGATGCAGAGATATGGATTGATGAACGGGTATATATTGGGAAGGATAAGGACAAAAGGAAGAAAATCGACCGCGTCAAACGACGTATCAGTTTTGAAGACTTAACTTCCACTGCCCAGAATGAGATTCCCTATGTAATTGCCGAGATAGTAAAGCTTCACGAAACCCGCTTCATAAATTTTTTCAACAAATCAATGGCCATTAGCCGTAAATATCATACACTTGAACTCCTTCCCGGAATTGGTAAGAAGACAATGTGGGCAATTATCAATGAACGAAAGAAGTCCGATTTTACAAGTTTTGAAGATTTCAAGGAACGGGTGTCGGCTATTTCGGACCCGATCAAATGTATCACCCAAAGGATAACCCTTGAAATTGAGAATCCGAAATCTGAGAAATATCATCTTTTTGTAATGAGATGACGGTTTTCATTATCTGAAATAAAGTGTGAGATGACAAAATAATATCGAGCAGTTAGCCTCGATTTGCATATATGTATTAGATATTTATAAAGATAATTATACGGAGAAAGCTTTTTAATGATAGCTACATTGACCACTCCGCCTTATACTAATAAACCCGAACTAAAAAGGGTTTACACAGTATTTGGGTCACATGAATTAAGGTGATATCGTGGCACGAATGCATGCGAGAAAAAAAGGTAGTTCTAGCTCGACTAGACCAATAAGTAAGGAACTCCCCGACTGGGTGGAGATGAAAACTGAAGAGATAGAGGAATTGATTTTGGACCTTCATAAACAGGGTAGGTCCACAAGTATGATTGGGATGATTTTAAGGGATGAATACGGAATTCCATCCACCAAACTGGTCAATAAGATTAAGGTAACCAAGATTTTGAAAAAGAACGGGATTGTACTGGAGTACCCCGAGGATCTTATCAATCTGATGACCAAAGCTCTGAACATTCATAAGCATATGAAGATCAACCCCAAGGATCTCCATAATAAAAGACAGCTGAACAATGCGGAAGCCAAGATCCGGAGATTGGTCCGCTACTACAAGAAGAAGGGAACACTTCCGGCGGACTGGAAGTACACCCCGGATAGGGCCCGATTATTGGTCGGCTGATATTGAAAGGGGCCAATATGACCGAGCAGACATCCAACCGCACAAGGGATGTGCCTGAAACATTGCCTGTACCCTTCACTCTGAGAATGGAGTTGAAGAATGCGGTCAAGGAATTGATGGATTACAAGGGTTATGTTTTCGTGATCTGTCATAATGATGCGGATGGTCTTTGCGGAGGCGCGGTTCTAGCCAAAGCATTATCCAGAGCGAAGATCATGTACCGCGTTAAGACAGTTCCAAAGATAAACAAGGTAATTATAGATGATCTGATCGAAGAGAACATGTCCTTCTATATTTTCGTAGACCTGGGGAGCGGGTATGTGGACCAGATCCAAAGGCTCAGGAAGGAAACAGGGGCCAAGGTAATTGTTCTGGATCATCATATTGTGAAGAAGGGTAAAACTGATTTCATCCATATTAACTGCAACAGTCATGGTGTGAGCGGATCCTTTGAACTATCCGGTTCCATGATGAGTTTTCTCTTCTCTTTCACCTTGGATAGTACAAACTTTGACCTTATTGATATTGCAATTGCCGGTGCTATAGGTGATAAACAGAATATCACAGGATTCAAAGGGGCGAATGAGAAGATAGTGGATGAGGCCGTTGAATCAGGCTATCTGCAGAGAATCCAGGCCCTCCCGATTTATGGTGATTCCATATCTCAGGCTTTGGAAAAATCCATTGATCCGTATTTCGGAGGGATATCAGGAAAACCTGAAGCTGTGAGAGAACTTCTGGAGTCTATTGGGATTTCTCTGGATTCATCCATTGATGAACTGAGCAGTGAAGATAAAAAACGTTTAAATTCCGCTCTGGCATTTAAGATGGTCAAGGACCGACGGAGAATTGAGAACATTCGTGAAATTGCCATTGATAGGTATTACAGCCCGCGGATAGGTCTATATTTAGACGAGATGTCGGATATTATAAACAGCTGCGGGAAGGGTGGGAATACATCCTTGGCCTTGGCCTATGCTCTGAACCCTGCGAAGTTCAAGAGCGAGGCTGTTGAAGTCAGAAAAAAACATGTTGAGGGCTTATTGAGTTCAATGAACAAACTCGAGTCAATTATGGAAAACCGACGTAATTTCCTCTACTTCATCAATCCCGATAAAGGCAACGGTGGAATAATAGCAGGGATCGCTATCCGCTATCTTACAGAGGGACGAAAGCCTTTGCTCTCATTTACGGAAAAGGATGACATCTATGACATATCTGCCCGGGGGACGAAGGTTCTAGTGGACAAGGGATTAGATCTTGCTAGGGCGATGTCGGAATCGTCATCACAGGTAGGTGGCAGCGGGGGAGGTCATCCTGTAGCGTCGGGAGCCACGATACCAAAGGAAGGATTCAAAGAGTTCTTGGACACCCTGGAGAATATTTTGGAATTTCAATCCTGGAGACGTTGATCACACCTTTTTTCAGGAAGCTATTTATTTTATTATTAAAAAATAAAAATTACCTAACCGGCATAACAACCGGTTAGGTTCTTACTTTGAACTAGGTCAACCTTGATCTACTGTAATTAGAAGACAGTATATTTCAAGTAGAGTTCAATGATTATTTAACTTCCTCGGGTTGATCTGGGACATCGTAGAGTATATCGTCCCAGGGATGCCTGTAGAGCCGTGTCTCCAAGCGCTTCTGATCGAAATAATGACCCATGAAGCCCATTGTTCTTCCAATTATGAATAGAGCGTTGAAGAAACCCATGTCGATCATTTTTCCTATCTCTTCATCCTCGTAACCCAGACTGTTCAACAGATCAACGCATAGTACACCGATGCACCCGTCTACGTTTAAAATGAGATTGTTCTTCTTCTGGGTTGTGACTGCCTGAACTGCAAGGGCATAATCCAGCGTAGGTGTTTTTGCAAAATGCTTCTTTGCAAAGTCCACCATTATATCCACCCTCGCATCGGGGAATTCCACGGTGTGTATCCGGTGACCAATACCTTGAATATTGGTATTTCTGGCCTTCATAGCAGTTACGAAATCCCTAGGTTTATAGCCCTGTGCCAAACCCCATCTGAAATGCTCTGCAGCGCCGTTTACAGCTCCACCGAATCTCGGACCTATGGTTACTATGCCGCTGATTATGGATTCTATCAGCCCTTTACCTGCTCTAGTAGTTACAATCGTATTATGCGCGCCGGAAACCGCAGGCCCATGGTCAGCCACTATCTGAATTACCATTTCAATGAACTCGCATGCGTATTTGGGCAATTTCTTTTTGAACCAAATCAATCCCAAAACACCGCCGATTCCGTATTCTTCTTTGATAACGGTATCAATGGGAACTCCGCAGTAGTTATGCACATCGCCAGTTTCATCGCATATAGTGCTTACAAAATTGGTTGATTTTCTAACAATCCCCTCAGCTTTTGCCTGGGCGTAGTCCATAGGTACATGCGGTGGATCGAATTCATCCACAGGTTCGATTATTCCTTCAGCCAGTATTTTCTCAAAGGTCTCTTTGATCTTTTGATCATAGTCATCGAATGACTCAGGTACAATAACTCCTGCATCTCTAAGGGCCTGGTTCTTATACTGGGCGGTTTCCTTGCTGGAATCGGCCTTTGCCCCTGCATGCCCGAACTGTACTCCCTGCGGAAGCATGCTAGCACAGGTACCAGTAACCCACATGACCAGAGGTTTTGTGATCATACCCTTCTTCACGGCTTCTGCGATCTCTAGTTCAGAGGTTCCCCCCAGTTCACCCAAGGATACTATCATTTTGACCTTTGGGTTCTTTTCGTATCTCAGCATGTGCTCCAAAAGCGTTGAACCGGGATAGGAATCACCGCCAATGGCATAGCCCTCGTAAACTCCATCGGTGTTTCTGGCCAAAATATTGAATCCCTCATTGGACAAACCGCCAGATACAGAAACAAACCCAACAGAACCGGGTCGATATAGCTTGGACGCCTTGATGTTCTCAATGGTACCGCCAGAGTTCCCTATCTTGAAAGCACCTGCTTTGATTCCACCCACTGTAGAGGGACCAATAATCCATTTTTTTCTCTCAAGGGCAAGTGCTCTCAGTTCTCTTGTCCTCTTTTCGGGAACGCCCTCTGCTATCATTACAATGGTTCTGATATTATCTCCCAGCAACGCTTCCTTGGTGGTGTCATAGGCTGATCTTTCAGAAGCAAAGTTGATCATAACATCCACATGGGGATGAGCCTTTACAGCTCCATCAATGCTCCTGAATCTGTGAACTACTATCTCCTTGGTTCCCCAGAAGAATTTTTCCCATCCTCCTCTCTGGGGAGTAATGATGCCTGCTACCGAAGGTTTATCTCTCTTGCAGACATAATCAAAATCCAGCATTCGCTGAATTGCCCTCAACTGAGCTCCGTATATGAAAGCCTGGCTATTCCTATCGAACAATTCGTAATCTTCCATTTCACTCACCTCCCTTCAATGCTAAACTTACAATTCTGGTCATATGGGTTTCGGGACCGTAGACCTCGGTGGGAATTCCCGTCCTCTCCCCCAATTTTCTCATTAGGGCCAAGCCCTCCTTGTAATTTGGTCCACCACGCCTTACGAAGATCTTTGCATCCACTTCCTTAAGTTTATCCTGGTAATCCTCTATGGCTTTTATTATGCCGGTAAATGTTTTGGCTACATCAGTGAAGTTTGCGATTCCTCCCCCGATGATAAGATACTTGCTTCTACTCAGGGGATCCTTGGCCCTTGTCATTAGGTCAAGGAGTGTTTTGGTGTATTCGTAGGTCAATTCGGTGGTTGGATTTCCGCTGTACTCCCCGTAATTGGCAAGTTCTTCAGCCTCGCCCAGGTCCACCACAGTATCCGCGTATATGACACTAGCCCCTCCGCCGGCAACTAGATTCCATATTCTTCCCAGTGGATTGAGAATGGTTAACTTCAATGAAGCCCCAGTTCTCTCGTCCAGATCCGCAACATATTCTTCTTCAGGCATTTTGATGCTTCCGAAGGGTTTTGGGAAGTCGACTTTACCCCATTTCTCCGCACATTGGTAGGAGGCAGTGTTATCCAGTTTGGCAACGGTATCTATGAAAAGTATCTCATCGTTCATCACGCTGAATGGGTTCAGTTCAAGATAGGTGAAATAGTATTCATCGAATACCTTGTACATTATCTTTATGAAATCAGCTACAATATCCTTATGGGCCATCTCTGGCAGCTTTCCAATGACGTCCAAATTATCTATACCGTCAAGTACGGGAACGCTGAAGGTAACCACCGAATCCCAAACCGATTCAATATCCACGCCTCCTTTGGTGGAGAAATGTACCTCATCAGCGTTCTCTCCTTGAACAATCGCCAGATAGTACTCATCCTGGTGTTTGACGAAGGGTTCAATCAAGAAGTGAGTGATGATTCCTTCTGTACTGCCAGTGGTCTGGTGTATAGTTGTTTCTTTGTTCATCCTTGCCAAGATCCATTCCTTTGCTAGTTTCCAATCTGCATCAAGGAGAAGGAGGTTATTTTTGCCTCTTTTTCCAAAAAGCTGATCTGGTTTAACGACCAATTTGGTGTCAAGCAGCCATTTCTGGTCCTTTTCCAACAGCGAAAGGTCCGTATCTGGGGTGACCAATGCTCTTTTTTTATCAATGCTGAACTTACCGTTTGAATATTCGGAAAGTCCCTTTGACAATATTCGTTTTGCATCATATTCTCTTATACCTTTTCTTGCCATTTTGTCGCGCCTCTTTTGTTTTTATTTTCCGGCCATACTATGACAATATTCATGTTCATTGAATAACCAAGAACCGTTAGTTCATCTAGATTTACATTGTAATATTTTTGAACGTTCAGATTTAGATTGATTATAAAAAATTTTGTATGAAACTATGTTGCAGTTTAAAAACCTATCATTCATAGTCAGCTTTTCTCCCATCGGATCGATTTTTTAAATTTTAATAAAATTTCAAAATTTACCCGCTGGAGGAAATATCATTCAATACGATTCGATCATATTCCTTGAGAATAAAATCGCAGGGAATTATTAAGTCGTTTCTGTAACCAACCGTTACGTCAATGGATAAGCCGACCTTGTCCACTAGATCCATCAAAGTTGAGCCTTCTAGAAGCTGTACATCCTTTTCCTTTCCATTCTTTCTTCTAAGGATAAAAGTAACTTTCATGGTAATACCCTTTATGCTGAGGTTATGGGGTTAAATCCTGGGGATTTATAAAAGAATTTCCGATAAATCGAGTGATTCAAACCATTATTATCTTATCTAATGGCTGCTGAAACAGATTTTATCATACCGGGATACTGAAACTCTGCTTTCAAATGTAATTTGGAGATATAACCTATTTATAACATATGATAGGTTCATGGCGGTGGTTCAGGTATGAATTCATATCGGTGTTTTGATGATTAATACGGTATAAAATGATTAGAATTCCGGACTTTAAAAAATTTAAGCAGGACAAGGTGTAGTTAGATGTCAAAGAGGAACAGAGAAGTAGTTTTAGAAAATACGATAAATAGGTGCAGGGATAGGGACATCATTATCCCAACATATGAGCAGATGGCAAATCCAGACAAGATCCCTGAGAAGATTAAGGAAGAACTGAAGAATATTGGATTATGGGATCTGAACTCAAGGAATCTTTTTAGAATAACTTGGAAAAATGAGCCAGTAAAATTCGGCGGTGGTTTTGGAAAGGTAAATTATTTGGAATTTCCTCCGGAGATCACAGGTGTCAAAGCTAGGATCATCACTCTCATAGGGAAGTTCTTCCCCACAGGTTCCCACAAGGTAGGTGCGACCTTCGGCCCTCTTGTTGAGAAGCTTATCAGGGGAACATTTGATCCCACTTCACAGAAAGCTCTTTGGCCTTCAACGGGGAACTACTGTAGAGGAGGGGCCTATGATTCGTCCCTTTTATCATGTCCTTCGATAGCCGTTCTTCCCGAGGAAATGAGCCAGGAGAGGTTCAACTGGCTAAATGAAGTAGGTGCTGAGATCCATGCGACACCTGGTTGTGAGAGCAATGTCAAGGAAGTATACGACAAGACCAAGGAGCTCAAGGAAGCAAGACCTGATGAGATAGTTGTTCTAAATCAGTTTGCCGAATTTGGAAATCCCCTGTGGCATTATCATGTCACTGGCAGGGCCATAGAGGAAGTGTTCAACGATGAGAAGGAACCTGGCCAGCGTCTTTCGGGTGTTTGCTTGACCCAGGGATCCGCAGGAACATTGGGATGTGCAGAGTATCTTAAAGAGAAGTTTCCGCGTATCTTGGTTGGTGCAGGTGAGGCAAAACAGTGTCCTACCCTTCTTTATAACGGATTTGGCGGTCATAGGATAGAAGGCATAGGCGACAAGCATGTTCCCTGGGTACATAACCTTAGGAATACAGATGTAGTTCTTGATATCGATGATGAGGACTGTATGCGGATACTCCGTTTGTTCAACGAACCAGAGGGTAAGAAGTATTTGGAAACGATGGGTGTGGATCCGAGAGTTGTGAACAAATTAAACCTTTTGGGAATCTCCTCAATAGCCAATATGCTGAGCTCCATTAAGGTAGCCAAATATTTTGAAATGGGTGAAAAGGACATAGTATTTACAATAGCCACTGATTCAATGGAGATGTATGGCTCGAGAATAAAAGAATTGAAAGACGCTTTCGGTGAATATTCTGAGCTCGATGCTGCTAAGGATTATGAAAAATGTCTCAAGGGCCAGACAACAGATTGGATGAAGGAATTGGGATATTGGGATCGGAAGAGAATGCATAATCTGAAATATTTTACCTGGATCGAACAGCAGGGTAAAACAGTTGAAGAGCTCAATGATCAATGGGAGAATGACAATTACTGGAAG
The DNA here is from genome assembly GCA_964430885.1 of uncultured archaeon. GTDB lineage: Archaea > Thermoplasmatota > Penumbrarchaeia > JASLWR01 > JASLWR01 > CAYSHM01. Next base: position 9,279 of record CAYSHM010000003.1, on the reverse strand, counting down.
GAAAAATGGTCAAAGGCGGAGGAATGGGATGATATGATTAGGGAGTTCAATAAAAAAACCGCATTGATCCATAAATATCAGTGAACATAATAAACGTGAATGGACATTCCGCAGGAATTCATGTTCGAATATTGCTTGCCAGCTTCATCTAATATGGAATGAATATCTGGCGCATCTTTAAATAAACCACTACTGTTAGAGTGAATCAATAAATTTTAAAAATCAATGGGTGATATATTGAAGGTATCTGTTTTGATCCCCACATTAAATGAAGAGAAATCAATAGGTGAGACCATTGATCAGATTCCCAAGGATTTTGCTGATCTTGAGATAGTAATAATTGATGGTCTTTCCAAGGATAGAACTGTTGAAATAGCCAAAAATAAAGGTGCTCGAGTAATAATGGAGAAAAGGAGGGGTTATGGCCGTGCCTATAAGACGGGATTTGCCAAGGCTAAAGGTGACATCATCGTCACATTGGACGGTGATACTACCTATCCCGCGGAATTGATCCCCGATCTTGTAAAACAGCTTAAAAAGGAAGAATTGGATTTCATCTCCTGCGATCGGATCAAATTGGCGGACAAGGGGGCCTTCACAGGCACACATTGGCTGGGAAATTTCATCCTCAAGGTAACTATGAATATCCTTTTCTTCATGTGGCTCACCGATTCTCAAACTGGAATGTGGGTATTCAGGAAAAAAGCTTTGAAACATCTGAACGTTACTTCCGATGGTATGCCCTTATCCGAGGAGATCAAGATAGAAGCGAAGAAAGCCCACAGAAAGAAGAAGATCCATTTCAAAGAGGTTCATGTTCCATACCGATTGAGAAAAGGCGAAAAGGCTCTGAATACATGGAAAGATGGAATCAAGAATTGGGGCTTCCTTTTCAAGAAGCGGTTCGGACTTGCCAGAAAACCAAAATACCAGAGGGAAGAGGAAAAGAAACTGAAAGGGGCACAGAAATAAATAGTATTAAGAGAAGATGATGTTTTCCTTCCGTTTCAGGTTTTACCCTCGACTCCATAAAAAATTCCTATGTGGTTCTAATATTATTCATTCGTTAGTTTTAATTCAAGAAATGGTCTCCAAATCAGTGCTAAGGCAAGGGATAGACATCGAGGATTCCCAGATACAGGATAAGGGTGAAGCTCACGTCCCCAAGAACGTCGTTATAGCGACCCAGAATCAATTGGATTCAATTATTAACATCGAGATACGGAATCTCCTGAAAACCCTTTCATACAATGTTGTAGAAGTCTTTTATCAGAACCCCTCAAAATATAATCCTCAGTATTTCCTAGGAAAGGGGAAAGTGGATGAGATAAGTGAATTCATACATAACAATCCAATCGATCTATTGGTAATTGGACATGAATTGAAGCCGGTTCAGCTGTTCAAATTGGCTAGGCATATTAATGTAGATATATTTGACAGAGTCAGATTGATACTGGAAATATTCTTGAGGAATGCCAATTCCAGAGAGGCAAAATTACAGGTAGAACTGGCAAAGCTTCGTTACGAGATACCTTTGGTCAAGGAGAGTATTCATCGTTTGAAGACCGGAGAACACCCGGGCTATAGGACTGGCGGGAAGCAGATGGTGGTTCAATATCATGATCAGATAGAATCACGCATAAAAAATATCAGAAAAGATTTGGAGAAGATCAAGACTGTGAGGGATCAAAGGAGGAATAACCGGAGGAAAAAAGGGTATTTTCAGGTGTCCATTGCAGGATATACAAATGCAGGAAAGACAACAATTTTAAATCTGCTTACAGGTTCGGCTGAAATGGTTGAAGAAAAATATTTTTCTACCTTGTCCACTAGAACCCGAAGATTGATCCAGTCCGATATGCCTATTATTCTAACAGATACCATAGGGTTCATTCAGAACCTTCCCCCTTATATGATCAAGGCTTTTAGGTCTACTATTGAGGAGATACTGGAATCGGATGTCATATTACTGGTTGTAGATGTTTCTGAGTCCTTCTTGACGATACAGAACAAAATATCCACATCCATGGAAATAATATATCGGGAGGATTCATCCCCTGGTATTATTATAATTCTCAATAAATCCGATCTTTTGATTAATGAAGAACTGGAAAATAAAAGAAATTTGCTTCATGAATACCTTGAACACAATCAATGGCATATACTAGGTCAAGTATCGATCTCAGCCGGAAAAGGGAAAGGATTTGATGACATCATAGACGTTATTAGAAACGGTGTCTCAGGTTATAACCGATACCGGATAGATCTCACGGGGTACGAAAATCAGAATATTGAACACACTATCCATAGTAGATTTGAGGTTATGAATATTGAGGAAATATACTTCCAAGACGAATACAAAAGATCTTTTACAGTGTACGGTAGAGATACTGATATAAGCAGAATTATCAAGGAATATCCCTATATCAAAATATGTGAGCTGAAACATTCAATACAATAATAATGAATCAGGTGGATATTTTGTACCCTTCTATGACTGTCATGGAGAATATTTAGGATTGTTATTCAATATTCTGATTTTACTATGCATATAATGATTCTATCGTTTTTGTACCGTGTATTGACAGTGTGTACATCGCCATATCTCATAGTAATCCTGTCCAAAGGAGAAAGGCAGTAGAAGACCTTCCTCGCATTTTGGACATGGCGGAAATCTTGGGTGTTGTGCCATATACATCCACCTCCGTTCTAACCAATTTAATTTGTTTATATGTGGGGTTTTTCAATTGAAGAATCCACCCATCCCAAGGATAAATCAAGGGAGAAATGCCACTTCATGACAAGAAAAACCCTCTAATATGGGAATACATCTTGCATTCCGCTTTCGATCATCAATCAAGATGATTTTTACTTTCCTTAATCTTCAGCTCCGACTTCTTGTCTTATCTTTTATGCAGTGAGAAAAGACAACTTGAACAGCGCCAAAGTTCGTAGTGATCTTCCCCCCTTGAGAAAGGCAACATTAGGCCTTCATCACATTTTGGGCAGGGTGCGAATCTTGGATGTTCTACCATTTACTTCCACCTCCGACCTACTGAATTAGATGGACCATTTTTAAATCTTTCCGTATTTGATGGTAATAATGAAAATCATGCAGAAAAAGTGCCTTTGTAAGGTCCAAGAATAATTCGTATTGGAACAATTCTGGTATGAATCGAATTTCAAAGGTGGATTATTCAATCCTTTCTTAATTCCTTGAATGTAGTAGTTCTTTCCGCATAGGCATCATGCTTGTGAATTGATTCCCTGCTGGAACTTTTTACAGTTAATCGGGTATCATCCGGGAAATCAGGATACATCTCCATGATCTTATGAAGTATATCTCTGACAACATCTTCCACGAACTTAGGATTCTTATGGGCATTTAATACAACTTTCCCCTCATCATTCCTCTTCAGTATCTCATAAGTAGGGGAGCTCTGACTCATCTCGGTTATTTCAATGAGGTCATCCGCCTCAAGTTCATATTTTGGGTCGGTTTGAACTTCTACGTAGGTTACATTTCTTTGGTTGTGGCTGAGCATTGGTATCTCCTGCAGAAAATCCCTGTGTTCAGGGTGGGCCGCTGATAGCAGTCCTCTTATGGTTTCCATTGCACAGGGGCAGACGCTCATGCCCATCACTTCTACGCCCAAGGTCTTGGTCCCACCGTTGTTGCGACCCTTTTTTGCAGACGCTCTCAATCCATAATTCTCCAGGCTCTTTCTTCCTAGAGGTGATGATTTTTCAAGAAAGTAATCCGATTCCATATCTACCTGTGCATAAGTGGCATATTCATGGCTAATCAGAAGCTCATCCACGATCTTCAATCCCAGATTCTCGAGTGAATCTACGGGATTTCTGACACTTTGATCAACAATGTTGTTAATAACTTCAGCATTTCGGGACATGTGGGAGCCTTTTTGATCCGAAGGCAGATCTACGTATATGTCGAATTTCACCATGAGGTGTACTTTCCGTTTTTTTCTTCTTACCACTGTTGGTTTTTTCAGACCTGTAATGCCTACTCGATTCAATTGAAATTTGCGTTTGGACGGCTGGTTCTGTACATCTATGAACTCAAAATTATCCATCATAATTCTCCCCACATATCTACTGCATTTGTATTGGATGATTTAATGTTATCATAAATATAAAAGAGGGCCAAATCTAACGGTTTCAGATTAGTAGAACAGTTTGTCCAGACCCTTTTATCTTCCATTCAATTCAATTTTTGGACATATATGCTTGGGTTGTTTTTTATTTCAAATTCTTCTTTGTAAGCACATTGATTTCCTTGGGTATCTTGTTGACATTACCAGCTTTTTTCACTCCGATAAGGGTGTTAATCTTCTTACTGGCTGCAATGTTGATCAATCTCTGTGTGATAACACCATCGAAAATCACGGTATCGACTTCCTTGCTCTTCTTGCTCTTCAGGGTTGAAGCGAGTTCGTTCACCTGTAATTTTTCGAACTCCTTTCCGCTACCGTCCAGCAATCGCGCCTCCAGCTTTCCGGATAGTTTGTTCAGGATTCTTCTGTAATTATCCCTATCCGCGGGTTTGATGTTCTGATAGCTTTTTACATTTTTCTTCTTCGATCTGCCTTTTCCACCTGATGAACTGGCTTGAGCGGTACTTTTGCCGGGGCTTTTACGGCCGCCAGTTTGAGTGCTTTTGCCCTTGTGGTCCCGTTTAGGAGCATTTCCGTTTATCTCGAATTCATTCATCTCGATGTACTGCTCAGCAGGTATTTTGTTCCTCAATCCTTTGATTATCTGTTTCTGGGTAAGCTCCTCCACCTCTTTGTTCTTGGGAGCTCTGGTTATGAAGTCCACCTCGCTCACTTGGAGCAGTTCCTTGAGGATCAGTTCTCCGCCCCTATCTCCGTCGGTAAAAGCTGTGACTATTCTTTCCTTGGAAAGCTCTACAACTGTATCAGGAATGTTTGTTCCTCCAACAGCTATGGCGTTCTTGATGCCGTATTTCAGAAGGTTCAGGACATCGTTCCTTCCTTCTACAACAATGATCGCATCGGATGTTTCGACATTGGGCCCACCAGGGCATTTATCCTTGCCGTAGTATTTTATCTCCTCCACCTGCACCGCCTGCCTAACACTATCAGTAATATTTACGCCGGCTTTCTTTGTCTCTTCCATTATCTGCCTGACTATCTCCTTTGCTCTCTCGATGATTAGTGTCTTTTTTTCACTGCGCACATCGTTGACTGCTTCAATCTTTATAGTGGCAGAACATGGACCGATCCTGTCAATGGTCTCTAGTGAAGAAGCTAATATCGCGGTCTCCACCTGTTCAAGGCTTGTGGGGAGAGTGATGGTTCCTGTGCTCTTACCCCTGTTTGATTTCATTTCCACCTCAATTCTCCCAACTCTGCCGTTCTTCTGGAGCTCTCTGAGGTCCAGTTCCTCGCCGATTAGTCCTGCGGTCTGTCCGAAAATCGCACCCACCACATCGGGTTTTTCTACAACTCCATCAGCGTGAATTTTTCCGGTTATTAAATATTTAGTAGTACTCGGGTCTAATTTCATTTTCATACCTCCTTTTCTCACCTTTGTTTCGTTTTAGGGCTGTGATGCGAAGGCTTTCACAATAATCGAGTATTGCTTTGAAATACAGTTCGATGGGTCTTTTTACCTATTATGATAGATGGATCCAAGTTCCAATCAACCCTGAAAAAGAAAAATGAGCTTGCTTCACCGAACCAATAGACCCAGAATGCCTATCCCCCGAAAAATATCTATTGCTTGATACTGACTCAACATGCCATGATATCTTTATTTACTAAATGATTATTGATATTCCAAGGTTAATAGGCTAATTTGATCGATTTTATCTAAGATTAAATGATTCTAATGATAGGGATTAACGGATGGCCGTCTTCTGTTTTATAGTCCCATCCAAATGAATATATTATTTCTTTTTATATTCCAGATCTGTATCGGTTATTCCTCATTTTCCTATTCAGGAAACTCTATTTATTCTATCCACATCACTTCTTAATTTTACATTGGTTATTCTGTTTTAATATTATTTACTAATATCACCAGTATAAAGGAGACCAATTAATATATATATATTGTCAGTAAAATTCCATCAATGGAAAAAATTTTTCAAATCAGTAATAGTGGTTAGTTTTTTGTATTACTGGCTCCTTGAAAAGCGCATTGCCACTACATTATTTCTCTTTTTCACATTAATTCAGATTGATCAATCACATTCATATTTGATGATGATGAGATTCTCGTTCAGATTCACTTGAATAATTTTGAATATATTTGCATTAGGTATTTGTAGGATAGTTTACCTTTTATAGGCCAAAATCCAATCAAAAATCCATTGATGGTTGGCAAATGGAGGTTCCAGATTGACATTGACTAAGAAGACATGGGAAAAGGTTGATCTTTTCGAAAGTGACGGGTATTATGACAAAATCATAACCACACTTCGGATCATCGATCGAGGCGGTTCGCAGGATGAGGTTTTTTCCTTTTTTCAAATAGACGATCCGGGAAAATACAAGGATACCGAACATCTAAATAAGGATTACATGCAATGGATGCTACGGGATGTATGCGGTTTTGTAGATATTTCAGGGGATGCAATATCCTTGACGGAGAACGGACAATCGGTACTGAGCAACCATAAGTCCTCTTTGATCGAATACAACAAACAGGTCATATTCCTCTATTTTGCCAGAAATGTGGGTGGTTTCCTTAATGTTTTCTACAGTTTGAGAGGTGAAGAACCGGATACTAGGGAAACTATTATGGATAAGGTGAATCAGGAACGTAAAAAGAGCGATCTCAAAGGAAGGAGCCGCTGGTGGGATTTCTCCGTAAGATTGGAATGGATGAAGGAATTAGGTCTTGTTATGGAGGAACCTGAAGGTTCATTTAAACTTACCGATAGGGGAATAAATCTATTCCGTAGAATGCAGAAGAAAGGTACTGATGCTGAACAAGAAAACAGAGAGGATTCAACAACGGTGAACCAGTACCCTGAAGAATACAGGGATCGAATATCGGGACCTCTAAAAAAAAGGCGTTACGGGATCAGGATCGATGATGACGTTATCGTTTATATAGTTGGAGGGGACACCTTGAGGATAGTGGAAGGCAGGGTCCTTCGCCATAAGAGGGGTCTTCATTTGATAGATGATGAAGGTTATTATCACAGAATATCCTACGATTGGGTAACCGATATAGTTATCAAGACCCATAATCGCCCCCATCCCAACGATGACAAGGAATTTTCAAAGAAGAAAAAAACAACGAAATCAAAGGATATAAAGGTCGATGAACCCAAGAACCTTGAGAATGTATATCTTTAATTCATTTTTCTTCAGTATGCGGGGTAATCAATTTGGAAAATCGGGCTCGCAGAATAGCAGACCATATCATAGAACAGGATTATGTTAAGGTTGTCTCCCATATTGATGCAGATGGGATAACCGCAGGTTCCATTGCTTCGGCTTCTTTGACCCGCGCCGGAATATGTCATGATGTGGAATTTGTGAAACAGCTGGATGATTCCGCCATTTCAAGATTGAGAGAGGAATCCTCTAAGCTGATTTGGTTCACGGACCTGGGTTCGGGCATGATTAATTCTTTAGAGGGCCTTGATTATATTATCTGTGATCATCATGAACTTCCCCTTGATCAAGGTCTTGAACCGGGTCATCTTTCAGTGGGACAAAGGACAGATCTCATGGAATTTCTCAAGGTTCATACTGCCGCAGGGGCCGATAAAAAGGACGACTGGAGGCATTTAAATCCGCATCTTTTCGGAAAAGAGGGTTCCCTGGAGATATCCGGTGCAGGCCTGGCCTACCTTGTGTCCAGAGCCCTTTCAGATTCTAATTTTGACCTCTCGGCTTTGGCCGTCGTGGGCGCGGTAGGCGATCTTCAGTCCAGGAAGAATCGCAGATTGATAGGTCTGAACAGGATTATTTTAAAGGATTCACTAAAAGCTGATGTAGTTAATGTCATAACTGACATAAATCTATTCGGCAGAGAAACCCGCCCAGTTCATAAGATGCTTCAGTATTCGACAGACCCAGTACTTCCGGGAATAACCGGACACCGTAATAATGCAGTGGCTTTCCTCGACGATTTGGAGATAATCCAGCAGAGTGACGAGGGATGGATAAGGTGGACCGAACTGTCTAAAGATGACAAGAAAAAGATATTGTCATCCCTGGCGGTCCTCTTGGTGGACAAGGGTTTCGGCCATGAACCGGCCATTTCTCTGCTTGGGGAAGTATATGAACTGAAGGGAGAAGTCAAGAACACGGCCCTTCATGATGCCAAGGAGTTCTCCACCCTTTTGAATTCTTGCGGAAGATACAGCAAACCGCATCTAGGACTGCAGGTATGTTTGGGAGATAGAGGGGAAGGGTTGGAAAAAGCTCTTACCATGCTTCAGGGTCACAGGCGGAGATTGGTGGATTCATTGAAGGTCGTTCGGGAGATTGGGATTGAGGTCATGGATAACATTCAGTATTTTTATGCCGGATCAAGAATACCGGATGGTATAGTAGGTATTGTGGCTACGATGGTTCTCGGAGAGGATGATGTGGATCCTTCCAAACCAATTCTCGGCATAGTTGATTCCATGGATGATGAAGGTAAACTAAAGATTTCCTCAAGAGGGACAACTCCATTAGTGAGGAAAGGATTGAAATTGAATGAGGTTATGTCCAGGGGAGCAATGAAATATCAAGGTATTGGAGGCGGACATAATATAGCTGCAGGGGCTACGATACTGAAAGAAAACAGAGATGATTTTTTGAGTTTTGTAGATGATTTGATTGGGAAACAATTGAGCGATTGACCCCCTTCAGATTCCGAAACCACAATGCAAATTGACCCATTCTCGAGAATGCTTTTTCTAATGTGATTTCAAACCCTGTGCCTTTTTGCATTTTTATGAATAGTTTTATATATCGTTAAATTATTGGAATGCTTTGGATTTAAAACTTTTGGATGTTCATATTACATAGTAATATGCGATTAAAGACAAAAGAAAATGAGGTTATCATATGGCATTATGGGGAATAATAGTACTAGTCGGAACTTTGATACTAGCGGGATTTACATTTTTCTGGTACAAACTGGGAATGATGGTATCTCCCAAGGACGAGGACAGCCCAATAAAGGCAGAGGATAATTGTTACCTGCATAAATCGAAGGCCGCAAATCTTTTATGGCTCCTCACACAAATTTGTGCAGAAATTCGGGCAATTTCAATCCACCCAG
>CAYSHM010000002.1:240120-249322 GCA_964430885.1 uncultured archaeon | reverse complement strand
TATATCGATTGAAAAATAATCAAGAACTTGCACAAATTCTTACGAGGAGCCATAACTTTATGACTGCCCTTTTTCTGCTGCAAACCCATATCATTGTACTCATATTCATAATTTTACTTGAGGTGTAACTATAGTTCTATTAAAGGTATATATTGCTAGAGAAACCTTTATAGACTTCACTTGCAATAGCCACCTCGCCTTCAGAATTACAGTATTCAAGGGTAAGATGTGAACTACTCATTTACTTCAATAGTCCCTTGGTATCCCAACGGGGATATATCAAGTTCAAGGCATATATGAATCCTTCAAATACTAAGAATGGATTTAGAGGACAAGAAAACAATATGATACAGAGGTAAAAACATGGCAAATAAAGATAAAATGGCAACTATGGATGGGAATACCGCAGCAGCGCATGTGGCTTATGCCTTTTCAGACGTAGCTGCTATCTATCCCATTACCCCTTCATCACCAATGGGTCAGATAGCCGATAGATGGGCTGCCAACGGCAGAAAAAATATATTTGGACAGGTTCTCAAGGTAAGTGAATTACAATCCGAGGGCGGGGCCGCGGGGGCTATACACGGCTCACTATCAGCAGGGGCCTTTACCACCACATTCACTGCATCTCAGGGATTACTTCTAATGATGCCGAACATGTACAAGATTGCTGGAGAACTCATGCCTGCGGTGTTCCATATTGCCGCAAGGTCGATAGCCAGAGAAGTTCTATCCATTTTCGGGGACCACCAGGACGTCATGGGTGTCAGGGCCTCGGGTTACGCTCAGATATGCTCATCCTCAATACAGGAGATCATGGATTTGGCAACAGTTGCTCACCTTTCCTCAGTCAGAGCCTCAGTGCCGTTCCTGCATTTCTTCGAGGGATTCCGAAGCTCCCACGAGATACAGAAGATTGAGAGCATTGATTATGAGGACATGAAGAACCTCATAGATTGGGAAGCGGTCAAGAAGCACAGGGGCAGGGCTTTAAACCCTGAGCATCCCCACATCAGAATGGGCGCAATGGGACCGGACACATACTTCCAGCTTGCTGAGAGGAGCAATGAGTTCTACGACAGAATCCCCGGAATAGTTCAGGAGGAGATGGACAATGTCGCTAAGATCACAGGACGCCAGTATCACCTCTTTGATTACATCGGCGACCCACAGGCGGAAAGAGTGGTTATCATGATGGGAGCCGGATCAAAAACCTCCGAAGAAGTGGTTGAGCACCTCATGAAAGACGGCGAGAAGGTTGGAGTTGTCAATGTCAGGCTCTTCAGGCCCTTCGCAGGTGAGGATTTCTATAAAGCCATTCCTGCCTCCGCTAAGAAGATCGCGGTTCTGGATAGGACCAAGGAACCAGGAAGCTATGGTGAACCCCTGTTCTTAGATGTCTGCTCAGTGTTCCAGCAAAATGCGGATAACAGAAAGATAGTGGGCGGAAGATATGGTCTGAGCTCTAAACAGTTCACACCCACCATGATCAAGACAATCTTCGACAACCTTAAGCAGAATGAGCCAAAGAACCATTTCACCATAGGAATTACTGATGATGTAACCAACACATCACTGCCTCTTTCAGAGAAGATAGATACTGCTCCGAAATCCACTGTCAGATGCAAATTCTGGGGAATCGGCGGAGATGGAACTGTTGGTGCAAATAAGAACGCCATCAAGATCATTGGTGACAACACAGATAAGTTCGCACAGGGCTATTTCGAATATGATGCAAAGAAATCAGGCGGCGTCACACGATCTCATCTCAGGTTCGGTGATGTCCCCATTAAGTCTAGGTATCTCATCAGTGCAGCAGAATATATCGCAGTACACAATCAATCATATGTAGAGAGATACGATGTTCTGGAGGGAGTAAATGAGGGCGGAACATTCGTTCTGAACTCACCATGGGACCTTTCAGAAATGGAAGAAAAACTTCCCAGTGCACTCAGAAGAGAAATCGCCGAGAAGAAACTCGAATTCTACAACATCGATGCTTTAAAGATAGCTAAGGATGTCGGTCTTGGAAAGAGGATCAACATGGTCATGCAGAGCGTTTTCTTCAAGCTGTCCAATATCCTGCCCCTTGAAGAGGCGATCCAACTGTTGAAGGAGGCGATTTACAAGAGCTACAAGGACAAGGGTATGGAAGTTGTGGAAATGAACAACAACGCAGTCGACAGAGCACTTGAGAATATTGTGAAGATCGATTACCCTGCAAGCTGGGCTGATGAACTTGATGAACTGAAGGAAGTTGACCCAGACAGACCCGAATTCGTGCGCAAGATACCTGATGTCATGAACTCACTAAGAGGAGAAAGCCTCAAGGTTTCCGATTTCGAACCCTGCGGATTTTTCCCGCTGGAAACTGCAAAGTATGAGAAGAGAGGCGTGGCCATGGATGTACCTGAATGGATAGCTGACAAATGTATCCAGTGTAATCAGTGTTCCTATGTCTGCCCCCATGCCACCATCAGGCCTTACCTTGTTACAGAAGAAGAAGTCGAAAATGCTCCTGAAGGATTCGAGGTATTGGATGCAAGAGGCAGAGGGATGGACGATTACAAATTCAGAATACAGGTTTCCCCCTTGGATTGTCAGGGCTGCGGGAACTGTGCTGACATCTGTCCCGCAGATGCCATTGTCATGAAACCTATCGAAACCCAGACAGATCAAGCCCCGCTATTTGATTATGCTGATAAACTGCCTATAAAAGACGGTGGAATGAGCAAGTATACATTGAAGGGTTCCCAGTTCAGAAGACCCCTTCTGGAGTTTAACGGAGCCTGTGCCGGATGCGGAGAGACTCCCTATGTCAAGCTGCTCACACAGCTCTATGGCAACAGAATGATAATTGCCAATGCTACGGGATGTTCATCCATTTGGGCAGGTTATGCGCCCTGCGTACCCTGGGCCCTTGACGAGAACAAGGACGGCCCCGCATGGGCCAATTCCCTTTTCGAGGATAATGCGGAATACGGTTTTGGAATGAAGCTTGCCACAATGCAGAGGCGTGGCGGGCTGAAACAGGATGTGGAAAAAGCTCTATATGAAGGAAAGGTAACTGGAAACCTAAAGGAGCTCATGGACGATTGGCTGAAGAATTATGAACTGGGCGACGAATCAAAGGAGCTGTCCAAGGAGATCAGAAAGGAGATGGAAGGAATGGATAAATCCGGCGTTCTGGGGGATATCTGGAATGCAAAGGATATGTTCACCAAGGCCTCCCAGTGGATCATAGGCGGTGACGGATGGGCTTATGATATTGGCTACGGCGGTCTCGATCATGTTCTGGCCATGGGAGAGGATGTGAATGTGCTGGTTCTTGATACCGAAGTATATTCAAACACCGGCGGCCAGTCATCCAAGGCGACACCAATCGGTTCTGTTGCGGAATTCGCTGCTTCAGGAAAGAAGACCATCAAGAAGGACCTGGGCAGAATGTTCATGTCCTATGGATACATATATGTCGCTTCAATTTCAATGGGCGCCAACAAGAACCATGTCCTGAAGGTGTTCAAGGAAGCCGAATCCTATCCCGGACCTTCAATAATCATTGCATACTCCCCATGCATCAACCATGGTATCAAGGAAGGAATGGGGAGGACCCAGCATGAGGAGAAAAAGGCTGTTGATGTGGGATATTGGCATCTTTACAGGTATGATCCCAGACTTAGAGAGCAGGGTAAGAACCCGTTCCAGCTGGACTCCAAGGAACCTGATTTCGATAAACTCAAGGATTTCCTAATGGGCGAGATCAGATATTTCTCATTGACAAAATCCTTCCCGGATGAGGCCGAACGCCTGCATACCCGATTGGTACAGGACCTAAAAGAGAGATATCAGATCTACAAGAAGATGGCAGAGTAATCCCGCCAAGCTTCGTGCCAATATAAACACCCCCCCCTAATCCTTTACCTGATCTAGGGGGATTTTTTTCTTTAAAAAGTTATTTATAATTTCAGCCTTCTATACTTTTTCACTTCTGCAATTGATATGGAGTGAATTGAATGAATGAAGAAAATTACGGAACCCCATATGATCCTTCACTGGCAAATGATCCATCATATCAGTATACCGAACCTCCCCAGCAACCATTTATTAGAGAGACAGCAGGATCAGTAGGCAGTAGCGAGCCTAAAAAGAAAAAAATGCCCACATGGGGAATTGTCCTTATCGTAATTGGGTGTATATTGGGACTTATTGTCCTAATCATAATAGTTTCATCAGTTTTTTATCTCTGGGCCTCTGATTTACATACTTCAGAAACCACCACAATCGAATCATATGCATTTATTCTAAACGACGGTGAAAATCTTGATTCCGAACATGGATGCTTCTTCACATTAAGGGCCATGACAGGAGTAGATATGGATCCAAAGGAATACCGGTTCTATGTAGGCAAAGAAGGAGAAATATCTCAGGAATTGAACTTTCACCAATGGAGGTTTTATTCCAAAGAGGGCCCATATTTAGCAAAAGGTGGCGACAGGAACTTGAGCTATAGATATGATGATGAAATGCCCGCTACGGTTTTTTCTCATAGTCGTGATCCTGAAAATTATGAAACAACAAATCAACGTTTTGAAGAAACCGAAACGTTAGGATTTGATATGCCAAAAGGCAGTGGGATTTCGATTGAAGATGGTGAAGAATACCGCGTACATATTCGGAATACAGAAAACGGTGACGTGGTCTTTGAAGATACTTTCACCTATAAAATCGGAAAATAAACTTATTTCTTCGAATGAAAGGTGCCCTTCAATCTTTTCAAGCCTTTACGAAGGCGAACGCCAAATTTTTGTTTTATGCCATTATCATACATATCAAAATTTTGTTTCTCTTTCCATTTAATGTATTCCTCAAGAAGTACTGAATGATGCTGCTCAATGGAAGGAAGGCAGTTCTCCCTGCATTCGGACGGGAGATTACCTGAAATGAAATTATGTCTTAGATTGTGGTACTCCCTGGAACTCCAGATCTCCTTTAGACTATAGTCCTTCACATTCATATTTATTAAAGGAATAGAGGAACTGCAGCATTGAAGGATTGAGCCGTTGGTGGTTACAACCATGGTGCTCCAAGGTTCAAGACATAGATGGTAGTGGGCAGGGCTAAAAGTATAACAATCATCTTTGATCAAGCAATTCCGATCCTTCATTGCCTCGGCCGCTATTTGAGAGAATATTCTGTTTGACGGGGTAATCAGCGGAGAATCCGCACCTAGATCATGTTCGCTTGCCAGATATTCAAGGTTGCAGTTTATTTCTGAATTCTCCCAAACAGCCCTGTTGCTATTGATCATCATTGACAATTGTTTCCGGTCGTTCTCATCAAGAGACAGATATCCCTTAACATCCTTGGAGTATGCCCTCAATCCACTGTAGTAAACACTATCAACACCAAGGGAATTGACCAGTTTGAAATGGTCAATAATTTCAGAATAATTATTCTTATTAACAACAAAACTCACTCCTACCTTGGGATATAGGGATTTCTGCCTGCCTCGGAGATCTATCAGCTCCTTGATAAAATCAACTGCATGATCGTAACTTCCCTTTTTATCTCTTAAATTATCATGGGTCTTTGGATTGAATCCGTCAAGACTGACATAGACCCCGTCCCATTTTATGTCAACGATCTTTTTAAGGGCGGAATCATTTCTGATATATCCGTTAGTAGCAAGGTGTCCAATGTAACCGCATTTCTTGCTCAACTCCATAAGAGTAAGCAACTCGCTTTCCTCTGCCAGAGGTTCCCCTAGAGCACTTGTGAAATATATATTTTCGATACCCATTTCCGATCCCTCTTTGATCACCCTCACATAATCTTCCCTGGGCATTTGGATGAACATATCTCTTATTAACTTGGTTTTCATTACTTCGATGGAGCATATATACAACCTGCACGGGTCTTCAAAATTCATATCCTCAATCAAAGCTGGAATTTTTTTAAAGACGGTAATATCCCCGGGTTTTGAAGTATATACCATTTGAGAAATTTCACTCAATAATCCCTTCTCCTCCAAATTTAATTTGAAAACATCGTTTAATTGATCCCACAACACCCGGATGGATGGTGACTTCAACTCATACCGTCTTTTGGAGATGTTTTCAATCTCACCCTTGTAATCAACGAAAAGATCACTTTGATCAATCCCGAACAGAGATTTTGATAAGAACCGCCCCAATGTGTCTGGAGATTTGGGGGCTCCAGTAATTATTTTCCTTGCGCATATTCGGCAATTCAGCGGGCAGGCTGTTGATATGAAGAGGTACAGTGATAAAGGGGGCTGCAGATTCCCATTTTCAAATTCCAACATTCGCTTGAAAAGCTCCTCATCCATGATTATTAACACTCCCGGAAGTTAGAGAAATGCCTCCTTCATAACTTTTCCATCCAAATAGCTTGGAACTGGATAGCCGAATAGATCGAGTATTGTCGGGGCAACATCCATGACATTGTAGTTCTTACCAGTTAGTTCTATTGAGTTCATGCTTTTAATCATTTTATTTGAGGAACAAATATCACTAATGGCATATATCCCATTGATCCTGTGGGTTCCAGAAATATCTGCAGGTTCCAAAAGTTTCCTGCTCATGAAATCCTTATAAACCGGATTTACGCCTCGTGGTAAACAGGTCAGATCCCGGGAAATGATATATATATCCGGCAGTTCATCCAAATACGGACCATGGAAAACTTCATCCGAAAACCTCACTTCGTCGATCAAAGTTCGGCCTTCATCATCCTCCAATTCCAGAAGTTTTTTCTGTATTTGTTCTCTGACAAAGGGGATATTTTCAGGTGAGAGATTCCCTTTTAATTCTCTGCCTTGAATGTTAAGTGTTATTGAACTAAGATTCCCCCACGAATAGGCCTTAGTACTCTCCCAATCAACATGCTGAAAATAATCCTGAAGACCATTATGATTCTCACTCCCGTTCCGCTGATTATCACCCCGATGGAGTCTGGTGTGCAGTTTTGCTATGCGTGATATTGCCCGGAAGAGAAAATTTTTGTTATTATTGTCATTATTATTATTATTATTATTATTGCTAGAGCAACTTTGAGTTGAAAGTGGTTTATTTCTCTTACTTTTTATTTTCTTATCGGTGATTGAAATATCATTTTCATTTATGTGAAGATAATCCCATTTCTGAATAAGCAGGTTCAGGTTCAGATAGCTGTGAAGAGGGCCGCTGCCGTGATCCGACACCAGCATAAACATACAATCCAGCTTTTTAAGTGCGGCTAGTATCTTGCCGAGATGATGGTCGATCTGGACATAAAGTTCCTTAATGGCACTTCCGAAGGATTCTATATCCTTTTTACCGATATCATTATGGGCAGGGTGGTCTTTATCCATATATTTCCAGAAGGAATGGGATACAATATCCAAACCCATGAATACTGCCATCATCAGATCAAAATCATGTTCACGTAGAAAATACTGGATCATTTCACTGCGTTTTTTAGTAAGAAGTTTTATGGATTCAAGAAATTCCATAGGAGTTTGGCCTTCCTTGAAGTGGGTCATGAACTGAACTTCACCTAGTTTGCTTTCCAGGTCCCTTAATATACCAAATGGATAAGTGCAACGGTCATCATGCTTCGGAGTCTGCATTCCCGTTACCATGATACCATTGACCTTTTCCGATGGATAGGTCATGGGATAGTTCAGGATTATAACCTTTTTACCCTCATTTCCAAGAATATTATAGACCGTTTCAGTTCTACGGTCCTTACTGCTGGTGGGTTTTATCTGATAAGTGGAGCGGTCTATCTTGAGAAAATCGGCTAGACCATGCTTACCGCAATTCACCCCGGTGGATATGGAAGTCCAAGCTGCAGGGGTGATTGGCGGCAGTGATCTTAGATTACCATGATAGGAGTTCTTCAATATCTTGGAGAAATAGGGCAGGTGCCCCTTTTTAGCCCAGGGTTTTATAAGGTCGAAGGTAGCCCCATCCAATCCTAAAACGAAAAGTTTCAAAGCCACACCAATCCAATGCTCAAACCAGCTTACCTGCAGTACCGCAGTTCTCACAGGTTACAACAACTGGTCTCTCGCTTGTATAGACAGGGATCATCCCCCCGCAATTATAGCATTCCACATTCTCAACATATTCAGGTTCAGAGGGAATTGGAAGCGGTTCTTCATCTGTTGGGCTCTCCTCCGCTGCACCAATCAAGCCCTTTGTTCCATCATCATTTTCGGAAGGAGTTGGGGTGCCATTAATGGGGATTCCGCAGCTATTGCAGAAACGCATATCTGGGATAATAATAGACCCGCAATTGAAACATTCGTTTTCCCCAGTGACCCTGATGGGTTCTTCTGAGGGAATGGAGGCAGACTGAAGAGCAGCCTCGGCCACCTGATCAACACCTCTATCCATATCGCCTATTTCAGGAGTGCCCTCTCTGACACGGGAACCGCATTTGTTACAGAAAAGCATATCCTTCGAGAGGGATACACCGCAAGAGGGACAAGTTGATCCTTGGTCAAGGGGATCGATTTCCTGACAGTAAGGGCATTCATCCAGTTTAAGATTGTAGTATTTACCGCATTTATCACATCTGCTCAATCTTTCTCCATTCTCCTTGGAAATTGCAACGCGTTTAACTGGAATCTGGGCCAAATTCTGTTTTTCCTCAACAATATCCTGGAAAATGCTGTCAATTGCATCCTGCTTCTTCTTCTTGATCTCATCCAATTCCGATGCTGCAGGTATTTCATCCGCCGAGTAGGTAATGGCCGCCTCGCCTGCATCACCGCTCTTGATCTCAGATAATATCTGGTCCTTTTCCTCCTCGGTGAGGGTTGGGGAAAAGTCGCCATCCAACCCATCGCTCTCACCTGAACTCGATCCATCATCCAGATCCTCATCAGGCAGAGGACTGAGTTCAGCATCCTCTTGGATACTTCCATCTTCCAAATCGCCCTGGGGCAGAGCCTTGAGTTCCATGAAACCCAAAGGATTGTAATCTGGTCCTGACGCGGTAGAGGCAGGTAACGCCTGGGCATTTCGATCTTTCATATAGTTCGGTGGCCGGGGAACAGTCGGTTCATCCTCATCCTCTTCCATCCGATAATCATCCAGATCCTCTTCATATCCCGAGTGCTTGCCTACTATCTCGGGTCGTGTGGTTTTGTTATTTTTGTTGGGGGGGGGAGGTGGGGGGGGGGGGGGCGGGC
>CAYSHM010000002.1:45008-240110 GCA_964430885.1 uncultured archaeon | reverse complement strand
ATTTTTTGTGTTTTTTTTTTTTTTTTTTTTTTTTTCTTTGTTGTTGGTGGGGGGGGGGGGGCCGGGCCCTCCCTCATCTCTGCAGGATATTTCCCTTCTGGAACATTGTAAGCACCGGGGGCTGATGAATGCTGAACAGAATGTTGATGCATACTCTGATCAGGTGGATATTGCGGAGGTGGTGCGGCTTTTTTGGGTAAATGATGAGGGGCCGCAGATCTTTCCTCGTCCTTCTTTTTCTTGCGGTTTATAAGGACCAGCATGAAAACAATAAGCAGTGCCAGTATGACCAGAGCCAATACTATCCAAATGAATGGTTTGTTCAATGAAAATGGTGATGAGCCATCCGTCTCTTCAGGATCGTCAGACACAACAGCCAGGGGATCCAATTTTATGTCCTGGGTTATGTCATCGTCCACTATAGTTATTGCAATCGATGCATTTTTAAATCCCTTTGTAGAGAACTCTACATTATACTTGCCCGGCCGCAGATCCTGATCAAATGCGCCCATGGAGCTGGTTCTTATTTCTATTGGAGTAACGCTGCCCTGGGCACCCACTCGGTTTATGCTGATCTCAACAGGTTGAGTGAATGAACCTGTTTTTGGTTTGACCTCACCCGAAAAGGAATATTCTATATCATCTACCGGATCATCAGGGTCTTCCACGCTCACTAATACATCATATTGTACTATAGAACTCAATCCCTCATTATCAATTACAGTTAACTTGACTGTATAACCGCCCTTTCCGGGATATTCGTGAGTAATCTCGGTAAGCCCGTAGCCGGATTGCCCGGAAGAACCATCACCGAAATCCCAATCCAGCCACAGGGTCTCCCCATCGGGATCGGAAATATCTTTCGCATAGAACGAGACATTTCTATCGGTGTCTCCGCCTGAATAGATGAAATCGGGCGTATCAGGGGCGTCATTCTTGTTCACAACAACTATTTTAAAATTCTGCTGAGACCTTGCATTTTTACTATCCTCGACCGCAATATAGGTATAATATTCCCTGACCATGTATTTATCAGGTACAAAGGATATTTCCCCGGTATCCTCGTCGAAGTTATAATTATCCAGGTTCAATAGACCTTTGGCTTCATCGGAGAAGTTGGTGGAGAATTTCAGCCAATCACCGTGTATAATATCATCATCATAAGCCTCGGGTTCAATGACTATTTCTTCATCCTGTGTAACCCGGAGGGTAGGGATCTCCTCCAATGTGGGAGCATCGTTGTAATTATCAATCTGAAGATTGATATCCAAATAATCAAATCCGCCATTACTGTCCTCAACATCAAGGCCAATGACATAGGACCCGACATGGTAGTTTTTCGGATTAATCTTCAGAGTCCCATTGTTCTCAAAAAAAACGAAATCGCTGTTCTTTCTCAGGAAATCTATTGATTCTGTAATATTCATGTCAAATTCCAACTGATCCCCGTCCACATCATCCACTAGGAAATTGAACTCGGACCATTTGTCCTCGTACGCCATTAGATCCACCGACCCTTCTACAATGTCTGTTCCATTCACTTCAATGAAAACGGGATCATCATTCGCCGGCTGAATCACAACATTGATCAAATGAGCCGAATCCACGGAAATACCCGATGAATCCTTGGCCTTGATTAACAGGTTTTCATTGCCGAACATATCCTCGATAGGCAGTATCTTCAGGGAGGCGTTGTAAAGGAGCCTATATTCGCAAAGGGAACTGGTCAACTGGGAGTCCCAGTCTCCATCCAGCTTTATCTCATATGTTAGTACATCACCGTCATCCGGGTCTGAAAATATTTGGTCCATCTCGATATATCCTTCACCGGAATCTTCCTGAAAAACTATTCTATTGACCGGATTCTGAATTATCGTCGGCGGCCGATTCGCCTGGTTTACGTTAAGGTCAATGTCTCCGTGGGTTACCCCCTGATTGGGATTGTGTGTGTCATAGACCCAGAAGGGCAGCTGGTATAATCCAGGGCTGACCGAGGTAGGTATGGTGGTCTTGTATGAATATACATCATCGCCGCTGACCGCATCTCCATTGGTGCCGTCATCCAGCATCTCCACTTCACTGCCACCAGCTATCTGATTTAGATCCATGATCACTCTATCTATTTCATCATCGGGATCTGTAGCTTCTACTGTGAAAAGGGTTTCATTTACATCATCGTTGTATATACTGGAAGGGGTAGCGTCGGGATTAGAGTAAACCGGATGATCATTCTGGGTTCCGAGGTAAATGTCCTTCCAGCCCCCGATGTTCTGAAGTGTAAAACCGCCAGGATATTTTCCAATAATGTTCGGGTTGCCTCCTGAAGCCTTGGTGACCTCAAAGGCCATTCCTATCTGGTTTCCGGGATTCCAGGACCATTGACTGAAAGGAATTCGCATCTCGTAAACCATATGGGCCGGATCTCCGCTGAATCCAGATGACCACTGATAGTTCCAGTCATCTATCCATAACTGCTGATTATACCAAAGTACTATTGACCCTTGATCATCCTTATTTATTAAACCAGCGTCGTTGTAGGCATCCTCAGCATTGCTCTGCTGGTTAGGATCCCCATTGAGAGTGAACCAGCTGTCCCTTGTGTTCAGATTTGCCTCGGAATTGGATATCCAGAATTCGGTATCATCATCATTATTACCGTCTATAAAGCCTCTGAACATATCTGTTAGTTGTGAATTATCCGTAGTATCCGATCTTGCATCTGCACATAGATAGAGATAATTCGCATCATTTGCCAGATATAAGTGAACATTGTTGTTGCCGCTGCTGATGTTGTGAGAGGTGTAGTAGCCCCAATCCGATGCCGAGCCGTCAATACTTATGCCGTGGGCTCCGTCTATCCATTGGCACCAATCAAGAGCTCTGGCACCTTCCGTATCAATTGTTTTTTCCATGTAACTGCAATCTGCGATATGATCCTCCGAAGAATCAAAAAGCAAAAGAGAGCAATCGGTGCATAGAAAGGACAGAAAAATAATGAATACTGGCAAATATCTAAAGGCATCTTTCATGGGACCACCTGTTTATACAGTTGATTTCTAATTGATACAGGTTGATTTCGTTTAATGAACCTGAATACTATTCACTTACTGCAGCCGAACACTACCCTCATTTATATGAAACTGGAATTATTCATATGGGCATTTATATTACTTATATTTTATTTTTCTCTTATTGATGCAATTTTATGGAGCCCCGCCCTGACTTTCATTCCCGGTGAAACACTCGGTTCGCCTCCTTTGTCAGAGAAGATTACATCCACTCTGGAACCGAACCTGATCATCCCTATCTTGTCACCCTTTTCAAGGGACTCCCCGCCTTTGATATAAGGAACTATTCTTCTTGCTACTGCTCCCGCTATCTGGATTATTATGACTTCTCCAATATTCGTTCTAAGTACTGTTTCAACCCTTTCATTAAGATGGGATTCGGATTTAAAAGCCGCAAAGAAAGGTCCATCCATGTGACTAACACTCTTCACAATCCCGGACAGGGGAGCACGATTCACATGCACATTGTGCACATTCATGAAGATGGCAATATGCCAAAGACCCTTATTCTCTTTGTGATCAATGAACATTACCCTCCCGTCAGCAGGAGATACCATACCTTTCCCAATTATCCTGGTGGGATCCCTGAAGAAAAGTATCAGCGGAATGAATAATACGAACAAAACCACTGAAACAATGAAAAGGACCATCATTAGTTCCTTCAGTAATAAACCGGCAACGGCAGATATGACTGATAAGCAGGGTAGAATGAAAAGCAATTTGGGGGTTCCTTTGGCTATCAACACTTTGACTCTCCTTTAGAATTGTATTATGTGATATGTATTATTTGGAGTTGTTTTTTTATTATTATTCGGGATATTAATAAGTTTCCGGTATCTTTAATTCAAGCATTTAAGAATCCCTTCTATACTATTTATTATATCCTTTGTTAGTTGCATCGTCCAATTTCATTCCTAATAATGACACCGTAATGAATTCGGGAAGAAAAAGTGCCTAATAAATTTACATACCATCAATCTTTTATTCCAAAATTAACTATTAAGAAGCTAAATAATCGGATCTATCCTTTGGATGATCGGTAGGAATGTGAACGGGATGTCTTATATACCAAAAGTAACTCAGGAAACCATAGATGTTATCACGGCATTTCTTGAGGAGTATATTAAAAGGATCTGCTGCAGAGGTGTTATCATTGGACTGTCAGGGGGAATCGACAGTGCCTTGTGCGCAAAGATTTGCATAGATACACTAGGCAGAGACAAGGTCAATTTGATCTTTCTTCCTGAAGGTTCCACATCTAAAATTGACCGTGATGATACAGAAAAACTGGCAGATCACCTAAGTATTGACCTGATGGAATATTCCTTGGACTCAATCATTTGTGAATACAAGAAGATCAATGGTTCAGTGTGTAAGAAATGGCTGGAAAATGAAGATGTTTTTACAGACAAGAAAAACGCCTTAATTAATCTAAAACCTCGGATTAGAATGACCATACTGTATTACTTAGCCAATATGAGAAACCTTCTGGTGATCGGAACCTCAAATAAATCCGAACTTCTTACAGGTTATTTCACGAAGTTCGGTGACGGCGGGTCCGACCTTGCACTTATTGGAGATCTATACAAGACCCAGGTATTCCAGATGTGCAGAATGCTGGATCTGCCAGAATGGATTTTCAGCAAGAAACCAACCGCCGGACTCGTTCCAGGTGTGTGCGATGAGGATGAACTGAAGATCGATTACAGCAGCCTGGATGAAATCCTGGCCGGGCTTGATCAAGGAATCCATCCGGAAATCATATCCCGTAATTGCTCAATACCATTGGAAGAGATCCAAAGGATCCAGAGAATGACATTCAATACTATTCACAAAAGGCGTTTTCCCAGGATACCCAAGATCAACCTTAACACCGTGGGTGTGGATAGAAAGGAATATTAACACTCATTCCCCCTATATAGCCATGGTTTGATTTCTTATTGCATACCTACCTGCTCAATTTGATGCTTTAGCTTACAGGTTGAATTACTGTTGAAAATATCAATGATAGATTTTTATATTTTATCCGTTTTTTTCTAAGATATGTCCCGAAACTGTCCAAGATGTAAACAGCCTATGGCTTTATTGGTGAAAAAGCACATAGAGATCGACGCATGTCCCGCCTGCAAGGGCATATGGTTTGATGAAGATGAACTGAACAAGATAACCAGCAGCGACATTTCCATTGAAGGACTGATATATACTGGAAAGAGCCTTGGTAGAAATATCCCCTGCCCCCAGTGTACCAAACTTATGAAATACGTTAACGTAAAAGGTGTTACAGTGGACATCTGTCAGGATTGTTTGGGTATCTGGCTTGATGCAGGAGAACTCGCGGCTATCGGCAGTGTTCTGGAGAATATGGAAAAGGAGAAGGGCGCCCTCAGATATGAAATACAGGAAGAAAAGGCCGAGGGGTTTTTCTCTAAAATCCAATCCATTTTTCATAAATAAACACTCAAACTGTTCTCTCAGGCCATGAATCTTGACCACCAGAAATATCAATTTGTAAAAATAATAATATTCGGTCGAAATAAATATATACTGCAATTAATAGTGTGCCTGAAGGATATAAAGTTAATATATCTGCCGTATATTAAATACCGGTGCGACGCAGGAGGCGCGCTCTGAAAAAGGAGCAATGCCCGTGATTGACGGCGTTTCCATATGCGGAAATAATTTGATGACGGTATAAGAAACCCGGATAATCCGTGACCTCTTATATCAGACATTTGTCCAGAATGTATGTGTATCCATAACCGCCAATTTGTACGTACAGTACTGTGGTCAGTATCAATTGATAAATCTGGTTGATCCTGCCAGAGGCGACTGCTATTGGAATACGATTAAGCCATGTGAGTCGAGAGATTTCGGATCTCGGCGGATTGCTCAGTAACACGTGGACAACCTACCCTCTGGAGGGGAATAACCTCGGGAAACTGAGACTAATACCCCATAGGTTTTTTTTGCTGGAATGCATTAAAACTCAAAGCTCCGGCGCCAGAGGATGGGTCTGCGGCCTATCAGGTTGTAGTGGGTGTAATTGACTCACTAGCCGATAACGGGTACGGGCCTTTAGCGAGGGTGCCCGGAGATGGACTCTGAGACACGAGTCCAGGCCCTACGGGGCGCAGCAGGCGCGAAAACTTCGCAATGCGGGAAACCGCGACGAGGGTATTCCAAGTGCTATTGCAAAGCAATAGCTTTTCATAAGCCTAAAAAGCTTTTGGAAGAAGGGCTGGGTAAGACTGGTGCCAGCCGCCGCGGTAATACCAGTAGCTCGAGTGGTCGTCGATATTATTGAGCTTAAAGCGTCCGTAGCCGGACAAGTAAATTCTTGGGTAAATCGAACAGCTTAACTGTTCGACTTCCGGGAAGACTGCTTATCTTGGGACCGGGCGAGGTCGGAGGTACTCTAGGGGTAAGGGTGAAATCTTGTAATCCTTAGAGGACCACCAGTGGCGAAGGCGTCCGACTAGAACGGGTCCGACGGTCAGGGACGAAACCCAGGGGCGCAAACCGGATTAGATACCCGGGTAGTCCTGGGCGTAAACGATGCAGATTTGGTGTTGGGAGTTCTACGGGAGCCTCCAGTGCCGGAGTAAAAACGTTAAATCTGCCGCTTGGGGAGTACGGCCGCAAGACTGAAACTTAAAGGAATTGGCGGGGGAGCACAGCAACAGGAGGAGCGTGCGGTTTAATTGGATTCAACACCGGAAAACTCACCGGGGGCGACGGTTATATGTGGGCCTGGCTGAAGACTATGCCTGAATTTCCGAGAGGTGGTGCATGGCCGCCGTCAGTTCGTACCGTGAGGCGTTCTGTTAAGTCAGATAACGAACGAGATCCCTGTCCCTAATTGCTATCATTCTCTCCGGAGATTGAGCACATTAGGGAGACCGCTGGCGCGAAGCCAGAGGAAGGAGGGGGCAACGGTAGGTCAGTATGCCCCGAATCTCCCGGGCTACACGCGCGCTACAAAGGCTGGGACAATGGGTCCCTACCCCGAGAAGGGGACGGCAATCCCGAACCCCAGTCATAGTTCGGATTGAGGGCTGTAACTTGCCCTCATGAAGCTGGATTCTGTAGTAATCGCGTTTCACCAAAGCGCGGTGAATATGCCCCTGCTCCTTGCACACACCGCCCGTCAAACCATCCGAGTTGGGTTTAAGTAAGGACATCTTTAATTGGGGTGTTCGAACTTCGATTCGACAAGGAGGGTTAAGTCGTAACAAGGTATCCGTAGGTGAACCTGCGGATGGATCACCTCCTACGAAAAAAACCAGGGGTTGCGTTGCAACCCCTACATCTTTACAAGCAAAAAATGGATTGCTGCAATCTGGACAAATGTCACCTTTTATTTTTAAATGAGAAAAAAGACTGCTTCTACATCATTCTACCTTATGTACTAAATATTATCAAAAAAAACAATCCTACCTTTGTAAAAGATAAATTAAATCGACCAAGAGTAATCATCCTCTTTACTTTGGTCATTGGACAAATCATCCTCTGATCCAACTTTTTTATCCTGAAGGGTGTCGGTCAAACCAGCCAGAATATTCTCTATATCTCCTGATTTTTCCTTTTTAACACTTGAACTGCTTTTTTGAGAGCTATCGGGGCTTCTTTCTTTAAGTCCTTTTGGAGGGGGCGGAAGAGGTTTAGCCGGTTTGTTTTCATAACCTTCAGCGATATTCATTGCTGAATTGTTCACTGCTTCGATATGATTATTCCCCATATTGCCAATATTCTCAGTATTCTCAGGAAGGGCTTTGATATCCCGATCGGAATTTCTTGGAAGTTGACCATGGAAAGGCTTAGATTTAGGTCCCGGAAGAGAATAATTTATTCCTGATTCGACAGAATTCACGCCTATGTCAGCGCCGGGCCCTGTTTCTGATTCGATTTCACTATCAGTGGAGTTGCCGGTATGATTCAAGGGTGCTTCATGCCCCTGGTAATAATTTGAATTCTCGTAATTATGGGATCTAGCATCAGTATTAGGCGGGGCTGAATTCATTGGATAACTTGAATCAGTACCTGATTGATCATACTGAAATATCTCCGAATCGTAATATTCGTCCTGCAGTACGGGGCCACCTCCGTTGGGAGCCTGCCCACCTCCGGCCTCACCTTGTGAAAATGGATCCGGCTGAGTTCCCCCTTCAGTATTGTATTCCAAATCCATCTCATCCTCCTCCTTCAGATAGGGTTGGTCATATCCACCTTTCTTTTTTCTCCTGAGAAGAACAAGGAATAACATGATAATTATCAACAGCAGCGGCAAGCCGATTATCAATCCCCAGAAGAGCATAGGGCTGTCGTTCTTCATCTTACTGACAAACCCGAATGAACCCTCCTCCTCGACATTTAGCTGTATCCTGCGGGGTGAACTTATGTGTCCCGCTTCATCCCTTACCCATAGGGTTATGGTGTACTTTCCTCCTTTTGAATATTCATGAGTATGGTTCTTAACTGTATTGAATGTAGTTCTCTTTCCGTCCCCAAAATCGATCTTGTATGAAAGGGATGAACAATCATCCCTTGACTTGTGACCAAGGACAATCACCTTTTCACCCTTCTCCAATTCTTTATCGGAAAGATCAACCACTGAAGTAGGTTTTGTTGCATCGAACCAGATCTCTAATTGGTTTTCCGGTCCAATATTACCTGCACGGTCCACGCAGTAATGATGCAGCACATGTTTACCTTCTGGAATATCTTTCTCCGAAATCTCTCTGGAATATTTCTTGACATTTTCGGAATTGTCAAAATAATAATAAATACTGGCAGAACTGGAATCAACAGTCCGTATCTTGATATCCATAGAGGTGTACCAATCATTCTCGCCATCCGGTTCGTCCGGATCGCAGATGATTCGGGTTTCTGTTGGAGTAACATCCACAAGGAAGCTTGCTTCCTGGGTGCCCATTTTATTTCCCGCTATGTCCTCAGCGAAATACTGTAACTCGTTCAGACCTTCAGCTGGCGGGGCAATTATTCTCCCGTTCACATACATCTCCAGAGGACCGCTGTTCCATGAATAATAAACTGAGGTGTTGCCGTCTGAGGGAAAGGTGATTTCCGGACTGGTTATATAGTAACCATTGAGGCCGTCAGGATTCGAAGGAGTGTGGTCCAAAACCAGATCTGGCGGGGTCGTATCGATCTTCATTGAGAATGATTGAGAAGGGCCGCGGTTTCCGGCTCTATCCTGAGAATAGAAATATAATGTATGATTGCCTTCCTCAGGTTCGAATGGACCAGTATACAAATTGGTATCGATAGGATCATCAAAATAGTAATAGAGATAATCGTTAACATCTGTTGAAATAAGAGTAATCTCGGGAACTGTGACATACCAGCTGTTGTTGCCATCAGGTTCATCTATCTCAATGGATGCCGTTGGTGGGGTTGTATCTATCCGGATTTCTGTTGAATCAAAGGATGCCCAATTGCCTGCTTTATCTATATTGTAATATTCAAAGGTCAGAATCCCTTCATCCTCAGGCCAGAATGGTGCCTGATATTCCTGAAATTCTTCATGGTTAGAATTCTCAGAAACTATTCTGAAATAGATATCAGTATCATCTTCCTCTGTTGATAGTTTGATGATCGGTGTAGCATTGTACCACATCATGGCGCCGTTGGGTTTGCTCGGGGTGATATTGAATATGGTATCCGAAGGTTCAGTATCGACTGAAACATCAAAGGTCCGTAGGGCTTCTTGGTTATCCCATTGATCCACTGCATAGTAGCTTATGGAATATTCTCCATCGTTCAGAGACAGCGGTGAATTGTAGACCCTATAACTACCGTCTGGACCGTCAAGGGAATAGTAGATATTTCCCCATTGCTCTGTTGACATGTTGATAGTCGGTGTTACGTTATAATATCCTGAAAGCCCAGTGGGGTGATGGGGAATTATCTCAAATTCAGTAACGGGCGGAATATCATCTGTAAAAGTTATCTCGGTTTCGACCGGTATGAAGTTCGGTTTTGTCATGGTGAGTGAGGCTGTCTCCTGGGAGAGGGGATTGAGTAATACTGCATTACCGAAATTATTGGTAGTAGCCGTCAGATAAATGTCGTCGGACTTCAGACATATCACCGCTCCGCTGACCTTATTTCGGGTTCCTGATTCATGAACACTGATGTTGAAGAAATCCGGGGTTTTCTCTATGACATATTCCATCTCCTTTGGAGTATTGGTCCAGAGAGGAACCTCGGGTTCTCCCAGCATATTTAATTCAAGCCAACATGTCTGGATCTGATTATGCTGGGGATCGGCAAACCAGTTGCCGAAAGCCTGAGCATAATGGTTCATACCTGCTATATATACCTCACCAAGATGGGTCTTTCCCACACCTAACTGAGCACAAATATCCTCCTGGAGACCCCCTGCACCATAGGTATATTCGTTTATACCAATAACAGCAACAGCACTGCGGGATGAACCGATGTAGGCAATTGCACCGTCATTGGGATCTTCAGTAAATTTCTCCCCAATGCACTCGGAGAAATCTTCATATCCGCAGCCTGAAGGATCATCGAACCAGGCGGTCAAACAAGCCATGGCAGTGACCAAAGGCTTCTTGTTCCCATTTGTAAACGCTGCTACGTCCTGATTATAGAGAACCAACTGGTTCCCGCCATTCTGAAGCCACATAGTAGGCCCACCGTGATCTATAAAATTCACGTAGGAGGAACCCTGGCACATTGTGTTATACACATTTGTACGGGATATGGTCCCGCCGTTCTCATAGAATTTCTCCGTTTGAGTGAAAGTGGTATCAAGGTAATTATCATAAAGATATTCACATTGAACAGCTCCATCACCCGTATTGTGAGCGTCGGCCCCTATTAGAATGGCCTTTTCCACCCAATTGCCCGCCGGAGGGTTCTGCTCATAATCGATCACTTCAGAAGCCCAGCGGTTCATTATGGAAAATGAGTGTATCGCAATACGGGAAAGATAAACATCTGCGTATCTGTCAGTAATATCACCAAGTTCACCCCATATACCGTCCCCGTCCGCATCCCAGGTTCCACCCAAACAGGCATAGTACTTATCTGCAGGTATCCAACCATCATCCCATCCGTCGGCAGGATCGGGATCAACACAGAGGCGAACCGGGACATCAATGTAGTCTCCGGCAAGCAGCACATATCTTATATTGTACTGGTTGTTCATATCAATCAGGAAATTCCGGATCTTTTCGGGATTGTCCACTCCATTGTAATCACCATAGATATCCTCAACAGTGTGTATCTCACACGGAACGCCCTTCTTCGTCTTCCATTCCGCTAGTGATTCCAGTGAGGATTCAAGGGCGTTTGTGGTCACTATTATATATTTTGGATCTAGGTCGACATCTCTCTGGGAACGTATCTCAGTAGAATTGTAGCTGGGCTCTTCACCTATCTTGAAAAGCAGACTGTTCCCTTCAAAAGTTGTTCCAGGCATTGTCACAAGAGAGGTCTTTAAATAATTAGCACCAGATCGGGGTTGCACCTCCACTTCAACTTCTTCTTGGAATTCCAGGGTTATTGTGACGGATTCGAATACTTCAGCGGTCGTTTGAGCAGGATTATATTTTACAGGAAAAAGGGACAATGAATATACAAAAACCTTATCGCCGCCTCTGAAAATTTTATCGCCGATTAGTTCAAAATTGAAATCCTCTTCTGGGATGAATCTCCTTGAAGAATACATTGTTTGATCAACTATCTCTAGCTCCTCTTGGGAATAGGGTGAGATGCAGTTTGGCGAAGGGACCAATTTCGTATGGAAATGAGTAGGATCCCTAAGCTGAACATCAACATTGTCAAGATGTAATTGAGTCTCAATAGACAGTATCTGTACAGGAACCGATGGGTAACCTGGTGCGGGATAGTTAATGGAATTCTCCATTTCTATGACATCCCATATCTCACCGGAATACTGCATAATTCCAGTTTCCATCGAAGGAAAGCTATAATCAAAGGAATAGCCGTTTTTTCCAATAGGTTTCAGGGATATAACGGATTCAGCATATTCACAATCAACCGAATCATCAAAACTGGAGATGTCAGGATCAATAACATCTGCTTCGTAGATATTTCTATTATCATCCGATAAGGATCTTGATCCCACAACGAAGTTAGACGTTATGAAAAGGCACAGTACAAAGATTATTGCAAAGGTTTTCTTTATTAGTGGTTTCATCCGGACACCTTAATTACAACTGAAAATTTCCCATTTCATATGATCAATTATTAGATATAACATTTCCCGCCATACCTATCTTCCTCAATATCTATAAAACCCGAATTGATTATTATAAAGGATCTCATTATTAATACCATATACCTATCATTTATCTTCCGGATTTCAATTTATCTGAAAGTTAAATGAGGTTTATTATGATAAATATTACCATGTTATATGCTGATGAAAAATTAACTCCGAGAATGATAATTCATTCATTATTATCATCATCGGGATAGTCGGAATCCCCATTTTTCCTCTTCTTTACGAATATTACAAACACTATCACCATTACTGCCAATATTATTACCATTACGATTATCAATATCAGCAGATTTGATTCCACCAATCCGCCATCTGATCCATTGCCTTCATCAATTCCGTCATCATCGTCATCAGGGTTATCGTCATCCGAACTTCCCTCGAGGATAGTTAGATTGTAATCAGGGGAAGTAACTGAATTTCCAAGAGCCGATACTGCTGTGATACTGTAGACCATTTCTTTCCCTCCTGGAAAGCTGCCTAAAGATACAGAATAACTGCCATCAACAAAGGTCAACTCCCTGTTTACAATAGGCCCGGCAGATAATCTGTAATCCACCATTACCTTGCTTACAGTATAATTGGATGCTATACGAACCTCGATAAATACATCATTACCGTCCATAACTGGTTCGGGAGTTATCTCATGGGACTGAATTTTCAGTTTGTCATCTATCTTAGGCTGAACATTGCCTCCGTTCGTATAGGAATAATTCCCCCTCCACCAATAATATTCCTTCTCAATATCAAATTCCACATCCATGTTCCTTGCATTTCTTATGGATTTGAAAAATACCTCGTCATCGCAAGTAAACAGTGGGTCAAGTTCAATGGGGTGCATAACATCATATTTATCGCTCTCAAAATCCTTATCGAACTGCATAGAGTCTTTTAGGGTATCGATGATCTCGCTCAACCGCTGGTTCCCGAACTCCACTCCATCCTTTGTTGTATCCACGGCTTTTTGAAAACCCTCATCGGATACAATAACCTCCATGTCATCTCCCTTCAATTCCTCCATAAGAGCCACATCACCGTAAAGGGGGTCACCCTGGACAAGGACCAATTCAATATCTTTCTCAGTAGCTTCAACCAGAGTTCTGTAGGGATCGGTTCCGGTGGTATTATGCACGACCATTATCTCTGCATATTTATCAATTTCGATACTGCCGCAATTATCCTGCCATGCACAGGCATGGGCCGGATTGACCGTGACCATCTCGACCAGGTCCTGATAACTGAAATAACTGTCATATTCATACCTGTTAAGCATATCGGCGTACTTCAATTCGTTCAGAACGTTCTTGGACCCGGACGGTGACCAATCCGGGCCGAGGGAGATCTCCACTCCCTTCTGGTGTGCAGTTACCACATCAGCCGTTTCACCGTAGAGCAGCAGATTGGAAAGGGGTGACCATACCATGTGGCCTTCTGCTGCGGCAAGGTCCTGAAAATCCGAGGTTTCCATACCCGCTCCGTGGATTATCACAGTTGCATCATTGAGGAGTCCCTTTTCCTTCAAGGTATCGAATTCATTGCTTGACTTGGTATCAATCCCTTCGCAGAGATGGACAAAAAACGCCTTCATGCGCCCGTCCTCGTATCGCTCCAGGTAATATTCTTCATCAAAACCGTCTACTGAAGCTACATTCTGATAGATGTAATCCTCACCGTAATTCGACATCTCTACATTGTGAATGAGAATATTTGAATATTTACTGTTAACTGCTCCGATACCCTGAATGGCAACACCTCCACCCACCAGTTCCTTGACCTCGGCATATTTTGCCACTTCAGCCGTAAGATGGTATTCGCTTCCTGTTAGAAGCTGTTTCGGATAACTCACCTCCGGCTTGTACTCTGGTTCATTCGTCCACTGGTACCTGTTGGTATATGAATCTGGAACATTCCAAATGGGAAGCATATTATAAAGGGGATGGGAATGAATATTGATAAGCCCGGGATAAATATATCCGCTTGTATCGATCTCGGTGTAATCCGAACCCAAATATTCTGGAGGTACTGATTGAGAGGAAGTGAGGACCTCAGCTATCTTCTCGCCCTCAACTACAACCTTTCCAGCCTGAATAACTTCCCTTTGATCGTTCATGGTTACAATGTTGCCCTTCAGCACAATGACCCTCTCATCAGTCCTAGTGGGACCGAGGCTCTCGCCATTGACCAATATTATGGACATCAGAGATAGTAGAGGTATTGAGATCATTAAAAACAACAGCAGTAAGTTAGTAGATTTATCCTTTATTTTCCCCATTGTCCTAGCATTATTGCGTGTCATATTATTTCCTGCTCCTGATTGTATTTTTAATCTTTCTGCACTTACTGGTATATGTTGGAATTAATATATATTTAAAACCTCTATATTATCCATCGAGGGAAAGACCATATTTATCTGTAAAAACTGACTATTAAATCTATCATCACCTGACCCTTATTACACTAGGTTCGGACCCTAAAACTATTATTAATATTACTGTTTAATTAACTGACAATATATTAATAAAATAATATCATTCACCTGGTAGATATGATTAGTTACTGGTATTGAATTATTACTATGGAATAATATAATCAGGATCTCGCTATCTGCGGATTATGAATATATTCCTCTCTATGTAATGATCAATATTATTGATTATGAATTAAAGAGAATAATTACAATCAAAAGGTGATCAAATGGTGGAATGTAAAGCTATACAGAGTTCTGAGATTGTTAGCGATGCTGAGAATAGACAATATCACATAAATCTAGCACCGGGAGAATTGGCCGAGAAAATTATATTTGTGGGAGACCCCCAGAGAGCAGTGAAAGCGTCCAAATTCCTGGATAACATAAGGATAGAAAGAAAAAACCGTGAGTTCTTCACTTATACCGGCAAATACAAAGGAACCGAGATTTCAATTATGTCCACTGGAATCGGTACTGACAATGTTGAGATAGCAATGGTAGAATGCATCCAGATAACAAAGGAACCATCCTTTATCAGAGTGGGGTCATGCGGCGGGCTGCAGCCCGAGATGGACGTTGGAGACATGGTAATCTCAACCGGGGCTGTCAGGCTGGAGAACACATCCTTATTCTTTGTGGATGAAGGATATCCATGCGTGGCCAGCTATGAAGTGGTTCTGGCCCTGATAGCGGCCTGTGAAAAGAATGAACTTACATATCACATGGGTTTCACAGCATCAGCTTCAGGTTTTTATGGGGCCCAGGGGCGAAATATTCCCGGCATACCTCTGAAATATCCCGACCTTCAGGAAAGAATGACAAATATGAATGTGGCAAACTTCGAGATGGAGAGCTCCACACTCTTCACCTTGGCTAGCCTCAAAGGTTTAAGGGCATCCACAATATGCGCTGTATATGCCAGCAGACCTCAGGGGACGTTCATCGGCCCGGATACCAAAAAGGAAGCGGAGAGAACTTGTATACTCGCTGGACTTGACGCTTTTAAGGTACTGGAAAAAATGGATGAACAGAAGAAAAAGTCAGGTTCAAGGTTTTGGCATACGCTGCTAAAGCAATAAAAACGATTTGGGACCACAGAAAACCAGTATCGGGTTCGGATAAAAAATATAAATTCAGATAATATATAAATAGGAGCACTCGACATGAAAAACAAGGTGGCTACAATAGGTGCACTCAGCCTGGACAATGTAAGTTTTCATGATAGAAGAAATCATTCAAACGTATTCGGAGGGGCTGCGGGTTATGCGGCCATTGCCTCCAGTTTTTTCACAGATACATCGATTATTTCAAGTGTAGGATCCGACTACCCTGATGAACTGTTTGAGGCTCTGAGAGAAAAAGGAATTGATGTCTTATCTGTAAAAATCAAGGAAGCTCTTTCATCAACAAGGTTCAAAATTGCTTATGACGAAGAACTCAAGGAGATTGAGGGCGGCATAGTAGAGCTGAATGTTCTGGAGAGAGGAATTGAACTGCCTCAAAAGATTCAGGAATTCAAATATGTATATATTGCAGGCAATCATCCAGATATTCAAAACGGGATCATTGGAGGATTGAACTGCGACTCAGTGATAGCACTGTCTACCCATCTGCACTGGATAAGCAAATACCCTAATAAGGTCAAGGATCTGATGAAAAAAGCAGACATTGTGTTCATCAAGGACAATGAAATGTGCCGATTGATGGGTAGAAAACAAATGACAAATGCAGCTAGGGACCTACTGAAGGCTGGTATGTCCCATCTGATAGTAAGAAAGGGTGAGCATGGTGCGGTACTATTCCAACCCGACAAGATGTTCCCTTTCATTGCATATGATAAATTGAATATGGATTTCATTGACCCAACCGGATGCGGCGGAGTACTCGCTGGCGCCTTTTTAGGGTTCCTGGCCGAATGTGATGGCCTGAGTGAAAAGGTGAATAATCAACATTTTAAGGCCTTGGCTCTGGGTTTAGTGGTCCGTTCTTTCAAGATAGAGGATGTAAGCTACAACCGGCTTCTCGATCTCACCAAGGAGGATATCTGGAGGAGATACGACCAGTTCAGGGATATGTTCAACAAATAATTAATATTTTCAACATCTTTCAATAATAGTAAAACAGTAAAAAATATAGATCTCGAAATGTGATAATTATGAGCGATCTGGGTATAATTGGCTGTGTGAGTGTGGACACCATAAGGGTTCCTAACAGGGTGGAAAAAGAAGTTTTTGGAGGATCTGGAGGATATGCTGCAGTAGCGGCGTCCTTCTTTACCAAAGTACATCTGATTTCAAATATAGGGACTGATTATCCGCAAGTTCTTCTGGGCCAGCTGGAAAAATTGGGTATAAATATATCGGGTCTTAATGTTTTAGAAGGACCCTCTACACATTTTGATGTCGAATACGACGGTGAGCTGGCCGATGAACATTACCATGTCGTGGATATGAATGTAGGTGATGGTGAAATAGCATTGCCGAAAGACATCGATAAATGCAAATTCATCTACCTATCTGCAAATGATCCTGAGATCCAGTTGGACATCATGAAGAAGCTGAATGAAAATCAGGTAATAGCTCTTGATACCCATGCTATGTGGATCGAGAGTAAGAAAGATAAGGTTGTTGAGGCTTTTCAAAATGCGGACATCGTGTTTCTGAACAGCAACGAAGCAAAGATGTATTCCGGTAAGAGTATTATTAAGAATGCAGGAAAAAGTATCATGGAGGACGGAGTTGACAAACTGATAATCAAAAAAGGATCCCATGGTGCTGTATATTTCGAACCTGAAAGTATGTACCAGGTTCCGGCCTTTATAACCCTGGATATGAAAGTGGTGGATCCGACAGGTTGTGGGGATTCTACTGCCGGTGGTTTCATGGGAATGCTGGCCTCAAATCATGGTACAAAAATTGAACTTTCTGACATATATCACAAATCGCTTCTATTCGGTATGGTGATGGCATCCTTCAATCTTATGGATTTTTCCATTAAGAAAATGACTGAGATAACCATGGAAGATGTTTGGTATAGATATGACCTGTTTAGGGATATGCTAAGAATATGAACTCAAATTGGAATGATTGATCAATTAGAAAAATCTAAGGTGAAACTAAGTATGTGTAATAATAAAAAGGATGAATTGGAGAAACCTCAAGATCAATTGATGGATCCCATCATCTTCATGCAGGAACTAGCGGAATATCCCAAAAAATATGAAAGGCCACATTATGACACATATTTCATGAACATGGCCTTCATGGTTGCTACCCGATCCACCTGCTTCAGAAGAAATGTAGGAGCTGTGATCGTCAAGGATCAAAGGATATTGTCGACGGGTTATAACGGTGCACCAAGACAGGTCCGCAACTGCCTCCAACTAGGTTTCTGCATCCGAATGGAAAGGAACGTTCCCTCTGGAGAACAGCATGAAATCTGCAGAGGTGCACATGCAGAACAGAATGCCATTGCCAACGCGGCCTACTCGGGCGTAGCAATAAAGGGGGCGACCATTTACATAACTGAGAATCCCTGCAGCATATGTACAAAAATGCTCATGAACTGTGGAATCAAGAAGATAGTATTTGTCAGAAAATATATTGACGATCTATCAATGGAAATGCTTCGCGAAAGCGATATTGAGATTAAAAAATTTACCAAGATAAAAACAATTGAGGAATTTGATACAAATAACAGTAATTAATGAGTTATAGGAAGTGAAAAGAATGGTAAAAAATAAGTTTGAATCTAAGAAGATCCCAGATATTGTAGTCATGGGACGATTGAACCACGACCAGATATATATTGAGAGAGAAGAGGACGGCGATTTCTGGATAAATGAGGATTTTGGCGGTCCGGCAGCATATGCATCAATTGCAGCTGCCGCTCAAGGAGAGAAAGTAGGACTTGTTAGCTTTGTAGCTGACGAATTCCTAACGGAAAAGATGTATTTGGACATTTCAAACAATGATATGATAGACATTGCAGGTGTGCATTTTCCCTATGAAGAGATGCCTTTACTGAGAGTTTGGTATCCCAACAATGAAAGGAAATTAACTATCGGAATGATATGGGATGAAAATCCGTCGATAAGATTTGACATGATCCCCCCGCTTTACCTAAAATCAAAAACATTCTTGTTCATGCCCATGATAGATGAGATCCCGGTGGATGTGCTTGAAAAGATTTCAGAAAATGTAAAGGATGCTATATGTTTAATGGACGTCCAAGGCGCTGTTAGGCACCTGAAAGAACCCAGCCAAACAGAACCAAAGGATTGGGAGGGAATGCCCGAAGACCTGGTCAATGAATGGGTCAATATGCCCAATCCCCACCGAGTGATATATGAGAAACCTTACGATCTTGAAAGGCTGCTGAAGCATATCACTGTGCTCAAGGTAAATGAGGGTGAACTTGGAATCCTATGCGACCTTGACCTATTAAAATATGAGGCCGGCAGTCCAGAGTTCAATGAAGGTATCGAAAAGGGAGTGAAAATGCTAGTGAACAAGGCTTTGGAACTCGACAATCCTAATATTGTTGTCACCGCCACTCTCGGATCCCAGGGCGCCTATACCAATTACAATGACAATGACGGCAACAGGACCGGTTGTTTTGTGGAGGCCGTAAGAGCCAGAAAAGATGAGATCAATCCTACTGGAGCTGGAGATACATATTCAGCAGCATTCCTTGTGGCCTTCAGGAAAAAGGGCGATGCCTTACTAGCAACAAAATATGCATTGGCCGCTTCCTCGCTGGGAGTTGAGAAGGACGGGCCCAGAGATAGGCCCCCAAAGGAAGATGTTTACCACAGGATGGTAGAATACTACGGTATCAAGTAATATTCCAGTGATAGTATTTTATTGAGGAGGAGGAACTTGTGTTTCCCTCCATAATTTTTTTTTAATTTTGTTCTGTGTTTTCCATGATGGACATTAATGTTATACTGGTTCGCCCAAAATTCTCAGGGAATATCGGTGCTGTAGCCCGTGTAATGTCCAATTTCGGTTTTAAGAATCTGATTCTTGTCAACCCTACTGAAATTGATCAGGAAGCAAGAAATAGAGCTAAACATGCAAATGATATCCTGTCAAAAGCCGAAGTACTGGATGAGATCGAAACTGCGCTGGATAGAAGTCTTATCAACATAGGGACCACAGGTATCGTGAACACTCGGCAGACTGGTCATGTTCGAAATCCATTGACACCTGACCAGCTCTTTGAAAAAATAGGTGATATAACTGATAACAGTCTCGGATTGGTCTTCGGAAGGGAGGACACTGGCCTTCTTGATGATGAATTGAAACACTTGGATATGCTCCTTTCAATACCCACCTGCAGGGAATATCCCGTCATGAACCTGTCTCACGCCGTTGCCCTGGTTCTTTGGGAGTTCTACAGGAGAAATAAGATACCGAAGAAGTTCATTCCAGGGTTGAAGGATACAACCGGCGTGGAAAGGGAAAAACTCATCGAAACTTTCATCGAGTTGATGGAACTTATCAATTATCCACCCCAGAGAAGGGAAAAGACCGCGGTACTGTGGAGACGCATGATGGGAAGATCAGTTCCTACAAATTGGGAATACCATACAATAATGGGTGTCCTGGCTGGAACCGTGAGGAAGATCAAAAGGGATTCAGGGGATCTGGAATAGATTGGGCTTCATTTTTGAACTGAAGGTTTATTATGATCGTTTCATTATAATTATTTAGGAATGTAAGGCTATAGTTTTTTTCTATTCAACTGCTTAAAAGTGGCATTTCTAACTATAGAAAACTGAACAATTCTGAAACATTTTTAGATAGTTATTTAACCCCCAATTGCAAAGACATCCAGGATAAAAATATCCTCATTTCTTTAAAGGTGACTAATCAGAAATTCAGAACAAAAAATAACAATCAGATAAATTCGATGTGAAAAAATGCTAAAGCAGATAAGGAAAAGAAACGGGACAATAAGCGACTTCAACCAGGAGAAGATCACAAATGCTATTTGGTCAGCAGCCCATGCAGTAAAGGTAGGTGATAGGAGATTGGCTCAAGAACTTTCAGACATAGTCGTGAAGAAGCTGATTGATGAACATGATGATTTCTCCATCCCTCACGTAGAGGATATCCAGGATAATGTTGAAAGGGTATTGGTGGAAAATGGTAACTACAAGATTGCAAAGGCCTTCATCCTCTACCGACACCAGCATAAGAAACTTCGTGATATTGATATAAATGAACAGATCAATAGGGTCAATCAATACCTAAAAAAGGATAACTGGGAGATAAAAGAGAACAGCAACATGGCCTTTTCCCTGCAGGGACTGAACTACCACATCTCATCAGGAATTACAAAGACATATTGGCTCAATGAGATATACCCCCGGGAAATACGTAAAGCACATATCAAGGGAGATCTTCATATTCACGACCTCAGTATATTCGGGGTTTACTGTGTTGGTTGGGACCTCTTCGACCTTCTGCAAAAAGGGTTCAAGGGCGCTGCTGGAAAGATCGAGAGCAAACCACCTGAACATTTCAGTTCGGCACTTGGCCAGATAGTGAACTTCTTCTATACCCTTCAGGGGGAGGCGGCAGGTGCTCTGGCATTCTCAAATTTCGATACGCTCTTAGCCCCATTCATACACTATGATAAACTGGAATTTCATGAGGTGAAGAGGTATGTAAGAGGATTTTTCTTCAACATGAACGTTCCTACTAGAGTGGGTTTCCAGACGCCTTTTTCAAATATAACACTCGACCTGAATGTCCCCCATTATTATAGAGACAAACCGGTGATGATAGGGGGAAATTACCAGGTATCAACCTATGGTGATTTCCAGACTGAAATGAACATTTTCAATCAGGCTTTATTGGAAGTTCTTGAAGAAGGTGATTCACGGGGACGAGTATTCACCTTTCCAATACCTACATACAATATAACAAAGGATTTTCAATGGAACAGCGATAATACACAGAGGATCTGGAGGATCACCGGTAAGTACGGCATTCCCTACTTCTCCAATTATATCAACTCAGATATGGACCCCGAAGATGCCCGGTCCATGTGCTGCAGACTGAGGATCGATAACAGAAAGCTGGAAAGAAGGGGCGGCGGCGGGCTCTTTGGTTCAAATCCATTGACGGGCTCCATTGGGGTAGTTACAATAAACATGGCCAGACTAGGACATAGAGCCAAAACCAAAGAGGATTTCTTCAAGATATTAGAGGAACTGATTTTCCTAAGTAAGGAAAGCCTTCAGACCAAAAGAAAAGTGCTGGAAAGATTCACTGAAGACAATCTATATCCCTATTCGAAATTCTATCTGAGGAATATCAAAGAAAGATACGGAGAATACTGGAAAAACCACTTTTCTACAATCGGTCTTATAGGAATGAACGAATGCTGCCTCAACTTCCTGGGAGTGGATATCGGATCAAAAGAAGGGCGGCTTTTTTCGCTGGAAGTATTGGATTTCATGAGAGATGCGTTATTGAGGTTCAAAGAGGAGAGCGGGTATAATTACAATCTTGAGGCAACTCCAGCCGAAGGAACTTCTTATAGATTGGCTAAATTGGATAAAAAGAAGTTCCCTAATATTATATGCGCCAATGAGAAGGAATATCGTGACGGCTGTGAACCCTATTATACCAATTCCTCACATCTTCCCGTAAATTACAGCACAGATATCTTTGAGGTTTTGGATAAACAGGATGAACTGCAGACAAAATATACCGGAGGTACGGTTATACACCTTTATATTGGAGAAAGACCTAAAGAATTTGGAACAGTAGGTGTTCTTGTCAGGAAAATATGTGAAGAATATCATCTGCCCTACTTCACCATTACTCCAACCTTCAGCGTCTGCAGCACCCACGGATATGTTGACGGTGAACAGGAAAAATGTCCGAAATGCGGCAACAGCTGTGAAATATACTCGAGAATCGTGGGTTACCTTAGACCTATTAGCCAATGGAACAAGGGTAAATTAGAAGAATTCGGAATGAGAAAAATGTTCAGTGTCCCCATTCAATGCGAGGATTGACCCTATGGTAAATATCGGAGGTATCGAACCATTTTCGATCTCTGATTTTCCTGGTAGATTATCGGCGGTTATTTTTACTCAAGGGTGCAACTTCAGATGCCCCTACTGTCAGAATCCCGAACTGCTGGACCTGAATAAACCTACAAGTATAACCCATGAAGAATTATTCAAATTCCTTGAGGATCGGGTTGGACAGCTGGATGGAATTGTTATTACCGGAGGAGAACCAACCAATCAAAGTGATATCATCGAGTTCATCCGTTCAATTAAGGAAATGGGTTTCAAAATTAAAATCGACACAAACGGCAGCAGACCTCAGGTTCTCGGTCAGTTGATCAAAGAAGGGATCATTGACTATTTGGCCATGGATATAAAAGCCCCCCTTGAAAAATATAAACTATTAACAGGAAAAAGCGTTGATACCGCTTCTGTCAAATTATCCATTGAACTGATTTTGAGCTCAGGTAAGGAATACGAATTCAGAACCACAGTTGTTAAGGATCTTCTGGAAAAACCGGATCTGGAAAAAATTTGCGATATGATAAACGGTGCTGACCGCTACACCGTTCAGAATTACAGAACACCGGACAAAGTAGGATTCTCAAATACTGAATTGAAACCCTTTAAAGAAGATCAGCTTGCAGAAATAGAGGAATTGCTCAAAGATCGATTTCAAAAATTAAGTATACTGGGATAATAATCATGTTTTCTTGAATTTCTTGAAACCTTTGACAACTGGTTTGCTTTTTGCAGGTTTCACTGATACTGGGTTTTTTTCTGATTTCTGTTTCTGCTTTAAAAACCGGTCCCTTTTCTTCTTTGCTACTATTCCATAACTGCGGGGTACTGGTGACGCACGTACAAATTTATTATGATGTTTATGTCTCTGGCTTATTACCGAGATGGAATATATGAAAAATATAACAATAATTACGGCCAATATGCCCAGCACCATGGCATCGCCGAACTGGAAGTTTTCCAGGAAGGTTTTTTCCTTTGGAGGCATTACCTCAACAGCCTTCTGCATACTCCAGCTGTGGTTAATATCAAGGCGGTTATATGCAACACCCACTTCAAATGTATGACGGCCGACGGTTAAAAACTCCTCAATGAGTTTCCTAGGCCAGGTGAATCTTGCCTTGCCGCAGTCAGACCGGCCTCTGTCTATCTGCATATTCACCTCATCGCTCATTATTACAGAATCAATAATAAGTACCGGATAAAGACTATTTAGAGGTGCGTGGAATACCTCGCTGAACACAACGGTTACCGCATCTCTACTGGCCATAATAGACTCAAACTGGATGGCATTGCTCATGAAGGAAACTCCTGAATCCCTCTGCATATCGCCGTACTCTATCATCATACCGTTTCCGTTAACAGCCCCCCAGATTGTGAGAGTAAGGTCCTCGCCGCCCTCGGTAATGGTCACGTTTGCCTGATTTACCACAACCTCTATGCGTTTGCCGTTCTCGTTTACGCCGCTGACATACTCCTCATCAACATAGGCCACTTCTGCTGACCCATACCTTAGCTGGAAACTGAAATATCCGCTGGAGGGACCTGTCGATGACACCCATAAACTGAACTTAATGGGTTTTCCAATAGTTATTATATTGCTAAGCCCTCTCATTTTCCATTCGCCGACCAATTTATCCTCCACGGATCCGATTTTTTTAATGTATCCTCGAGGTTCATAACCGTTGGGTACGGTTTTTCGGGCTGGTGAATCCCTATCTGGATGAATGGGTATCAATTCATCATCGCTCATCCTCAATAGAACCTCACGCATCTCAGTGGTATTACCCACGTGAGCTTCCTGAGCCGCGGCATCTTCCTCAAGAAGCGATATTGGTAATAGAAAGCCTAACATTACAAGCCCGATCAGGATCATCTTTCCAGTATGTCGAACGTTTTCCTTTTTCATGCTGTTACACCTTGATGAGTATGAGCTTCGGAACCTGATATTTGCGTTAAGGGGCATTATTCGGATATTACCATATCAAATCCCTGAACAATTTGAAATTATTAAGTATTATAATTGCCTTTTTTACGATAAATAAGTTTTGGGTTCTTTCGCTGACTATCCCATTTTAGCCTTGAAAAAACGACATCTCCCTGTTTTTGATAATACTTCATCATATAATCGATTCAAATGACTTACTAATATATTACACAGGAATATTTACATCTGGCAACAGCAATATATTTCTAACCGGATACTATGATAATTTATTAATAATATAACCAAATTCACAATAGAGTATGGAGGAAGACGGAAAGAAGAAATCCGCATTTGATAAATTCAAGGGATTTCCAAAAATATTTTGGATCGCAAATACCTTAGAGCTCTTCGAGAGAGGGGCATATTATGGTATGATGGCGGTTCTATCCTACCATCTCGTATTCAATCTGGGTTTTTCCGAATCCGTTCCCGGAGCCATAATGACCCTTCTTCTGCCTCTGTTATACTTTGTTCCTCTGATATCCGGCGCTTTAGCGAAAAAATACGGATTCAAGAACACTTTGATCTTTGCATTTATTGTCCTTGGTTCATCCTACTTTGTTTTGAGCCAACTTCAAGGCCTAATGACAATAATACTGATAATGATATCCTTGGGCATAGGTGCAGGTGCATTCAAACCAATGATATCAGCCACCATCGCTCTCTCCACCAGAGAGGACCAAAGAAACCTCGGCTATTCCATCTATTATTGGTCTATTAACTTCGCTGCGGCGATCATTCCTTTTATAATTGGAGTGATGGTCCCCGAGCATCTATATTCCATAGTATTCATCCTCAGCGGAGTTCTTATCACCTTCAATCTATTGATAACCATATTCAAGTTCGACGACCCTGCGCCGCCAGATAAGAATATCGACATTTTCAAGGCACTCAAGAATATTCTGATCGTCATTAAAGATTTCCGGTTTGTTACCCTCCTAATAATATATTCGGGGTTCTGGGTACTCTTCTCACAGATGCACATATATCTTCCCATATATATGCCCCAGTTCAAGGTGATGCCCGCCTGGTTCACAGTCCCGTTCCTTTCAACTATCAATCCGGGCACCATTATAATTCTGGGACCATTCCTAGGCCGATTTGCTGATAAATACAATGCAATGAAGGTTATGAGCATCGGCATGCTCATTTTCATAGCGGGCTGGACCTTGACAGGCCTGATTCCCATTTCGATGTTCTTCCTTTTTGGTATATTCCTTTTCTCCATAGGTGAATTTCTCACCCATCCGAATTTTATAAGCTATACCTCCAAGATAGCTCCTCAGGATAGGGTGGCCATCTATATGAGCTGCATTTTTCTATCAACAGGATCAGGCCAGATGATTGGAGCCTTCAGCAGTTCTATCCTCTACCCCAAGATAGCTGTTGATATGGGGAGACCAAACTTTTTCTGGGCCATATAC
Organism: uncultured archaeon; assembly: GCA_964430885.1. GTDB lineage: Archaea > Thermoplasmatota > Penumbrarchaeia > JASLWR01 > JASLWR01 > CAYSHM01. Next base: position 213,816 of record CAYSHM010000002.1, on the reverse strand, counting down.
ATCTGTGTTGCAGTTCTTAGTGGGGGTCTGTTACTCATTTTCAACAGGGTAGTTAACAGAAAGAAAAGGGAAGAAGAACAGAGTCTTTTACCAAAGAAAAAGAGAACATCTGAAAAAAAGGATTTCTTCAATTCGAAGTTTACTCCTGTAGGATTGTTCGCCTTCATTCCGATTATTCTACTGGTATCCTGGTCAATAGGCCCCCTGGCCATTGTCGAAGACAGTGATGATGAATGGGTCTTCGAACCCTTAAAATATGATCTTACCGAAGGGCCGTCATTTTCTCTTTCCGGGAGTGCCAGTGAAAATGGCGAAGAGACTGAGAATCAGCTTATTGAACTGGTTGAGGGTGAACTGTTGGCCTCCATAACAATTGAGCTTACATGGTTCGATGAACCGGATAGAAGTGCCGGACTGGGTTTCAGAACCCTGGAGAACCAGCCTGATGAGTTTTCCATGGATATATCCCTTTATGCAGACCCAAAGGATGAGACCACCAGCACCATAACCGCTTCGGAAGGACCTTCATCGAATCCTAGAGGCAGTCAGGGACTCCTAACTTTCCGCCAGGAGTTTGATCACCAAAATGACATATCCCGAAATGGAACAGGTCTCTGGGCAATAATAGTTAATTGCCACAACTGCGGAGATTATCAGGGCGCGGTACTTAGTGAATCAGATAGCGGCAACAGCTATGAGATAAGCATCACTACCGAGATATTCGTACCGGAGAAATATTTGGATCCATAATACATGACCATTGTGGGCAGGATTCCGAAAAATATTTCCATTGCCAGAATTAAACCCTGTATTTATCGATCTGCCTCAATTCTTTTCTGGCTTTCTTAATAGTGGATGGAATACCGAACAAATCCAATTCCCATACGATTCTATCCACCTGAAGGAAACAATCATTGGGCTGCCTTTCCTTTACAAAATTCAGCAGTTTTTGGATACAATCATAGATGCCAGTATATGTCATGGGTTTTTGTGGAGTGATCTTGATAACTACCTCGTTCTTCCGTACCTCCATGACATCAACTATCATCTTCATTGTTTCTTCTGTCAATAGATCGCCGTCATTTGAACCACCCGTATCCTTTAATCCACCTGAACGAGCCACTTCCCAAACATCGAAACTGTCGCAGATGTTCATCATCTGTTTGAAGGACTGATCCTCCATTCTAATATATACTAAAAAAGGATGTGTAACCTCTACCTCGGTTTTTCCCATCTTATATCACCCTGAATTGAACTTACAAATCATTATATTGCTGTCAAGAAAAAAGATAAAGATATTATTGAGTGGTATGATATAAATTTTTCCGCATATAAGACATATACAACTAACTATGTTGTCAGATGAAGAGCAATTACTCTGATTATTGAAAAATTAAAAAGAAAATTGGATGCTAGATAAAACAACCTAAAGCATCCTCACTATTAGAGAATTGATATCCTTTCCCCTGTTGCCCAGAGCACCGCCTTCGACATAGGTTCTCTTGATCCCCTCATAACCCTTCACTGGCGGGGCCAATCTGAATATAGGGGATATATTTTCAATATCTCTGTAAAGGAATTTCTCATCTGAAATAGCTTTGACCAAGGAACTGATATTCTCGTATGGCGTGTTTTTCTTGACCACCGAGGGGGAAAGAGGAGCGCCTCCCAACAGTTTGCCTCTCTTGATGATCAAGTTCTTAAGGGTCTTCGGATCTATAGGACCCCAAGTTATGTAATCCTTGGCCTTTTGAAGCATACCTTTGTATTCTGGTGAATCAGGGATCAATACACAGTGATTTACCCTTGTAAGACGCAGCATGTTCATTGTATCCTTTATCTTCCGGTTCACCTTGATATTTCCCCGGACCTTTATTGCGGCCAACAGCATTATTCCTTCACCATCCCTGTTACTATATTCAAGCGTTTCTCCTGCTCGGATGAAACCCTTGCAGAACCTGTTTTCTTCAATGCGTCGAAAACTGCGTAGGCGAAATTGATAGTTGTCCTGGTCTGACCTGACGCAAACGCCCAGGCATCCTCGATTCCAGACATCTTAAGCAGATGTTTGGCCACATTGCCCACTGCCAGTGATACACCACGGGGAGCAGGTTTGAAAATGATCCGAACCGAACCGCATTTACCCTCAACCTTGAAGGGGAATGTATGGGGTTTTCCGCATCCGCATTCCCATGAACCACATCCTCTTCGGATCTTGATTATGTTCATCTTAGCAACATCAATGCATTTTCTTATTGCTGGACCAACTTCTTTACCTCTAGACCTTCCCAGACCTACATATCCATTGCCGTTTCCAACTGCTGCAGCGATTGTGAAATTCACCCTTCTTCCGGAATCGGTCATTCTCTGGACCATATTCACATCCAGAACCTCATCCTCCATATCCGGAAGTAGTACGTCCACGATCTCGGGTTCTCTTATGGGTAAACCAGAAGCAAGAACCTGGTCTATATGAGTTAATTCCTTGTTTCTGACCATTTTTCCCAATCGGGTTTTGGGAACCCACATATCATAGCGCTCCTGGGAGCGCTGTTTCTTTCTCTCTTCAGGGGTTTTGGGTACGCGAGGGCCACGGTAGTCATTACCTTTCTTCTCGGGTTCTTTTTCTTTTGAAGATTCTTTTCCGACTTCTTTAGTTTGTTCAGTTTCTTCACTTGGAACAACGGGGCCATCACCAGTTTCCACCGCCTTTCCCCCTAATTTCTTGATATTCTTGAGCTTATTTTGCTCTTCCCGTCGTTCTTTCTCATCAAGCTTCTGTTTATGTTTATCCATGAACATCACCCGTTACCTAGTATTTTACCCTTGACCTTTTCCAGGTCTGAAGAGAGATCAATTCCGGCTCCCTTACCCTTTAAAATGTCCTCGGAGGGAAAAATCCCTTCACCGTGAGGCACATCTACTCCTGAATCTATTAGACCTTTCAGGGCGGCAAATATATTACCTCCCTTGACTGGCACTCGGATACCTATGTCAAGAACTGCTTCATCAATACCATTATCCACTGCCTGCTTACCTGCCAATAATCCAGTCAAATACGAAGCCGGAATATTCTTCACAGAATGATTCCACCCATATTTTTTCAGTTTGGTTGATACTGCAGCTACTGGAATCGTATCACCATCAGGATGGTATTCGATTATCTGAATTATCATTTTTGAATTGGTCTTTCGAACAACTACACGGGGTTTTCCAGATTTTAAAAGTGCAAGACGCTTCTTGTAATTGGTCTTGCCTTCCCGGCGCCTTCTAAATGGGACTCGACTAGTTACGTTCCTTGCCATCTTTCGTCTCCCTCCTAATAATTCTCCTTTTCTTGATCTTTTTCACTGTCTTCTTAACGGTGAGTTTTGCCTTCTTCTCCTTCATTAGAAGAACTCCATCGGTCTCCATGTGTGAAAGAAGGTGAGCTCTGGAATGGAACTGCCCTCCCTTGGCCTGTCTGTAGTACCTGCGATAGACCGACCTCTCGATCTTCCCATTCTCCTTTAGTTGTCTCAATTCACTCCTTAGGGCCCTGATTTTTTTCATCCATTTCTCCTTCTTCGGGGTACGAGCTCCTTTTCTGCCCTTTCTCCTGCCTTGACCCTTTCTTCTTCCCTTCTTTTTCTGCGCCATGCGGTATTTCTTTCTGCCTGAAGAAATACCTATCTTGGGCTTCTTTCGAATCAATTTTGAATTGATAAGTGATCTTACATCAGATCGGGTAACAGCTTCAGATATTTCCTCAAGAGCGGTGGGGTCCATCCACACCTTATTCACTCCGCATTTCAATATGTCTGACGCCAATCTCTTCTGCATCTTTAAGTTCATCCTGTCATCCCCCTTGAAATCAATTAACCAATGAATTCAACACTCGAATTCCAAGTTTATTTGCCTTGGACTCTATTTGAATACGTTTTTTCATTCCCACAGTTCTACCTATCCTTACTGCTTCAGTTTTGGGATCAATACCCTCAAGGTCATTTAGGTTGTATACCAATACCTCTGCAAAGCCGGATGGATGAAGATATTTGGATTCTGCAGGTGCACCGAAACCGATGCTTACCATCTTGGGCCGGTATTTTAATCTCCTCCGCATCTTTGAATGAAGACCACGAGGTCTTCTCCATTTTTCTTCAAGCCGTTTATACCTGAACCATTCCTGCCTCCTGAATTTTGCCCTTCCATTTCTATTCTCTGAGCGTATCCTCATTGCCCTTTTCTGTTCAGGTGCCAATTCAGGTTTTTGCTTAGCGACATGCTTTGATCCTGAATCCGAAACATCAAATTCTACTAGGTCGTCCTCGCCAAGGTCCTGGATATCCTCTGAATCCATTTCCTTTTTCTTTTTCTTGCTCTTGGGCGCCATGTCTATCTCCCCTTGGAAATAATATAGATCCCGTCCTGAAACACTCGGGGATCAAATCTCTTAATCTTAGTTTTCTGTTCAATGTTCGCGGCGGTCTGACCAACATGCTCCTTGTCGATTCCCGTCACGCTGAGCTCTTGGCCGCTGATCTTTACCACTGTATCACCCAGGATCTTTGCTCTTCTTGGTACCGCCTCGCCCAGAAAGTTATCTATCTCCACATGATCCCCCTTCACACTGATTTTCATGGGGAAATGTGAATAAACCGCTTTCATCTTGTACTCGAAACCTTCGGTTAAGCCAGTTATCATATTTCTTAGATGCGATCTCCAAGTTCCGTATAGGGCCTGTGTTTTCTTCTTGACCTTTTCAGCCCTGATTATGATTGTCTTGCCGGCAATGATTATGGAAATTCTCGGGTGAATGAATTCCCTGTTCACAGATCCATTCTTGCCTGAAACAGTGACCATATTGCCCTGGATGCTAACGTTGACACCATCGGGAATGTCGATTTTATCCTCTAGTAAATAGTGAGTTACCATATTTTCCAACTCCTTTATCAATATACATAGGCCAGCAGTCTACCGCCGGTATTTTTCTTCTTGGCTTCATCGTTGGATATAACTCCGCTAGGCGTGGTCATGATCAATACACCGAAATCCTGACCTGGGAGGTATCTGGCTTCCCAATCCTCCAATGCTCGGACCTTAACGGAAAACCTTGGTTTGATAACACCGCAATCATTTATATTGCCATTCAAATTCACTCGGTAGAACCCTCCTCTGTTATTGTCCACCCGCTCAAAGGTACTGATGTAATTATTTGTCAGCATCACTTTAAGAACTCGGCCTATTAGGTTAGAAGCCGGTCTTACCTCGCAATTCTTTTTGCCTCTATGCTCTGCATTTTTAATCTGTACTAATACATCATTTAAAGGATCGTGCTGCAATTCCATTCCCCCCTTCAGGAATATTTTTTGAAACCTATCTCCGGTGCAATCTCTCTAAAGCACTGACGGCAGAGGTGCATACCATATCTTCTGATTATGCCTCTCTTTCTGCCACACCTTGAGCAGCCTTTCTTTCGACCGAATTCCTTGGTAGGTCTCATACCTTTAATCTCATTCGTTTTTTGCGCCATATAATTCTCACCCTAGGATCAATCAAACATTACTACCTCAACATCGAATTCCTTGTGGAGAAAGTCAAAAACCTCCTCCTTGGAAATCCTATGGCGTGTTGGTATCTTTCTCTTGTTAACCTTTCTTCTTGATATTCTATACCCTGGTCTTTTCATGGATACGCATATGTCTAGACCAAATATTCCAATATCAGGATCATACTTCATATTCTCAAAATCGGTATAGTCCGGAAGACCGAATGAGAAATTCCCGAATCGGTCAAATGAATAATTTGCAATGCGGTTCTCCTTGACCCAGAAGGCTCTCTTTAAAAAGTCCTTGGCCTCGTCCTTCCTCAAGGTGACCTTACACCCTATGGGCATGAACTTTCTGACACCAAGATCCTTGTTTGTGGTCTTGGATATGGTTCTTACCGGAGTCCTTCCGGTGAGGGTTTCCACCATCTTCTCACCCCTCATCAGCTTCTCTCCGCCTTCTCCAACACCAACATTGATAACAACTTTATCTACGCTGACATTTCTCATAGGATTGCGGTCATTCTCTGTCATACTATGCTCACCTCAGGTATCTTGATCTCAGGTGTCTTCTTCCCAACCACGAAAATATAATCCATGATGGTAGAGAAACCATCGGTCAATTTCACCATATTCGGTTTGGACGATGGGGTGATATTGAACTCGTCGATAGACGTAATGGTTCCTGCATGCTTACCGCCTATTACCATGACCGACACTCCGTCCTTGAAAGGATAGTGGCCAAGTACCTTCTTGGAAGGAACTTCCAATTTCAGAACGTCCTTGGTCTTGAATTTATCCTTCTCTAAAAGAATATTGGACCCATCATGGAGATTCAGCTGTATCTTTCCGTCCTTCACCGTGGTCTTGTTGATAACCTTGCACATTTTCCAGATGGAATTGGATTTGGGTATGGGACGAAGTGCTATCTTTCCTCTCCTATCAAGCAGAATCCTATAGTGCTCGTTGATCTTGGGTATTGACAGAACATCCATAAATCCCAAAGGGAATCGAAAATCGGTCCTAACTTTTCCATCAACAAGTATGTTCCTCTCACCCAACAGCTTCCTGACCTCTCGGGCATTGTCTGCTACGTTCAGCATATCCCTAAGCGCTACTCCCAAAGGTACTGAATCTTCCTTGCTGTGGGGGCCCGGAATTGATTTTGGAGCCCATTTGAACTCCTTCTTCGGAAGTGTCCACTTCCTGGGGATAGTTAATCTCTTCTGGTGTCTCTTCAAATTACCGCCTCCGATTTTCTCCTAAGCATTGCTCTCCTTTTCGGATCCGAGGTATCCATTTTTATCAATCGTAAATTGGAAGGATGCATGAGTTTGGGAATGGCAGTTCCGTCAGCTTTATTCAGATTTGCCTTCTCCACAGCAACACGTCCTTTTTTCAAGAATACTTTTGAAACCTTACCCTTATGTCCTTTCAGCTGTCCCCTCATAACCTCAACGGTATCACCCTTTCTAACAGGTATCCGCCTTCGATCATATTTCTCCTGAAGTTCCTTGGAAAGGTGGCAGGCCATGAATTTCTTCTTGATATGTAAAGGAGCATTATGCTGATACTTCCTTTGTTTTCTCCTTTTTCTGGATTTAATCGCCATAATTAATCACCAACTTGCCTGATTTGATTATCTGATCATAGATGCTATAGATGCTACCCTCGGCCATCTCTGGGCCGCTTCTCTGGAAACAGGGCCCTTGATAGCTGTGCCTTTGGTATCCCCATTGGGATTTGTAAGAACACATGCGTTATCCTCGAACTGAACCATTAGTCCATCCGGCCTTCTAAAGGGTCTTCTCTGTCGGACTATCACCGCATTTATCAGTTTTTTCCTCAACTCAAATTTTCCTTTTTTCACTGATACTATTACCATATCGCCCACACCCGCTTTGGGGTATCTTCTGTGAACTCCGTGGTATTTCAGAACGTTCACTATCTCAACTTCCTTGGCACCTGTATTATCCACGCAGTTGAGTCGAGATCCAGTCTGCAAACCCCGAGTCTGCTTACCGGGAATGCCCTTCATTTGGATTCCCTCCTCTCAATGATAACAAAAGATTTTGTTTTACTGATAGGCCGGCATTCTGCGAATTTCACCATGTCTCCCGGCTTTACCCCCAAACAAGGGGGATTATGAACGCTGTGTGTTGACCGTCTTCTTTCGTACCTCTCATATTTGGGGAGATAATGGAGACGTTCTCTCACAACTACTGCGGATTTTATCATCTTTGTTTTAACAACCTTCCCTTCCAAGATCTGGCCTCTTATGGAAAGGGATCCGTGAAAAGGACAATTCCCATCATCACAGGACTTCTTTGGATTTTTTACTGGAATTCCAATATTTTTATGAATTATACCTTTTGGTTTTTTTGTAATTCGCTTCTTCTTCTTCACCGTTTTCTTTTCCTTTGATTTGCCAGCAGTCTTTTTACTGGTCTTATCCAACGATGAAACTGATTCTAATTCATCCTTTTTAGCCATTGATCATCACCCTCATATCCTTAAACCTGTGATTTATCCCATTTCCTAATCATGTTATGTTATTATTCTCGATCAATATTCAGCTGACAAAATTCAGTTCTTTCCCCTTGTTCAGCCATATTTTTCCTGAAATTTCTGATATTGTATTAGGATTTTCTTTCGACCCAAGCGTTTTGTTCTATCCTCACTTCTCATCTTTATCAACTCACCTGGAATCACGGCGAGCTCGTCATCTACTTTGAATTGAAATACATTCGCTGTTTTCGGAATTTTTTTCTGCTTATTTTGACACCTGATTATCAGCATGTTCTTGGTCTCATCCACCAAAGTTCCTTCCAAACCTATATTACTAACACAGCTTGATTCGAGCACCTTTACCTCTAGCCCGATCAGCTCATGCTGCAGAAGGTTATTCTTACATCTCATCTATCAATCTCCAATAGAAAAACCTTGTCTGATCAATTCTTCCTTGACCTTTTCCATATGGTTTCCCTGAAGTTCAATCCTTCCGTCTTTTACCGTTCCGCCTGAAGCGCATTTGGATTTGAGTTCTTTGGATAACTTCCGAAGGTCTATGGCACTTCCGTCAATCCCTTCAATTATTGTCACCACCTTACCATATCTCCTTCTTGTCGTAAATATCCTGATGAACTGCTGTTCCCTGGCTATGTCCTCACATACACAAATCTCTTTTGGGAGTCCACAAGTCATGCAGATATCGCCCATCAGATCTCACCTTTTTCCCTCATTATGGTTAGTATCCGGGCAATATCTGATCTTATCACCCTAAGTTTGCCGGGACTAGGCGGAGCACCACCCATGGCTGCCACCCCTCGTTCGTACATGAGCTCGCTTCTGAGCTTTTCAAGTTTCTCAACTCGCTCATCCTTGGTCATTTCCCTGATTTCCTTCGCTTTGAGCTTTGCCATTGGCCTAAACACTCTCCTCATTATGATATCCATCTCAAATCTTAATCTACTCAAATATTATTTTGACTGATTCTAATTCTGTTTTATATCCTCTGATGCTTCAGCTTCCATAACTTAAACTGCTTTTTATTCAACTGCTTTTGCCTCTACTTTTTCTTCAGCAGGGGTTTCTTTTACATCCTTCTTTTCCGATTCGCTTGTTGTTCCCGATTCTTCAGCGGGTTTTTCTTTGGATTCGCCCTCTTTTTTAGCCTTCTTCGCTGTCTTTTTAGGTTTTTTAATCTTCTTCTTGGTCTCAGGTTCTGCATGTTCAACAGGTTCAACCGATTCAGCAGATTCAGCAGATATTTCCTCAAGGGCCTCATCTATCTTCTTTTCAGAAGCCTCCTCATCAGCAGGAGTGGTAGATGTTTCCCAGTCCACCCTCTGCAGACCTTTATCCTCCGAGGGGTCGGCGATCTCAACTTCATCAGGAAGTTTCGCATCCTTGTTCATTATCAGAACCTTTACACCTATTACACCAAGCTTCTTCTTGGCTATTGCAAAACCCCTGTCAATCCATTGAAGGGCCGTATCTCCGCAGAACTTGATATGCCCAGCGCCGAATTTTTCCGTCCTATGTCTCTGTCCGGTCAATTTGCCAGAAATAATAATCAAACAGCCCTTTGCTTCAGCTTCCATGATCCTTCTCAGGGTCGTATGACCCGCCCTTCTGAAATGCCATCCTCTTTCCAAAGCAGAAGAGAGCTTCTGCGCCATTATCTGTGAATTAAGTGAAGGTTGTTCTGAATCCTTAACCTCGATTTGTGGATTGTCAAGATCAAACTCATCCTTGATCTCTTGGGTCAATCTTTTGATGGTTGAGCCTCTTCTGCCTATTACAAATCTTGGACGTTCAGCTGTCAGGGTCAAACGAAGCCCATGCGGGGTACGCTGAATGTCAAGACCTCCAAATCCCGCTCTACTAGTCTCCCTCTGAAGCTTCTCCTTCAATAGAACTCGCTTAATGTTCTCTCTTACAAACTTACGTTCCAAAGTCATAGATCTTCCTCTTTCTCTTTGATTATGATCTCAATGTTAACGGATATCCGCCTCTTAGGTGTCGAACGGCCCCTGGCACGATAAAACCAGCTCTGGGTAACTCTTCCCCTATAAGCCGACAGATGAAGTATGTATGTATTATCTGGATCGATACCTTTCACCTCGGCATTGGCCTTGACATCTTTCAGCAGCTCAAGTATCATTTTGGCGGTTTTTACCGGATATTTCCCGGGACCAACCTTGCCTTTTCTATGAGATACTGAGTGTTTATATCTCTTGAAAGGCACAGCCATTTTTTTCTCAATCACCTTGTTCAGGATTTCCTCAGCTCTGGGAACATCCTTGCCTCTCAAGAACCTGCATACTTCAACAGCATGCTTGGGAGAGACATCTACTTCCTTGCCGTAGGCTTTTGCCGTCACATCGGGATCCGGATTAATGGAATACGGACACATTTTATTACCACCTTTTTTATCTATTTCTTAGGCATGAACTTGGAAGACCTTGTAGCACCTACACCCGGACCAGTATGCCTAACTGATTTTCTTGTTGGGGCCAATTCACCCAGATAATGACCAATCATCTCAGGTTTGATTTCCACCTCAACAAACTCCTTTCCGTTGTAGATACTCATGAACTTCCCAACATATTTCGGCAGAACAATATGATCCCTCACATGGGTTCTTATCGGTTTCTTGCCATCAGATTTCAATACCTTATCATGCAACTTTTTATTTTCCTCATTGTAGCCTCTTTCGAAGGTTCTCCTTAACCTGGATGGGAACAAATCCAATAACTCCTCCATGGACAATTCCTGCAGTTCTTCAACGTCATAACCTTTATACAGGAACTTCTTCTTATCCCTCACCGCAATCTGCTTCTTCCTCTTTCTCGTCTTCCTACGGGCAGCCCGTGGCGAGGTGAATCCTTTTTTCTTCCTCTTACCCAATTAAATCACCTTTCTGAACTTATTTTTTATTTCTTCGTCCTTTTTTCTTTGGAGCTATCATTCCAACCTTTCTTCCCGGATGAGTATGCTTGGAAACATTGGTGGATTTGCCAACGTGCCTGTGCCCACCTCCACCATGAGGATGGTCCACTGCATTCATAGCAACACCTTTAACCCGGGGCCAACATTTGGATTTTGACTGCAAATAATAATATTTCTTACCTGCTTTCATAACTGGCCTCTCTCTACGGCCGCCACTGGCAGCCACACCTAGAATTGCCCTGCACTCCGGCATAAATGATTTGAATTTTCCTGACGGCAGCTGAACTACTACCTTGCTGCCCTGACTGACTACAACAGCTGCACTTCCCGCCGCCTTGACAAACTTACCGCCATCCCTGGGATTCTGCTCAATATTGAATACGGGCAATCCTGACGGGATCTTGGACAAAGGAAGTATATTTCCTATTCTTAACGGTGCGTCCTTGCCGACCCGAATCTCTTGACCTACACAGATTCCTTCCGGTGCCAGCATTGGAAGGGACTGTCCATTTTCAAACCTGACCCTCGCTACTGGAGCCGACCTGGCACATTCATGCTCAATGTCCTCAACTATTCCAACACCCCTTTCCATTTTAGGCAGTGTCACGTGTTTCTCTGATCGTCTTTCCGGAGATCGGTATGCGGGACTTACCCCCCTTCTCTGGGCCCTGATTCTCTTCCCCATGCATTTCACCTCATTTCAATTAGAATATTCCTATTCGAGTACCAATATCCTCAGCAGAAAACTTGCTAGATAGTTTGATAATGGCATGTTTACCATCCTTTCTGTTATGGGTGTTCACCTGGACAACCTCCACTTCGAAGGCTTCTTCAAAGGCCCTTTTGATCTGCTCTTTTGTAGCATTCTTGTCCACGAGAAACTCCAATTTGTTACCTTTATCCATGTGATCCATGGCCTTTTCCGTTACATGCGGATATTTCAATATCTTGTATGGTGAATGTTTGCTCATTTACCAACCCCCGATTTTTTGAATGGCATTCTGGGTAAATATTGTCAATCGACCGGCATCCCCGCCGGGTGCCAACACCTCTGTATTTAGATTTTCAACAGTGCACACCGTCACACCGGAAAGGTTCCTGGCCGCTTTAATAAGAGCTATACCCGAATCATTGCCTACAACAATCAAGAGGGAACAGGGGGTCTTGTATTTTCTACCCCTCATCTTCCCCCTGCCTGGCCTAATATGCTTGCCATCTTTGGATCTGATCACATCATCCCAAACCCCAACCGCCTGAAGCACGTCAGTAAGTGCCTTGGTCTTGATCACCTTTTCTATCTGATTGGTGAAGACTATTGGTATCTTTGCATCCTGGCTGACCATGTGGCCTCTAGCTCTTACAAGATCAATATTAGTTGTGGCGGACAGAGCAGATAAGAGAGCTTTCTTCCTCTGCTTCTTATTGATCTTCTTACCCCAGTTCTTCTCAGGTTTAGGGGGATGAGCTCTTCTACCTCCCACATTGTTCGGCGATTCCGCAGCCATCCTCCCCTGGGATAATCTCTGGACCCTTGCCACACCGCGGCCTTTACCCCATGTTGAAACCGCATGATGCATTCCAGACATTTTATTGGGGCCGTAAGGCTGTCTCCGATTAGCCCTATGGGCGGTAACAGCCTGTTTGATTATATCCGGCCGAAATTCTTCGTCAAATGCAGCTGGAAGGGAGATATTCTTCATACTCTCTCCTTTCAATGATAACAATGATGCCTTTTTCCTGCCCTTTTTAAAGGTCTGTTTACTAGCGCTTGCTTTTATTGGTTTTTTATCAGTTGTCTTTCTTGCCATTTCTTTTCACCTCCCCTTTTTCTAGGCACCCTGTTTTGATTGTGTAGATATGTGACTGAATTCAATATTATCGATCTTGCCGCCCTTGAACCTCAGAGGATCCCTGAACCTGATGAACCGTTTGTTTGGTCCAGGTATTGACCCGTGGATTAAGACATACTTGTTGCTTATTTCCCCATAATGTTTGAAACCGCCTTGAGGATTGATGTCGTCAGGATTATCACCAATTTTCAGTATCCTCTTGTTATATTCAGTTCTCTGATGATAACCTGTTTGACCCGCCTGAGGAACAGTTGATAGAACAAAACTGGGATGCCAGGGACCCAAATTACCGATCATTCTTCTGTGTTTGCTGTTCTTATGAGTTAAAAGCTTAACCCCAAACCTCTTCACATGACCTTGGAATCCTTTGCCCTTTGTCACAGCTAGTACATCTACCATCTGACCCTCCCCTATGAACTGCGTAACATCCAAATTCTTACCAAGCAATTCCTTGGCATAGTTCAATCTATCTTCGATAGTGCCCCCGTCAACTCTGAGTTCCATCAACTCCGGTTTCTTTTTGGGAATGGATTTCACCTTAGAGGGATTGGAATGAACTAGCAATCTGACATCATCGACATCCATCTTCAGAAGAGCGTCTAGACTATCTTCCTTCTTCTCCTTTGGTACGGATATCTTTCTATTAACAAATTTATCTAGATTATCGCTCCAAATTTCGGACAGTGTCTTCAAACCCCATTCAGTATTGTGATATACGCGTATCCCGCAAACCCTTAAAGGTGGTACCTCTACGATTGTGATCGGGACTGTTACTTCCTGCCCCGCGGTAGTACTCTTCTTCCTGTAATCGATAATAAACCCGTGGGTCATTCCTACCTTGTAGCCCCCGAATCCCTGTATCTTAGGTGCGCTTGAAGTAGAAGAAGGCCAATTCCTTACTCTGGATATTGCTTTCTTAGCCCTCTTCCGATGCCAGAAACTATGCGAACCACGCCTTGGATGATGTGCTTTTGACATTCGATTCCTCCCTGTTCAAACTGCTTTTTCCTTTTTCCGCCAATTCTATTATCCACTGTATCCTATGAACAGTGATTCTATTAGCGGATCACTTGGATCAGATATCCCAATCCTCCTTCATCACGTCCAAGCCTTAACGTTGGGAACACCCAGAATCATTACCGATCGGTGCTCCAATGGAAGTTCTTATGTTTTTCCTATCACGTATGGCGAGTACCTCAAAGGATCGAAATCCCTTTCAATGTATCATCTACATCAGTCATATTTATCTGATTTTATACATCTGTAAATACGACCTCTTGGGGGAAAGACCGGCTTTACTTAAATATTTTTCCATTTAAATCGAATTTATCGATTGATAAAAAAAATGAACTGGCAGGAGGTAAAAATTATCCGCTTATATTGCTTAGAAGCCCCCTAGCCAATATAATATTAGAGTAACATATTTATTTATAAGAAAACTATTTAAACAATAACTATTAATGGGCTGGATTATAGAAGGCATATATAAACACCGTCAGGAAACGGTATTAGACTATGATGGTATTTATTGTGAGAGGATAATATTGTCTCAATAATAGAATGAGATATGCCAATATGATTAGGAGGGAAATTAAATGACTTCTTTGGCTAAGGAACTTTTAAAAGTAGTGGATAAACCATCCAAAAAACAATCAAAAAAGATAGATTTTTCGATCCCATCAGAAGAAGCGGAAGAAGAAATGTCTCAACAGGATAGAGAATTACAGGATGCTATTCAAAGAAACATCCCAAAGATCAAAATCGTGGGCTGTGGCGGAGCAGGATGCAACACAATTACCCGCTGTGTTGAGGAAGGTATACGCGGTGCTAAGATGTATGCCATCAATACAGATGCACAGCATCTCCTGACAGTAACCGCTCCGGTTAAACTGCTTATAGGACAGCACAGAACACAAGGACTGGGTGCAGGATCAAAACCCACCATGGGTGAATATGCAGCCAAGGAGAACGAAGAAGAGATCAGACGGTCGCTGATGAATGCTGATATGGTATTCATTACGGCGGGCATGGGAGGCGGCACTGGAACCGGTTCGGCACCGGTTGTGGCCAGAATAGCTAAAGAACTGGGAGCTCTTACCTTGGCTATTGTGACGACACCTTTCCCCGGGGAGGGTATTGTCAGAATGGAAAATGCCAAATGGGGTGTTAGAAAACTCGAAGAGGAAACGGATACAGTTATTATCGTCGAGAACTCCAAACTGCTGAAACTTGTACCAAGACTGCCGCTCAACCAGGCTTTCAGGGTAGCAGACGAAGTCCTTATGAACTCCATAAAAGGCATTACTGACATGGTAAATAATGTTGGTCTTGTGAACCTTGATTTCAACGACCTGAAAACAGTGATGAAGAAGAGCGGAACTGCAGTTATCGGTATGGGCGAAGCAAGAGACTCACCCAATAAAGCAAGAGAAGCGGTATCTGATGCTCTGGAATCTCCTCTATTAGATGTGGACATCAGTGATGTTTCAGGTGCTCTAGTATGTGTATTTGGCGGCAGGGATATGACCGTCAAGGAAGCACAGAAAGTAGCCCAGGAGATCCAGGACAGAGTTGAACTCAACGCAGAGATCATTTGGGGAGCTTATATAGACGAGAGATTTGAGAACTCTATCAGAGTAATGATAGTTCTTAAAGGCGTTAAGCTCAAGGATATTAGAAAGGACAGAGAAAGGGATGACTTCAGCTCTGGCGATATGGGTATTGATTTCATCAGATGATAACTACAGTCTTGATCTGAAAATACCCAATTTCTTTCTTTTTACCAATAATACTGATTCTCAGTTCCGAGTGTGAATGTTGCGTTCACTCATATTTGGATACTTAAGTGTATAATTAATTAAAGGACTCCAGGGTACAATTATAATTTGAAATAAAACAATACTGAAGAAGAGGAGAACAACATGGCCTTGAGACCACTTGATGCTTTGAAAAAGAACATTGGAAACCGAGTTATTGTGGAACTCCGGGGAAATAGGGAATACCGAGGTATTCTTGATGGATATGATCCACATATGAATCTAGTTCTGAAGAACGCTCAGGAAATTGTAGATGAAGAGGAACCCATCAATATCAGTTTAGTGATAGTAAGAGGAGACAATGTGATATACATATCCCCATAACCAAGACCCAAATTGCTGTTGATGCAGAATAAATCATCTTGCTTTTATATCGTTAAATGATTAAGATCTATTTTCCTTTTCTGTTTCCACTTGATCATCAAAAGGTTCCTTTGAACCATGTAATCTGACAATCTTCTTTTCATCATCCTCTTTCCTATTCTTTTTTGCAGCAATGACAACTGCAAAAAATATGATAATGAACAGGATCAACAATAAAACGACCACTCCGATAGCCAAGAATGATGCTCCTTTCCCTTCACCTTCTTTAATATTTTTTATCAACTCAAAATTCTGATTTACCATCTCACCCATTGCTACATCTACTGTAGCTTGATTTGATTGGTACCCTGACACATTCACATGAATCCTGTTAACCCCAATAGGCACGCCTTCAAGTAAAAAGGACCCGTTTGCCATAGTAACCGATCTTAGCCTTTCTCCATCATCCAGTTCAATATAGACCTCGGCTCCTTCCACTGGGCTCCCTTCCGTATCCTCGATAATACCGGTTATTGTACCCGTGATATCGGTATCGGCATTGTTCCAATCCCATTCAAACACCTGTCGGTAATAATCCCCTACCTCCAGATTTTCAATTATAATCCCAACTTCCCTGTTTTGGTATATTGAATTGGTAGCCCAGTTTATTGATGATATCAGCACCTTGCTTCCGTCAACAATAATACCTTTGTTATGTACTTTCTCGATCCCAAGGGCTTCATTGGAGGTGAATATCGCAGCCATATCCAAATCTTCATCTCCTGCTATCTCGTTCGTCTGATTGATAATATCTGAATGATCGCTGCTGAATTTGAAGGTCTCGTCAAATTGAATCCTAACCTTAACACCTCTGCGGGCTGCAGCATATAATTCTTCCAGATATAGATTATCGATATACTTTTTACCATCATGCCAGCTCTCGCTTACACTGTGCTGCTGAACATAAATGTATTCTTGGGCACTTTGCAGCAATGGCACCACTGCCTCCAACTCCGATGTATGGTCAGGACAGAGTACGGGAGTAACAGATATATTCCCCTTAACTATCTGTTGATTGAAGACAATCGGATGATCGCCTTCCTTGGATTTGTAGCTGTTATCCGATGGATCGAATTCCTTGGAAGGTTCACCATATTGATGATGTGTTTTTTCATACGGTTTAATATCCGGACTGTTGCTGGAAAAATCATATAGAAATACCTGTTCAAAATAATCAGCACAATCTGCGGAATCAACTGTGACTGACCATCCTCTGTTGCCCCATGAACCGAACCTAGGTATTCCTTCCAGTCTGAAATTCTCTGAAGTGATAAAGGTATATCTATGATCCACCACAACGAATTTGCAGTGGATATTCGGATACCTCTCGTTTATTCCTTTATCCGGGTCATTTATTATGTATCTGACATCCCCTCCCTTTTCATGTATCAGGGACATAATGTATTTCTCCATATCGGGGACACCGTGAGCCGGACCGCCTTCCAGAAGTATCTTTACTTCCACTCCCCGCTCTTGAGCGGCGAGTATTTTTGCCGCAAGGTCATAATTATCAAATATGTAAACCTCCACACATATTGAGGTTTGGGCAGAATCAATTATTGAGGAGAGCTGTTGAAAACTGGTATCTGGAGAAATACCGCATGTTACGGAATCGACACCGAAGGTCTCAAGGGTGAATTCCTGAATCTCAAACCCTCCGGATACCGCTGCTATCTCCCAATCAGATACAGAGTTTGTGTCAGCTATATCTGATTTCCTTCTTATCTCCTGCTCATCATCCAGATCGGATACATTGATGCAGTGTGAGGTGGCATTACCGTCCCATTCACCAATAGATATCAGTCTATCAAGGTCCTTCTGTTCGGAAGAACTAATTGTTCCTGAGTGCCATGCTAGAGCGTCCAGCACATTCCAACCGTGGACCAAAACTATGGAATCCATTGTGGAAGTGGGCAATTTTTCATCATAATAAATGTCTATCATTCCATTATTATTCATATCTCCGATATCATCGGTTTCCGATACCCCTTGGCTGTAAATGATATTAACCATGTCCCCTTGATCTCCGGTTATTTCCTGAAGGCTGAAAAAGTCACTGACACCATCCAAATCGGATATCATTAATGAGGACACGTTCCCACTGCCCTGGGTTACTTCAAAGCAAACATATTTAGGGTTCGATGAGAGGTGAACACTTTTAATAAGCGCGGTCCCGTTGAAGTCCAATAAGCGGTTAGGGGCACCTGGTGAAGGCTCAGGTTCCATATACCAGCAGTCCCTTGTATTATCATCATTCCTGTTGAACCTTCTAGCTATACTGATTCCTTTCTCAAGATCTGCGGATGGCACCATGTCCTCAACTGATGTAGACGGCCACTCACCAAGGTTCACGATCTCCTGGGAATCATCAACTTCTGAAGAACTAGG
This sequence comes from uncultured archaeon, assembly GCA_964430885.1. Classification (GTDB taxonomy): domain Archaea; phylum Thermoplasmatota; class Penumbrarchaeia; order JASLWR01; family JASLWR01; genus CAYSHM01. Next base: position 195,418 of record CAYSHM010000002.1, on the reverse strand, counting down.
ATCATCCTTTGACCAGCAAACTGCATCGCAAATATCCGAATAATCCAAAGCTGTGAACAGTGCCACCTGTTCATTTGTACCTGAAAGGTCGGATGAATTGATATAAATATCAATATAACCGTTGGAATTAACATCACCTGCAGCGTCTGTTTCATCATCAACAGTAGCGTTGTAATGTACCAAAATAAAATCTCCTTCATTTACGGTCACAGCTGAAGTAGAAAAGGCCTCATCCCTGTTCTGGGAATCATATGTGGTCAAGACGTAATCGGAAATATCACCGCTGCCTTCAACAACCATCAGTTCGACCCAATCCTCTTCAACAGCATCGTTACCGTAAGGTCCCACCTCACTGATCAATAATCGAAAACTGCCGGTCCTATTGGGTTCCCAAATACTATCCATACCTCCAGTAGAAGGCCAATAGGAGACGAACAATAGCGTTAATACCATTAGAACCATCAATTGATTCATACATTTGGTTCTGTGCCCTGATACTGATTTTGTTTTTATATCAAATTTCCTAATCATTACAATTCACCCGGGACCTTATCCTATCATTCCAATGAATATAATATTTCCCACAAGTTATTTAGCATTTCTAGCTCAGACTATTTAAGGACTTAGAGAGCAGGCATTGATTCGGGGGTCTTTTTATTGAACATACCTTATTACAGATTGATAAATAGCAGTCTAGGATGTAAAGGGGACTAGACGTCCGTTATGGAAATACCATCCAATCCTATTCAGACAGCTTTCGCATCTAGCAGCAATGTATCATCCAATGAAGGGGATCTATACTCATCCCCCGGCCATCTCGGTTATCTCTGCAAGTGAATCTAAAGCTTCCTTTTCTTCATTGGAAAGCTCCTCTTCCTTTTTCTTTCTTGGTTCAATGAACTTTTTCTTGTAGCCTATAATTGCCAGCTTCAGAAGGACCATTGGGAGGATAATTACCAATACAAAATATTCCGCCAATCCGATGAAATAATTCACTCCGTGGAAGTTGTCGATGCCCCACATCATAAAGGAATGCCTATAATTAAAGGCATTGAAATTGAAGATTATCAGAGCAATGGAGGCATATACGAAGGATATGTTCGAGAAGGGATCTGAAGCACTGGTCATCTTCAAACCTCTTGCCCTCTTCTTTGTAAAGGGATAGAAAAGATTGGAACCTAAATTGCCCAACTGATCACAGACCACATGACCCCAGAAACCCAGGACGATGATAAGAGCTGCAAGCCATCCCGCCTGGGCGGTAAAGAAACCTAGGACATCTCCGGACATCATAGCACTCCAATCACCATAGATAAGGAATCCGATAGGTCCAAAGAGAAGACCTGCAGTAAATGAATGCCAAACCTTTCTATGCCAGGGAATGAAGTCAACCCTTATTTTATCGCCCTCGGGTACAAATTCCCAGTCGTTGCCATGCCAGATATCAATATTCGTTGCCAAATGATATGTGTGATTAATATCCGCTTTATATTTTGCTACAGCAATGGCCTTGTCCCCTTTGGGTGCGGTTCCGGGCTGGGGAACCTGTCCAGTAGTTACCAGTGGCCCGATTTTTGTTATTATCTCCTTCTTATCAGTATCGAACTGTACTGAATATTGTCTCCAAAAATCCCTGCTGACCTTCATTGAATGAAGCTTGATCTTGATAGATTTACTCTTTTCCGCGGCCTCGTCAATAGCCTTGGCCACTGTTTCGGAGACCACACGGGGATTCAGGTCCTTATGGCCTGGAGTTACCTCATAATCATGAACAATGAGATAACGTGCAAATCTGAAATCCATAAAATCAGGAAGTATACCGAAAACTCCGCCTAATAACAATATCCAGGATTTATCGAATATGGTCATCTGTACCGCATCTATGAAAAAAGTAGCTATGGCTACACCCACGATGTAATGTGTCAATCCCTTCATTTAAACCAACCCCAGGAAGCTAGCTAATGTACCACCCGCCCCTGACATATTCAGGAACAGCGGTAGTAATAGAACTGCTAAAAGATGCGATCTTCGGGTCTGCACAAGAACACACATCATACCGAGTGCAGTGGTCACCATCAGAATCAATAGACCCTGCCAGCTTGTAAATACCAGCACTATGATAATAAGCAGGAACAGAGAAAACCAGGAGATGTGCTTGAAACTAATCTTTCGGAGTATCTTCCCGCTCAATCTCGATATTCCAAGTACCACAAATAATGAAACCAGAGTAGCCAGGGATAGACCCGCTAGTATAACGGTGTATTCTGTAGGATTTGAGGGCGTATAGAATAGGTTGGTAAGAACTGCAGCACCGCCTCTCCTCAAATGGATGGCGGGATTCAGGAGGAGGGTCATAGCCCCGACGAAATACACAATTCGGGTGACATTCATGCTCATGAGAAAATTGTTGGTACCCGACTGAGCCGTGGCGTGGCCTGACATATAACCTGCAGGCCCTGCTGTTACACCGGGTGCAATTCCACCGTAAATCCCCCCAAGACCTCCGGATGATCCGCTTTGGATCAAATGATGGAAACGCAGATATACGCTCTTGGAAACATACTGCTCCGGCAACCGGGTCCTTGAAATAATGTTCAATATGATCGATGGAATAGCAAAGAGCCCAACGAAAACCGGAAGAAGGCTTTGGAAAGCGTTTTCCACAGGTATTAGTGGGTGCCAAAAATTGATCATTCCGAGAATCCCGGCCAGAGCGAAGGTCAGATAACCCCACGTCAGGGTTGACCATCCGTCTCTCAGCCTCTGCCATTTTGTCTGGCCCTGCCCGAAATCCTTGGGCCATTCGGACATCAGGAGAAATGTGATTACCAGACCTATAAGGAAGAACTGGGTTTCCTTGAAAACATCCACGAAAATCTTCAACAAGGGGCTGAAGAGAGGTATCCCAATAACCACTATAAGAACACCCAACAAACAACCGACGGTACCTAGGATTGCTGCAGCATGGGCCTTACCCTTCATAAGGAATTGCTGGCTAGGAAATTGAAAGAACATTGTTGAATCATCAGGGGCCTGGAAATAAAGTGTGCTCACTGAGGAAAAGTACATCACAAAGCCAAGCATCATTCCCAGCATAGCTCCTGCAACATATATTCCAGGGATTGCCTCTGCAAAACCCATGTACATTATCATAACGATTCCCATTAAGTTATAGATGTGAAAGCCGGGCAGGAAAGCCAGTAGGCCTGATAAAAACGCGCCAAGACAAGTAATAGCTATGGTTATCAGTATAACATCAATCGGTAATGACATCTATGACACCTCCCAAATATTTTCTGCATCGCTCAACTTTATTTCCCAAATATCTTGGGGTGCATAATAAGTGAACTCTCCAAAAAGATTTACCCTATCCCCAACATCAATATCAGTAATGGGATCATAGCTGAAAACCATTATCGAGTAAGTACCTCCTGGATCTTTGACATAAAGGTCGCCTTCCTCCATACGGTCTATAACAACATTTTCCAGGCTGACGTCGGCACCTTCGTAGAGGTCTTTATTACCCATAAGCATATCCACGCTGAAACCCTGACCCTCCTTATTGATCTTTATGGCATTCCTTCCAGCTATCTTCAAGTTATCTCCGGCTGAAGTCGGTATGAGTTCCCACTTGCTATATTGAGGATATTTCACATTTTCATAGAACATAAGAGAACCAAGAATAGATATCTCTGAGCCAGGTTTCAGATTATATGCAATATCATCTTCAGAATATAAATCCACACCTGACAGTTCGACAACATCCTTAGGAACATATAGAAGAATAGTATCGTCTGTGGTCATATCTTTCAGGGTGATCTGGTATGCAGATGACCAATTTGTCACCGACGAGATTACGGTCCCCTCGATTTTCACCTTCTTACCGTTCTCATATGCATCACCGCCAGTACCTGCGATGTCCGAAATCGAAAGGGAATCATAATCGTTGCTCATAATCTCAAGATTGTCGGGATTTGTAAGAGTGAGAGAATAACTGTATGAATCATATTCATATCCAGACTCCAACAGCAGACCATTGTCGGATATCTTAATATCCATATCCGTGACCCCTCCGGTTTTAAACACTCCTACGCTGCCCATCACATCTATCTCATCACCCAAGGATGGTATTTTCCCCTGATCCATTAGTTCTTCAACTATATTGGCTGCAACATTGATAGTTATCTCTCCAGTGGTATCATTCAGCAGTAATTTCATTCGGCCGATATCACTGTAATCCTCTGGATAGTATCTTGGGCTTTCCACAATTTTCCCCTTGAAACGCATTATCTCAAAACTGTCCTCCTCCTTCAAATCCTCGACTTTTGAAACTTCAGTGTCACTGAAAACAGCTAACAAAGCCAGGATAATCGTGAGCGAAACAAATACGACACAGGAGACCTTAATTATTGTGGATTCCTTCACACGGAAAGCCATGGGAGCTGCACAGTGAGGACATTTTCTCTTCTTTCTTCCAAATTCCTTTCCGCAGGCAGGACAGGGTCTCATTTTCTCACTTCTTTCATCCTGGCTAGAGGACTCCTTATTTCCTTTAGCCATCTTCACACCTCCAATTTAATATTCGTAATATCCTGCAGCACTAAAACCCAACTGCCACCATATCCCCCTGTAGGATTATTGTATCGGTCCCATACCAAATGACCCGTCGCCTTGATATCCTCATCCCCTATATCTTCCTGGTTGAGAGGCAAAGATTTAACTCCTTCATCGATTGAACCTCCATAAGCAGAGTAAATCGCATAAGGTACTTTGATTAGAATGGAATATCCCTGAGTATCCTTTACCTCAAAATAAAGATTATCGTAAAGGTCCCTATAGCTTGTGGTCTGACTGTCTATCCCGGTGAGACTCCCACTAATTGTTGACGATTTCACATCCATTTCATCAAATTTCCCATTGAAATCTTCAGTCTCGTCCTTTCCTGATATATCCTGGATCATCATGGATTTTGGTGATTCAGTATCCTTGACTATCTCAATATTATCCGGACTCTGCAGGGTCATGGACATGTCATCCTCCCTGAACATCACATTGCCCTTAATGACTACCCTATCGCCTTCCACAGGTATTTTTTTAGCCTCGATTATATCCTTGGTAACCTCATCATAGGTCTTGACCTTTATGACTCCGGTTCCATCATCAAGCCAGAAACTGAGACCCGATGGAAATACTTCGCCTTCGTCGGAAACCTCCACATAGTACATGGAATCTCCTGTTATCTCACCTTCTATTTCAACAAAGGCATAGTTCTGTCTTTTGGATATATCTCCTATCTTCATCCCTGACGGCTCTTGCAGATTTGCCCACAGAAGTAATAATCCAACGCCCAATATAGCTACAAGAATACTTACGGCTTTGATTATCTTAATATCTACTCTTCCTTTGACCTTAGTTCTGCAATACGGACAAATATTCATGGGGCCCAAAAATTGACCGCACTCAGGACATGCTAGGCCGTCCTGTATTTTCTGTAATTCATCATCTTCATGAACCAATATCTTTCCCCCCAAACGAAATAATGAACTGGATTTGATTGACTCTCCCGATTTTTCTGTAAGGACATTTCTCAATTAATATATCGATCGAACACTTTTTCAATTCAAATTTTCCAAAATAGGACATGTATGAATAGGACAATATACACTGTATTCATGCAATCAATTCTGAGTATTATCGGTTCGGTATAAAACAAAGGTTTAAGGAGGGGGTGGGGGCAAATTATCATTAGGTTTACTACCTTCTTCTAGATAATTCTCTAGGTCCCTCCTCAATTTCTCGATGTCGCCGAGGTTCTTCTTTAACTCTTCTTCCTTATCATTATTGGATGTTTTTTCGATCTTTTCTTTCAAACCGGATTCCCTTTCCTTCAGAATCGCAATCTGTTCTTTGATCTTTTCCACCTTCTTCTCGTACCTCTTTTCATCATCCATTTCCTCAGGAGGTTCTTCCTTTGAAGAATCACCTGACGGTTTTTGAGCTTCTCGATCCAGTCCGCCTTCCAATTTATTGATGAAATCGTCCAAAGATGGTGGTGCAGAATAGGATGAATATTCAAGGCTCAGCTCATCGTCATCATAAGGGGAACTGCCGTATCTTCCTGAACCACCATAACCTCCGTAAACATTGGAATATGGACTCTGCTCGTATCCACCGCTTCCCCCATATTTATTGGGAGTCACTAAAAATCCTTCTTCAACTTCATCCTCATTATATCTCGAGTCAAATTGAACCTGCTCAAGATGTTTTCTTCTGATAGCCTCCAACGAACTCATCGAGCCCTTTTCCTCTCCGTATTCCTCATATTCTTCATCTTCGTCATCATCGTAGTAGGGGTCGTGTCCGCTGCCGCTGGTTTTTATCAAAATTATCAGGATCAATAACAGTATCAATCCGGCTATTAACAGATATAGGACATCTATTTTCCCAATCTTACCCATCCCTAAGGCACCTTCTTCGTCATCATCAGAAGCTTTCTTGAGCTGAATAACTGCAGAAGCAGGACCTCCAACATTGCCTGCTTCATCCTTGAACCATACATAAATTATCTTCTCGCCAAGTTCTTCGGATACTGTAAAGTTCACATCTTTCTCATAATGCTGCCAATAAAACTCTGGTGCGCTTGAGCGCTCTTCCTCGCTTATATGCACCTCCGTGACATTGGTGGAAGAATCGCTCACAAGAATTTCAAGATTGACAAAGCTGTCTGTAGTTGACTTGTTCTCATCGTTAATTCTTACTAATCCCCCGGGGCTATCAACGTCAACATTGAAAACTGCCACATCTGAAAAGGGACTCCAACCCATCAGCTCATCCTTGGTCCTCACCTTCCAGTAATATGCACCCCCTTTCATTTTCTGAGGATATTTATAACCGCCTTCCCTCTTCTCCTCATTGATATCCTTTAGAACGCTGTCGAAGGTTGAAACATTGGATATAAGTATGTTAAAAGCTGTTTGGTTGTCCTGGTCATTTTTATCATTGAAATTCCAGCGCATATCAGGTTTTCCACCAGTCCATATATTGTTATCAGGAGTGATTATCTCAGGTTTGTTAACTGAATTGCAGGAAATTTTAATATTTGTAACAATTGGAGTCTTATCAGAATTGGTTGAACTCAATTCCAGTTTGTATTTCAATTTGGTATAAGCAGAACCAATTCCAGTCCAATCATCACTGCTTATCTTCTTCCAATCTCCAGCATTTCCAGACCCAACATAATATTCAATATTCGTAGAAGAAGGTTGCTGAACATCTGCTTCGATTTTTACAGAAGCAACCGGATTTGAACTCTGATAGAATGTTTTAGAAATAACGCTACCACTATCATAGTACCGTTTTCCAAAGGACAGCCTTAACAAGAAACTCGATTCACCCTGGTCCTCCACATCCTCGTATACCAGGATATACAGATAGTTACCAGCGTAAGCAAGCCCCCTTGCCTTGAAGCCATCATCAAGGGAGAAAACAGGATTGAGATCTGGAAAGTCGTCAACGAGCACACCGTTTTTGCTGTAGAGAGACAATGAAACGTCATTTGTATCCTTCAGAACCCAAATATAGTTTCCGTCATAGGCTAGATCCTGGACACCGTTGAAATCCAGCATATGGGTAGTATCTATTTCATCCGGATTTGCCAGGGGTATTTTTTCTAGTATATTGATTGTGCCCCAATTTTGCTTTCCATCCTGATAAGTCCTACCCCTTATTATTGAATTCTCAAGGACTACAAGGGGAAATCCATCCTTATTTGAAGTGTTCACCCCGAAAGCTATTGATTTCTCCGTAGCCTTATCATATCTATAAAGATCAATAGTGGAATCACTCCCGCCTCCAACCGAATAATAATAACCACCATTACCATAACCGATACCTGTATTGTTATCGGTATCAATATCGAGCTGAATCTCATCAATGAGATCACCGCTGTCCTTATTGACCAGATGAAGCTCCCCCGTACCCTGCATGGATAGAACCAGAGCATTGCTTTGTGTATCGTAAGTCATGGCATTTGGATGAAATGAATAATCGTGCACAGGATCAGGCAGCCAATCCAATGGGATGATAACATCCGAATCTACATCGGGAATGGGTGAACCTGATAGAGTAGCTTTCCCGCCCTCTACGATAGCTGTGCTTTTATCCTTATCTATTAAGGAATACCCTAAAAAGGGTTCCTCAAATACTGGTATGCTGGATTCATTGACCCTTTCAGATCCATCATAAAACATACCATCAATCGGTGCCTTTTTCCATATGGCCGAATCTGATCGGTTCACATCTCCAGAAAAATCTAGAGCTGTGAACAATAATCCAGCGACCAAAATCGCACACATGAAAATCAATTTACCCTTTGACAATGACCTGTTCAATAACAAGAAATGCCTCCTGTCTTTGTTTTATTACCATATGGGTCAATCAAATGCTATCAATCATTACTTTCTTTTACACATTGATAGAATTAATCGACTTTCCATATTGGAACTCGTTCCCTACTATCATCTGATATCAATGGTTTTTAGTTTAGGAATTCTATAAACAAATTACCCATTTGGTATATAAAAATTATGTGAACAAGTACTCATTTCTGGGACTTTTGGCAAATTGTATACTATACCCAAGGATGACCTTTAAGTATAAAGGTCAATTGAAGACCAAAAATCGAACGGTCCTAAATTTCATCATAATATTGCTTCTACAATTATTTTTGAACAATATGAAAAAACTTACCGATAAAAACTAATTAGCCGAGATGAAAACCCTTTAAATAATTTTACTTTGAAGGGATCTATTGAATATACTCATCCATACAAAAGTAGTGCAGGATTTAAAATAAAAAAAGTCATTTAAAAGGTGATGAGCTTCTATATCGATAATTATTCATGGTTCCTTCTAGTTGAATTGTTCATCTCCTTTTTGATTTTCAGAATTGCAAGGAAGGGAAATCTCACGTATGCTGAAGGTTGGCAGTTCCTCTTTTCCCTTCTCCTGTTCAGTTCCTCGCTCTTCATTGTTTTAAGCGATAAAAACTCATTCCTTCTGGATCAATATGACAAATTCACATATTTTTATTTGGGGATACTTATCTCCTTTATGCTCCCTCTGGCATATTTAGTTATAAGAATTGTAATATCACCTATACTGCTGATTAAATCAAAGGGCCAGGTTGATAAAACCATTGACAAGATCTATTTAGGACCGTTGAAGATAATAAAAGTGATGTACGAATACATAGCATTGTTCAGCATTTTGATCTTCATATTTATTGTAATGGATACAGTAGAAAATTTTCATCTTTGGAAGACATTTTCAGGGGTATCTATTATTATATCAAGTGCAGGATTATTCTGGATCAGAAAAACATTGATAGCGGAAACCCTCAACAACATCGCTGCCAGAAAGATGTTTTCAAAGGACCTCAAAGGTTGTAACGAATTGCTTCAACGTTCCCTTCTCTATAGAAGAAATCTTCCCAAAACATGGATCCTTTTAGTTGAAAATCACCGGGAGATGAAAGATTATGGGAGATCATTGAAGTATTTAAAATATCTTAAGAGACTTAAAAAACGCTCATTAGTTTCAGGAATTATTGAAGCTAAATTATTTTATCAAATGGAAAAATATTCCCATTGCGTTAAAGTATGCAGGAGATATCTAAAAACCTATGATTATTCCAAAGAGCTGTTGGAATTAGCTGTCAGTGCGTCGGTAAAACTGAAAGAATACCAACAGGCGCGTAGTCTGTTCGAATCTTATAGAACGGTTGGAGGAAAGGCCCCTGAAATCTTGGCCTATATTGTTGAAGCATTCTACAAACTGAAAGAATACCAGCTTGTTGTGGACTTATTTGGAAATTTTGATTTTGAATCATCTTTAGCCGATGATGAATTGATGCAAAGGACAAAGAACTTTTATAGAGATTCAATGAAAAGAATCAAAACTTGAAGATATCCTTGAAGATCTTCACTATGCTCACAAAGACAACAAAGAATTCCAATCGTCCCAGGAACATACCCAATATCTCAGTCCATAATAGAGGTATAGGTGCATCGGGACCGGTAATGCCAACTGACAGACCCACAGTTCCCAAGGCTGAAGCGAACTCGAACATAGAGTCCTTTATTGAATGGCCGTATATACTGATTATCATGGAGCCGATAAGAAATACCATGAAATATAGAAATACATAATTGGCTACATTCTTCAGATGATCATCGGAAATGTACTTTTTATGATCACCTTTCCAAATGTAGTTCTTGACAACAGCTGAGCCAGATCTGAAAGGTCTTTTAATCTGCCACCAAATGGATTTAAGAAAAAGATGAACCCTATACTGCTTCAGTGCACCAGCTGTGGAGCATATCCCGCCTCCCACAATCATCCAAATTATCATCACAAACCAGCCTAAATGAGAGTTCATAATGGACCATTCCCCGTAATCAACTGTTGAGAAACCAGTTCCGGAGACCGCTGAAAAAGGTTCAAATAATGCCACTCTCAAGGTTTTAGTCCAGGAGTCATACATGGGAGTTGCGGGATTCCAGGTAAGCCAATAGAACATGATGCCAGTTCCAATAAGGGTAAGCATGATTAGTACCCTTATCTCACCGTTCCTGAAGAAAGACCGCCATTTACCAGTGAATAACCAGTAGCTAGTTAGGAAGTTCAAATTACCCAAGAACATCAGTCCTAGAGTGACCATTTCCACTCTCCACGAATTCCAATGACCGATGCTGGCATTCTTTGTTGAGAATCCTCCCGTTGCCACCGCTGTAAATGTGTGATTTACAGAGTCAAACAGGGTAAGGCCCACAAAAATATACCCCAATATTCCGATGATCACATAGGTGATGTAGAGCTTTATTACCAACTTAGCGCTCTCCTTAACATGCGGGGCCAATCGTTCATCTCTGCCTTCCGCCTGGGTGAAACCGACCCCCACAGGTCCAGTTATTGCCGCCAGCATCATTATAGCAAAACCTGCGCCTCCTGCTAGTTGGATGGTGCTCCTCCAAAGAAGCACCATGTTGGATGTTTCCTCTTCGGTGACCATTGTCAGTCCGGTAGTGGTCCAGCCGCTCACGGATTCGAAAATGGCCTGGGTAAAGGTCATACCCTCTATTAATATAAAAGGAAAAGCCGAAAAAACGCAGGCCAGAACCCAGGTTAGGAAAACTATAATTCCTCCATCAGCAACGGTAAGGGTCGAACGTTCTTTGGATTCAAATACCCGCCACAATATCATACCCATTCCAGCGCATGAAAGGGCTGGAATAAAGAAACCCATGCTGTTCTCCCATTCGGACCTCCATCCGAAGAGAGCCAAAAGGGGGATGAGCATTAGCGTACTCACGAGGATCATGTTGAAACCGGTAAAGGACAGGATGGAAAAATATTTTGCTTTCAATCGTTCCCGGCCTCTCATGATAACTACCTTCTTCAACGATTAGGGTCACAATAATCAAAATTCTTCACTAAGAATTCCCAATGCCTTGTCATGATTGGATGTTAGGGAAACTACAATTACCCGGTCAGCCCGCTTAATTCTTGTGTCGCCTCGAGGTATGATCGGTTTACCCTTCCTTAATAAACCCGCTATAAGACAATCCTTCGGCAGGGAAAGGTCCTTGACCTTCTGATTTATCACTTTAGCAGTTTTCTTTATGGGTACTTCGGATATACTTACCTTACCTGTTCCTGCCGGAGCATGGGTTATGATATCCTCGAATATTGTTGTCTGCTCTATTAATCCGGTGAGTATATGAGTTGTTGATATGGCCTCTGCAACTCCGAGTTTTCGGAATACAATCTCGTTATCAGGATCATTTACCAAAGCAACCACACGGGGTATCTGGAAATATGCATTGGATATCTGACACACATTGAAATTAACCTGGTCATAGGGGGTCAGGGCCAGGAGAGCATCGCAATAGAAAGCCCCCGCATCCTCAAGAACCTCTGGTTCACTGCCGTCTCCAAATATCACATCAACCTTGCTCATTTGGGCCAGTTTATCGCTGTCCTCACGGCTACTGTTTATAACTGTTACCCTGTTACCCTTGTTGACCAAGGTTCGGGACAAATAATACACTAGTTTCCCGCCTCCCACTATCAAAACCTTCATGGGAATACCTCCGAAATCCTGGCATTATCCTGGCAATTAGTTTTGAATTCACTTGAATAACTCATCATAACCACCCTTTCAATAATGAACGGTCCTTCTTTAGGTCCAGTTTCTCAAGGAAAACATCCGCCGATATCTGTGTTGGACTTACTGTCTTGATTCCCATCTCCGAATAGATCTCCTTCTTCTTGGGATCATCAACACGGGCAACGACCAGAGGTACTTTGAACATATCTTTAGCTATCTGAGCTACCATGATATTGGTATTATCATCTCCAGTGGTAGCTATAAAGAAACTAGCTTTTTTTATATTGGATTTTTTCAGTATCCTGAACTCAACAATATTTCCGAGAATATGAAAGCCGCTGAATTCCATAGATAGATTCTTAAAAGCTTCTGGGTCCTTATCAACTATTGTGATGCCGTAACCGTAGGAACTTAATTTGTTCCCCATGAAGGCCCCCAACCGCCCGCTACCTGCTATCACACCGAATCTCTTCTTTTTTCCTGGCATATTAGAGTCCCCGCATTTTGATTTCAGGAGTCTTAGATGAATTTCCCTAGCCGTTTAATACTTATTCAGCATCCAATATTATCCACTTTTCAATAACCTAAAGATTTTTTATCATGAATATGATTTGTTAAACCTGAAGTGCTGGATATAGACGGCTTATTTTTTTCTGTAAATATGCATTATAACTAATATCAGAAGAATTGCGCTCATCAAATAACTGAAAAGAAATCCCGGAGAATCTTCCTTTTTCGTTATCTTTATTGAGACCTCCTTGGTAACATTTCCTCCTTTGCCATCATAAACTGTCAAACTTACGGTGTAGTCTCCTGGTTTTTCGAATTGATGGTTAAAGGTCTGACTTTCCGATAATAGTTCCCCGGTCTCCAATATCTCCCAGCGGTAGGTAACTGAATCACCGTCAGGATCCTCTGCAGAAGCTGACATTTCAACCTTTTCACCCTGGACAAATTCCCCTTGGTCTTCTGGGAGAAATCCCGTAGTATTCAATGAAGGTGCTCTATTCACATCAATCACGGTAAGAGTCCAGTTGTATTCTCTCAGAGAAGAGCCGGAAATGATCTGAACTAGGATGACATAGGGCCCCTGGGACCCACTGCTGTAATCCGGCACGAAATTTAAAACCGAGGCAGTTATCCCCGCCTGGTGCGAGGAGCCGATAAACCATTTATATGTGATGGCATCGCCGTCAAGGTCTGTTGCGTTTATATAAAATGAAATGGGTGTTTCTTCATCAGTTTTTTGTGCACTAGAGAGTGGCCCTGCATCAATTATCATGGGAGGCCGATCAGTATTCTTCACATTGATATTCCAGGTGAAGCTCACAAACTGCTGATTATCGCCACTGTCTATTACCTTGACTTTAATTGTGTGATTACCAGAACTGGAATAATCAGGGTGGAAGACAAAGGTTCTACCGCTCTCATTATCTATAGTGACATCGTCATATAACCACTGGATAAGGGGCGTGCTTCCATCAGGGTCTGAAATATCTATTGTAAATGTTGCCGCCAAACCTTCAGAAACGGCAATAGATTGGGTTTCTGGATCCTTACTGATTATTACTGGTTCGGGGTTAAGATCCTCAACCGTTAAGAGCCATTCAATCACCTGATAGTAATATCCATCAGTTATGTTCAAGGCAATTTCATAAATCCCTTGAGAAAAATCGCCATTGTATTGGGTATATATTGTCAATTCACCGGAGGCCACGTCGACAAATACGCCCTGGATAGACCACTCATAGCTGATAACATCGGCATCTGGATCTGACACATCAACCCCGAAAGAAATATTTGTTCCCTCGGTAACATTGGGAGTCATATCATCCGGCCAAATATCGGTTATATCCGGCTGGGAGTTTGATCGGTTTACAGCCACATTCAAACTATAACTTCCTGATCCCCAAATTGAACTGACAAGAATATAATAATGATCTTGGTCGGCAATGGTATAAATGATTTTTTCAAAACCTGTGAAATTCTCAGATGTGTTGATTATATCGGATTGGTCATCCAGCAGGAATAGATCGAAATTTTGGGTATCAGGATAAGTAAGCTCCACATCAATGATATCCCCGTGATCAAGATTTATTTTATAATAATCATGATCGTCGGTTCCCTTTACGAGTGCTCCGTTAATTGAATAAGGAGGCCATATTTCCACTGCCGTATAGGTATAGTCGTTCCCATCAGACTGATAATTGGGGTCCAATGTTACATTGAGCTCATATTCTCCGTTTCCCTGAAAAGCCAGTACCTGAATAAAATATATTTGCTCAACTGGGCTGACAATAACTATCTCCTCTGACAATCCGGCACCCAGATTAGAACTTGCTCCAGTATAATTTGCACTCTCATTGAACAATGCCAGATCAAAGTCCCCAGTTTCCGGGACTGATAAATTTATCTTTAAAAGGTCGCCGCCCATTACTGATATCTTATACCAATCCACAAAATCAGTAATGTTGTCCAGATCATCTAAGGTTGATGAATTCGGGGCCAAAAGGGTGGCATTGTTCATTGTATTATCATCAGCCCTAAGGGAACTTAAGAAGCTTCCTGCTGCCTGATCATCAAATCTATCACTGTATCCAACTTCCTTATCACTCATAGGTTTCAATGTCCAACCAAATGTGAATATCATAATGAATATCAACATCAATGAAAATATACTCTTTTTATTGATCCTGTCCATCACAATGCCTCCTGTGCAGCCATTGGACATGCAATCCTGAACATGTATATTCCAATAAGCCTTTCATTTGTTAGGGAATTCTAAATAATATTACTGTAAAATGGTTAACTTCACTTATATAACCTACGTTCCCACTTGCAATAATTATTTATAGTTTTAAAACACCAACCGCTGAAATCCCAAATATCAGCGATATTTTCATAGTAAATCAATCTAAATGAACAAAATAAATATACTAAGTTTTTCGTAGTGCAGGAATATAAAAATTCACATGAAATATGAATAATGTGGATGTGGTGAGACATATGGTAAATTGGGTTAAGAGATCGTTTAGTGCTATTGTAGCTTTGCTTATGGTTTTCAGTATTTTTACTGCAAGTGATCAATTTGTCCTTGGAGATACTGGCGGACCCCAGGATTCAGGTGAACAGACCGCAGATGGACTGACCATCTATAATAATTCCACTGACCACTGGAACATATCTAGCGGTGATGATCTGGATTACGATTCTTCAAAAATAATGGCATCTGGAAATATCACTCTAAATACTGCCTCCTCTCTGAAACTCACCAATTCAACAATCAATATAACCGGCTGGCTGGATGTCAAACCGAATTCATCGGTTTTTCTGATCAATTCGACCCTGAATATATGGGGCGATATCATTTTAGGTGAAAATGCCTCGTTCACTTCCATCAACTCTTCAATTGTCATATTTACTTCATTCGACGGCCAGTACATATTCTATGGGAAATCCAACTCTGTGATCAACATTACAGATTGGGATAGTGATTTTCAAAGTGAAGATGACGCCTCGGAATTAATCAGCGGAACAAGTAATCAGTTCAAGGCATTCTTCAACTGGAGCAAACAGGTGGACATCCATAATTCTGTGGTTAAGAACTGCGGTTTTCAGAGTGCAGTTCTCCCCATTTTCAATGCAGGTATGCTGGTTCGATCCAATAAAACTGCTGTGAGCGGTACATTGTTCGAGAATTGCCATACGGGTTTGATCATCCTCGATACATCAGGTGCCTCTGTGATGAACAGTACCTTCATGTGCACCAATGGCTTGGCATTGCTGAATGTTACCAATTGCCAGGTTTCAGGAAATGCATTCATCGGTGAAACCACAGACATTCTTACATGGTGGGCCCGGGAGATTGAAATTTCACATAACTCCTTTCAAGGTACTTATGATACCGAAGATATGAACGACACTGCCGTGGATAATGTACTTCTGAAAAATTCAACAATTCATAATAATACCATCATAGGAAAGGGAAAATTCGGAATTGCCATAGAAATCTCGCTGGATAATACTTTCAAGAACAATGAAATAATGAATTGTTACACCGGGTTCAATATTACTCAGCTCTCATTGAGGAACACGATAGATTCCAACACTATTCAGGAATGTCAAGTTGGAATCTCCTTAAATAATTCCAAGCGTACCGAGATATTGAATAATGAAATACTCTCAATAAATACTACATCTATTTTGAGCTGGGAAAACTCCGATGCCTACATCGGAATGAACTCGTTCAATTCATCGGAAAAAGCCTTATTTGACCTGGATTCATCCAATATCCATTTCTCCAACAATACGGTGGAAAACTGCTCAGGATCGGACATCCTTACCCATGGAAGTCTGAACCTGACCATATCCGAAAACTCATTGGAAAATATGTCGAAATTTCTGAACTCATCTATCGACATTCTCCAGTGCAGTACAGGCGACATGTATCTGATAAACACAACCTGTCTATCAGCCCCAGATGCCACAGGCACTTCTGTGGTAACAACGAAATGGTTCCTTCATCTTTCGGCAGAAAATGCTTTCGGACTGCCCCTTATAGGCGCGGAAGTCGTGCTCAAAGATGTAAATGAAAATGAGATTATCAATACAACTCTGGGCTCCTCTGGAAAAATAAACAATATCCAGTGCATCCAGACAATATTAGAAGGAAATTCCTCTGAGATCCTGTATATTACTCCCCATACATTAGGTATAGCATATGGTGAGCTGTATGATCTGCATGAGTTCTATGTTAATTCCTCTATGAGTAAAGAATTTGAAATGGGTGTAGAGGATATTTTGACTGATTGGACTGTAACTGATTATGTCCCTATCATCAACAAGGATTTGATTATCAACGGTAATATCACAATTGCCGAGGGAGGAGTCCTCAGCCTTTCGGGCACCGACCTCAATCTTCAAGTCCCTGAGAACGGTAAAAGGAGAATTGTAATCGAGAACGGTGGACAAATGATATTGGCTGGCAATAATCCTGAGAAGAACAACATAACATCCACTGTAACAGATGGAAACCACCAGTACAATCTCATTGTGGAGAGCGGAGGAATCCTCCAGATGAACCATATGAAAATATCACACTGCGGTTTTCAAGCGGATAACAACCGAAGGGCTTCTTCGCCTATGGATTTCTTGGATCAAATGGGATTATTCGTTGCCAGCGATAATGTACTTATTAGCAATTGCGAGTTCACAGATAACTACTGCGGATTGATATTTAATTCCAGCATAAATCCCGATACTGTTCTGTCATCGTCCAGATTCAAGAACTGCGAGAACGGCCTTATCGTTGCCAATTCGAACATCAATATTCAGGACATCACAATGTACGGAATCACAGGGAACGGAATAACTGTTTTCAATTCGACCCAATCGACATCTCTGGAATCAGAGAACATTAGACTTTATGATATTCCAGGCAAAGGCATTGTTGTGAATAATGCACACATCACCATTTTGGGCGGACGGATCACAAACACTTCCATATGCGGTTTGACCCTGGAAAAGGGTGCATGGGCTCACGTAAGTGATTTTATTATTACTGAAAACCATGCAGGTGTTGAAATGGATTCATCCGCTTCTCTATTCGAGGATGTTATCATAAAGAGTTCAGTAGGATATGATATCTCACTTACCAATAACTCCAATGCTACTCTTGTTAACACAATACCCTATAAATATCAGATCCCTCAGGGAGATGATAGCATTATTTGGGATAAATATTACGTCACCTTCATCTCAAAGGACGATATGGGATACAGAATACCATATACAAGGATAGACCTGAAAGGATATCGGGATCTCATTCCTCCGGCCCTCCATTCCAGCCATAGATACAGCACGGACCACAGCGGTGAAACTGATCCTGTTCGGGTAGTTAGGCAAACCCTACATTCTGATAACAATATCCAATATTACTATGATATCATATCATCCAAGATGGGATTCTCCACCGGTTTGAACAGTACTGTGATCTTCACCAATGAAACTAAGGAATGGACCGTTGTCGTTAACGATATTACTGAACCCAATGTAGACGCAGGAGGTAATGATTGGATCTACCAGGGATCCAACTATGAATTCGATGGCACTTGGTCTGTTGACAACCAGGAAATTACGAATTATACATGGTCCTTCAATTACTCTCAGAATCTCGTCAGACTATATGGGCCTCATCCTTCATATCAATTTGATATTCCCGGAGACTATATTGTAAAATTGACCGTTAAGGACCGGCAGGGAAATTCAGGCTGGGACACCATGCTTTTGGAAGTTGTCCCTGTTCCATTCTTTGACACAATCACAGTGACCTCCGGTGCTGTATCCGCCACCCTTCATTTTGTTAATAGAGGAAATCCGCCGGTCCTCAATCTGAACCTGATCAACGATCCAGGGGTGATAAGCAATCCCGAAGGTACCTGGGAAGTAGGTCTTTACTTCACCTTGGATGTTCAGGGTATCGAGATGGAAGATTGGGATTATATTGAAATAGGTGTTAATTATTATAGTTTTGACATATCTAAGATATTTACAGAAGAGGGGCTGGACCTATATACTTATGAATCAGATACTTGGGTTAGGGCCGACGCATTCTCATCTGTTGATACCGTTAATAATATAATTAAGGCCAATGTGACTCGGGAAGGAACCTTTGGAATATTGGGGCCCATGGATGTCACTCCGCCTTACATAATAATGAACTTAGCAGAACCATTGCCTGAATCCAATAATGTTCCTGTTAACACCGATATTGAAGCGGTTTTCAGCGAGGAGATAAGCAATGTGGGCGATGACGGATTACTCCTAAAGGGTCAGGATGGCGATCTGATAGATGGCATTCTTGAAGTTAAGGGCAGCACCATATCCTTCGATCCTGGCAATGACCTCGATTATGAGGAGCAGTACCATATTACTATCCTCGGAACAATGGAGGACAAATGGGGGAATGATATAGGTAGCAATATTACCTGGTCCTTCAAGACCGAAAAACTACTGGGAGAACTGAAGGTTCTTGAGCATTATCCTGATAAATATGATTCTTCAATAAAGGTAGATACCTCTATCAATATCGTTTTCAACCAGGAACTAAGTCTATCCAACGTAAAGGAAAACATAGTGCTACTGCCAGCATTAAACGTTAATTATCTTTTGATCAACAACAACCATACTTTGATAATAGTACCCGAGGAAAATCTTTTCTACGGCTATAATTTCTCTGTAACAATAAAATCCACCCTGAAAAGCAAGGCAGGACATATGCTGGGAAGGGAATATATAATAAACTTTTCAACAGAAGAGAAGAAAGAATCACCTATCAAAACAGAAGAGAAAGATGATTTTGAGCTGGATCTATACCTTGCTTCCACTTTGGTACTGATAATAAGTATAATAGTCCTTCTCTTCATGATGTATATGACCTTCAGGAAACAGAGAGAGCCTGAAGACACCGAGGAATTATTCCAGGACGATTTAACCTATTGTCCCAATTGCGGAGAGGAGGCCGATCATGGAGATTCCATTTGCTCACAATGCGGAACCAATCTATTCTCCGGAGGATTTCAGTTGAACTGTCCAAAATGCGATACGAAACTTGAACCTTCTGACGAGAAATGTCCTGCTTGCGGTAACGAATTTGATAAATTGAGCACAAAGGGTGATGGGAAAAAAACAACAGGGAAGGAAGAGAAGGATGAGAAATGCCCGTTCTGCGGGGCCGAAGTAAAACTTGGGGATGGATCATGTCCAGAATGCGGAAATATATGGATGACAAAGGAAGGTAAAGGGATTTGCGATAATTGCGGTGCATCTGTGGATCGTGATGAGAATTTCTGCCCATTCTGCGGTGATGAACTATGGGAGACCGAAATGATCTGTTCAGAGTGCGGAACTCCAATCAGCGAGGACATATCCGTTTGCCCTGGCTGTGGAGAACGTTTTGATGACGATATCGAATTTGAATTTTTCGATTAAAAAATGCTATTTCGACCTTATTAATTACCCATAATTTGCTTTAATAATCATGGTGGTGGTAGAACGAAAATAGGAATCATTGGATGCGGTTTCATAGGTGCCATGTTGGCAAAAGAATGCAGCAACATTGATGAAGTCAATCATGTACTCCTCTTCGATCAACTATCCATAAAGAGCAGAGAACTGGCTTCAAAAGTCCCCAAAGCCTCCAGCTATGGTGATTGCAAAGAGATAATTCTGAAATCGGACCTAGTCATAGAAGCTGCATCCCAGGAAGCGGTTAAAAGATACGGCCATTTCATCCTTGATAATGGAAAAGACCTGATGATAATGAGCATCGGAGCCCTCCAGGATTTTGAACTCTATGAAAGAATGGTCAATCTCACCAAGGAGAAGGGAGTCAATCTCTACATACCTTCTGGAGCTGTTGCAGGGATTGACGGTTTGAAGAGCGCATCGGTTGCCCAGGTTGACAGTGTTGAATTGACCACTCTCAAACATCCATCGAGCCTTGAGGGGGCCGAATATTTCATGGAAAAGGGTATCAATGTGAGCAATATCAAGGAAAAGACCATTCTTTTTGAAGGGGCCGCAAAAGAAGCGGTGAAAAAATTCCCCAAGAATATCAACGTATCAGCGGCATTATCGCTGGCAGGTATCGGATTCGAGAGAACAATAGTACGGATCGTGGCTGACCCGAACATAACCACCAACACCCATAGACTAAAGGTTAAAGGGAGATTCGGCAGGCTTTCAATTGAGCTGCAGAATTACCCATCCATCACCAATCCTAGAACCAGCTATCTTGCAGCCCTATCTGCTATTGCGACACTTAGGAAAGTGGTTTCAGGTATATGGTTAGGTACGTGATCCGCTTCCACCTAATTTGCATTATTGTTCTGACATAGGTAATGTATCCTTGAATTTGGTAAATGATAATATCCATATTCAAATAGACCCGATTTATCTAATGACAAGGCAATATGAACTAGCAATTTGAACTTATGAGAAACATGTCTATTGGCAATGATGATTAATGAAAGCGAATTGAATTCAACAAAAGGCCGAGGGAATTTAATGGGCACCAAACAAAGGAAACAGGAAAAGGAAAATACCATATCCTTTGAAATCTCGGTATTTACCAAAAGTGCAAAACCGGACATTGATGCTAAAATCGATCTTATGGAGGATGGGGGAACTAAAAAGATCAAAAACATCTTGAAAATGAAATATCAAGAAGACGACATTCCCGATAAACTGGATATTAAAATATCAGGGCCCATAATTTCAATCCCTGAGTTAACCATTGAGCCTACTGGTATAGAAGAAGAATACCCCATTGATCTTGAACTGATGCAGAAGGGAAATCATGAACTGCACTCTAGAATAATCATTAAACACGGGATATATTTCAATACTATCAAGGATTTTTCAAGCGGAATATTGAAGATCCGAAGAGATAAAGATATCCGGGTCGGCCTGCCAGTAGAACCTATTGTCATATCACCAAGAAGAGAAAACAACATTAAAATAGATATTGCAGGGAACCAAAGCAAAGCAGTAAAAAATGCATGGATAAAATTAATAGACAAAAACGGTAACACCATAGTAACGGCAGATAGTAATGACTATTCGAAGGACAGACTCGGCAATTATTCTGCTGCTTTTATATTGGACAGCGATACCCTTGACGAAAGCGCCTGTGAGGACGGACTTACATTGAAGGTTTTTATAAAGGTTCAAGAAGAAATCATTGAAAAGGAATTTCCAAAAGCCGTCTGTATCAGAGAGTTAAAGAAACTTGAGTTAAAAACAATAGAACTCATCCAGCAGACGATTACTGAAGGGAATACTGGCGGACTGGAACTGGAATTGGTAAATGCCGGGTCCAATCTGCTTGATTTAGACATACGATTGGCTGTAGATTATCAAGGAAAGAAGCTTTATGATACTGATTTGGATAAAATATCAATTCCCCCTGATAATAATAATAACCTGCACATTCTCAACAAAACCTATGATATTGAACTTCTGAAAAACCTAGCACCAGGTGACTATGATCTTCTCATCGGATTTACAGGCGATATTGAAATAGAGAAGCTATTAAAACTGAAAATAAGTCATGGCCTTGATCTCAGATTCATTGGGGCTTACTGCAGTAAAACCGGATACAAACCCGGAGAAAAAGTGATGGTCAGAGCATTGTTCGAGTGGGAGAAAAACATTCTAGACCTGAAATACGGGGCACATATAGAACTGATTAAAGACAGTACAGTAATAAACCAGAGGAAAGTAGTCCTGGATCTGGATCGGAAAGGATTTGAAACTGAGGTGGGAAAAATCAGGGGTTTACTTCAAAGCTCCTTATTAATTCCTGAAAACACGGATTCAGGACCCATTGAGATACGGATAACACCTCTTGTCAAAGGAAGAAAGCACTCATTTAAAGCTTACAGACAGACTTATTTCACCCAAATACAGCGGGACCACGAAATACCTGTACAACTGAATGTATTAGATTACGGTTCAATAAAACAAGTAGATAATGATAAGGCAGATGGAAATGCAGCTTTTGACAAATACCTGTTTCCAGATGAAAAAATCACTAGAATAGATGCAATAGCGGATCATAAAACCGTTCATCTCGAAAATGGCGGATATTTTTTTCTTTATAGGAATTCATTGATAACTAAGGATTCGGAAAAAAGAATTCGGAAGGAGTTTGAAGGTCAAATACTCCTAAATTGGTGCAGCAGCACGGGTTTGACTAGAAATGTATTATATGATGTAAGAAACAAGCTGGAAATTATTCAGCGGTCCCTTGGTGGAATGTTGAGAAATATAATTCAGAAAAACACCATATCCAAAGATCTATCCAAAGCATTTCATCTTAAAGACCAGTATTGGAACGAATATGACCCATCCTATCATCTGGAGGGTTTAATTAAGCTATTTAGAAAACGGATGAAAAATGCAAAGGGCCACAAGCTGAAAAAAAAGTATCAGATAATGTCAAGATCCCCTTTATACATGCTGAAAGAACTTGTATCTAAACCTCTGAAAAATACCCTCTTAAGCAGGGATTACCTTGTCTTTCTTCAAGATTTTTCTGGTTCACCATACAGCAAGAACAGTAGAATATTGAAAAGATTCAAAAAAGCTCTCAGGAAAGCAGATAGGAACAAGGGGGATCAATTTGATGGTGAAATGACTGAAATCCTTGAAAAAACACCGCCTCTCCTTTACACAGGCCTCAATTCGAATATACTTTCATTTGATCATTCAGATACTGACGGTGCCATTTGGGACCCGGAAAAAGGGGCCAACACCTTAATGTTCTTAGGCCTCGCTTATCAGGCTATCCAGAGCAAAATAGACGAAATACTGATACAATTCAATGAAGGAAATATGGACATAACATCTGCACTTTCATTATTATATTACAGTACGCTCCTGGAGATGCATTTATCGTTAATAACACAGCACCTGATTAAATGGACCGAAAATGAGATCGCATCCCAAATGGTCAAAGATCAACGAGCCAATGATCAAAAGAAGGCGACCGAGATATTGAATGACTTTCACCGACAGAATCTCTTCCGTTATATCAAAAAATTCCATAAGACATGGCATTTTAATTGGGTACGAAATGTGTCCAGAACACAGAATTTCATTCTTAATTATTATGAGAATGTCAAGTATAGAAAGGATTACTACACATTCGGAAAAGAACTGGTATTCGCACTGAAAAATAAGATGCTCATGGGTGGAAGCGGAAGTAGAACAGATATCCAGATATCCGTTAAGAATACATCATCTTCAACCGTTCCGATAAATATTGAACTATATTTCCCAAATGGCTCTTTCAAATTATTGAACAATAATAAAAACATCGGGCCATACCGCTACAGGATACAGGGTATTAAAGCTGCGCCGGGCAATTCCTCCGTCACGGTTTCGACAATTCTGCCTATTGATAAATGCGCACCTCACGAGCTATTGAAAATTGTAGCGGCGCCAATAATTGATGAAATTAATTATTACTCCGGTATTGAGGAGATCTTCAAGGGTCCCCCTTGCAAGAAACCAATGGATAATCATAAAATTCCGAAGGAAGGATCAAATCAGAAGGTGAATGAAAACGATTCCGAAAGAAAACCGATCGAGGTCCTGCTTCTCACAACCAACACTCTGTTCGCCCAAAGTGTTCTAAAGACTGGGCTTTCCGACATCGTAAGAGCAGAAGATCTTACACTTCACTACATATCAAAAAAATCCAAAGTAAAAAGAGATCAATGTAAAAAGTTTCTAGAATCCAGCGGATTTTTTGAATTTGAAAAAACCGTGAGAAAGACCGGATTCATGAAGCTGAGGACCAGGGAAACATCCATCATTAGCTTCTCCCCTATCTCCGATATACTTGAGAGCCTCAGAAGGGGTTATGAAGAACAATCCCTTACAGAAATCCTAAATGCTTCAAAAGGCAATCTTTACCTGTCAATAAGATTGATCTCAGGTTTAACGCGCTACCTTATGGACATCCCGAAGGTGAAGAAGGAGAGTCCAAACCATAATAAATATTACCCAAAATGGATAACTACTGAAAGGTCAGAAATAAAATCTAAAGAAGTCAAAATTGAAAGCGCTGGCAAGCAGGATCGTCTGGATAGGGATTTTAATAAAAAAGAAATCAGGTTTGATATGGATAAATGGATTCATAGACCATTTAAAAATATAGATGAAAAATGGAGCCTAATGGAATTCTTGACTATTTTGGCCGACATGAGTGATATGGAATTAACCGAATTAGTACTCCATGGAATTGACCACTTGGAATCAAATAATGAAAAGATATTAAGAAGAAATACCGCTTGGAAACTATTCGTTTCAATATGCAGATCTCTGTTTGTTGAATACCATTTCTATAATTTGAAAAAAGGCCAGGCAAATGCAGGAAAAATGAAAGATCATCTTTTCATAAGAGTTGGAAAATCGCCCTTGAGGACCTGCGTGAATCAATTCATCACCACTGAAATCGTGAATGATCTGGTAAAACATTCAACCAAAAAGGCCAGGGAAGCCTTCGAAAGGCTCCTTCTATTCAATGACAGATATGCGGTTCAAATGATCATCGAAAGATTGTATGATCTCCCTATCAAGATCAGAAGATTGGCACTTGAATATCTCGGAAGAACCGAAGATCCTCGAACGGTCCCTGCGTTGGCAAATATGCTTGAGAGATCTATTGAACCTGAGGATCGGACCCTATCATTACAGTCCCTTAGAAAAATCGGAACTGAAGAGGCTCACAAAAATATTGCACGAATTGTTAACAGCGACAGTGCTGTGAAGCAAATTGCATCAGAAATGGGGATGGATCTGGATTTCATAGAGAAGCAAGAGAATCCCAAGGATGTTGTGATCCTTGAGTAATCAGTATCTAGTATTCCTTTCCCAATTATCACAAAATGTTAAATATGGAATTTAATCTATACCGTGATTATCAATCCAAGGAGAGGGTGTTCAATGCTTTCAGAAAATGAGAAATCAAACCGTAAATTCAACTCAAACAAGATTAAGAGTATCTTGCTGATATTCGTTTTAACAATTTGCTTCTGGACCTTCGGACCTGGAGTATATGCAAGTCCAGATGTGGATACTTTCTCCGATGATTCGCCTGAAGCGATTATTCAATTTCCTGTGGGAGGCGGAACCAACACCCAAATAACCATGACCCTGGATGAAGGAGAGAAGGTACATGATTTCTCAATGAAGATCAGCAGCCACCCCCTCAATGGGTCCTATCCATCTGACATAACCTTTAATATAGGCAGCAGTTCAAAGGTGGAATGGCAGTATCCCGGTCAACTGGTAGGAAACACCACTATCGAAGGCAATGATATAATAAGCACCCTGAACAATGAACTTATCCCGGAAACCGGCAATGGAAAAACCCCTCCGATAACACTCAATATCACATCGACCACAGCCGGGAACCTAACCCTCAGAGGACTCTCTGTGTTTTACAATAAGATTCCTGAAGTCACTGATAAGGTGGTTGGGGGAAAGATCCCGACCCAGGTTTTGGAAGAGGGAGGGAGTGCATCATATATGGGATTGGACCTCCACAAATATTTCTCTGATCCTGACGGTGATGAGCTGGGTTATGTTATCAGGAACAATGATATGGTCCATTACCTCATGGACAACAGCACAGGACTCGTCACCTTTTTCTCCGAGGAGAACTACTATGGGATGGAAACTCTGGAAATATCTGCCGTGGATCACCTAGGTACTTCGGTTTCAGCACAAGTTACAGTCAATATTAGAAGCGTTACAGATGATATATTAATAATTGCCAGTCATCCCGCAGACAGCGTTGTATATATTCCAGAGGGTGAGGGACTCAGTTTCTCCCTGGAGGTTGAGAACATTGATGATGTGGTTGTGAGTTATTCTTGGGAAATGGATGGAGACGAAATCCCCAATGAGGACGGGTGGAACTACACATATTCCCCCAAGTTCAGGGACCAGGGCTCACGATCTTTGAAGGTCTTGGTCAAGTCAGGTTCCAGGGCCTATGTAAGAGGATGGACAATCGTGGTTGATAATGTCAATCAACCCCCAAATGCCGTTTTGAAGAACCCTAGACCATTGGGTCCGGGTGAAGGGTCATATTCATCGGACAGAGAGATCAACCTATCGGCATTAGGGTCCAGTGATAATGACGGCAATATAATAAGCTACAGATGGGTATCGGATCTTGACGGATTAATCTCCACATCCCTCAATGACATGATTAAGCTCAGTGGAGGGACCCATAATATAACACTGCTTGTCATGGACAATGACGGCACTGTTGATGAAAAGTTCACCAAGATAGAGGTCGAAAGTGCTGGTTCGGGTAAACAGGACAAAAAAGAAGAGGATAAAAATTGGGTGCTTACCATAATAATTCTATCCATCGTCTTTGCTGTTATAATCATTATAATGGTAGCGCTGATGGTCATTATGAAAAAAAGAGCTTCCAGCCCTTATGACAAGACAAAAGGGGGCAAAGCCGATACTTCCGGAGAAACCCCTGACACGGCCCTTTCAGGTAAAAGACTCGAACCTAAAAAGGAACCCAGCAGAAGAATCACCGTTAACAATACTGTTAAATGCGAGGTCTGCAACAGGGATTTCATGGCCAGCAAGAACGCATATATGTGCAAGATATGCGATTCTCTTCTGCATTTGGAATGTGAAATACCCGTATGTCCAAACTGCGGGTCCGACACATCTTCATGCCTCTCATCGGTTGAAGTTGAGAAATTGGAACGAACTGAGAAAAAGGATAAACTGACAGGGGAGGACAGCGGATGGGTTTCAGTTAAGGATGCTTCTGATTCATATTCCGCACCGGTACCAAACCTCAATATCCCGATAGACTCCCCGCCAGCAGATGAGCCAAGCATTGCGGACGATGATGGAGAATGGGAAATAGATGAGAGTGATCACGATATTCCGAACGGGACGGTCAGCGGGCTAGAAAAGAAATGGCAGTTCATTCCATCCCTTGAGAAAGCAAATATCTGTTTTCACTGCAGCAGGATGATGAAGATCGGAGAAGAAGGGAACCAATGTCCGGATTGCAGCAAGGTATACCACATAGAATGCATGTTCGATCTGGACAGCTGCAAGAACTGCGGTTTCTCCTGAAATGTATAATATATTATCCAATGGTTCTGAACTTCGCGAGGAAACCGTATCAGAAGTGAGATGGATTTATCATGGGACATTTTACCTATAAGGGAGTGAGATATCCCGAAAAATTTTCCGCTGCCGTTTGGCCGGAGGTGGACGAGCTGTCCTACCTCGTGAGAACTACCTTGAAAGAGCTGGGCTATAAATTCACCAGAGAAGAGAGCCAGAAGGAGTTTTCCAAGGTTGTTTTTGTTGTACCTATGCCCAAATTTGCTTATGTTTATGTTTTCCAGGTTCATGAGCCTGCGGATATACGGATCAAGGTTTTCAATAAAGCTCCCACCGCATCAGGCATTGTACACATGCTGGAAATCGAGGACCTGAATGTTGATAATATTAGTTGTTCGAAGAAATTTATCAGGGCTTTAGCCTCCAAAATGTCTAGGAAACCCTGGAAATTCAGCATGATGGACCGTTTCAGATACGGTTTTGCTGCACCGGAGTATGTTAGAGCCAAGTCAAAATGGAAAAAAATGGGTGTTGAATGATCAATATCATGGCCCCCCTATGCCATGAAGGTGTGATAATCCATGAACAAGGACATTGCTGTTTTATTATATCGAATCGCTGATTACTTGGAACTGAAAGGAGAGATCATTTTCAAGATAAGAGCCTACAGGAATGCAGCTTCTACACTTGAGGGATTGACCTCTGATATTAGAGAGATAATGAATAAAGGTGAATTGGAAAATCTGAAGGGT
Organism: uncultured archaeon; assembly: GCA_964430885.1. Lineage (GTDB taxonomy): Archaea > Thermoplasmatota > Penumbrarchaeia > JASLWR01 > JASLWR01 > CAYSHM01. Next base: position 166,813 of record CAYSHM010000002.1, on the reverse strand, counting down.
ATTGGCAAGGCTATCGCAAAGAAGATCGAGGAATATATCGAAACCGGACACATCAGGTATCTGGATGATCTGGAGGACCAGATACACCCAGACCTGATCAGAATGCTGGACATACCATCTCTAGGCCCAAAAAAGGTCATGCAGCTTCACAAGAAATTGGGGATCTGGACCTTGGATGATCTTAAGGAAACGGCCCTCAACGACCGAATAAAGGAACTGGACGGGTTTGGAGAGGTTTCCCAAAACAATATCATAAAAGGGCTGGAGACCTATTATCAGGCAGGTGGCAGAATGCTCCTAGGGGAGGCCTACGGGAAGGCAATGCAGTATATAGATCACCTGAAGAACAACTGCTCGGACCAAATCAGGAATATCTCTATCGCAGGATCACTTAGGAGAATGTGCGAAACAATCGGAGATATAGATATTCTAGTGGCGCCATCAAACGGCGGAAAGAGCACCGATTATGACCAAGATTTTGAGGACGGGGACCGGGAAAATGAGATTGTAGACAGCATAATGGAGGTATTCACATCCTATACCTTGGTAAAAGATGTTATAGCTCGGGGGAAAACCAAATCTTCTGTAAGGTTCCACGACGGAACCCAAGTAGACCTTCGGGTTATTGATAGCGGGTGCTGGGGTGCGGCGCTCCAGTATTTCACAGGTTCACAGCAGCACAATATCGCCGTCAGGAAGATCGCTATATCCATTGGATTGAAGATAAATGAGTACGGCGTATACGACAGGAAATCGAAGGAAAAAAAAGCAGGGAATGATGAAATTGGGGTCTATGAGGCCTTGGGACTTTCATTCCCCTACCCAGAAACCAGGGAAGACCGGGGTGAGATCGAATTGGCACAATCCGGACAGCTACCGGAGCTGATATCTATCCAGGACATCAAAGGAGATCTTCATATACACTCCACTGAGAGTGATGGCCACATGTCTTGGAGGGAGGTTGTGGACAATGCAAAGGGAAGGAATTATGAATATATCGGTATTGCGGACCACTCCCCCAACCTCAAGATGATTAATGCTCCAGATGAGATAAAGGTAATGGAAAATATTGAAAGACTCAGGGAATTGGACCACGATGAATACGGCATTAAAATATTTGCAGGAAGCGAGGTGGACATACTTAAGGACGGATCTTTAGATTATCCTGACCATGTCCTTGAAGAATTGGATTATGTTGTGGGGTCAGTACACTCCGGTTTTAAAATGAGTAGCAATGAAATGACAAAGAGATTGACTGATGCCATGTCTACTGGCCATATCAATATTCTTGGACATCCCACCTGCCGAAAAATCGGACAGCGGGAACCCTGTGCAATGGACATGAACACCGTCATGGACAGCGCCATGAACAATAATATTGCCTTGGAGATCAATTCCATCCCTGTCAGACTGGATCTGAATATGGACCATGTGATCCAAGCAATGAACAAGGGCAATCTTTTATCAATAAACAGTGATGGGCACAGCCCTCATCACCTGGAAGGAATAAGGTTCGGGATAGGTACCGCCAGAAAAGGAAGGGCCACGCCAGATCAGGTGATCAATGCATGGACAAAAGAGAGAATTAATAAGTTTTTCAGCAAATGACAAATTGAATGCAATATATCGTTATAAATAATCTACCAACAAACCATTCGACCAGTAATTCAGATAATGAAAAATGAAATACTGGCCAACTCTATTATTAACAATTTCAAATAAAGCTAATAAAAAATATTAAAGAAAAAAAGCAGAACAAACGATTTTATTTCAAGAAAGCCTATGATACTCTGCATCAAAAATAATTTTGATCATATTTTTAGATCATATATATGAAATCACTAATTGAACTAGTCCCATCATTAATCCAGTAATAATCGTTGGTAGTTAATATGAATTTGAGAAAGATCACTATCGTCTTCTGCAGTACGTTATTGTTGCTCAACGTCATTGGAATTTTTTCAATGGCCAAGCCCATAGCCGAAATAAGCTTCATGAGTAATATTCCCAAAAATAATAATTTGGATGGATCTCAAAACATCATGGTAAAATGGAACATTGATATGGACGGAAATGGGATAGAGGACCAAATCGATGAAATCCTCAATCAAAACCCGTATGCAAGATTCGACATTTTTGTTAACTACCATGAAACCATCGATGACTCTGATCTTCTGGAGCTCGAAAGATATGATTTATCCCCTTCTTTTGTATCCCAGTATATCAATACCCTGATAATCGAGAACGCTGATAAAAATATCATAGATTGTGTATTGAAGCTACAGGATGTGAAGTGTATAGAAATCGCACCAACGTTCCATCCCATGCTGGACAATTCTGCTAGAGCGGTTAGAGTTAAGGAAAGCGAGATATATGATTCCACGGTATGGAAAGATCTGGGACTGAAAGGAGAAGGGGTGAATGTTGCGATTATCGATTCGGGAGTGGATGATGTTGTACATACGGGACTCAGATTGAAGTTCATAGCGGGGGTAGATACTACAACTGCTGTGGGAGTTACACCTAGAAACCCCGACGATGATGTGGGGCACGGTACACACTGCGCAGGTATTATCATGGGGACCGGAAGCGGTGGAGAAAATATCGGGATCGCACCGGAAGCATCACTGGTAGACTGCAGGGTGGGAGACGCTGCTACCCTGGGCAGTGCGACACCGACCAACTTCATGGAGGGCCTGGAATGGGTCAGGGCAAATGCCGACAGATACAACATATCAGTGCTTTCAATCTCCATGGGAACCGAGCATTCAACAAACGGCCAGGATCCAGTATCTAGATTGGCCAATGAAGTTGTGGATGCGGGGGTGACTGTTATTGTGGCAATCGGAAATGACGACCTCAGTCAAAATTCCAATATAGTTTCATCTCCAGGATCTGCCGACAAGGTCATTACAGTGGGATCTATTCATGAGAAGAACACCGCCGACAGGAGCGATGACAGTATTGCGGGTTATTCCCAGAGCGGACCCCGGCCCAGCGATGGGGATGGTGATGATAAAGATGAGCTTAAACCCGACATCACGGCCCCCGGATCTGACATTCGTTCATGCGCTTATAATACGAGAAATGCCTATGTCGCATTCTCAGGTACTTCCATGGCAACACCCCATGTAGCTGGTAACGTAGCACTCATGGAGCAGGCATATCCTCCTTTGGAACCTTCCCATATAAAGGAGATTTTACATCTCACTTCCGAGATGAAGGGTAATCCCTACGATTCAAATTTAGATGAGAAATACAACGAGGACTATGGATATGGAATGATGGATTCCTATGGTGCTGTAAGAAGGGCTGTTGATCTTAGTTCTTTTAAGCTGAATATGCCCCAGTTCGTGGACAGCGGAACGAGGATTAAGGTTCAGCCGTCTTTAGATCTTTACAGGGGAGCCTATTTCACATCCCGGGATGAACTGTCCCTTGTTCTTGAATTTCCTGATTTCTTCTCCAGACCCGAGAATATTACATTAACATCATCGGCTGGAGGACAAGTGGAACTGAACTCACTGGACATTGAAAGGTTCCCTGGCTTATGGAGGGTCAGTGCCGAAGCAACCCTAAATAGCCCTGAAGGGGAAGATATTGAAGTGGACCCCGCTCTCAAATTATTTACAACCTCTCCGCAAGTCGGGGATGAACAGACCTTTGATTTTCAATTATCTGGGGAATTGAACCGCATACCGCTTCCAACGCAGGAAGAAACCATATCCGTAGGAAAATCGGAACAGAAGCCAGATCTAGTGATTACTCCGGAGGACATAACATTCTCCCAATCCCCTGTAAATGCCGGTGAAACAGTTGTGATCTATGCAAACATATCAAATCGGGGACTAAGTGATGCCTTTGATGCAAGAGTGGATTTCTATGACGGAAATCCCACCAGCGGAATCCTTATTGGGAGTGGTGAGGTTGATGTCCCTGCAGGGGCAAGGGAAAGTACGTATGTGGAATGGGTAGCTACAGCAGGTACAATTCATAATATCTATGTGGCAGTAGACCCTGATGATGAGATAGATGAGCTTTCCGAGAACAACAATTCAGCTACAAAACCCATAAGAGTAACAGGGGGTGTGAATGCTGCACCCGTTGCTAGATTGGCCTCATCCCCTGAATCCTTGGCCGACATCCACGAAGAAGTAACCTTTTTCGGAGATGAATCCTTTGACACCGACGGGAGCGTTACTAAATGGCGTTTCTTTTTCGGTGATGGAAATGAGAGCGGTTGGATCAATGTTGATAACGTTGGTCATTCCTATTCTATTCCCGGTAATTTTACCGCCAGTCTGATTGTACAGGACAATGGAGGAAGGAATAGTACGAACAACGCCAGCATGACCATCTCAGTTCGGGAACTAGAAGGAGGACGTTTGGGATTCTACATACTGGACGAGGGAAACCTTACCCTAGATAAACCAGACATTTCCGACTACTCCACCATGCCTTGTCCGGACGGATATACACCTTATCCCATTCCCAGCAGTCCAATTGGAATAGTAGAATACAGGACAATCGGACTGTGGGAAATAGGTTATTCCCTGGAAACCGTGGAGCTTGTGGAGAAAATGGATGTGGAATTCTGGATCGAAAATTCACTGGAGGACCGCGGATTTGACGTTCAGTTCAGGACTACCGTCAGTATAGACGGAACTAACCTTTTCCAGATTGAGAGCCCCGAGGATTATGTTGAACCCAGCAGTCCGCCGATGATGATACAGTTATCTAGCGAGATCCCCATTACAGATCTGACATTCCGAAGTGATATTCAGCTCACCCTTGAAATCAAAGTGAATGGAGAAGGTCTTAACCTGGTATACGGAAATATACGCTATCCCTCGGGAATAATCTCAAAGGCACTGCCTCATGAAAATCAACTGCCGGAAATTCTTGAATTGAACAATGCTTCCGGTGAGGCTGAGGAACCGGTGGAGTTAACTGTAAAGGCCGTGGATAGTGATGGATCCGTAGCAGAATATTGGTGGGATACTGACAATGACCTGGATTGGGATTATTTAACCCAGGAAGGGAGCTTGATACATACCTTCAATGTTCCTGACAAGTATATTATAAATGTTGGCGTGGCAGATAATGATGGCGGTTTGACTGAGGGTGTGCTTTATGCAGACATATATGAAAGCGGAAAAAGTCTGATACCATTGGTGTACATCGATTATCCCCATCCCAACACTACTCTGACTGAAAATACATTTTTCTTCGGAGGAGCCCTGGACGATAACGGGATTAAAGAGGTAAGAGCCCAGGTAGATGATCAGGAATGGATACCCATATCGGATGATGAGCTTTGGGAGGTAGAAATTGATATATCCGTATTGGGTAAGGGGAAGCATATTTTCAGAGCAATGGCCGTTGATGTCGATGATCAGGAATCGGAAATTGCTGAAATAGAATTCGATATTGATATAATTATCAACCCGCCTCAGATTACAAGTATATCTATAGAACCCCGGATTTTAGAGGACAAAGGTGGGACGGTTGCTATAGACATCATACTGAACGACCCTGATGGTCCAGATGATATCGCATCGGTAGCTGTTGACCTATCCTCCCTGGGACTAGGAAGCATGCTCTGCGATAGAACAGGTAGATGGAATTATGCTCTGATCTTTAACCTGCCTGGAGGTTTAACTTTAGGTAATCAGCTAATTACCATTATCGCAATCGACAGGACAGGGGCGAAGACCTTGGAGAACTCATCAATAGAGATAATAAAGACCAATTTAGCACCCAAGATTGACATAAGGAGCACAATCAAACTTGTGAATATAGATAACAATAACATTTGGGAATGCATAGTGAAGATCTCCGATCCAGATGGTTGGGAGGATTTAGAAAAGATAACCATAGACCTCAGTCCTATGGGTGGGCCAAAAGAAAAAGAGCTCAGGGATGATGGAAAGATGGGTGATAAATGGGAAATGGACGGAAAATTCACATTGAAATATCCTATTTCAGATTCAATTGAAAACGGGCAGTACGAGCTCACCATTACCGCCTTTGATAAGAAAGGAAATAGCGCGATGGATAATATTACGGTGAGGATAATGTCAAATCCCAAAAATAATGCTGAAGGAGAATCATTTATTGTGAATAATCCAGTATTCATCTATGCAGGGGCAGGAATTTTTATCCTTTTGGTCCTGATTGGTTTAATAATAAAAAAAGGAAAGAAATAAATAATTATAAATTCTATATAAATAATTGAAATATGGCTATCAAAATCCTAATTGATGGCCGGGGGAATTGATTTCATTTTATTGGAGTCATCGATGAGTATGTTGTTTATCGCGTTCATTCGGACAATTCCTGGGAGTTCCAGGCATTTGATCAGAAGGATCAAGACCTTGAGGGAACCAGAAGGAATAAAGATCGAAAAGATACTTGCACTCTTCGGTGATTATGATTTTATAATTTTTTTCCACGCGGAAAACCATGACTTCGTTGACAGGCTTCTTTCTCCCTTGAAAGAGGTAGCATATATAAAGGTTAGAAGCGCCACTGATATTGAAAATCTCAAATGGACATTTAATTGAACTCTAGCAGACCTGCCTGATCATTCAGGGGGCGGAGACGGCTGATCATTTTCCATGGGTGGAACATCCGGCGTTGGATCTGAAGCGGGTGTAGGGGGCGTAGGGGGTGCGGGAGGTTCTTCCGAACGTGTTTCCATCTTCACCTCACCTTTTCCTTTCTCAGGTGTTCCCCCCTTCTTATCCGATGCGGGAACTTTTTTCCCTGCTCGCATACCCTTTTTACCTTTCCCAGTACCCTTCTTTCCCCTTCGGCCTTTTTTACCTTTTCCTTTTCCTTTGGATGCTGAATAACGGCTTTCCGTTGTAACATCCTCCCGATATGAGGTCCCATAAGGGCTCTCAGGGGGAAGACTATCCTTTATTACATATTTCCCGCCCACAGACTCGAAATCAAAAACTACATCCTCCTTCTCATCATCTTTCCTCTCATCCACCTTTGTATGTCCCACAACCTGCTGGGAATCCATATCAATAACCACTGAATGCTGGGGCAGAGCCAATCTTTTCTTCTCTCCCGCAGCAGTACTTCCCGGAAGCTGAGGTACTTTCTTAGAAGCTTTTCCTCCTTTTAGTGCTAGATATTTCCCGGACAATATCTTTTCGGAATCCGGCACTATCGTCTTTGTCACAAGTCCCTTCTCAGCAATAGGGGTAAAGGTCAGTTCCGGCACACCATCCAGATCCTTTTCATCTCTATCAATTATTTCTTCAGGTGCTTGGTCCTTCCTCCGCTTTATTATCACGATCAATAAGATCAGAAGGATAAGTAATAACAACAATGCTATGAATCCAATAATATACATGGGATCGTTACTGACATCCTCAAAGAACGTTGGGTCCGGTTCATCCCTTTTCAGTATACTTAATGTAAGCGGAACTTCAGTGGTATCGGAGTAAAATGGTGAATCTGATACGGCATGTACGCTGAAATTGCCAGTAATATCTGAGCTTGCAGGTATATTCAAGGCAAGTATTATTACTACCTTATCACCCGGTGAAAGGAATATATTGTAAATTGAAAGATTTACAAATTCACTCAATTCCTCCGATGTTTCGATCTTCAGGTCCACATCGAAACCGGCGGTCCCCCTTCCTAGGAGCAACAGGTCAAAGGTATAGACTTCCTCCTTGTATACTCCAACCGAAGTAATGTTACCCTGGAAAGATATTTCGGATAGATAAACAAGTAATTCCAGTGTGCCGTATTCAACTGAAGAAAATGATTCCCCGTCAAAAGCCTTGACCTGAACAAAGTATTTTCTATTGGGTGATAGTTCCTTAGATATCTGATATTCGGTTTTATCCTTGGTGGTATACCATGATAAGAAGTCCCCGTGACCCAGTGCAAATCCTATTTGGATATAATAGGTAATGTCCTTCTCGTCACCATCAGAGTCCGTTGACGGACTCCATTTAATAAGTGGGGTGGAATTTGTTGTGGTCGTGGGTGTGATATTTCCTACTGCCAAGGGCGGAAGGTTTCCTACCTCGGTAATGGTCAGTTTTCGTTCAAATACATTGGAGAACAGCTCTCCATCGTGAGCCTTGATCTGAATCCAATACTCTCCTATGTTCAGTTCGCTGGTGACCGCATATTTGGTTTCCGGTATATCGTCAATCCATGAGAGCACGTCACCCTTTCCCGAACTGCTTCCGATCTGAATGGAATATGTCAAAGTATCCTCTTCATTATAATCATAGGCACCAGACCATGTTATGGTCGGTTTCCTTTCCCATGTGGTGATGGGATACATCTCCGTTGGAGGTGAGGGCGGAACATTTCCTTCGCTGATTATGTACAGCATTTCCTGCTGCACATATGACATCGCCGTTCCGTCGGAGACCTTCACCTGGACAAAATAATTACCAAGGGGCAGGGTATTCACGATCTGATATTCGGTTGCCAATCTCACATTGACCCAGGAAAGAACATCCCCTCCATAGGAATAGGTCCCAATCTGAAGATAATTATTTCTAATTGTATCCCCATCAGGATCTGAAGCTCCCTTCCAGGTGATCAATGGAAGGGTTTCTAAGGAATAATCAGGGGATATCTCGTTCGGCGGCAACGGAGGCGTATTGGCCAAGGCAAAAACGCCGAAACTATCCTTGTAAGGCAAAGAATTGTCCTGGCCGTCATTGGCAATGACCTCTACATAATATAAACCGTAATCCAATACATCCGTTATCGTATAAAAGGGATTTTTACCAACATCATACCAATCCAAAATATCTGATCTGCCTTCATCCGTCCCTATCTTTAGGCTGTAGGTCAGGTCCACAGTTGCAACACTGCTGTCAGAAGCACCATACCAATGAAGTAAAGGACTCCTGTCGCTGGTCTCGTTGGGTAAGAACTTGCTCGGTGCATTTGGAGGTTCATTGTAATAGAGCTCAAAAAGGTCCAGTGATTCCGAATATGAAGATATGAATTTCATCCCGTACTCGTCCTCAATTGAAACCTCCACATCATAGAATCCCTGTTCAAAACCTCCATCAATATCAACACTGTAATTCAGTAGGAAAGTCCCATTCTCATCCAAGTATTCTGAGAATTCTAATCCATCGACATCAGATGAGCTGCCATCGAATATCACTATTTCGCCACCATCATCGTTCCTAAGTGCGAGACTGAACAAAAGATCTCCGATATCCGGCATATCCCTATCTCTCATTTCCGTACCTATAATAATTGTTGGATTGTAGTAAATATTTATTAGATCATGGGAACTCCACACATTTAGTATCCTTGGGACAATATTGTAAAATGTAGTCAGTATATCCTCGTTATCCTCATAGTCGGATTCCAGAAGGACTGCCTCTGAATTAAAAATGCTGAGTTTCAGATCGAAAACATCCTTTGAAAGATTGAATGCATCCTCGTATTTGAAGGAAATCAGGAATGTGTCATTTGTCAGGTTCTGAAGTATAGGGGCATTCGTTCTTCCCCTTGTTTTCTGAGAATAAAGAACCAATTCTTCATTCTCTGAATCTCTCAAACTGATGTTAATCCCTGAATTCAATATGGATTCTCTGAGAGAAAAGCCATTATTGTTCAGAGCAATATTTTCAGTGACGGTGAAATTTAAATAAAGTGGTTCTTGATGATAGATATTGTAAGGTTCAGGAGAAATTATGATATCAGAAACAGCTGCAGAAAACAATTCTAGTTCTTCGGGATTATCAATGAAACTGCTCTGGTTCATCTCTATGTATCCGTCGTCTATTTCCACAAAAATATCGTAAAGGGAAGATGGGTAAGAGGAATTGAGTTCGAATAATAAACTGAATGAATATTCGCCAACATCCTCCTTTATTAAGGTGAAGTCATCATCTCCCGCTACAATTTCCGGACCCAAAGGATATTCTACGGAATTTTGGTCCCGTATAATGAAATCAAAGGTGAAATCCGAAATTGGCTGATCATCAAGATCGGTAAATGTTCCTACAATCTCTAAGGGATCATCAGCCTCCACATTGAGCAGGGCAGGGGAGGCTTTGGTGTCAGCGTCATTAATCACCACCTCGTGGTCCAGCAGTTCCAGTATATCATTCAAATAGTTGAAGTAAAGACTGAAATGAAGGTCGTCGGGATCAAATATCACTAAGAAGAAATCCACAAATCCAAAACCATATATAATGGCAGGATCGAAGATAATACTCATATTATATGTCATTGGAGCAATTCGCTCAATGGAAACCAGGGGGTCATTAAGGGATTTATTGTTCATATATCGAATGACAGTTGTGTTATCTGCCAATCTGACATCCATAGTAACTGAGAAATCTTCAATTTGATGATCATCCTTATCATGATATGTAACATTGATCTTGGCGAATTCATCAGTGAGTGTATGGACAACTGAAGGCGATATGTTGACATCATCCTTGGATGTCAATTGAGGTTTGTAATTCGCTCTTATGACAACATCATCAATGGCGAACATATCTCCTGGCATACCGCTCCTATAAAACAAACCTTCAAAAAGTATCAGCAGATTTGCGGTCTTGGTTATATTAGAGAGATCAAATGTCACCAACTGGTAATCCTGAGGTTCGGTAGTAAAATCATTATTATTTCCATTAGCGCCCTTGGGTGCTTCCCGCCATCTTTGATGGGAATAACCGTTTGATGGATCCCCATCCGTATCGAGCCAAATATACAGATGCTCGTGATTCTCAATATCCTCCAGTGCAAATTGGAAATCCATGTAGACCTTTGAGGTATTGATTAGGTTCACGGTTGTCCACATGTAGGAATAATCCCAAGCATTACGGTTTGCGGCCCACATGAAAACTGAATTACCCGAGTAGGCTAGAGAATCCGCATCTGCTTGTGTTTGTCTAACTATCACACCCTGACCTCCGATGGAATGAGAAAAATTGCCCCATCCATCGTCAAAATCATCCTCCTGAATTATGGTATTAGCACCTCGGCATCCTTTTACTGGATCGGGGTTTGTATCATATGATGCAACAAACGCCCTTGATTGATCATTTTGGTTTGATAGTAAAGATATGGGAAAACCCGTTAGCAACAAAAAAAACGCAACCATGAATGGCAGAAACCTAATCATGGCAACTTGTTTTAAACCAGATCTGAAATATTTCATCTGAAACACCTTTTCTAATTAATAATAATTAATCTTTACAAAATAAATAACTAATAATCGTTACAGCAAGGACCTGTAATTATTAATATCTTATTATTATAGGTAGTATAATTGTACAATCTTGTTACTATAAGCAATCTTACATACATTGACCTATGAAAATTATTTCATCGATTGGCAAATAAACATAGTGACTGAAGAACCAGAAATGAATTACCGTTAAGTTGGGATGATAAATTCAAGGAAAGAATAATTAAACAAATGACAATTGTCCAATCATGAGCTTTACTGACCTTTTCAAGAAACCTTCCGATAACGGGACCGAGGCAGAAATGGTAAAGGATCCGCGATGGAACGGGATTCCGCCTGTTGGTAAAAATCCCATTGACAATAAATGGAAATTCCTGGGATTGGTAACCCTTGTCTTCATTGTAAAGATAATTATTTGGGGTTTCTACAGATATCTAACCGGTTCCATGGATTTCTTCACCAATCCCGAGAACGGCAGGGAGATGAACTATTGGGTCAGCATGATCGCCAAACCCGTTCTCCAGCTGGGGCCGGTCCTATTGATATGGTTGTATATATTTAAGGAGAAAGGAAGCCCATTCAGATTCACTAAAAAGAATCTATTCTCATCGGTTGTTTGGGGTTGTATCGGCGGACTGATATTCTTTGTAGTAGCTTCATTTGTCTATGTAGGACATATGTGGATAAGGGGCATGGGTACCGATTTCAGTCTGGTAATGGGATGGGATACGGTAGGATGGGGGTTGGTAATAGCTACCTTATTTTCCTACATGATAGGAACGGGGCCGGCAGAAGAAATTTTTTCCAGGGGTTTTCTACAGGACCAAACCAGCAGGGCATTTTCCATAGGACATGCAATATTGTTCTCAGCTGTGCTATTTGCTATTGGACACCTGCCCATATCCATACTGGTCTATGATTTGCCCTGGAAAGTGATCGCTTGGTACATGGTGGTCCTTGTGATAATGGGTGGTTTCTTCTCAATCATTTACCATTGGTCACGGAATATTGTCTTGGGAATTATAATCCATGGATTATGGGATTGGTATCTAACACTTTACCAGATAAAGGGGGCCTATACCGATTCAGTCATAGGTGCCTCGGCAGAGACCTTCGGCATGCTGGATACCATAAACACCATCATAACCTTGGCCCTAATGCTACCGATTTTCTACTTCATTCATAAAAAGTTCTGGTGCAGGGAGGCAAGAGAGAAGGATCGGGAGGGGAGAAGTGCTTGGGAGAGGTTTGCAAGATTTGTGAACATAAGAGATAGAGGAAGAAAGTTGAAAAATCCCATATTGTTCACCGTTGCAGTCACATCCATTTTCTGCATAGCAATGATCCCTATAGGTGCAATATTTGCCACATCCGATCCTGAGCGCATTAAGGACCGAAGGATAGAAAACCTCGCCATTGAAAGATTCGATTATCTTAACATTACTGACAGCGGTTATCTCGGGGAGGGGGAAAATCTAATTATTGAACTAATCCCTCCCACTGGAAATATCATTGATATAAGCCTCAAATTGACATGGACTGACGAACCGGACGAAGGGGCCCTAATAATTGATTACTCGAATCAGCCAGATAGTATGGGTGCCAGCATTATGGGACCGGGGGGTGAACTACTGAATGATGATGAGGGTTCAAACGGCAACATAGATCTGTCATGGAGCTACGGGAATTCAGATAATAACGGAACCTTCCAAGTGATCATTGATATGCTGGAGGCAGGGGACCAGACACATCCGCTCAGGGGGGCCATTCAGGACAACGGGAATGATTATGATATAGAGATATGTACAAGATATTCATGGATTGAAACAATGGATGAAGGTGATTACCACATACGCTGGACCCAATAATTGAAATCTATTTTTATAGAAATATTACTCTGATATCGACATTCCATTCAGTGGGTTCTTTCCACTAATGGGTCTTTCATACCCAATTCCTCGAAACCGTTTTCCCTGAGAACACAGCTCTCGCACACTCTGCAAGGCTGAACACCCTCTTTGTAACAGCTCCAGGTTAATTCATAGGGAACTCCGAGATCCAATCCCTTCCTTATTATCTGAGATTTAGACCTGTGAAGCAGTGGTGTGACTATCTTAATTGGATTGCCCTCTACGCCTCTTTTTGTCGCAAGATCCGCAAGATTCTGAAAAGCTTCAATGTATTCAGGCCGGCAGTCGGGATATCCGCTGTAATCAACTGCAGTAACCCCTATGTAGATAGATCCTGCATCCAAGATCTCGGCCCAGGCAAGAGCAATGGAAAGAAAGATCGTGTTCCTCGCTGGAACATATGTGACGGGTATGGAACTATGGGTTTCAGGATTTTCTCCTCTGCTTGAACCGGGAATATCGATGCTCTGATCTGTTAATGCACTGCCCCCTATCCGGGTCAAATCGACCCGGAAAATCTTATGTTCTATCAGGTCGAAATATTCAGCTAACCTCTCAGCATAATATATCTCCCTTTGAAGCGTCTGCCCATAGTCAAAGGTTAATCCGAATACCTCATCATTATCTCTACATGCAACAGCGCAGGCAGTGGATGAATCCAAACCCCCGCTCAGTACCACTACTGCTCTCTTCTGCTCTCTTGATTCCGAATCTGCCAAATTTCCACCCCCTCTGTCTTATCTGGTTCTTGTACTCCAAGCTCCCTGCCCGGGTCCTTCATCAACGCCTATTGATAGACTGGTTAAATTTTTTCTATGTTCTAGTTCCGACCACATTCCTGAGACAATAAAATCTGCCAAATCCTCGGCTGAAGAACTGCGTATATCCAGAATTACAATGTCCGAGCTTGGTATGACATACCTTTTCCCGCAGACCCGGATTTCAATTTCACCTTGGTCTCCAATGTTCGACATCTCTATGTGCTTATTTTTTTGGGGGATAATGATCCTGTGATCTAGTTCATCGATCATCGCCTTTAGAATCTGCTTCACATATTTGAAATCAACTAGCATCCCGTCTTCTGCAGTTTCACCATCCAATTCCAGATGAACACCGTAAGTGTGCCCATGAAGTCTTTCACAGAGTTGGTGCTGAGGAATAAAATGACAAGCTGAAAAGGTCAGATGCTGTCTCCACCCGTTTATTATCAATTTCATGTTATACCTTCCGAATTTATTACTAGATACTTCCATAAGGAAATCAATTCCAATCAAATAGTTAGTAGGTTCTTTATAATAGGGACATATGATTTAATCATTGTCAAAATGAATCAGGAAACATTGTTTTTTCGAAGGGCCAATCCCTTGTTTTGATCTTAATCAGCATTATGAATATGGTAAATGAAAAATAAAGGAATTCGGACAGTAATATTTTTATTTTACTTCCTGATTATCCCCCGGCGGTCGAACCAAAAAAAGACCTATAAATTTTGAATTTCGAGGTGGTGAAAAAAAAGACCTGAAAACTCAACTTATTCATGGTTGAACAATTTCTGGTCATTTCAAGGATATGATGCCTTTTTGGCAAATAGACGTATCCATGCCATAAGGTTGAAATACCATTATGGTAAATCACCGAGTTGGATTCAAATCTATAATATTGAAACCCAATTAAAGAAGAAACGTGCGCCTGGAGGAGTAAAGTTTCCATCAGGTAAGGGTATAGGGCCCATCGGGGTAAACTATGGGACCCAATGATTACCAAACCATATGTGATCTGGACGCCAGTTGAGTCGATAGCAGTTACTACGCCATTTGGTGGATGGCTTGGCTCGGACGCCGACGAAGGTCGCGCCAAGTTGCGATATCGCTTGGGGTAGGCGCATGGAGCCTTTGATCCCAAGATTACCTAATGGGACATCCCGAATGTTCGCATTCAATCCGTAAGGATGGGGAACGCGGGGAATTGAAACATCTTAGTACCCGCTGGAAAAGAAATCAATAGAGATGCCGTGAGTAAAGGCGATCGAAAACGGCACAGGGCAAACCGAATCCCCCGCGGTGACGCGGGGGACATGTGGTGTTTTAGACCGATTTACATCTTCTGACTCTTACCCGAAATTTTCTGGAAAGTAGTGCCATAGAGGGTGATAGCCCCGTAGGGGTAGAGGAGAAAGATGATTTTTCGGTATCTAGAGTAGCATGCGTTGGATATCGCGTGTGAAGATGGGAGACAATAACTTCCAACCCTAAATACGATCCGAGACCGATAGAAAACTAGTAGCGTGAGTGAAAGCTGAAAAGTATCGTGGAAGCGAAGTGCAAAGAACCTGAAATCAAATGGCTATAGACTGATACGGCAGGAAAGGGACGAAGCACATAAGTGTGGACCGCTGTCGTATCGACCGTTTCGAAAAACGGACCAGGGAGTTCTGATCAATGGCGAGGTTAAGTGTTAAATCACGGAGCCGTAGGGAAACCAATTGTCCGCAGCGTAAGCGAGGGACAAGGTGTGCTCGCCTTTAGTCGTTGGTGGGAGACCCGAAACCGGTCGATCTATGCGTGGGCAGGTTGAAGCCTGGGGAAACCTAGGTGGAGGACCGAACCATTGCTGAGCTACAAATCGCTTGGATGACCTGCGTATAGGGGCGAAAGACCAATCTAGACCGGAAATAGCTGGTTCCTCCCGAGACTACTCGCAGGTAGATCTTGAGTGAGGTAGTTAATGGGGTAGAGCACTGATTGCGTATTTAGGGGAAGGAATTCCTCGGTATGCTGTCAAACTCCGAATCTGTTAACGCCGTAGACCTCAGGAGTGAGGGCATCTGGGGTAATCTTGATGTCCGAAAGGGGAAAAACCCAGCCTGGAGTTAAGGTCCCTAAGTACCGATTAAGTATCACCTGAAAGGGTGTCCGTGTTCTAAGACAATTGGAAGGTAGGCTTGGAAGCAGCCATCCTTTAAAGAGTTCGTAACAGATCACCAATCAAGATTGCGGGCCCCGAAAATGGACGGGATTAAATCGGTCACCGATACTCCAGAACTCCTACGGGAGATTTGGTAGGGAGGTGTCGTGCGTGGGTAGAAGTGGGGCCGTGAGGTCCTGTGGACCGCGTTCGAATAAGAATCCTGGTGGTAGTAGCAGCATAAGAATGGTGAGAGCCCATTCCGCCGAAAGGGCTAGGGTTCCTCGACAATGTTGATCAGTCGAGGGTTAGTCGATCCTAAGGACGCTCTTAACCGCAGCGTTCGAAAGGGAAGCAGGTTAATATTCCTGCACTGACATAATCTCTGTCCTATAATTGACTCATCGTGGCAAGGTGTTTAGATTTACCAGTCTATTCAAGCGTATAAATTCTTGGAGTACCGTAATGGTGAGAACGGAATGAAATCGTGATGAGGGGGACCAAGTGTCCCCTACACCTGTACCATGGTGACCGTGAAAATTTTATAGGAGCCATTTATGTCATTCGTACCGAGAACTGACACAGGTGTCTCTGGGTTAGAAGCCTAAGGCGTTTGGATTAATGTAGGCGAGGGAACTCGGCAAATTAGCCCCGTAACTTCGGGAGAAGGGGTGCCAACTATGAAGATAGTTGGTCGCAGTGACTAGGGAGCTCCGACTGTTTAATAAAAACACAGGTGACTGCTAGTCCGAAAGGATGCGTACAGTCGCTGAATCCTGCTCAGTGTCGGTATCTGAACCTCTGGTTCAACAGAGCGAAGGACCGGTAAACAGCGGGGGTAACCATGACCCTCTTAAGGTAGCGTAATACCTTGCCGCTTAATTGGCGGCTTGCACGAATGGTCCAACGAGAGCTCTACTGTCCCCGCCTTCAATCCAGTGAAATCGACGTACTGGTGCACTGTCCAGTTCATTCTAGCAGGAAGCGAAGACCCCGTGGAGCTTTACTGCAGTCTGCCGTTGTTACATAGCATTGGATGTGAAGTGTAGGCGGGAGGTGTTACACAGGTGTGGGCGCTAGCTCATCGCCGAGCCAACCATGAGACACCGCCCTTTCATTGCCGTGTGACTCACTGTTACGACGGGACATCGGTAGATAGGCAGTTTGGGTGGGGCGCCACACGCTCGAAAGGATATCGAGCGTGCCCAATGGTCAACTTAGGTAGCTCAGGACTCTACCGTCAAGTGCAAAGGCAAAAGTTGGCTTGACGTGGTTTGGGATAATAACAAACCACGGTGCGAAAGCACGGCTTAGCGAACCAATGAACCTCATTATTGGGGGTCATTGATGACAGAAAAGTTACCCCGGGGATAACTGAGTTGTCTTCAGCAAGAGCTCAAATCGACCTGAAGGCTTGCTACTTCGATGTCGTCTCTTCCTATCCTGGTAGTGCAGCAGCAACCAAGGGTGGGGTTGTTCGCCCATTAAAAGGGATCGTGAGATGGGTTTAGACCGTCGTGAGACAGGTTTGTTGCTCCCCGCTAGAATTGTTGAGTGTTTGAGGGTAAGGAACCTTGAGTACGAGAGGAACAAGGTTTCGCAGCCACTAGTCTACCAGTTGTCCGGTAGGGCATCGCTGGGCCGCCACGCTGTAAGGAATAAAGGCTGAAAGCATCTAAGCCTGAAGTCCGCCCTGAAAAGAAACACTTATGGGATTCCAGTAAAAGACTGGTTTGATAGGCTTGGAGTGTAAGTGCCAAGGATTATTTCCACCAACCTCTTTTGCAGGAAAGGTCGAGAGCTTCGGCTCAAAGCTGGAACTGTAAAATGTTGACTGGGACCGAGGTATTGAGCTTGCAAGTACTAACCATCCCGGGCTGCGCTAATATCGGCTCAACCGTTTGACAGATCACATATGGATATCTTCTTGCCTATTGACTTCAATATAATAATTGAATAAATGTCATATAAGAATGGTAGGACGGCCAGAGCGGCAGGGCTCACCTGGTAACATCCCGAACCCAGAAGTTAAGCCTGCATGCGTTCCTTTAAGTAGTGTGGTACGCGAGTCCACGTGAACCTGGATCGCTGTCCACCATTCTTTCCTTTTTGTAAAACAAATTTCCTTTATCAGTTGATATGCTAAATATACAGCAGTAACATGAGCGCTGAAAAATACTAAATATAATTCCCAAAGTTATAATGTTCTTCTAATATCCTGCCAGAATATTGGATATCAACCTGTTCTCCGCCTTTCTCAGATGTTCCACCGCGGTAGCTTTCGAAATACCCACCTCCACCGCTAAACCTGAAGCATCTATCTTTCTAGGATAATCATAATAGCCTAGTCTCTTTGCAGTCAGAATTACATCTTTTTGTTTAGGAGTAAGAACGGTCAATAGATTATGCTCCTGGTAAACTGCCTTTCTGAAAGACACATCTGCAACAATTCCAAATAGTTTTATCGTACGAAGAACTTTCTTAAGCTCATCCTCCTCCCCAATACAGCTCAGCGTAGCCTCAAAGGAATCGGCGGCGGATTTAAAAAAACTGGGAGTTGTCCAAATCACATCCGCCTGAAAGTTTTTGAACATCCTGCTGAAAACACCGGACGGCGCTTTTGCGGTGACGATAACCACATATTTACTTCCATTTTGGTGAAGAACATTCATCTTTACCTTTACAGGCCAGTTCAGGTCCGACATCTCAGAACCGTCCTTCAATATGATCTCCGTGAGTACTACCTTAATCCCTTTCTCAAAATCAAGGCGGAGCATCTCTATCATTTCCATGCTCTCAATATGATCGAAGGCATTTCCCCAGAATTTTCTTATCATACTTCCCAGTTGGAATTTCATAGTCATTTTTCGCATGATTTACCGATTTCATTAATAATATATAAACTACCGTACATGAACGGGACAATAAAGTTAAATCTTTGCGTACCTTATACTATACAGTTATTAATTCATGTATTCACAAAGAGGTAGATCCCATGGATACCGTTGAAGTGAAAGAACTTTATAAAAGCTATAAGAGCGGCTCGGAAACCACCAAAGTATTAAGCGGACTAGACCTTTTTCTGAAGAAAGGTGAGATGGTCATGATCATGGGGCCTTCAGGTTCCGGAAAGACAACCCTCCTCAACATACTGGGGGCTATAGACAGAGCGGACAATGGCTCGGTGGAGATATCTGGAAAAAAGATAAACAAACTGGACAAGAAAAGGTCCCTGCTGTTCCGCCGTGACAAGGTAGGATTCATCTTCCAATTCTACAACCTTATTCCCACGCTTACAGCCCTTGAGAATGTGGAACTGGGACTTGAGCAGATAATGAAGGATAAAAAGAAGATCAAGAATCAGGCGGTAAAATATCTAGAACTGGTGGGTCTCGGTGACAAGCTCAAGAATTTTCCCCAGGAGCTTTCCGGCGGAGAGCAGCAGAGGGTTGCAGTGGCAAGGGCTCTTTCCAAAGAACCTTCCCTGATCCTGGCAGACGAGCCCACTGGGAACCTGGACGAGGAAAGAGAGAGTTCCGTGATGAAGCTTATGAACAGGCTCCAGCACGAGTTAGGGATGACCTTTCTTATAGTATCCCATAACACAAGGCTCAAGCAGTATGTGGACCGAACTTTGGTTCTCAGAAAGGGAGTACTGAAACCAGATAACTGATAATGAGGGGATTTTCGTGGACAAGATAAACCTGATGGTTATAAGGAAATTATCCAAAATGAAGCTCCGAACAGTGGGCATCTCATTTGTTGTAGCGATGGCTGCCGCGATGTTCATCTCCGGTCTATATTCTGCTGAGATATTTGACCACAGTACTGATGTGATGCTTCAGGATTCCATGATGCCGGACATTTTCGTGGAGTTCGCCCAGCCTGTGAACGAGAGCGAACTTGAGCCAGTACTTGAACGGCAGCAAATCAAGGCATACGATATGCGCCTTAAGGTAATGGCATTCTACACCTACAAAGGAGAGGTCTTCCCTGCCTTTGTTATAGGGATGCGGGATCCTGGCCGACAGGATATCAACGTGATGACAAAGGCATCCGGTTCTCTTTTTGAAAGACCGGGTGAAGGAGTTGTGATTTCCTCAATGGAGGATTACGGAGCGGATGCAGGCGAGATAGGTAATTTCATAATAGGGGGAAAGGAGGTCAATATCACAATTTCCGGAGTGGTCAAGAACGCTGAATATGCCCTGGCCGGCTACATGGCGGAGACCTCGGTTCCTATCCCTGGAAATGTAGTTGCCCTTTACATGGACCTTGAGGAGCTGCAGGGAATAATGAACGTCACTGGAATAAACGACCTCGTAATTATCAAGGAAAACGGAGCGGATTCCGATGCCATCATAGGTTCTTTGAGCTCTTTCCCGGTAAAAGGTACAACCCTTCAGAAGGATCATTTCACAGTGATCTTCATGCAGATGGGCGTTGACAAGATGAAGTACATGATGCCCATGTTCTCGGTGATATTCATGATCGTGGGATTCATCTCGATAATGATGACCGCCTACCGCCTTGTGCTCAACGACAGCAGATACATCGGGGTCCTGATGTCACTTGGCTACCAGCGTAAAAAGATCATCCGTGCCTATCTGCTGCTGGGGGTGGTGCTGGGCAGCATAGGTCTGATTTTCGGAATTTTACTTTCATTTCTATTCTCCTACGGCATTGCAAATGTGACCATGGAGATGATAGGCAGCATCGATATTGCATTCCCCATCTCTTTGCTGCCATTTGTTCTTGGTTTCTTGTTCGTGATGATATCTGTACTTCTTTCTGTGGCTATACCTGTGGTCCTGATAACTGGAACAAGTGTTCGGGAAGCTTTGGATTACAAACCCAGAAGCAAGATAACTACAGCAAGGTTCGGACCTTCTTTCCTGTCTAGGACAAACCTTATGGGACTCCGTAACGTCACAAGAAATCCAACAAGGCTGGGAATCACAGTTCTTGTTGTTGGAATGACAATTGGTATGTCGGGATCATGGCTTATAATGATCGATTCAGCCTGGGGTTATGTGGAAGACAGCATAGATAGTGATAAATGGGATATGAGAGCCGACTTCTTCGGCGGTGTATCCGTTGAAGAACTTGACCAAATAGAAATATATCTTGAGAACGAGACCGAATTCATCATCCCCTATACGGGCATAAGCGGTTCAGTTGATCATGGATCGCATTCAACAGGTGCCACCTTCCTTGGGTGCGGGGAAATAGAAAAGGCAAGGGATTTTAATGTGATGAAAGGCAGCGTGGATCTGGATAAAGCAGTGATAACCAACAAGGTTGCAGACGAGACCGGTGCGGGTGTTGGAGATATGATAACCCTCAGCGTAGGTCCCATTGTAGCGGATATCGAGGTAAGCGCAATAGTCAACGATATCGTTCAGCAGGCGGTCTACACCAATGAGGATAATCTGGATGCATTCTTCTCCCCTGAAAACTGCACAGGGATATACATCAAGCTGAAAAACCCGGCCATGACGGAGGAATACGCTGGCGCCCTTCGTCTCCATCCCTCGGTGATCAAGGTATCCGTCAAGGATCAAATTGCGGAGTCCTTTGACGAACTCCTCAGCACAGCAAACGGTATATTTTACACGTTCTTTGTGATCAGCGCATCAATAACCTTCGTAGTATCCGCATCCGCGGTTATCATATCCACAATGGAGCGGGATGTGGAATTCGCTACCCTGAGTACTCTTGGCATAACTAAATGGAAGGTAGCCAAGAGCATACTGCTGGAAATGGGTGTGCTTGGTATTCTGTCTGGAATCATCGGAGTACCCCTGGCCTACCTGTTTGCAAAGATATTCGCCCTTGTGATGGCAAAGATACTGTTCACATATCCCGTGATCTTCATCATGGGCGCCACTATCATCACGCTGGTATCCGGGATTGCCGTAGTGCTGTTTTCCTCAGTAGTTCCTATTAGGTACCAGAGAAAGGTTGACACAGAGAAGACCCTTAGAGAAAGGACTGCAGGATAAAAACAAGCATTATTTCATACAACACCCATCTCACTTAAGATCTATTGCGTATACTGGGCATATCTCATGACAGCAGTAGCAGCGGATACATTCGCCATCCTCAACCTTAGCCCTCTTCCTCACAATGGCTATAGCGTCCTTGGGGCAGATCCGGACACATTCACCGCAGGCTATGCACTTCTCATTGGGACGGGGCCGTTTACCGCCTTTTTCAGTCCCTTTGCCTTTTGCGGCCAGGTCGCTCATTGAACTGGGAAATTCGAAGTTCTTGACCTTAACATCTTCCGGCGAAAGCTGAGGATATTCAATCTCATCCGGCCACATCCCCCTGAGCTTGGCCTGTTTCAAAGAAGGAATACCAACAGGCTGAAGTCCCAACATCTCACAAACTGCAATATCCATAGCAACAGCATCGGTTGAAGCCATCATAACACCTAGCTTCACAGGCCTCCCGCTGTTGGGACCGTTACCTTCCATTGCAACTATCCCATCAAGTATAATGAGGGTAGGCGGCACCTTCTCCAGTATATCTATAAGAGCCTCTGCGAACTTGCTTCTAGTAGGGAACTTGGCATGGTATTTTGCTTTGGCCAGACCCGGTATCACACCATACATTATCTTGGTGGCCAGGGTCATGTACATAAGGGAGTGCGTCTTGAGCTTGGGAACGGCTATTATCTTATCAGGGGTCAGGGCAAAATTGCAGACTTTGGTCTTTTTCAATACCTTCCCATTCTGAAATTTGACCTTTTTAGTAGATGTGTCAAAATTAAGCGGGATTTCATACTTCTTGGAGATCTCCTCATATCCTGCCGACCGATAGTTGGCCTTTAGCCTTCTCTTGGAAAATGTGCCCCCCGAAGAATCCCCGATTATTGGTACACATCCGGCCTTCTTTACTGCAAGACCGATAGAGCGGACTACTGACGGATGGGTGGTGACTGCGCTTTTGGGACCTTTACCGTTTAGCATGTTTATCTTCAGAAGTACCTTTTCTCCTTTTTTGACCCATTTCTCCAGACCGCCTAGAGGTTCTAGCAGCTTTCCCACATCTATGCTGTCATATTCGCTCCTGATGATGGATACAGCGGATATCTTCTTTTCTGTCATTGAGGCACCGATAGTATTGAATTATTAAAATGAAATAAATATAAACATTTGATCGAACTGGTAAAATATTTTATTAGTTAAATGACTCAAAAATATTTGAAATGAGGGTCCATACTATCAAACAGGTAAAAAAGCTGTAAAATAGCCGACATGACTTTGTATCAATGGATATAAATACACTTATGACCCATTTCCCTTTATGAAGGATTCCCGGAAGGCCTATATCTTTGCCATATCTGCCGTCATGTTTTGGTCCACAGTGGCCACAGCATTCAAACTGGCACTTCGGTCGGTGAATTTCATCCAGCTCCTTTTCTGGTCCTCTTTCTTCTCAGCCCTGGGATTATTAATTGTAATTCTGATCCAGAAAAAGATGACGCTTCTGATGGATTTCAAAAAAAGGGATTTCGTGCATTCAGCCGGCATGGGCCTTCTAAATCCATTTCTGTACTATATCATACTATTCAAGGCCTACGATATACTGCCTGCCCAGGAAGCTCAAACATTGAACTATACCTGGCCTCTTACACTCGTCATCCTTTCCATCATAATACTGAAACAGAAGATCAAGACCAGGGATCTTATTGCAGTCATTATCAGTTTTATCGGAGTAATCATTATAGGCACTAGGGGGGAAATTGCAGCTATGAAATTGTCAAACCCTCTGGGAGTAAGTTTGGCAGTCGGATCCTCGGTAATATGGGCTCTGTACTGGATATTCAACATGAAAGAGGAGAGGGACGGGGTTGTGAAGCTCTTCCTAAACTTTGTTTTCGGCACCCTTTTCTCCATTTTTGTTGTAATATTTACGGGCAATTCAGAAATACATCTGGACAGCTCCATTATCATCCTGGTTTACATAGGTCTATTTGAGATGGGAATCACTTTTGTTCTGTGGCTAAATGCATTGAAAATGGCATCCACGACTGCCAAGGTGGGCAACCTGATCTACCTATCACCCTTCATATCACTGGTCCTCATCCACTTCATACTTAAGGAAGACATATTCGCCTCTACCCTCATCGGATTGGTATTTATTGTGGGAGGTATCATTCTGCAGAGATACAAGGCAAAGAACAACGAGGGAGAGAAGAAGGAAAAGTCTATTCCTTCGGAAATCTGAAAAATAACGAGCGCACAATATGGAGTGGGATCATTCGGTATTCGTTTCCTTATTTTTTATTTCCTACAGTGCACAGGTAAACCGCACTTTCATTTTCCCCGTCCAATTCCAGAACCTCATTCACCTCATCATCATAGAAAGCCCCAATATTGCATGAGGCCAGATCCAACCCTTCTGCTGCAAGCTGGAGAGCATGACCTGCATGGCCCGCATCCAGATATACATATCTGTAACCTCTCTGACCGTACTTGAAAAGGGTTCTGTCAAAGACGGCGCTCCAAATGAAAACCACTCCGCAGTCCACTACCATTCCCTGGCCAAGGCAGGCATCGGCAAGAGAAGGCAACATCTTCTTTTTTCCGAGCTGTTCCATCTGATGGTTCCTTAGGTCATAATGATAGATCCCGGGTTCAATATCGTTCACACGGTTAACACAGAGGTAGGTTTCTAAAGGGTGAAGTGCTCCGGCCGAAGGGGAAGCTCTAAGGACCGGAGATCTGCCGGTGATCCCCTGGGTGGCCCAGAGCAAATAGGAGAGTTCATCCGATTCCAGTGGCGTAGTGGAAAAGTTTCTTATGCTCCTTCTATCAGAGACAATCCTATCAAACTCTTTTTGAGCCGTTGATGGTTCAGGCAGAGATATTTTTTTCGTGCCCGGGTAAGATTTGAAAGGGGATGAGCGATTTGGTCTCGGAATTCCAAGTGGGAGCTTGAACCTTCGATATTTCGTCTTTTTCTGGAATTTGTCACCGACACCTTCTGACATGATAGCGCATCCCGATTGGTATTTCCCTTTTATGTGCCTGTTTTCCAGCCGCATAAATATTGGTTCTGTTCTTCGGTGAGGCTGTCGATGGAAACACCCAGTGCCTCCAACTTCAGCTCTGCGACCTGCTTATCTATGCAGTCCGGAACCTTGTAGACACGGTTATCCAGGTTTGAATGCTCCACGACAATATGTTCCACGCACAGTGCCTGGTTAGCAAAGGACATATCCATGACCGCTGCGGGATGGCCCTCTGCTGCCGCGAGATTGATGAGCCTGCCGCTACCAAGAACATACAATTTCCTGCCGTCACCCAATGTGTACTCGGTTATTTCAGAGCGGATCTTCTTCTTGCCAACACTGATCTTCTCCAAGGCCTCGACCTGGATCTCAACATTGAAATGCCCTGAATTGGCCATGATAGCACCGTCCTTCATATGCTCGAAATGTTCTTCGGTTATTAGAGATGTATTACCAGTAGCAGTGACGAATATCTCTCCGCTCTTCACGGCCTCATCCATCTTCTGAACGGTGAAACCATCCATGTGAGCTTCAAGTGCCCGGACAGGATCCACCTCGGTTACCACAACATGGGCACCCATACCCCTGGCCCTTTGGGCAATGCCACGGCCGCACCAGCCGTAGCCTGCTACCACGAACTTGCGTCCTGCAAGCAGGATATTGGTGGCCCTGAGAATACCGTCTATAGTGCTCTGGCCGGTTCCGTACCGGTTGTCGAAAAGATATTTTGTAAGCGCATCGTTGACAGCTATGACCGGATATTCCAGCACCCCGTCCCTCTCCATGTTCTTGAAGCGCTTGACACCGGTTGTGGTCTCCTCGGTACCGGCAAGTATGGTCTCTAAAAGTTCCCTCCTGTCCTTGTGTATGAAGGAAACAAGATCTCCGCCGTCGTCCATGGTTATATTGGGCTTGATGTCCAGTACGCTGGAAATATGATCGTAGTATGTATCGTTGTCTTCCCCATGGACCGCAAAAACACTGACCCCGTGATCCTTTACAAGGGAGTGTGCAACACTGTCGCAGGTGGAAAGGGGATTAGAAGCGCATAGAGCAACTTCAGCTCCGCCTTCCTTCAGGGCTATGCATAGGTTAGCGGTCTCTGAGGTAACATGAAGGCATGCTGAAATCCGTATCCCCTTTAAAGTTTTTTCTTTTCTGAAACGTTCCTTTATCAGTGCAAGGACCGGCATTTCCGTGCCGGCCCATTGGATCCTGGTCTTTCCTTCCTTCAAATCCGACTTCTCATTAACATGATAATCCATGGTCATCATCCCCAATATTATCGGCATCCCCTAAATATCTCCATCAGTTATTGATTTATTCATCATTATCACCGCTTAAAGCCGATAAAGTAGATTGAAAAGAATTTTTTTAACCTCTGAAATCATTGCTTGTATTTTCACTCATTACCGCAGTTGCAAAAGAATTAAATAAAAAGCATTATTTGTCATTAATTAGTTAGGGTTTTCAATAGTTTTGTCCCACAGTTATTTTACCATATGAACAGTAAATCATTGATAAAGACAGAGGACAGTAAATGGAAGATAAAGAAAGCATAGATGGAAATACCGATTCAGCCGAGAAGCTGAGCGGAGAGGAGGGAGTTAAGGCCTCCGGGATCAGCTATAATGATCAGGTTCATGAGCTAGAATCGGATGGCATCATCCCTGAACGGACAGAGGAGAAAACATTCAACTTTCAGGAAAAGCTCAGATACGGTAAGAATCAGCTGAACATCGCCTCGGCATTCATCAAAGAAGACGAGGATGTTGAGCAGATTTCCCATTTCGCAAGAGAGGCCATATCCGCGTTCAGGGATATACTGGAGGTACTTCCGGGAGAACCTGAAGTAGTATCTCTGAAAGAGAAAGCAGAGCGGATAGAGGTGATGTGCTCCTACTCATCATCACATCTGGAGCTGATGATGAAACAGGCTAAAGATTTCTATATACTGGGAGAAACCGAAACCAATAAGGATAACGAAATCATCGCCCGCTGGTATTTTCAGAGATCACTTGACCGCCTCCAGCCCATACTTGCAATATGGGGCGTTAGTACTGAAACTAAGTTGATAGTAGAGAGAATTAATGAGCACATCTCGGGATTTGAAAAAGGTTCTGAATGGGGATTTTCGGAAGAACAGGAGGAGGTTGTTTTCAAGGTAATGGATCGGGTGGAAGAGATCCAGCAAATGCCTTTGTCCGAGATGAAGGAGAATGACGAACTACTCCAGGAACTAAAAGACATCCAAAAACACTTCAAAACACTTAAAGAAAAGAATTCCATGGGGGGCCTCGATGTGATTGTCCAGAAGATAGATATTGAGATATTTAATATTCTTCTCGATATTGCTAGAACAACCATTGAGCGGTTCAAAAAAATCAATCTTCTCAAAATGGACATTGATAAAAAGGTTCTGAATGAAATCGAAATTGATCTTGAAGATCTAATTTTATACACCAATGATAAGGAGTATATAGGGGGAATACTGGAGAGATTCAAAAATGATCATATCGAAGCCTCTAGAGTGATGAAGAGGATCAATTTTCAAATGAAAAAGAAAAAGGACCTGCTGTCAGGGAAACCTCTCAGACAAGCCAGACATGATCTGCTGACTTACCTCCTTGAAAAGTGGGAAAATAAGACCATCTGTGAAATGGCCGATAAAGATGAAGAATGCATCAACAGCATCATGGAGGTATTAAATTACCATATCACCAATGATACTGAACTTACAGTTATTGATGATGAAGAAAAGGATAAAGTCGATGAAGCGTACGAAACTGAACCCCAGAAGGAATATCCCGCTGAAGAAACCGAAGTTAAAGACGAAGACAATGAGGAAGGAGATAAGGATGAAAGTGAGACGGGGGAGGAAGTAAATACCATTCTTGAAAAAGCAGGTAAGGTAAGCGATATGGAATCTGAAAAGGGGAAACCTTTGCAAGATGAGATAGACCTATCTGCTGAGAACGACATCACGAATATTACCAGGTTGAGCACTGATGAAATTATGTCCCTTTATACTGATGTAAAGGATGCTGAAATGAAGATAGAGATCGAAGATCTTCTTGATCTCTATGTATCAAAAAAACTGATGGAAATTATTGATAACTCTCCGGAGAAGCTCACTTTAGAGGATGTCCTCCCTATTGCATTGCAGACCATAAAAGAGCAGGTTACGGCCATAGAAAACGGATTCCTTTACTTTCCTTTCGGAAATCTTGAGGAAAAGGATTGATTTTTTTCATTCACAAATAAGGTTGTAGGGAGGGGATGTTATCTTTGATCCCACTCCCAAATTCCAAAAATATCGTGAATCTATTCAAAATCCCCTCTGAGAACCCTCATGGCCTCGTTGCCCTCTTCTATTACCTTCTCCTCATCCATTGTCAGGACGCGGCCTTCTTCCATTATTATATTGCCCTTGACCATGACTGTTTCGATATCCCGGGATGAAGATGAGTATATCAGATTGGACAGCATATCGTGAGGCGGATTCATGTTTACTCCGCTCACATTCATAATAATCATGTCGGCCTCCTTGCCGACCTCAAGGGTTCCAACTCGATCATCGATACCCATTGCCTTGGCGCCATTTATGGTAGCTAGATCCAAAGTCCAATCCAGGGGCATCGCTGTGGGAACGCCTGTGGAATATTTCTGCAGAAGTGCTGCAAGATGGATCTCAGTGAGCATGTCCAGATCGTTGTTGGACCCGTTGCCGTCCGTTCCTACCGTCACATTGATACCCCTCTCAAGATAATTCTGTACAGGTGCAATACCTGAAGACAATTTCAGATTGGATGTGGGATTGTGAAGTACATGGACATCGTATTTCTTCATAATGTCGCGGTCCTCATCCGAGGTGACAACACAGTGGGCTGCAAGTATCTTTTCCTCAAGAAGTCCGATCTCCTCCATGTACTTAACCGGTGAATTCCCAAAACTCTCTTGTGCCTGGTCGATCTCCCACTGGGTCTCCTGTACATGTATATGAATAGGCAGTTTCCTATCATGAACGAAATCCTTGATCTTCAGAAGCCAATCCTTGTCAACAGTGTATGGCGCATGAGGTCCCATTCCCCACATGATCCGGTCCTCCTTGCCGTACCATTGGTCAACTACCTCACAGGCTCTCTTGAAACAATTATCTATGGACCCTGCTTCAGCATTATTATCAAAAACACTGGGACAGATAAGACCCCTGATGCCGCTCTCATCAACGGCCTCAGCTATCTCGTTGGTGTAATAGAATTGATCAATGAAACCTGTGACCCCGTTCTTGATTAGCTCGAGCGTCCCCAGCATGGATCCGGCCTTAGCCTGTTTGGGTTTCATTCTTCCTTCCCATACCCATACATGATCCCATAACCATTTCTCCAGCATCTCATCATCACAGATACCCCTAAGAAGTGTTTCGGGCAGGTGGGTGTGACCGTTGATCATCCCAGGCATTACCAGCTTCTTGTGACCAGAAATATTTCTTACACCAGTAAGTGAATGTTCCTTTTTAATATCTTCAATTTTCCCCAATGCGGCGATCTTACCATTCTCTATCAAAATTGAATGGTTCTTGAAAACCTTACCGCTGGGTCTGACAGGTATAACTGTCGCATTCTCAATCAAAATGTCCTCCATTTCATTACCTCCTTTGTTAAATAAATCGAAATATCTGCATTTTTAGATGCAGACATATCCTGAACCGGACCAATAAGTTCCTATAACTTCTATTATTATATCATGTGCAGTGTATCTATACTGCTGATCGAACAGAAAACCGGTTCTAGTTTCCTCCCAGAGTGTGTTTCTTGGTTTATATAGATTTACGCAGAAATATTCCTGAAACACACTGTTACAGAATTCCTTCCACATCCACATTTTCCTTTACGAGCTGAGTTAGACACTCAAGTTTTGCCTTATCATTCCAAGCCGGAATGGGATCTAGTTTCTCAATAGATTTGGCCGCCTTATAGGTATCAACAGGTACCGACAGAATCGGAATGCCCAAATTCTCAGCTTTGGATATTATATTTACAGGCGGGAGGATGTTGTTGGTAAGAAGAATGCATGAGGCACCGCTTTCAAGGGCGGATATTATCATATCACTCCTATCGCCGCTAGTTATTATCAACTTCTTCTCCTTCTGGAAAAGGGGGTTTCTGAGGGCGGAATCTGCTGACATTGCCCCAACAAAAATGTTCTTTATCACCCGGTCCAGGTTATCCCTGGCGGATATGACCTTTACAAATAATTTTTCAACAAGATAATTCACCGTAAGATAGGTCAATTCGGATGAATAGGGAACTACACCCAGCACATTGATCCCCAAGGACTGGATATCTTCCATGTACGTTGACTTGAAATCAACAGGATGCCGCACCTTATTAATGATAACCCCTGAAAATCCAACTTCCTCCAGTGTTACATACCTCTCTATGAACATAAGGTCATCCATTATCTCGTCCTCGTTACCTGAAACCACGAAAACCAGATCGGCATTCAGATACCGGGATAGAGAGATAGGGTCCAGAAAAACTGAGGTCCCGTAATTCACTTCCTTTCCGCCCTCGACGAATATCACATCCCTTTCGGCCTCTCCGATATCTGATAATCTTTCAAGGAGCTTTTCCTTTGTATCGTTCTCTTCAAAGAGCATGTAGCGCAGTTTGGCGTGCTCGAACCCGATGCTCAGGTCCCGCGGGTCTTCATCTAGATCGAATAAGGTAGTGATCAATGAGGAATCGTGGTCCCACAAACGCTTTTTCCTGTAAAGCATTCTGTCACCTAGAGGCTTCATGTATCCGATCTTCTTACCGGATACCTTACCCATTCCGATTATCAAACTCGTCTTACCCACATCTGGTCTTATTGAAGCAATTACCAATCTTTTCATTCTCCGCACCTCTTCAACTATTTAAAAAATCTGTAAATATTTTAATTCTGGATTACTCAATCATATTCCAAATTATTCTCAATATCTCATCATCCTAATCTCTAGATTATACCTTCAGATCATTATAGGCCACTAATCAGAATCCTCACATCCACCGCCTTCACACCTTTTCCCTGATCATATGTCTCCAGGGGATTGATCTCAATATCAGTAATTCTTTCATCCGCAAGCAAGATCTTCCCCAGCTTGATCAAAGTATCAACTATGCCGTCCACATCCTTCCTTCCCTCTCCCCTTACACCCATTAAAAGCGGGTATGAGTGCATGTCCTCTATCATTAAAATCGCTTCCTTACGGTCAACGGGCAGCGCCCTGAAGCAGATATCCTTCATGACCTCCACATAAATACCCCCCAAACCAACCATCACCACCGGACCAAAGGAAGCATCTCTTCTAGCACCCACAATCATCTCAACACCAGTGGAGACCATTTCAGATATCTCCACCCCTTCTATACGGGCTGAAGGATTGCTCTTCCGGCAGTTGAACATTATTGCCTCATAGGCATCTATGACCTCCTCCACGTTCTCCAGGTCAAGGGCCACACCGCCCGAGTCGCTCTTATGGATAATATCTTTCGATACTACTTTCATGACCACAGGAAACCCGATCTCACGGCTGTATTTGATTATCTGGTGAAGATCCCGGGCAATTCGGGATCGGGGGACTGGCATGTTCACTATCTCCATGAGCTTGCCTGATTCCTCCGGCAGAAGGAATTTCCTTCTCTTTGCCTGGACTGAATCCAAAACCTCTGATACAATCCTTTTGTCCTCTTCAGATAATGAATAATTGATTGAATAGATTCCCGCAAGGGTGTTCCGGTATTGAGTGTACAGTTTCCCCAGACAAGATATGGAATCGTACACATCAGAGAATACTGGTATTCCCTTCTTTCTCATCTCTGCAATACCTCTCTCCATCTCGCCGCCTCCCAAAAAGGAAAAAACCATAGGTTTTTTTCCATAATAGCGTTCATAGATATCCTCAATGGTCGAGGTCACAAGATTGGAATCGAAAAGGGCGGTTTCACATCCCAGACATACCACCGAATCTACCTTCGGGGATTCCATGGAAGCTTCAAGGGCCGTTCTATAATCCTCTGCCGATGCCTGACCGGTTATATCAACAGGGTTCTTCACAGAACCGAATTCTGGAGTAACAGGATTGAATAGCTCCTGCATAGTGATAAGATCATCATAAAGGTCAACACCGAATTTCTCACACGCATCAGTGGCCATAACACCAATACCGCCGCCGTTTGTTACTATAACGGTCCTGTCTCCTTTAGGGAGAGGGGAATTGGATAGGAACTTGCACCAGTCCAGTGCCTCCTGAACGCTCTCGGCTCTTAAAACGCCGCACTGTCTCATTACATCATCAAATACCTCATCGGCTCCTGCTAGAGATCCGGTATGGGATGCAGCAGCCATAGCGCCCCTCTTGGACCTCCCTGACTTGATTATTACAACGGGTTTTTTCCGTGTTATTCTCTTGAGGGATTCAACAAATCCCTCCCCGTTGGTC
Organism: uncultured archaeon; assembly: GCA_964430885.1. Classification (GTDB taxonomy): domain Archaea; phylum Thermoplasmatota; class Penumbrarchaeia; order JASLWR01; family JASLWR01; genus CAYSHM01. The sequence continues at coordinate 134,279 of CAYSHM010000002.1, read as the reverse complement.
ACACCCTCCATGTACATCAGTATCACACGGGTGCACTCATCCCTCGCCAGATAATCAAGCAGTTCACCCTCGTCAATGTCGGACTTGTTACCGACGGATATTACCGCAGAGAGACCGATGTTCTCCACCTTTGTCTTGCCGAACATGGCGATACCCAAAGCACCGCTTTGAGTAATGAGCGCCACATTCCCGGGAGATACTTCTTTTGGCCCGAAAGTTGCATTTATTGGGGCCATTGACGAATAAACTCCAAAAATATTCGGCCCTAAAATTCTCATACCATGTGCATTGGCGTAATCCACTATCTCTCTCTCACACTGTATATTGCCTACTTCGGAGAATCCGGATGTAATTATCACCCCGAACTTAACACCCTTCTTTGTGCAATCCTTGATCGACCGAAAAACGAAACGGTGTGGTATCACAATCACCGCCATATCAACTTCTCCGGAAACATCGGTAATGGATGTGAAGGTTTCCAGACCCAGGATCTCACCGCCTTTGGGATTTACCGGATAAACCTTCCCGGGATAGCGGCTATACAGAATGTTCTCCAGGACCCTGCATCCTATTTTGGAGCGATTGTCCGATGCACCTATCACTGCCACAGAACGGGGTTCGAAAAGATATTTGATTTCCGGCCAATCATTCTTTTTCTCTTCGGCCATTACTGCATCTCCTTAAACAATGCTTTAAGCTCATAAACTCCATATTCGCTGTGCTTCTCAATATCAAAACCCATCTTCTCGAAAAGCCTAAGCATAGGTCGGTTTTGCACCAGAACCTCGGCTGTAAAACCCAGAAGACCCTGCTTCTTTGCCAAATATGTAAGATATGCCATAAGCTTGCTTCCAATTCCCAGATTCTGGTAATCATCCCTTACTACAAAAGCAGCCTCGGCAGTATGGGTCCCTGGAATTAGACCGTATTGGGCCAGCCCAACTACTATTTCCTTTTCCTCTTCCTCAACCACCGCCAATAAAACCATTTCCTTGGTGTAGTCGATTACCACAAATTCCTGAAGGCGCTCGTGGGGCATATCCTTCCTTGGAGAAATAAAACGGGTATACATACTTTTGTCAGATAAAGAATAGAACATATCCTTGATAAGCGGTTCATCACTTATCTTAATTGGTCTGATCAACATCTGCGTACCGTCTGCAAGGGCCCGGTGTGTCTCAATATCTTCAGGATACTGACCCCTCTTTCCAGGTATGAATGCTTGGTCCCTGTAGATAATACCGCTCTTCTTGGCTTCCTTTATGAGCTGGGGGCGGAACTTCGGATGGGATATGGAAATTAGCGCCATTGCTCTCTCTCTTATATTCTTACCATGAAGATATGCAATTCCGAACTCTGTAACAACATAGTGAATGTCCCCTCTGTTCAGGGTTACTCCTGCACCCTCCTGCAGGAATGGAACGATTCTGCTGACCCCACCGTCCTCGGCTGTGGATCTAAGAGTAAGTATTGTTTTCCCGTTCTTGGCCAGGATTGCTCCTCTCATGAAATCGGCCTGTCCTCCAATTCCGCTGTAGAAGGTCTTCCCTATGGATTCGGCGGTGGCCTGACCCGTAAGATCAACCTCCAAAGCGCTGTTTATAGCTGTCATATTTTCATGACGGGCTATGACCAAGGGATCATTGGTATAATCCACAGTGTGGAACTTAATGGATGGATTATCATCAACATAATCATAGGTATCTCTGGAGCCCATACAGAAAGTAGCAACGGAAATACCTCTGTTAATGGTCTTTTGGAAATTATTGATAACCCCCTTTTTCATAAGATCAACAATGCCGTCGGAGAGAAGTTCGGTATGAACCCCCAGGTCCTTTTTATCACCCAGATTTGAAAGTATGGCATCGGGTATGCTCCCATAGCCCACCTGGATCGTATCACCATTCTGGATCAGTCGGGAAACATAAGAACCTATCTTTTGAGCTATATCGGAGTCACCCCCTGCATCATATTCCAGAATATCCTCGTCTTGATGAATAATAAAATCAACATCGGATATGTGAACATGCCCATCGCCGTGGGTTCTAGGCATCCTTGAATTAACCTGAACTATCACCAGCTTGGCTTTCTCCACTGCGGTCTTGACAATATCAACACTGATACCAAGGCTCATATAACCATGCCGGTCCGGGAACGAGGTCTGAATTAACGCTACATCAATAGGTACTACTTCTCTCTGAAATAAATCCGGCACCTGGGAAAGGAAGATAGGTGTATAATCAGCCAACCCTGTGTTAACAGCATTCCTGGTATTGTCACCCACAAAAAACGAATTATGCCTGAAGTTCCTTTTAAACTTTCCCTGTGTGTATGGAGCAACACCCAAGGTCCATACGTGGATCACCTCGGCATCGAAAATGGCCTTTGGATTGTTATCGACATAATCTATAAGAGAACGGACAAGGTATTGAGGCTCGGCACAGGCAGTTCCAACGAATATTCTATCCCCCCTGTGAATTTTCGAAAAAATAATGTTCAGAGGTGCAAATTTGGAAGGATATCGATTTTTCAGATTAACCTGCTGCTTTCGGGAAGTTATTTGATCTCCTTCAGTATCCATATGTTTCATTGCTCCTTTGAACCGGCCTTTGATTTTTAATAAAACACAAAATCCAATATCACCAATGAAGCAACTGTAAATGTGGGATTTTTTATATTTATATCCTTCCTTCCAATATAGAAATTGAATTGATAATTTTGCAATTTATACCCATTAAACACCTATCACCTAGTCTTGACAAATCCGAATTCAATTATTATTGAACCTGAACTGATTCATCTATATCGTGAAATTCTTATGAAATCTGATTTCATCTGTTTGAGAAGATTTACAGAGCTGGGCCTCACATATTCTCCAGAAACAGACGTTTCCCATCAGGCGATAGTTCTAGTATCTTGCTCTTTCCTTTTAGGCTCTCAATGAGAAATCCAGAATCCACCAGCTGCCTGATCCTTTTTCCTGCTGTAGGTTTACTAATCCCTATCATCCTGCTAACCCGTGTATGAGAAGGTTTGTTGCCCATCTTGTTCTCATTGTACACGAATTTCAGTACTTCTAAAAGATCCTCTGGTAGCCAAGCCTTTTGGAAGGGGAAGACTTCCTTGGTCTCATTGTTCAGCATAGCGAGTTGCCTTTCGTCCAGAACATTCGGGTCTATTGTGAAAAGGATGATATGATCAGAGTAGTAGGCAATTTCCCTTAATGACTGAACCATGGACAAGGTCTCACTGTAGCCTATTTTGGATATTATGTAATCCAGGCGGTCTAATAATACCACTTTTCTTTTAGGCAGTTGGGAAGCGAAGGCCAGAATCTCGTCCTTGGATGGAAAGATGGAATTATGACCCGTTCTTTCCGCCAACCAATAATGGGCATAATCGCCTTCCATTGCCTTTTGGAAATCCTTATATGTTTTTCTGGACATTACTATTCCTTCAAACTGGACGTTCAATAGGTCCACAAAAACTTCAAGGGAAAGTGAGCTGCTAACTTCTTTTATGAGATAGATATTTCCGTTGTCGACATTGAATTTCATCAATCTCTTCTTCATCTCGATCTCCATCTCTTTCTGGTCAGTAATGTCCCTGATTGTATGAATAACATACTTGGGTTCGGCCTCAGCTCCATAGATCAGAGAACAGTTCACCTCGCCAATGAAAATAGCTCCATCCGACTTCAGAAAATTTAATTGGAGATCGTTAACTTGTCTATTTGCACACAGATTATTGAAACCTATCTTCACCTTTTCTCGGTGCTCATCAGCGACGAGAGATATTACTCCCTTATTCGAGAACTCGTCCATTTTGCTGTAGCCCCATAATCCCTTAGCACTCTTGGAGGCTTCCAAGATATTGCCTTTCATGTCTGTAAGAATAATTGGGACTGGAGATATGGCTACAAGACTCTGATACAATTCCTCTTTTTCCTTCAGGGCGTCCTTTATCCTTCTCTGTTCAGTTATATCCTCCATCATTCCATCATAATACAGAGCATTCCCCTTACCGTTCTTGATGACCTTGGCATTTTCCCTGACAATGATCACATCACCTGTTGCGGTTTTGATCTTGTATTCCATCCCGGTGATCATACCATCCGTTTCCAGCTTGTCCTTGAAATCCTTTCGGGATATGGATACGAATCTATCCCCTTCCTCAAGGTTCAGCTGTGCGAGTTCCTTGAAACTAGAATATCCCAACATCTTGATCAATGCTGGATTTGCAAGAACAACCTTGCCGTCAGGTGTGCTTCTATAAATGCCTACTAACGAATTCTGAAAAATATTCCTGTAATGTTCATGGATATCTTCAAATACGTTCAATTCGTCCTTATCATCAACCATTTTGACTCCTCCCATTTCCTTAATTATTTCCCAAGTGCTTTACTAAATTTTTAAAATCAATTTTATCAATTATTAGCCACGTTAAATATTTACATTTATATAAAATTAATTAGATTTAAGTCAACCCTAGATAATCATTGCTCTCCAATAAAAGTGATGAAATATTGGCAACTTACACCTATTATCATCATCTGCAGATGTCCTCAAGGTTTGTTAAATGGTAAACAATATCATTTTATTTAATCGTGACTGCATTCTTTAAAGACTACATAATTTTTACCTTATAATTTACCATATTTTTTCACATACGGCAAGCAATTAAAACCTATAAATTTTTTCATCATGAACCAATAAGATCCTCTGCCATTGCGGTGTCTGATTTCATATCTCGAACAAAACTAAATAATAATTGAAATGATATAGGGTAATTATCTGTATCCTTAGGAAGGATTATTTTCAGATGCAAATGTCAAACAAAGCCACATATACGATTTCTGGACCCACTCCCCATGCCCCGGAGGAACCAACTATGATAAGGATCAAAAAATTAATTCCAATAAAAGGAAAGCGGTACAATCGCCGGGGGGTAATCTTTCTAATCATAACGCTAATGGCATTCCCCACCCTCACAGCCGCCAATGATAATGTTGAAGATTATAAAGATCTAGTTCATTATTCCAAGGGGCAGGCGGAAGCTAGAAGTGTAACTCAAGGTGACAATTACATTTTATTTGAGAAATGCGGGTTCACATATCTCCACGTGGAAGGAAGCCCTAATGAGATAGGTACAACCCACGGCGAGGTGCTAGCAGATATGATCGAAAGAGCAATATCTGCATACGCACATCTTACTGAAGACAGATATGATATGAACTGGAGAGAATGCCGCCTTCATGCCGCTAATTTCTGGGCATATGTCCCCCAAGAGCAGAAGGAAGAAATTGAAGGTATTGCCCAGGGCGCAGCTACGAAAAATGCCCTAAACCCTCTGGGATCCACTGTTGATTGGCTCGACATACTTACTTTGAACTGCATGTGGGACCTCTGGTGGAGGGTCGACGGGGTCGGAAAGAGACTTCCCTTCCCTTTCCTGGGTGAAGAGGAAGAGAACCCCATGCCTTTTCCTGAAGGAAATATCCACCATTGTTCAGCATTCGTTGCCACTGGCAGCGCTACGGCTGACGGCAAATTCGTTATCGCCCAGAACCTATGGATGCCCTTCTACCTCTCTCCTTCCTTTGCCATATTCATAGATATTGTTCCGGAAACCGGGAACCGTATACTGATGGAAGTGACCGCAGGAATGATCTGGAGCGGAACTGAATGGTATCTAAATGGAGCCGGGATGGTCATAGGGGAAACCACTCTAGGTGGTGGGCCATACAACTGGGGCAATGTTCCCTCTTTTGTGAGACTCCGAAAAGCAGTTCAATATTCCGACAGTATCGATGAGTTCAAGGATATAATGCTTACTGACACTAACGGCGCCTACTGCGGAGATTATCTATTGGGTGATGCCAAGACAAATGAGGTGGCAATACTTGAACTGGGCTCCAGTGAATACGAATTAGCAAGGACCACTGACGGGTTTCTTGGTTCATGCAATTATCCCTGGGACCCGGAGGTCGCTGCAGAGATGAATGAGATCCAAGGCTGGGACCACGGCTGCTATCCGCGCTATGTGAGGTTAAATCAGCTATACGAACAGTACAACGGGAAGATCGATATTGAGATCGGAAAAAAAATCCTCAGCGATCACTACGACACTGTAGAGGAAACCATCAACCCATGCGGGCATACCCTATGCGGCCATGTGGAGAACGAATCCGGCTATCCGTGGGGTTCTCTTGATGGAAAGGTTACAAACCAAACACTGGCGGCCCGTTTCGAAACTTGGGCCCGCTTCGGCCATTCATGCGGCCAGCCCTTTAAAGTCGCAGACCATAGAAAAGAGCACCCTGAATATGCATTCGACGATCTGGTTGACATCATTCCAGGGCCATGGTGCACTTTCGGGCCTTTGGAAGAAGTCGAGGTAAATGTGGTGGACACCTCTGGTGAACCCATAGGTGGTGCGGAGATATTGATTACTTCCAGGGAGGATGGATGGTCCTATAACGGTACTACTGACGAGCAGGGGAAAATGATTCTGAAAAATATAATGCACAGCAAATACTATTTCAATGCCACAAAGGAAAAGAAGATAGGCAGTCTCGTGTCAGTGGTAACTGAGAGCGGTATGGTCACTATAACTCTGGATAAAAATATTGAGAAAAACAGTTCTGGGATGTCAAAAGGTTCGATTCTAGTAATAATAATAGTTCTAGCGGTAATTTGTGCAGCGGTCGTTTTGGTCAGAATTAAAAAATTCAAAACCAAAGAAAAATCCTGATTTCATGATATGCTGTCAGAATATTACAAGGCTGACATCTTGACTGCGGGGTATCAGTTCCCAGGAAACGAAGGACGGGTTTAGTAAATGTATGGATCAGATCATAGAAATGACCTTTGGGGAATACCATCGCCGAGTACGGTTCTCGGAGTGATTTATGGCAATGTATCCACAAAGAATTTTAAATTTGCTGTAAGCGATCCCAGGGTCAAGACAGGTTCCTTTGTGACTGTTCATCATCCTCAATGCGGTAATGTCATTGGTTATGTGACCGAACTTCAGAGAAAAACAGAAATATCTTTTCAGGAAGCTAAAGACACAATTATTATCGAACCCTACGGCCGAGAACTCGAGAGCAGAAAAATCCCAGGGATTGCATCAAAGGAACCTGGTGAAGGAAAGGTTTCGGCAAAAGTATCTATATTCGGATACCGAGACCACCGGGGTGGCCTGAAAAAACCTCTTATCCCTCTTAAAGCCGGAAAACCGGTTTATCCCGCCAAAAGCTCCTTTATAAGTGAAGTCATTGGTTTGGAGACCAAAACCAACTCATCGGCATATATCGGTAAACTAAGAGGGCACGATCTCGAAGTAACCCTGGATATCAACGACATCGTGCAAAAACATATATCCGTAATAGCCAGAACCGGCAGCGGAAAATCATATTCTGTGGGAGTGCTTGTTGAAGAACTCCTAGAGAAGAACGTGCCCATTATCATTATTGACCGGCACGGTGAATATTCCAATATGATAAATCCGAACCTCGATCAGAGGGATATGATTTTCATGGAAGAATTTGCCGTAGCTCCTAAAGGATATGCATCCAAGATAACCATATTCTCTCTAAATTCCGGTTTGAATCCAGATACTATTCCATTGAGTTTCAATAACGGGGGGTTAAGTGTCGATGACCTAATGGCATTGACATCCCTGAAAGGTACTGGGAGCGAACTTGGAATCCTGCACCAGGCAATCAGGTCTTTAGAGCGGAATCTAGGGAATTATTCAATAGATGACATCATATGCCAGGCCGAGATACACAGGGATAAGGCCAAGTGGAAAGTGATCGATGCCCTTGAGCGATTGAAAAACTACGAAATTTTTTCTGAAAATCCCACTCCTTTGAGGGAGATAGTCAGAAAGGGACAGTGTTCAGTGATAGATCTGAAAGGTGTCCCAAAAACTGCCCAGGAAATTGTTGTTGCAAGGCTGATAAGTTCACTTTACAGGGAGAGAAAAAGGGAAATAATACCGCCTTTTATGATGGTTATCGAGGAAGCGCATAACTTCTGTCCCCAGAACGGAAAGGCGATCTCATCTCCCTTTCTGATAAGCGTTGCTTCGGAAGGAAGGAAATTCGGATTCGGGCTGTGTGCTGTTACACAGAGACCCGCCAGGGTCGACAAGAATCTCCTAAGTCAGTGTAATACACAGATAATAATGAAGATTACAAACAGCAATGACCTGAAAGCAATCACCGCCTCCCTGGAAGGTCTCAGCACTGGAGCAAGTGAGGATATTCAAAGACTTGCTGTTGGAGAAGCTATCGTTATTGGAGGAAATATTGCCCTCCCGATATTTGTTCGGATAAGGGTGAGAAGGAGTCAACATGGCGGGGCGGGTGTATCTATTGTGGATATGGATGGGATTTTACCAGGATCCTTATAAATAAGTTTTCTTTTTTGTAATGTTCATAGAATAGAATTCGATAGATATTATTGAGGAAGTGATACGTTTGAATGGGCATGAATCCATTAACCAAAAGCTTTCGGAGGAGCTTTTAGGGGCTGCAAATAACATAATAGCAGAAAAGGCAGGATTGGAAAGAACCTTGGATGAGATAAGTGCTTTACTGCACTCCTCTGTTGATTATTATCAATGGGTAGGCTTCTATATGACGGATGAAACAGACAGGAACAAATTGATACTAGGTCCCTATAGGGGAGCCCCGACGGTGCATACATCCATTGATTTCGGTGTTGGAATTTGCGGACAGGTCGCCGATGATAAAGATACAAGAATTGTACAGGATGTCAGCAAAGAGGGAAACTATCTTTCCTGCAGTATTGATGTTAAATCCGAGATAGTGGTTCCAATTCGGGATAAAGATGGTGCTACCAGAGGTATGCTGGACATTGATTCACATGAACTTGAACCTTTCCATGAGGGAGACCGGCAGCTTTTAGAAGATATTTGCCGGCTTCTGGAGCACGAGTTTTTCAGGTAACTATCCAAAGGAAATTTAGGATCAATTGAAATCAGGATATGTCAATATTTACTTATTAATAAATGGATTTGGATCCACACGGTTCAAATATAATCATGATCATTGTTCGGGAGCTGTATTGGTTATTGATATAATGTATATGATAATAATTCATTGAGCGCATATCTGAGTGGTAATATAGAAAAAAAGCGGATGATAAGATGATGGAGAAATATATAGTTGTCAACATGAAAACCTATCCCCAGAACAACAACGGTGGGGCATTGCACATTGCACGCATTTGCGAGAAGGTAGCCAATGAAAGCGAAATAACCTTTGCTCTGTGCCCTCAACAGACAGATCTGAAATATTTATGCGATAAGGTCAAGCTTCCGATTTTTGCACAGCATATGGACAATATCCCGCCCGGCGCAGGGACTGGATATGTATCTCCAGAAGCGGTCAAGAGTGCAGGGGCAAGGGGAGTCCTTATCAACCATTCAGAACATAGGCTGACCATTGCTGAAATATCTGACCTTGTAAAAAAAGCCAGAGAGCTCGATCTCACAAGTATTGTATGTACAAACGATATAATGGTATCGAAATCCTGCGCCCTGTTTGAACCCGACTTCATTGCCGTGGAACCGCCTGAGCTAATTGGCGGGGACATATCCGTAACCTCGGCTGATCCAGATATCGTAATCAATACCGCAAAGGAGATAAGGGAGATTAAACCCGAAGTGAAAGTTCTTACAGGTGCAGGCGTGAAGAACGGTGAGGATGTTGCCATGGCGCTGAAATTGGGCACCCAGGGCGTCCTTCTAGCATCTGGCGTGGTGAAGAGCAGAGATATTGAATCCACAATCAGGGATCTAGTATCAAAGATAATCTGACCGGCACATTCTGCTGCTGAAGGGGTCAAATCTGGAAAAAGGTTAGACCTTAAAAATTCGGATAAAAATATTAATACACCATTCGTTCTAAGTGGTAACAATGGAAGATCGGCTTAGAAAAGGATTGTTCCTCATTAGCATCTCAATCGCCATCGATATAGCGGTTGGAGCATTCACTGTGATAGGCATTCTAGTAGGAATCCATAATTTAATAGTAGCGGCATGTCTCTTTGAACTTATCGGTATTACAGGTTTTGTATTATCGGTAATTGCCCTTTTCATGATATTCACCAGAAGAAAATTTCTGGGAAAGGAAGCAAAGTATGCGAGATGGGGGCTTGGATGTTTCATTTCGCTGATAGGCGGGGAGATAATCCTTATAGTTTTTCTAGCCGTCTTCATTCTGCAGAAGAACCCCTCCTACCTTTCATTATATTTGTTGGGAAGCGGACTGATAATGAGCATATTGGGACCTCTTTTCAAACTTCTCCCAATATTTCCATTAACATCACAGAGTATTCAAACCAAGATCAAATGGTGCTTGGTAGCTGTCATAGTACTGTCTCTGGGAGTTATTCCAATTGGTAATTTGGGACTGCAGGATATTGAAGATGAGTTCAATGAGGAATTCAAGGGCCGTTCATACTCAGGAAGCAATCCCGATAACAATACCGAACTGATGAATGATATGATCAACTGGACACAGGTAAAACTAACAGAGGATGAAGATATCCTGAGGATATCCTTGTTCAATGCTGCATCCTTACTTCCTTTGGCGATTCTAAGTCCGGAACTAGTTAGATATGCTGGCAATATCAGAAAGCGCCATATGAAGAAAAACCGGCCCCCTCCAAATTACCATTCGCATCCCTACGGAAAAGAGGAGGAGAACGAGACAATCACTAAAGATGCAGCCCCTCATGACTCACTCCAAACCGATAACGATATATACCTAAAGGAAATGAAAACCAGAACATGCAATTACTGCGGTAAGGACCTAATAATTGAGCTGGATTTCTGTCCATCCTGCGGCGCCTATCTGAAGGATTGAAAAACACAGTTAAATTCAGGTAAAATCATATATTCAAATCTCTCAAAGGCAATAATCTATAAGGGGAATTCTTCAGTACAGCTAATAAGGAATCTTAGAAAACAAAACTTGTATAAAACCATAAAAATAATTGCAATCATCTTTAGATAAAACCATGTAAATCATTATAATATCAACATGTTATTTCGATTATAATTCAGTTTAAATATATTCAATCCTACCTCTACGGCAGGTTCCGGATCCAAATATTGGTGAGCATAATGGAAAAGATCAAAGTATATGAACTCAAAAGAACTGACCTAAGGGATGCAACGGTTATCGAAGGATTCCCCAGCGTGGGTTTGGTATCCACTATTTGCGCTAACTATCTCATCAGCTATCTGGGTTTGGAACAGATAGGTATTATTGATTCCATATATTTCCCCGCAGTATCGGTGGTCAGGGACAATGAACCTTTGAACCCAGTAAGAATATACGGAGGAAAGGTCAAGGACAAGGAAGGGGAGATCAAGCCTATTGTTGTATTCGTTTCGGAATTCCAACCGCCTCCAAAGATTATCAAGATCATAGCGGGAACAATACTAGATTGGCTGGTTGATCAGAAATGCGGAATACTTATTTCTCCTGAAGGTCTTGTAATCGAAAGCGATAATTATCTAAAGAAAAATCTGAAAAAGGGACCATTCGGAGATGATGACAATTCAGGAGAGGAAATGATAGGAGACTCTGGAACAGGTGATAATGTCAATATGACCATTGATCCGGGATCTGGAGGCGCTAAATTTGACATGGATATAATGGACCTGGGAGATATAAAAGAAGCTCTTAAAGGGACTTCGGATGAAATTGATGAGGAAGAAAAGGATGGTTTGGGAGAAGAGGGAAAAAATGACATCCGTGAAGAGTCATCTGGTAAGGAAAAGAAGGGCCAGAACAGCGGACCTCTGCCGGATAAAAATGTAGGGGTTTGGGGAATAGCCTCGACCAAAGAAGCTCGGGAAATCCTTGAGAAAAGCAACGTATCACCTTTCACTGACGGAATAATTCAGGGTGTAGCGGGAGTGCTTATCAATGAAGGTAAAAGACGGGGTTTCAGTGTAATAGGACTGCTGACTGAAGCCCATCAGGAAATACCTGATGCTAGAGCTGCAGCTAAGATAATTCAAAGCATCGACAATTTGATTTTAAATCTGGGCCTTAATGTTGAACCCCTCTTTCAGGAAGCCGAATTGATAGAGAAGAAGATCATGATGCTTCGTTCCCAGATGGAAGCTAGCAAGAAGATCAAATCATCCGAACCAGCCAGCGGTATGTATAGCTGAGTAGCCCCCGACTATTATCTCTATTTGCGGTTATTTGCACAAAACCAAACTGCATATTTTTACACGGCCTGCCTGTCGTAGAAAAAAATCTACTGACTTTTGAATATTCTGTGAGAAATCAAAATCTATTATTAAATGATATTACCAAAAAGTATTATATCTATTGATTATTGTTAGTAAAATATTAATATCTGGAAGTAGTAGATAATATAAATAATCCTAAATGATATTAATTGAATCTATAATATCTATTTGGATCATTTGATTCCTTTGAATTATCAACTTCTCGGTGTTAAATACCAATAAAAAAAAATATGGTGTTGGACTTGGCATTGAGCAACAAATATATCAGCGGACTGAAATCCTCATCGGCTAAAAAAAAGATTAACGGACTGAAAACCCTGGAATCCGCGTGTTTGAGTAACCGTTCAAACACCCCGGAGGCTTTAAAATATATCATCCCCATGATTCTGGACAAGAAGGACTCTGTCAGAATGGCCTCCTCGAAAACCCTATTAATATTATCCCGAAAACAGCCATCGGCATTTGCCAAAACCGATAAGATGTTAAGGGACTTCCTGAACAGGGGTTTTGATCAACACGATACAAAGGAACCTTTCAACTGGATTCCCTTTGCCAGGGTAATAATCACTGTGGGAAACTATTGTAAAAAATTGCCTAAACTTGGTGTAAAAAACATTGAGCTGATCACAAGACCATTGAAATATCCCCTCTATCATCCAGAGAGACCTGAAGACGGACTTCACTACCTCTATGCTACTGCAGTAAAATCCATTGGGAGCATAGGATGCGTGAATCCGCCAGCAGTTAAGGAGGCAATACAGTTCGTATACAAGGCATTGGTTGATTCCTACCGGTTCTATTTTTGGCGGAACAAGATAGAAAAGAAGGAGGAGGACATGAAATATATGTCCATAAAGACCCTTACAAGTGTAGGCCTTGTTGCTCCGACCATTGTTATTCCACCCATGTCAGCTGCATTTCTGGACAAGGACAGAAAAATAATCGAAACAGTTACCAATATATTCTGGCTTCTTACCAAGAACCTTGATAAACTTTTCCCTGCGCTCATGACCTCACTTGATACTGATCAAAAGAAAAGGAGGGAGCATCTTACGGATTTCATCATTGAGGTAGGTGAAGAAAAACCCAAATTCATGATAACCAATCTGATCAAGAGAATGAAGGACGAAAGGAGATTCGTAAGGATTCACTCTGCCGTGGCCATAGGCCAGCTGGTCCAGGATTATCCTCAGTTCATCCCTCATGTTATGCCTATCTTCATTCATAACTTGGAAAAAGATAAAGAAATGGAAGCAAGGCAGACCGTTTCGGATTCACTTACAATAATTAGCGCTATTAATCCGGATTATTTTGACAGGTATGTCCCCCAAATAACCGTAGCTATGGGAGATCCATACCATCATGTGAGATGGAGAATGGCCCAGATAATTAAGAATGTAGGTATTAAAAGGAGAGATCTCGTTTACGAATCCATACCCTATCTAATAGCAGGATTGGAAGATAAACACGAACATGTCAAATGGAAATGCGAGGAAGCTCTTGAAGCGCTGAATGTCGACAAGATTGAATACAGGTTGGCAATAAGGTCCATTAAGATCGGAAGGGAAATGCTCAGTCGCTCAAATGAATTCTATAAAACTGATGTACCAGAAGCAAGAGATTTATTGAAAATGAGTGCGGACCTTGCTCGACATTATTGTTTCTCAGAATCTATCAAGAAGAGCCAAAAGGCCAAGCAATATATCGAAATCCGCGTACCACAATTAGGTGAAGGCGGTAAGGGCGGAGGGGCTCAGGGTATGAGGGGCGGACCAATGTACAACAATAACAATCAATTCGGCTATCCCCAACAGAATATGCAGATGCAGCAGCAGTGGAATCAACAACCAATGCCTCAGAATAACACTGGAGGACAGGCGCCACCCCAAACATCTGCCCAACTCCCTCAGGAAGAGCCAAAGAAAGCGATAGCTGAGAAATCCGAACCTGTGGTCCAGGCCACAGTACTTGAAGGCGAATTTGAAGAAGAGGCGTTCAGCTGGAAGGATGTTTCTATTGAGAAGATAGCGGATATCGGAAGGTATAGGCAGGCGGATGATGTTGACTTCGAGATATCGGATGCTGAAAAGGTAGAGATTGAAAGCGGTTATGCTTACCTTCTGGAAGACAGCGATCGGGACACAGCCTATGAACTATTCTCCAAGGTAAAGGATCAGGACCAAACCGGCCTGTTCATCACAAGAAATCATCCCCGGAAGATCATACGGAAATTTAACCTTAAAGCATCCCAATACCTTTGGTTAACAAAGATGGACGGAGCCAATAATGTTCGGCCGGACAATATCGAATCACTCAAAAGGAAAGGTGAAAGGTTCCTCAGCACACACCAAAAAGACATCATGCTTATTGAAGGTATAGAATATCTGTTCTCACACAATAATTTTGATGAAGTTATAGACCTCGTTAGGTTCTTCAAGGACCTAGGTTCGGTGACCGACTCAATACTCATTATATCCGGTGCGCCTTCTGTGCTGAAGAAGCAGGAGTTTGAAGCATTGAAAAGAGAGGTGGATACAGTTATATAACCCTCTGTATAATCACTCGTTCAACATTGTTGTTCTACAAGCCGTGCATTTTTTCATACTTCATCTAATAATGCAGCTATGATGAATAAGTTGGCTCTAGCATATTTTCTGATAGTAGGGAAGAGTTTGTGATGTCCATAGAAGTAACTGTACGGGACCCTTTGAAGGAAGATAGCAATCCGAAGAAAGTTTTTCTTACCCAATTTATGATGGATAAGTTGGGTACTAAAAAGGGCGATGTTGTTTTGATAAAAGGCCTCAGGGAATCCTACGGACTCGTTTTTCCAGATCCTTTTGAGGATGGTAACGGAGAAAAAATTGGATTGAACTCCCTGGGCAGATTGAACTGCGGCACAATGCCAGGCAGTTCAATCCAAATAAAAAAGGCAAAGCTGCCGCTAAGCTCGTCCTGCATTCTGGTCCCCAATAGTGATGATCAGGAGGAGGCGGAGACCATAGCTTCTCTGGACCTCAGTTCCTTCATCAGGGAAAAAATGCTAATGTGGCCCCTTTCCCTAGGTGATGTGGTGAGGATAAAGGGTATAAATATAACTGGAAGCAAAACGGAATTCAGGGTTGAAAATATTGAACCTGGACAAGCAGCCGTGATTAATAACCAAACAGATATACAAGTGATCGGGCCTGGTGATTTCAGCACTATGTGCAGGGGGAAAACCGCTCCAGTAAAATATGATAATATCGGCGGCCATGATGAACTTATAGAGGAGATTCGGGAGATTGTGGAAATCCCTTTAAGGAACCCTAATCTTTTCAAGGATATGGGTATTTCCCCGCCCAAGGGTATATTGTTATACGGGCCGCCGGGTACTGGCAAAACCCTCATTGCCAGGGCTTTGGCCAATGAAAGCAAGGCAAAACTATTTACAATAAGAGGGGCAGAGATAATTGACAGCCATTACGGAGAGGCTGAAAGGAGACTCCGGGAGGTATTTGATGATGCATCTGAAGAGCCCCCTTCAATAATTCTTTTAGATGAAATTGATTCAATAGCCCCTAAGAGAGAACAGGCATCAGGCGATCTTGAAAGAAGGGTTGTAACCCAGCTCATAACCCTCATGGACTCTCTACCGGAAGGGGGTGGTGTGATTGTAATAGGAACATCCAACAGACATGAAGCTATAGAAGGGGCTTTAAGACGCGCGGGGAGATTCGACCGGGAAATCGAAATCCCGCCTCCAAACGAAAAGGAAAGATTGGAGATCCTTAAAATCTATTCCTCAAAAATGCCATTGGATCCTGGAGTGGACCTGCAGAAATTGTCAAGAATGACTGTAGGCTATGTTGGGGCAGACCTAAAAGCGCTCTGCCGCGAAGCGGCAATGAATGCCCTTAGGCCATTATGGCATTCCGCTGAAATCACATTATCTCAGGAGAATAGAGGAGAAGTCAATGTCAAAATGGATGATTTCAGAAATGCCTTGAAAAGGATCATGCCCACAGCATTGAGGGAAACAATGGTAAAAATACCTGACTGCAGCTTCTTGGATATCGGGGGTTTGGAAAAGGTAAAGAGGGACCTTAGAGAATGCGTAGAAAAACCATTTACCCATCACCAGCAATACAAAAGGCTGGGCATTAAAACCCCAAACGGCGTGCTGTTATTCGGCCCCCCGGGAACGGGGAAAACCCTGCTCGCAAGAGCCATATCGAATCAAGCTAGATCATCTTTTATATCCATAAAGGCACCTGAGATACTGACCAAGCTTGTTGGAGAAGCAGAAAAAAAACTGAGGGAGATATTCCAAAAGGCAAGGCAGGTGGCACCCTGTATCATTTTCTTTGACGAGGTTGACTCCATCACCCGTACAAGAAGCGAAAATGACGGGCCTAGAGGCAACCAGAATATCACTAATCAGCTGCTCCTCCTATTGGATGGCATAGAAAGATATGATGATGTAATTGTCATTGCCGCTACCAATAGACCTAATCTAATAGATAGGGCCTTTCTGAGAAAAGGTAGATTTGACAGGCTGATTTTCGTTCCTCCTCCGAATACGGAAGCCCGAAAGATAATATTTGGAATTCACACTAGAAACATCCCCATATCTCAAGATGTTGACCTGAGGAATCTAGCAAAAAATACAAAGGGTTTTTCAGGTGCTGATATTGAAGGAATATGTCAGGAGGCAGCCATAGAGGCATTTCGGGAAAACCCCGACATTCATAGTGTGAGTATGGACCACTTCATGAAGGTATTGAAAAGGTTCAAACCTTCAATCGATGAAGAAACAATTAAATATTATAATTCCATTAATAAAGAAATATCTGGCCGGCTATCTTCAGGTGATATTGAGAATATATCTTTGATATACAATTGATAACGGTCTTCAAATAGTCCAGAGGGTGGATAATTATGAATGATGATATGATAGTAACCAACAGTGGTGAGAACAAACATTTTATCACGGAACTCAGGGGAAAAACATTGATGAGCGCTACAGGCGATATTCTGGGAATCATTGATAACTTTGTTGTAGATACCGATTCCGGTGCAATTGAATATGTCCTTGTGGCACCCAATGAGGAACTCGACATATCTAGGTATAAAACCGACAAAATGGAGCGCATTGTGCTGGATTTCAACAATATCCAAGCAGTTAAAGATGTAGTTGTAATCGGGCCAATGTAAATAGGCGATCCCATAATTACGTTTTTCAAATCAAGAATATTTTTATTTCAAATTTTTAAAAAGTATCTGAAATACCAGTGCAGGCGTGAAGCATTGGATATATAATAATATCTATCTTATGAGTGTGGGTTTTATTTGGAAACAGCAGGAGATAAATTCAGGATCATCCCATCCATAACCGTTTCAAAAGGAATGGCAATAGTTGTAAAAGATGGAGAATATGTACCAATTGTAAGGGATGGGAAGAAACAGGTCGCCTTGAAATTGATAAGGGAAATAGGTGAAGAATATGACACTATTCACCTCATAGACCTGGATAATGTTACAAAGAACAAGGTACAGGTGGAAGTTTTAAAGGAAGGCTCTGAGATTGTTGACATATGGTACGAAGGGCTGATATCCGATTCAGAAGAAATCTTTGATCCCATCATGAGCGGTGTAGCTGCTGTAGTTGTATCCACCAAGGGCATTGACAATTTGGAAACGGTTCTGGAATGTTTCGAACTCACACCAAATATATTATTTGAAGTTGATTTTAATGACGGCATATTATCTCCATCTGAATCATTGATGAAAATGGATGTGGAGGATATGGTCCATAAGGTAACCTCCTTGGGAGTCGAGAACATTATCTTTACCGATTTCGGGTCTATGAAGGGCGCTAGCAGCCATAATAAAATAGATATGAGACTCATAGATCGGATACTGAAGGAAAAAATGAACCTCTATGTAGGGGGAAATATATCTCTGGATTCAGTTGACCATCTTTGTGAAAAAGGGGTTAAAGGCGCAATAATAGGGATCAGTTATTTCATCTGAAAACTCAATCTATTTGGCGGTAGTTTCCCGGCAATCAGGCTACTGGTTATACATCCACAGATAAATCTAAGTTGTTATAGATTCTCAAAGTATAATATATCATGAAATCATACCCAATATTGATATTTGATTATTAATGATAGATTGAATGGAGGATCGTATGAATAAGAAGAAAAGTGCTCTAAAGACCTGCATTTCCATATTGTTCAAAAAGGAAGGCGGAAAACCGCTTCGAAGATCCAAAATGGCCTTTGTACTGGCAATGGACCTTAGATTGTTTCCGTTGGAACAGGCAAATAATTTGATAGATCTAGCAATTTCCAGTGGACATCTGAAATCCATCCTTGATTCGGGAGAAAATGCTATTGAAGAAGACATATCCAAAACAACTTTTATTCCCAACTTTACCTGGGAGGACATTGAAACTCCCAATCCTTTCAAACCATCTTACGAGGATATCGCCAGTTCTATTAAATCGATCCCAGTAGAGGAAGACCAACCGGTTGAGGAAATCAGTAAAGAGAAAACAAGTTCCAAAGACGAAATCTTTACCGGTTTTGAGATAGATGAAGAACTATTGAGAAGAGCTTCCGAACTGGAAAAAGTATTGAACATTTTTCCTGAAACGGCTACCCTGGTGGCCATGAAGGAGAATAATATGAAAATCACCCAAGAAATTCTTAATAAAGTGGAACAGATAATCTTCAAGAAAAAAAATAATTTATGAACGTTTCCTTAAGTATGCTAGAGCAAAAAAATACTCGCTTTTACATGACAAGAAGGGCCTAAATTGTTCCATTGATTTTCATTAATGAAGCGAACCCCTATATATTGTAAGAAGATTTAATTATTAGTTCGATATTTCACAACCGAATTTCCATACGAAGCCAGATACTATCTGCAGAGATGCAGGAGGAATTCTTTATGTATATCGAAAAAATATACGACCAAGTGGTAAAAAAGGACCCGAAGCAACCTGAGTTCCATCAGGCAGTGAAAGAAGTGTTGGAATCCATCGAACCAGTCTTGGAGCGAAGACCGGAATTGGTTAAGTCCAAGATCGTTGAGAGGATCGTCGAACCCGAGAGACAGATAATGTTCCGGGTTCCTTGGGAGGATGACAACGGAAATTTTCATGTCAACAGAGGATTCAGAGTTGAATTCAACAGCGCCATAGGACCATACAAGGGTGGACTTAGATTTCATCCTTCAGTCTATCTCGGGATAATCAAATTCCTGGGATTTGAACAGATTTTCAAGAACTCACTTACCGGACTTCCAATGGGAGGCGGAAAAGGCGGTTCTGATTTTAACCCCAAGGGAAAATCCGATGCAGAGGTCATGAGGTTCTGCCAGAGCTTTATGAACGAACTTTACAGACATATCGGTCCTGACACCGATGTTCCCGCTGGTGATATTGGTGTAGGGGGAAGAGAAATAGGATACATGTATGGTCAGTACAGAAAGATCACCAATACCTTCACAGGTGTGCTGACAGGAAAGGGCATCAACTGGGGCGGAAGCCTGGTCAGACCCGAAGCAACAGGGTACGGATGCGTTTACATCGTCCAGGAAATGCTCAAGGATTATGGAGAGGACTTGGAGGGTAAAATCGTGACTGTATCCGGTTCCGGTAACGTTGCACAGTATGCAGTTCAGAAGGTCAACCAGCTTGGAGGAAAGGTTGTCACACTGTCCGACTCCAGCGGTACTATCTACGATCCCGATGGCGTCTCCGGTGAGAAATGGGATTACCTCATGGACCTTAAGAATGTCAGAAGAGGGCGCATAAAGGAATATGCTGAAGAGTTCGGCTGCGAATACAGAGAAGGCGGAAAACCCTGGAGCATCAAGTGCGACGTTGCACTGCCAAGCGCTACCCAGAACGAAATTAACGAGGAAGAGGCAAAGGAGCTTGTCAAGAATGGCCTTAAAGCTTTGGGAGAGGGCGCAAATATGCCTTCAACCCCGGCAGCCATGGAAGTGTTCCTAAAGAACGGTGTCTACTTCGTTCCCGCCAAGGCAGCGAATGCCGGTGGAGTCGCAACCTCCGGTCTTGAGATGTCACAGAACAGTTTGAGAATGGGATGGACCTTTGAAGAGGTTGACCAGAAACTTCATAACATCATGAAGAACATCTACAAGAACTCTGCCAATGCAGCCGAGGAATACGGCGACAGGAAGAACATGGTCATGGGTGCAAACATTGCCGGTTTCCTGAAGATAGCCGATGCCATGCTGGACCAGGGCCTTATCTAGAAACGATTTGTGAAGAGATCCACACCCTTAAGCAGTATATCAAGAACCGAACAGCAGGTTTTATTCCTGCTGTTCTATTCATTTATACTTTGCTATCTACAGTTTGTTTTTTATTTTTCCGACTTATTCTTTCGTCAATACTATTATTATTCTATACTGACAATAACCAATATCCCATCGACATTTATTGAAGCAATTATTACGATTATTATATCATACTCCAGGATTTATCGATAAATATCTGGGAAATATTTTTCAATAAAGGTACACCATAACATAACATCAAGGAGGGTAAACTTGTCCATTGTAAAAAATGAAATGAGAGGAAAGCATGACAAGAGATTTCCGCGGATTATTACCACACATAAGGTATTGATCCCTCTGTCCATATTCTCAACAATTATTTTCGCGCTTTTTTTTCCAGACTGGATTGCTGGACTGCTGCCATTAATTACTGCTACATTATCCCTGACATATCCCTTCATCAAAGGAAACCCGGACGATGCATTCTACAAAAGGGCATGTGTAGCATTCTGCGGCGGACTATCCCTTCTTCTAATCTTCTTGGTGGTCAGTTATAATCTTCCAGATAGAGAAAAAGCCTCAGTATTCACTTATGTGACATCATCAATACTACCTATTCTGGGTTTGATCATCGTAGCCGATCTTGTAATCAATTACAAAGGTATGGATAAAGGCTGGACATTGAGACTCATATCAGCAGCAATTTTCATCGTTTCTGGAACTGTGCTCATAACTTCAGAGTACATGGATAGAAATGTGCCTGTTTTTTTGAAATACCTTCTTTTCTCGGCCCTGATGGCATCTGGCATTCTTCTGGCAATTTACGCATGGATGGAAAGAGATAGAAGCCGTATGAGCTGGTTCTATATCTATACCAGTTTTTTTGCTGTCATCGCTCTGCCCATGTTCATGAAGATATTATCAGAGATAATATCCCGACCAGAACTAGTACCTTTCAGCTGTCACGCTTCAGGTGTGGCCGAGAGAAAAAATGGCATACTGGAATTTGGAAGTGAAAAGGGAATTATCAAGAAACGTAAAGAAAACATCGAGGAACTCTGCAGGAAAGGATATATCTCACCTGAATTCAAACAGGACATGGTCCAGCTTCTGAATGATAAGGGCAGATAGATACCGCGAATATTCGTCTCCAGCCACTGCGGGGTTTATATTGGATCTGACATGGAAAAAATCTATCATATCCAGGTGAAAAAATGAAAGGGAAAGAGAAGATTTTTGTAACAAGGAAGATACCCAAGAAAGGATTGGACCTTCTGGACGGGGATTTTGAACTTATTATCAGACAGGAAGAAACAATACCCACAGTAAAGGAGATAAGAGCAGGCCTGGAAGGGTGCACCGGATTGATATGTCTTCTGACCGACAATATCAACAGAGAGGTGCTGTCAGTTCCAGGCTTGATAGGAGTATCCAATTATGCCGCGGGTTATAATAATATTGATGTTGATTATGCCACTTCACAGGGTATACCTGTCACAAATTCACCAGGAGCTTTAACCGAAACAACTGCTGACCTGGCTTTTGCATTGTTATTGGCATCTGCAAGAAGGATCCCGGAAGCCCATGAATATGCCAAATCAGGTAAATTTACAGGTTGGGGGGCTGAACTATTCCTAGGGGCAGACGTTCATGGTAAGACTCTGGGAATAATTGGAGCCGGAAAGATCGGAGGAAGCCTAGCTAGAAGGGCCCTTGGATTCAATATGACTATACTCTATCATAATAGAAAACCCGATAAACTTTTAGAAAGCGATACAGGAGCCCAGTACTGCAGTCTGGATGAGCTATTAACTGAGAGCGACTTCATATCTCTCCACACCCCATTATCTCAAGAAACACATCATCTGATCACCAAAAGAGAGTTCAGGCTCATGAAGAAGACGGCCATCTTCATAAATACTGCACGGGGTGCATGTGTCAACGAGAAAGATCTCGCAGATGCATTGAAAAATGGTGAAATATGGGGTGCTGGGATGGATGTTTTTGAGGAAGAGCCTATAATCAATCCGAAACTTCTTGAACTGAACAATGTCGTAGTGCTTCCCCATATCGGTTCTGCATCACTCATCACACGGCGGGGTATGGCAGTAACCACATGCCGGAATATGGAAAAAATACTCAAGGGAGAGATGCCTCCCAACATTGTCAATCCTGAGGTATACGACTCCTAGATCGTCTGCTGGTGGCAGAAAATGGTTGAGGTCAAAGAGATTGTAAAAAAGGTCTTTCAATTGAGTAATCCCGAGAAACTGACCTACGAATGGATGTGTGACAATCTAACCGCCAAGGCTCTTACAGATCTTGAAAGCGGAATTCTGGTGATCGCAGTAGGAAAAGCCTCGGTTCTCATGATCAAAGGATTCTTCAGGTGGATAGAGAAGAGTTTTTCGGATTTGCATGAAACCTATCCTATGAGGAGCGTCATAGTTTTTCCCAGGGGTTACGATTTTTCATTAAAGGAATTATTGGATGATCACTTAACAATAAATAAGCTTCATGAGAGCCATCCAATAATATGTATTCAAGGTGAACACCCCTACCCAGGAAAAGGCAGTATTGAAGCCGGAAGAACGGTGTATGAAGAGGTATCCAAAAACCAGGGTACATGTTTTTTCCTACTTAGCGGAGGCGCCTCATCCCTTATGGTGCGGCCTATCAAAGGGCTTACGCTCACCGAATTAAGGGATCTGTACAAGGCACTGGTATTATCAGGAGCTGACATCAGGGAGATCAACAGGATCAGGAAGTGGCTGTCCACCATAAAAGGCGGAAAATTGGCTGGCATTTACAGCGGCAGGAAAATGTTCAATCTTGTTCTCAGTGATGTTACGGATGACCGAGAGCTCCGGGCACAGTCTATAGAGGGATATCAAATATATGAAACGGAAAACGGAAAAAACGATAATGTGCTGTCGGCGGTTGGATCCAGTCCTATGTATCTAGGAGATGACTACCCTAACCGTGAAGAGGAGATGAATAAGATACTGGAAATTTTGAAAAAATATGACCTGAACGGAATCGTCCCAGACAGTGTATTTTCTCAAGGGAATATATTCGGAAAAGAGGCTCAAGGAAAGGAGATCTGCATCAGAAGTGAGATCATATACTCAAACGAAAGGTTGCTAAGTGACCTGTTATATTTTTTTCAGGAGAATTCGGACACTTCATCAGTAACATTGTTCGATCCTATTGGACGATCTTCGATGGAATTCAATGTCAATGAATTAGTTGAGGATTTCATCGTTCACGCAAAGAATTATTTTCATGAGGAGACAAATACCTCCCGCCTCAAAAGAGATGATTCATTGGATATTTTTAGTCCGGGAGGACTGAAAGATCAAGAAAAAAAATCTCACAAGCGAATATTCTTTACCGGGGGTGAGCCCACAATTAAGATTCCGGTGGATGGATACAAGGATGTTGGAATTAAAGAAAATAAGAAAAAAACGGGTATCGGAATGGGAGGGAGGGCACTTCATACTGGATTGTTTTTCCTGAAAAGAGTTGTGGAAGAAGACCATCTTAGGAACATGCTGCACCGGATCTCCTTTCTATCCCTGGCTACAGATGGAAAGGATGGGGACTCCCCTGCTGCAGGATGTTATTTTGAAGGAAAGGAGCTATTAAAAAGAATTAGGGGGTTTGCAGGATTAAAGCCAAATCCTGATAATGATCATATTCCAGATCCAAGTGATGAGAACCAATTAAGGAAATTTATTTACACTATGGTAAATAAACATCTGGATAATTACGATTCATACCATTTCTTCAAGATATACGCGCACACTATTGAGAGAGGTTATACCGGTACCAATGTGCTTGATATTTACCTCATGTGGATAGACCAATGACACTTGCGATCATTATCTTCCATGCATATTGTAATAAAAATTTTAGTATATCAAAAAAACATTTCAGGTGCGTTAATTCTATAGCAAGCAGTTATAAAAAGGTCCAGTATTAATGCCTCATGAAAACCCAATTAGGGATAGATTCCCCGTATCATTCGAAGTGAACATCCATGAAAAGAGATAGAAAAGGAAAAATAAGATATATTGCCGGAGCGGACATCGGTTCCACCACTGCTAAATTCGTCATTATGTCCAGGGACATGAAGATGATCTATAATGATTATTCCCGACATCTAGGCGACATACCCAAGGCTCTGAAGGGAATGCTCAAGAAGGCAATGAAAAAAATGGGCAATATTGATATCTCGCTCGCTGTGACAGGTTCTGCAGGAATGGGTGTGGCTGAAAGAATGGACATCCCCTTTGTTCAAGAGGTGGTAGCTGCGGCGGATTATATCAAACATTTTCATCCAGGTGTTAAGACCCTGATAGATATTGGCGGGGAAGATTCCAAGATAATATTCTTTGATGAAAGGGGCCGTCCGGATATGAGAATGAACGGGAACTGTGCCGGGGGCACTGGCGCCTTTATCGACCAAATGGCTACATTGCTTGATGTTGACATATCTGAGCTGGATGGATTGGCGGGCAAAGCCACAGAGGTCTATACAATTGCATCCCGATGCGGAGTATTTGCCAAAACGGATGTTCAGAACCTACTATCAAGGAAAATTAGCAAGGAAAACATCGCGGCCTCCATATTTCATGCGGTGGTGGTACAGACTGTTTCAACGTTGGCCAGAGGTTTCGATCCCAAACCGAAGGTGGTGTTCTGCGGCGGACCAACTACATTCCTGTCAATGCTGAAAAAGGATTTCATTGAATTTTTGGAATTCAGAGCTGATGACTGCGTGGATGTTTCCCACCCTCTGCTTCTTCCTGCCATTGGGACCGCGATTTATGATCAGGACGAACGGCTGAACATCGGCCTGAGATCCCTTATTCAGCGATTTGAAACTCATAATGATTCAGATATCAAGGTCAAGGGACGTCTTGATCCGTTATTCTCAAATAAAAAAGAATACCAGACTTGGGAAAAAGGACGGATGAAGGAAATTGGACAGACCGTTGAGCTGTTGAATATCAAGGGAAAAGACTGTTTTCTCGGCATTGATTCCGGCAGTACCACAACGAAGATAGTCCTTACTGATGATAAGGGAAATCTGGCCTACAAGTTCTATTCTTCAAACAGGGGAGATCCAATAGGTACAGTAGTTAAGGGCCTCGAGGAATTGAAGGATTTGCTGATAAATGGGAATATCCATATCAATGTGGCCAAAGCCTGCGTAACCGGTTACGGAGAAGACCTTATCAAAGCTGCGTTCTCTGCTGACCTGGGAATAGTGGAGACCCTGGGACATTTTAGGGCCGCCTCGGAAATGATAAAGGATGTATCATTCATACTGGATATCGGCGGGCAGGATATGAAAGCTATCTTCATAGACGGAGGAGTTATCACAAACATCGAAATTAACGAAGCCTGTTCCTCAGGATGCGGATCCTTCATCGAGACATTTGCCAGGTCCATGGGCTATCAGGTTGAGAAATTTGCTAAAAAGGGAGTTCATTCCAAGGCCCCAGCCGACCTAGGCACCCGGTGTACTGTGTTCATGAACTCAAAGGTGAAACAGTCCTTCAGGGAAGGTGCAACCGTTGAGGACATATCCGCAGGATTGGCTTTTTCAGTGATAAAGAACTGTTTCTACAAGGTCCTTAAGATCAAGGATACATCGGTTCTAGGAGAAAATATTGTGGTCCAGGGAGGAACATTCAGAAATCCGGGGGTTCATCGGGCCATGGAACTATTATTGGGCAGAGAGGTGATATGCTCAACCATCCCAGAGCTTATGGGGGCTTACGGTGCAGCGCTGAAGGCAAAGGATATTTGGCAGGAGGAAATAAGCAAAGAAAAAACTGCTAAAACCTCAACCTTTATCGGCCTTGATAATCTAGATATTGCAAAGAACAGTAAATCGCGATTAATAAAATGCAAAGGATGTGAGAACCGCTGCTCCATTACCAAGCTCACCTTTGATTCCAACAAGGTCTTCTATACCGGTAATAAATGCGAGAGGTATTTCACAAATAAAGGGACCAAACACCAGCGGGGAAAAAACCTGTTGGGTTACAAACTAGACCTGCTGTTCTCCGAATTGGATAAAACAGAGTCTAATAAAAAGGGTTCCGAGAGGAGCAGGAGCTCAGGAAAAAAAAATCGGGTCAGGATCGGGATTCCCAGGGTACTTAACCTGTTTGACAACCTGCCCTTTTGGCAGAGACTTTTTGAGGATTCCGGACTGGATGTTGTTCTATCCCCCCCTTCGAACAAGGATATTCAGGAAATGGGTGCCAGAACGGTAATGTCTGAGAACATCTGTTTTCCTGCCAAATTGACCAATGGCCATATATTAAGTCTGGGCAAAATGAAGGTTGACCGAATATTCTATCCAATGGTCGTTTTTGAAAGAATGGAATACGGCAACTCTTTGAACGAGTTCAACTGCCCAATAGTATCAGGTTATCCCGATGTGATCAAAAACGCCGTAATACCTCAGCGCAGGTTCGGCATTCCCTTTGACGCTCCAACAATCAATTTCGGTGATGACAAACTGCTGAAAAAAGCCTGCTGGAAATACCTGAAGACCATTGGTGTGAAGAAGGGAAAGTTCAACAAAGCTTTCATATCAGCTTTAGAAGCGCAGAATAAATTCAGGGAAGATACCAGAGCTCATGGAAAAAAGATTCTTAAAAAGGCCAAAAAGGATAACAGGCTTGTTGTAATCCTGCTCGGGAGGCCGTATCATTTGGACCAGGTAATAAATCAGAAGGTTCCTGAGATAATAACCGATCTGGGAGCTGACGTCATAAGCGAAGATTCCATCCCCCATGATATCAGGA
Organism: uncultured archaeon; assembly: GCA_964430885.1. Taxonomy (GTDB): domain Archaea; phylum Thermoplasmatota; class Penumbrarchaeia; order JASLWR01; family JASLWR01; genus CAYSHM01. The sequence continues at coordinate 106,842 of CAYSHM010000002.1, read as the reverse complement.
ACGGATTAAAAAATGTCAATGTTCTGACCCAATGGTCTTATCCCAACCGGATCTTTGCTGCTGCCAATTGGGCGGCCCGTCAGAAGAATGTTGAGGTCGTTCAGCTGAACTCCTTCGGTTGCGGACCTGATGCTGTGGTCTGCGATGAGGTGAAAAGGATACTTGAGAAGAGCGGAAAGGTCCACACAGTTATTAGGATTGATGAGGTGTCGAGCCCGGGATCCATCAAGCTCAGATTGAGATCGATGATGGAATCGCTGTACCAGAGGAAATTCGTCAAGAGCAACCTTATCAGGGAAATGCCGGAGAATGCAATATTTGAGGATAAGGATGCAAAAAAGAAGATCATAATTCCCTATTTCTCACCCTTCCATTCTCCACCTTTAGAATCTGCGCTCAACCGGCTGGGATATGATTTCGAGACATTGCCGCCTCCTGACAGAAAGAGCGTGGATGCGGGACAGAAATTCACAAATAACGAGATATGCTATCCAGCTACCATTGTGATCGGTGATATTATCAAAGCGCTGCAATCTGGGAAATATGATCTGGATAAAACTGCTGTGGGGATATCTCAAACCGGGGGCCAGTGCAGGGCTTCGAGCTATCTTCCGCTGCTGAACAAAGCTCTCATATCTGCCGGTTTTGCCCATGTTCCATCTGTTACTGTGCACTTCTCTAACGAAAAATTGAACTATCAGCCTGGATTTAAGCCCGACAAGAAAAAATTATCACGACTGGGGCTTCCAGGGCTTCTACTGTCCGATTCAATTATGCAGTTCTACAATGCTACTGTTGTAAGGGAGAAGAACAAGGGTGATACTTGGATACAGACCGAGATTATGATAGACAAGATGGTGGATTTCTTCGGAGGGAGAAGCAAGCAGACGGCAAAGGGTCTTTTAAGGGAAGCGGTCCAGAGATTCAATGGTATAGATACCTACAAGGGAGAATACCCTGCTGTCGGATTTGTCGGCGAGATATATGTGAAATTCAATCCCTTTGCCAATTTCTATATGGTGGAATGGCTCCAGAATAAAGGTATAGAAGTGGTCGTTCCTCCAATAACTGATTTCTTTACTCAGGGTATGATCAACACAAGAGCAAGCAAGGACAGAGACACAAAAAGGGGTGGATTCGGCTATTACATGTCTTATGTTGCTCAATGGTATGTCAATTACTACCATAATAAATTCGAGAAAATTAAGAAGAAATTTAAATTCTACAGAAGGACCCACACCATAGGCGAGATTGCAGAAAAGGCCTCCCGCACTGTCAGTTTGACCAACCAGTTCGGAGAGGGATGGCTGATACCCGGTGAAATAGCCGCTTTTGCCGAAGACAATGTTAACAATGTGATCTGTGTACAGCCTTTCGGATGTATCGCCAATCATATTATCGGAAAAGGGGTGGAAAAAAGGATGAGAGAACTGTATCCCGACCTGAACCTGCTCTATCTGGATTGCGACATGGGCTCCTCTGAGGTCAATGTCTTCAATAGACTGAACTTTCTAATAAAATCGGCTAGAGATTCGCTGAAGGCTGCAAAAGCTTGAGAGGTCAGGCATTGTTGTTTACATCATTAAAAATATATTGCTTGATCTATTTCTTAACCTTATATTTATCCATCAATGCATTTTTTACCAGTTCCATATCATCCATCAAGCCGGATTGCAGTGATAACGCTTGTTCAATCCCAAGGGTCCTCGCCATTTCAGGTGCATCAGCCTTACCTGCGGCCATAACAAGCTGGATGCCGCCTAAAATTACCTTGAGTGCCGCATCCCGGTTATAGATCCTAGACATGGCTTTCCAGGTATCTTTATCATAGATCACGGATTCTCCAAGATCATCCAGAGTGCATCTTTTGGTAAAGACCATTCCCACCTCCGCCTCAGAAATCATCCTACCCAGCTCAAAGAACACGTGCTGATTTCTTGTAAGTCTCTGAAGCCTGCAGCTCTCAATGACATTGTGAAGGGCCCTCAAGGAAAGTGCAGCAAGATCTGCACCCACATCACTATGCTTCGAGTGCAGTTTATCATAATCATCTGCAAGGTCCAGATAGTACCGGGCTCTGCTCTTCAGGTGCTCCTGCCACCTATCCCTTGATATTGTCATCTCCATGATCTCATTGGTGCCTTCATAGATCATTGTTATCCTTACATCCCTTTTGATCTTCTCCACCATGTACTCCCTTGTATATCCGTAACCCCCGAGGGCTTGGATAGCCGCCTCGGCCATATCATTTCCGCTCTCAGTGGCAATATATTTTGCAATGGCCCCTTCGGTCTGAAGACCCACCTCTCCGCCATCTAAACGGCTAGCTATTTCCTCGATATAAGCTCTGCTGGCCTCCAATCGGACCGCATGAGGTACCAATAATTTATGGGTATAACCCAGTTTTTCTGACAGAGGAGAGCCCTTTTGAATACGCTCCTGACTGTACCTGACCGATCGTTCAAGACACTCCACTCCGGCTCCTAGTCCGAATGCGGCCACCATGAGGCGGGTATAACCGAAAACAGATTGGGCCTCCAATAGACCGGTGCCTTCCTTAAGACCAACCAGATGATCCAGAGGAACAAATACCTCGTTCATGCTGAATGCCGCGGTATTGGCAGCCCTTATTCCATGCTTATCCTCAGGTTCCCCGGTTTCCAAACCTTCAGCACCCGATTCCATTATGAACCAGCTGAACCCGCCGGGAGCCTTGGCAAGTATGAGGTACAGGTCGGCAAATCCGCCATTGGAAATCCATTGTTTGGTCCCAGTAAGCTTATAGCCCTTTATTTCCCCATTCTCCAACACTGGTTCGGCTTTTGTATTTACCGCACCAAGGTCGCTTCCGGCATCAGGTTCAGTGGCCCCGTAGGCAACTAGCAGACCCTCCTCGGCTATCATACTCAGCCATTTTTCCTTCTGTTCCTGGGTACCCCCGACCCTTATTGGATCACTTCCAAGAAAGGTAGCGAAGATAGCAGTTGCTATACCAAGATCGATCCTGGCAAGCCTTTCACACAATCGGTAAATATCATAGGTGGAGCCTCCGAAACCTCCATACTCTTCAGGGATAAGGACCAAATGAAGACCCAGAACCTGCGGGTCGTAGATCCTTTTGAGAAGATCCTTGGGAAACTCCCCGCCAGCATCGATTTCCAGAAGAAAATCCTCAGACATCTCTCTCTCGGCAAAATCCATCAGACTCTCCAATATCAATGATCGGGTATCACTGTCAAGACCAGTCATCATATCACACCTTATTACGAAGATCGAAAAACAATAAAAATCAATATTGATAAATTTAAAAACCCTATCGGCGTTCAAAGACTCCAATAAAATTCTTATATATATGGTTTTGCAGTTGAAAAAGCCCGGGTACATAAAGCGCACAGGGGAATAAAGAAAAATAAAAAAAAAAAGAGGGGCCGTAAAAACCGGCCCCATTACTGGGTCTACTTAGATGTCATCGTCGAAATCATCGTCGAAATCGTCCTCGTAGTCCCCGAAGTCCTCATCTTCGAAGTCCTCTCCATCATCGAAGTCTTCCATTTCATCGGCCATGTCATCGACGCCCTCCATCTCATCATCGGTGGGCTCTGGCTCGAAATCCTCGAAATCCTCGACATCGGAATCTTCTTCCACATCCTCGAAGTCCTCGTCGTAATCGTCGCCGAGTCCTTCTTCCATCTCCTCGTCCTCGATGTCCTCAAGGGACTTCTCTTCGGGCTTCTTCTTGGTGACCAGCACAACGATCACGATGATCACGATGATCACAATGACTATGACAAGTATGATCACCCAAAGGTTGCTCTCTTCGTCATCGTCATCATCTGTTTCGCCTTCGAAACCAGGTATGGATTCGCCCTGCTTCCAAGTGATGGTTTCATCGCCCTTGGTTGCAGTGAAGTCCGCACCGGCGGGTATGTCAACGCCTAGAGGAAGCTTGAATACTGCATTCCCATCTGCATCGGTGATAACTGTGTAAGTATCGTTTCCGATGACGACCTTGACAGATGCGTTGGCAACGGGGTTCCCATCTGCATCTTCTATGGGTCCGACTGTTACATCGTGGGTCGTGGGTTCGCCTGGGAATTCAGGAAGATCTGCTCCGAAAGCCCATGTATAGGTGTCGGCGCCCTTTGTGATGGTCATGTTTGTGCCGGATGGGATAGCATCGAAAGGCATGTCCTCAAAGTGGGCATAACCTGTTCCGTTGGTATCTGCTGTGTAATCCGCTCTGGTATCTGCTACTGAGAAAGATACTGTAGCACCGACTACTGCGTTTCCATCTGCATCCTCGAAAGGACCAACAACGATGGTATAGACTATGATCTCAATTTCAAGCTCGAAGTCAATGGTCTCGTTGAGGTTGTCGGCGTCAAGGGTGAATTCCTCTTCGTCGGCATCAAGATAGCCAGCAACACCGGTCACATATATTGTGTATGTGCCGAATGGAAGTATCTTCTCGTAGGAACCGTTCACAGCTGTGGTGTTGTAGTACATCACATGGGTCACATTTGTTGTGACATTGGTTCCGTTGAACTCCTCGGTAACCTCTTCCACCCATTCCATGTATATAACGATATCAGCATCGTGGTATACTGTGTCATTGCCTTCGCCGGTGGTTACCATACCGGATACAATACCCTCGGTGGGCAGTGCAGCCATGATGGTGAACTCGACAGCGTCGGTCATGAAGGCGCCAAGGATTGGATCGATAGCCTTGAAGCAGTATCTGTAGGTTGCATTCTCGAAAGAAGCCTCATAGGTGAAGTTGACTCCGCCGGTCCAGTTATCGGTAGCGTTTGTCATTTCCATCCACTCGCCCTCTTCCCAGGAGGTGGTCCAATTGGATGAGTTATCATCCGTGTCGTTGAGCATGAGCTCGTCGATCTTGATCCACAGGTCTCCAACATCTCCATTCTCGTCCATGTAGTTGACAACGAATGTAACATTCTCGTCTGCATAGGCCTCGATGTCATCGGTGAGATCGTCCAGTTCAGGAGCGAACTGCTCAGCACCGACTGTGAATTCTACAGCCTCTTCGGTGTAATAAATACCACCATTTCCGTCCTCTGCATAAAGTGAATAGTTATATTCACCCTCTACAGCGGTCCAGGTGTAGTCATAAAGCTCTCCGGCTGTGTAGTTGGCATCTGTGGCATTCAGGATCACCATAGCATATCCGGTTCCGTTCTCGAACTGCTCAGAAGTCTCATTCCAGACAGCATCAATGAATAGTGTGACATATCCCAGGTCGCCGTTATCATCGGTGTAGTTGGCAACAAAGGTCACCTCATCACCCTCATAAATATTTTGAGCCAAGACAGTCTCATCCTCTACCTCGGGGTCTACATTGACGATTAATACCTCGAAGGGTAATGTGGCCTGCCCGCCGTCCAGCTGCATGGTCACAGTGATATCATACATACCAGCTGCGCTCATCACATTGCTGTAGAAATGAGTATGTTCGGCACCGGGGGCTAGTTCGCCTGTGCTCAACTGCTGACCCATGTCGTAGGTGGTTCCGCTTGTAACGTTGATTGTATAAACGAAATCATGAGCAACGTTACCAGTATTGTTGATGGTGATATTGGCGTTGATTGCTTCTCCCTCGCCGATCTCATTCATTGGAAGTTCCAAGGAAAGGTCGTAGGAAGTAACATTCTCAACCATAACAGACACATTATTGTTCATGTATAAGTAGACAGCATTGCCATCAACTTCGGAACAGTTATATGTGAAGTTAACCTCATAATAACCCTCCACAGTAGGTGTCCAGGTGAGCTGTGTGAATCCCATCATTTCGTAGTCCATGGGAGCAACAACTCCGCCAGTCTCATGAACAACATCTCTGGTAGCGTTCACAACGGTCATGTTGACGGTAGTAATCGCTGTGAGACCCATGTTACCGGTATTGAAGAGTACAGGCATGAAATTGATTACATCCAATGCATACTCGCCAGTAAGTGCGGGTTCCTCAAGGATAGTGTGTGTGAACATGAATACATCATATATCTCTTCGATATAGTAATAGTACTCCTTGAAATCCCAGGTTGTGTCGCTCAAGATTGTGACATTGATCGTATACCAATGAGTTTCATTGGTGAAGTCGAACATATCACTATCTGTTCCATTCATACCCATACCAAGGTCACCCAAAGCTTCATGATAGTAAGCTTCATCGGCAGTGGTGTTATCGGTGACATTGATATATATCTCTACACCGGTCAAAGCCATAGTCAAGTTGAATTCAACCTCCACTAGCCAATTACCGGGTGAGAATATTGTATCCATATCATCATTGTAGGTCCAGTTCCCGTCTATCATTGCAGACACAAACTCAACCTCTCCTTCACGAGCATCCGCTGCATCCTCTGCGCCGCTTGTGGACAACAAAGGAATAACGCTCAACAACATGAACGCTGCCAGCAATAATGCCGTCATTTTCTTCATTTGTGTTTTCATTTTTTCACCTCATTTATTCAATTTACTTTTCTTATTTACTATTGTTAGTAGCAGTAATTACTCTACTAATCTCTATGCCACCACGTTTGAGCGCACAAGTACTATATAAGTGTTCCCCACACATTCAAAGAATCAGGGCAATATTCTACTTTTGAATAATAATTAGAAAGTCGAAAAAAGGTTAATATGGCTAAAAAATTATTCATGGATACAGGTGGTTCTGAGCGGATGGATGACCGACGGTGCTCCCTTTTTAGGGTTTGCTGAGGAAAGTCCTCCCTCCTACGGGTAAAGGGATCCGGGGCAATCCGGATGTCTGAGAAGGCAGGCAATGGATCAGAAACGACACAGCCTGTTTCACGCGGTTCGACCGTAATGGAATGATGAGTTAGGCTCTGACTACGAAACAGGATTTGATGAAACGGCCAATCCTCCCTGGAGCAAGTCCAAACGTATTGGTATGAACCTCCCGTTGACCAAAAGGTAGGACGCTTAGTTGAATGTCATCTAGGGTATATCGGCGACGATTTATCTGAAACAGAAGGAGGCTTATAAACCGGACAGAACCACCTTTTCACCCCCACTGATGATCCTTCTGAAATACATTACAATAAACCTAAAATGGAAAAAATAATGATGATGAAATTTTTTAAAAATCTAGATAGAATACTGTGTACAAACCGCACACTGTTCTCATCAAGGAAAGCTAGAATTCGGGTGGTGGGGCCCTTTGTATCTCCTCAAAGCTCAAGGGCAATAAATCAAATCAAGAATATATAGTTTTTTATTTATATCCCAAGTATAAATTTATATTTTCATCCCCGCCCGGTTATAAATACAACTTAATTCTACAAGAAGGATTTTAATATCTTACAACCAATCTACTTGTTCATGGCGGTCAAGGATATAATTGGCAGGAAAAGGTATTTGCTAGTAGAAATGGAAATAAATATGGAAATCAATGAAAAAAAGGAACAAAAAGGTATGAATAATCCAACTTCTTTTGAAAGAGGTGAAATAATACACTTGATCAATGTTCTGTTCGGCAGATATATCAGAAAAAACAATGTTGATGAAAAAATTAACGCGCCATGGTTAATACTGTTGGATGGAAATAAGGCAATATTCAAGTCTGAGCATAAGCATGAACAAAAACACCGGGATTTCTTCAATTCAGTAATGAATGAAATGTGGAGATTCAATAATAGAACAGAAACGAAAATTAGTCTGAAGACCGTTAAATGCTCAGGTACCATTAAGAAACTGAAGGGAAAGATAACGAATATTTCTTAAAAGGATAAACACACCGATAGGATGGACACAAATTGAAAAAGATTAACTGCATACCTACTGGAACCTATAATAAGATCAAAGAGATACTGGAAACCCATCTAGTGCTTCTGGATGTGGCTCCGGACCTGGCAGATAATATTGTTACAATCGGAGAGAGTAACCAGTATGACTTTCGTAGGATGGAGAGGTTGGTAGAGAGGGCCCTGTTCTCGTCAAAAGAGATAGATGTGGCCGATGATGAAGAGGAGGAGGGGCTTTAAATGGAAATTAGGGAGATCCAGCTCTATAATTACAGGGTCTATTATGGAAAGCATATTATCAGAATTCCTGCAAGGGAGTGTGAAAATGCAGGAAACAAATCATCCTCTCTGACAGTTATAATCGGCAGAAATGGATCGGGAAAGAGTGTAATTGTGGACGGGATATTTTTTGCTCTTTTCGGTGTTGACAGAAGAAGGTCTTTACAAGAACCGGACTATAAGAGTCTTATCAACCGACACGCCCATGAAACTGGCAAGAAGAAATGTTTCATAGGATTGAAATTGAAAATCGGAAGGGAAGTGTTCACTTTCAAGCGGAGCATATATCCATCCAATAATATGAAGGTCACGGTAACCACACAGGGAAAGGAAAGGCCCTATTCAGAATTATTGGAAGCTCTTGAGAAGGTCATTAATCTGGAGACTGCAAAATATCTGTTTCCCAACTTCAGAACCCATATGGATGACGATAACGGCGTGATTTCTAAAAAGGCAATAGATACCTTTCTTGGTTTGGACATACTGCATAATGCAAAGATGAACATAAGTGAATACAACAAGAAGAACATCGAGTTCCTGACCAAGAATTCAAGCTCTAGAGATCTATCCCATTTGAAGAAAAGAATTTACCTTCTTAAGGTAAAGAAAAATAAACTAAAGATCAGAAGAAGGCAGTTGAGGGATTCATTGGACCATCAGAAAGACTGTATAAGGTCCCTTATGAGAACAACCAAAAAAGTAAAGGGACTGCAAAAAATGCTTGGCATACAGGAACGTCTCCAGAAGAGAATTTACAAGTTGAAAAAGGAGATATCTAAAAGTAATTTCATCTTGACTGAAAGGTATGAAATGGAACCCTATTTTCTTATCAAGAGCAATATTGATGCTGCACTGACCTGGGCCAAGAAAAAGGAAAAAGAATGCAATGAGCTAAGAAGAAATACAGGAAAATTAGAAGCTCAGCAGGAACTCATAACCTCGTTTTTTGAACCTGGCATTAGTTCAGGACGATGCTCAGTATGCAACAACAGAATAAAACAAACTCCGGATGTTATGCATGGAATGGAGGAGCTGAAAACTGAACTTCAGACGGAGATATTTGAAAATGAGCGGGAATTCAAAAGGATGAAACTTCCTCCAGAGATCAACCTGCAGGAGATATCAGACCTGACCCTTATCCTAAACCGATATATCGCAGATATTGAAAAGGCCATGGACAACAGACAGATCAAGATTGCCAAACTAAACAAGCTGCAAACATCGCTTGAGGAACTTGTTATCAGATACCCAACCCTATTGAAGTTTGCTGAGGATGATGAGACCAAGAACAGATATCAAAGCCTTCTGAACGACATATCCATAGAGAGACGCAGAATGCATAAGGTCAAGATGGAACTCCATGGTATGGAAGAGGTAATATCTAGCATTGGTGAAGAGATCGAAGAAACATACGCCGAGTTCGAGAAACTGAGCCGATCAACAAGGGCCTCTACCGATCGGCATCTCAGGAAGATCAAAATGGCTAGGAAGATCAAAAAGGCCATTTCTGAAAGCATTCTCGATGTCAGAAATGAGAACCGGGAAAATATCGAATCCGGTCTGAACAGGATATTATCGGGTATTTTTTCAAAAAAGGGGATTATAGAAAAGGTTATCATGAGAAAAGGGGATCAATCCTTGGCAATCAAAGTTGAATCACCGGATAATTTATTGGTCTATCCTAGTGAATTCTCAGATGGCGAAAAGGTTCTGGTATTCATGGCACTCATTTGGTCACTGAATAGATTAAGGGGGAACACGACCATCATCTACGATTCACCATTTATTCATCTTGACCGATTAAACAAGAAATCAATGATTAACACCCTTGCCAAACTTCCCGGTCAACAGGTGATCTTGACAACTGAGGATGATATAGAAAACATCAGAACTACAATTCTAAAGAATTCTCACGGCCTATATGAGATAGATTTTCAGGAAAGCATTAAAAGTTCCCGATTGATACCCAAAACCAAGAGAATTCGTAAGAAGGTAAAAAAATTGAGGAATAGTAATAAATCTGTTGAGAATCAAAATTACAAATCAAGAGGTGAACAGCGCTCTAAAGGCGGAGATTTAAATAGGAAGAAAAAAACCGGAAAAACAGAGAATGAGGGAAGTTTCGAGATAATTGATGAATCCTATGGTACTGATGATGGAAGGATTAATGATAATGAAGATAAAAGAGGAAATAAAGTCGATCCGAACGGTTCATCGGACGATGGTGAGATACAATGGGTCATATGATTCAAAAAACCGGTGGTGAGTTGAATTGAAAATTAGGTTGGCGAAAAGGCACATTGATTTCCTAGGATCACTCGCACTGTGCGGTACTCAATTTCATCAAACAGCAATAATACGCTCCACAGCAGTCTTGGGATTGCTGAACTCCTCATTTGTCGAAGTAGAGGACCTAGATCAGGATTTCATTAGCTTCAGGGATGTTGATAATAGAAGCGTATTCTTCCTTCTTTTTCATCATATGGATGAAGCCGATAACATAAGAGAAGCAAACATTGTATACAGCCAATACTGCGCAGGCGGTATTGATTTGATAATTGAGTTCGTAACCAAGGCGAGAATCAATCCAAATGAGATCACAGTGGATGATATTTTAGACATATCTCAAGAAATGATCCTGAGCAGAAGGGGGGAAGACTAAATCAGAAGAACGAGGAAAAGGTACAGGAGAGGAAAAGGCAAAAGGAACCGTAATATGGAAAAGATAGGTGTGGAGAGGATGGCCATTTTATTAGACAAGGCGATTGATATTGGAAGCGGTGATGATGCAGGTCTGGCCTTGAATTATATTGAACGATCTAAAAAAATTGGTATGAAATTGAATCAGCGCGTATCCCGAGAGTATGAGGGAATGTACTGCAAGAAATGCTTGACTCCTTTTGTATCAAAAAAATTTTGCATGATACGATTTAGAAAAGGGCGAAAAATAGCAACCTGTCGGTCATGCGGAAACATCCAGAGAAAACTTTACAAATGATTCACACAGGTTTTTCAATTATTTATGCAATTTGACCCATGATATGATTAATATCATTCTCGTTTTAAGGCAATTCTGACTGAGGGAGTATTCATCATGACGAAGAAGATCGACAATAAAGCAAAGAAAGAATTGAAGAAAAAGGGCCAGAAGATTAAAGCTTCAATAATAATCGGAAAGGATGGATTGACAATAAGTTCAATAAAAGAAATTAGGAATCAAATGAAGAAGAAAAGATTGCTGAAAATCAAGGTATTGAGAAGCTATTTAGACCAGTTTAGCTTAAAGGATACTGAAAAAAATATCACCGAATCGATACCTGAAGTAGCGATTGTTGAAAAAAGAGGACATACAATATTGATCTATAAAGTATGTTAAATCCTCATAAAATCCATGTTGTCAAAATGAATATTCCCCTTTCACGGGACGTAAAGACTTTCTATCAATCCTCAAGCTCTTTCAAGAACCTTCTAGCACTCTCATGGTTTATGCCGCCTTTTTCGATCATCAGACGGACTGTTTTTCCAACTTCATCTCCCTCAGCACCCGCAGCAATGGCGATATTCCTTGCATGCAGTTTCATATGACCTCTCTGTATACCCTCACTTGCCAATGCCCTTAAGGCTGCAAAATTCTGGGCCAACCCCAATGATGCCATTACCTGCCCTAATTCCACCGCCCTCTCGACACCCAATATCTTCATGGATATCTTCGCCTGGGGATGTGACCGAGTGGCCCCTCCCACCGTACCTACGGCCAGAGGCAATTCTATTGATGCTGAGAGGTCGCCATTTTTATCTATCACATATTTTGTAAGAGGCATGTATCGTCCAGACATTGATGCAAATGCATGTGCTCCCGCCTCTACTGCCCTGGTATCATTCCCTGTAGCCCTAACTAAAGCACTTATTCCGTTCATAATACCCTTGTTATGGGTTGCAGCTCTAAAAGGATCTACCTCCGCAAAATGATGGGCTTTTACTATACTTTCTATAATGTCTTTCCCGATTACGCTTTTCCTGAAAACCGCTTCAGAACGGATTAAACGCCGGACCGCCAGATTGGATAATATCCTTAACAAAGCCGAACCACCAGTCAATTCCTCAACAAGAGGTGCAACTGCTTCGGCCATGGTATTGACCGCGTTAGCTCCCATGGCATCTCTGACATCCACATATAGATATAACACCACCATAGGTCCTGATGGAGAGGAAAAATCTTTTACCGCTATATCTTTCACACCGCCGCCCAGCTCTATCAGCATGGGATCCTGCTTATTGGCCTTCTCAATAATAATGGGACTGTTATCCTCCAATATACCTTTGGCATTATCTACATCCTCTATGCCAACAATCTGCACTTGGCCTATCATGACCGGTTCCATTGCCCGGGTCCTAAATCCACCGCCGGGCAATGACATTTTTGCGCCATTGGAAGCAGCAGCCACTACTGAAGGTTCCTCCGTGACCATTGGAATAAGTACTTCTTTGCCGTCAATCAAGAAATTTGTAGCTATACCCAAAGGAAGAATGAAACCGCCGATAACATTTTCTATCATTCCATCCAATAATTCAGACTGGATATCACCAGTATTGGAAAGAAGGTCAGCTTCCGTTTGGGTAAGACCGCACATCTCTTTAATCAAAGCCAACCTTTCATTGGCTTCCTTCCTGTAAAAACCGGAAAATTTTGAAGTTTTTTTCAATATATCTCTCCTATTACGGGATATCGGCGTCCTTAGAGTTTTTCAAATTGACCTATTTGATCGGCCTTAATTAATATGATCCTATGCCAAATAGACAAAGGTATGGAAAACTGTTTCGAATTTACCATTGTCAATGGACAGTACAAGAGGCGTGCTCTCAATGATAAAATCATTTCCGGATTGGAACTCAATGGACCTATTCCCCATGTCAATTTCCTCCAATTGACTCTCTTCGAGGATATCATACTGGGCAATGGTAGCCGGGTCCAATAGATGAATATTGCGTGTGAGTGAAGAGTAGAACGAGCCTTGGCCTTCCTGGGATAAACTCACCATATCAAAGGTAATGTTCAGTACAAATAGGTCGTTATTTATTACAGGCTCGACAAATGTGTACTTATAAGATTTATCCGGATCAAAAGTTATTCTTGACTCATACTGACTGTTCAATGAGGAAACGTGGTCGATATGATCGGCAATAAAATCTGCGGTCTGCTGACGTTCAATATCCTCCAAACTGGCCCTTTGCCACATGAAAAATCCAATCATAGATGCGGCTATAATCCCTGCTGCCAATATCATCCCTATCTTGGAAGTGAACCAATCAATCACTTGTTAACACCTGTTCTTTAACGAATTACTATAAAGGAATAACGCGGAATTTAATTAAATATTTCTAGCATAATAATTATTACACTTAAGACCAATGTAGACCAGCATGGCGATTATCCAACCTACAAAAGTGGAAATACGGACAAAACATCACAATGAGATGGTGGAAATCACTGAGGCGGTAAGAAGAACGGTTATAGGGACTAAAATACGTGAAGGAATCTGTACAGTATTTGTTCCACATACAACAGCTGGAATTACCATAAATGAGAATGTCGATCCTGATGTGAAACATGATATGATAATGGGTTTTTCAGAGATGGTCTCCGAAACTAATAGAAGATATAGACATGCAGAGGGGAATTCCCCTGGACATATAAAATCCACTATTTTCGGACAGAGCGAAAATATTATTATCAGCAAAGGAGATCTGCTGTTGGGAACATGGCAGGGGATTTTCTTTTGTGAATGGGACGGGCCGAGAAAAAGAAATATTTATATTAAGATCTTAGAAGGATAATCTGAGATTGGGTATGAACTGCTTCAAAACATTTCCCGACATTTCCGTTTCAATTTCATAGCCGGTTCATAATCCGCTTTTATTTCCAATGCATTATCGGCACATTCCATAGCTTTTCCCACATCTCCCAAGTTCTTGTAGGCCAATCCCAGGTTCTGATAGATTTTCTCATCTTTCGAATAAAGTTTCAAGGCCCTTTCGTAATATTTGACGGATTCTTTGAAATCTCCATTTTTATAAAGTTGGTTCCCTTTCTTTTTAAATCTGATGGCCTTCTTTTTATTTCTTTTTTCCAGTTTATCTTCCTTAATGGATAACTGCCCTTCAACATCAAAAAGTAGGTCTTCAAGTTCTTCGAACTCATCCTTTGCTAAAAATATCTTTATTTTTCCCAGATCGTTGAGGATGCTGTCAATGTCAATGTTTCCTTCCCGAACTTCTGATAAGCGCTCTTCGATATTGCTGACCTTGTTAGTGAACCGCATTGATGACTGTGACCTTTCAGCCTCTTTTATGCTGCGATCAGTATGGTCCAATGCAGCTTGATAATAACCGTTATCCAGGGCAGGTTTTGCTCTCTGGAATATCCGGGACGCTTCGGCAATATCCACTCCCTTCTTTTTGAATTCCTGGAGTTTTTCCTTTGTTTTAATCAGCTCATACATTACTTCCATGTACGATTCCGATTTCTCTGCAGTATCAATAGATGAAAGAGCGGTATCATATGATGACTCGAAAAAACCGTCCTCGAAGGCCTTTTGGGCTTGAGCAAGTAATTCCTTTGCAGTGAAAATCTCCTCACCTGGTTCATCGTCCATTCTTTCTTGAATATCCTTGATCTTTTTTACCGCTCCCGCCAGAGCATTTTCAGCCCTTTCTTTAAACAGCGGGTGTCTTATAATGAAAAGTTCTCTTTCCGCATCCTTCAATCGTTTCTCCTCTAATATATCCTCCACCATATCTAGATCTTCTTTAGCTGATGAGTAGGAAGATATGGTTAGATCCGATTCATCATCAAGACTGTTCTCGACCATTTCTCGGGTATCCTTCAGCAAAAACTGCAGCTTCTTTCGGGATAATTCGTGACATACTTTCCTGGATAGTTCCAATGAAGGTTGATATTCACAGCTGTTAAAGAGTGATTTGACCTCTTTCAATTGATTACTTCTTTGTACTACATCTATGCCGAACTCTAAACATTCATTGTAGATCTCTTCCAATCCCTCTATCTCGGATAATGCATTGTTCCTTTCAAACTGTTCTTTCTGTTCTTCATAGGATTTCTCCAATTCTCCTAATAATTCATGCATTTCTTCGATCATTCCCTTTGTCAATCTATTATGCATTAGCTGAATTAATCCTTCAATATTGGTATCGCTTCTTTTACGGTCAATATCCTTGACCAGTAACTCTGCACGAGCTATAAGAATAGAGCCCTGATTGTATTTATCCTCTATCTCACGGACCTTCTCCTCAAGACTGTTCTGAATTTGTCCAATTTCATCAAATCCGTTAGCTAGCTCCTTTTTCTTAGAAAAATCCTTCAGGGCACGGTGCAGTTTATTAAGTTCATCAATTTCGTCATCTAACTTCATTCCTTTACTCTTAAAGAAAAGCAATTTTTTACCAATCTCATCTATCCTTTTCTCAATTTCTCCAACATGCCTGATCTTCTCCTGAAGAAGTTCTGCGCATTCTTCAGATTTCTCTTTGGATTCCAAATATTTGCCCTTGATCAAGAATACTCTAGCTCGTGACAATAGATCCTCGGCACCTTTTTCAGCAATACCGTTCCCCTCACATTCTTTAACCTTGTTCCATCCCTGCTTAATGGATTTTAAAGCTTCCTGGTAGAGCACTTTACGATAGATAAGTTTATCAAGATATTCGGAGCACTTCCGGGCAACCATTTCATATTCACCTTCAGCCAGCATTTTATTGATCTCTAAACTGAAAGTTTTTGAATCATTCATCTCAATACCTTGAGACTTCAATTCCCTGATGTTATGTTTGACTCTTTTGGATAAGCGGTGGGCCCAGTTGTGAAGTTCCCTGTAATAATATATCTTTGAAAGATAACTCTCGGCCAATTGAAGTGCCTTTTTATGATCCCCTTCCTGAATCATTCGAGCAATTTCCCCAGGTCTGACATTGATATCCAGGTTGAGATTCTTTCTTTTTTTTTCTTCTTTTAGAACATTGATTAATTCCTCACTCTTATCCAATGCTTTCCCCCTGATCTCATCATCGGTAAGATCATCATATGATTCAGACTGGTCCTTTGATATATCCTTGGGTATAGCCAGGATTTCTGAATGTGTGGAGGAATCAGACGCAAGTTCAACTACATCTCCATTTTCATCTTCCAACTCAAAAAATATTTCATCATCGATCAAGGAAAAGGAAGGTAGATCGTCAAATTCAATGTTTGGTTCTTGACCTGCTGCTGCCACAGAATTATCGTTATCAGATGAAGAGGGTGTATTGGGTATGTTACGGATCTCGTTAAGACAATTTTCTCGGAACTTCAATACTGCCCGGTTATTCATATCTATAGAAAGCAAAAGGTCGGCTGTGCCCATAGCGGATATTATATCTCCGTTTTTCCTTTGAGCTTCCGCTTTTTTCAATAGGACCTGGTGGTTATTTTTGTCTATAGCTAATGCTTCATTGAAGTATTCTATTGCCATATCATACTGGCCGTTATTAGCAGCATTGGTTCCCAGTTCCATAAAGGTCTTTACTCTAGGGTCCATAGTTCTACCTATTTCTCAATTTCTTCATTCAATAATAGCCATATTATTATTATTATTAATATTATTATTTTAAAGCGCTCATCTGAATTCATTAAATGGTATTCTCAGTTTCGGTGCTCCACGCATAAACCGCTCTCTTCATCAAAGCAATCCTTGCATACCCAGTTCCTGCAGTTAGGGCAGTAACCCATCCCTGCCAATATTCCCTCTTCTCTGAGCATGGTCAAGATCTTATCCTTTTCTGCTGTTGTCAAGAAAAGTGAATCCTTGGGATAGTCATCAAGCTGTTTACCGGTGAGATCATTGAATATTTTTTTCAATCCCTGCGCACCCATATCAGCACGGAAACCTGCAATTCCAATTCCAACCATTCCTGCACCAACCAAAACATGGGCCCACTTTATCCACCGCCTATCCTTGATTTTCCCCACAAATTCATCATTGAGGGAACATGTGTACTCCAGAGTTACAGTCCCATATTTCTTGGATATATCACTAGGATAAGGGAAATCCTTTAGAGTCTCAGAGAAGTGCTGTATCATACGGTCCATCATTTCCTTCGACATTCCCTTTATCTCCAAGATTCCCTTACCTAGTTTTCTCTGCCCTTTTTTCAGTTCCGAAGTTCGATCTTCATTTCTCTTATCAAGCCACTCTATCCTCTCATCCAGACCGTCATTTGTCTTGATATCAGACCCAATGTTCGACCTCTGAACCACACTGTCGTGTATACCAACTTTAGTAGCACCGCCCGAAAGCATATCTCCGTGAATATGCTGCTGTATAATTGTTGAACCCTCATTTAAATTGGCTACATCTATCCTCTTCTCGATCTTATCCTTTAATTGAGCGGTAAATCCCAAAAGGGTTTTTGGTTCCGAACCTAAACATCTAACCAGGAGGTTGGAGCGGGAATGACCCCCGATAACTTCCATCTCACACTGGAATCTATGCTCGCCGCCCTCTCCATATCCCTTTTGGACCCCGCGGAAATAATTCTCTCCTGAACTGAAATTAGGTTCCAGAAGATACAGATTATAAGATCGTATAACATCTCCCATCATATCAAAGACGAACCTCGTTCCAACCTTCAAACCCTTATATTCCATTTCTGACGAAAGCAACGAGGCAGAGATCGAATTGTAAATTACGTCATCTATCTGTACCCTTTGAAAAGAAGGAGGGGCGATCTCGATTGTATCAGCTTTTGTTGTTTTAAGTCTATACTCATCATATGTGGGGTCCAAATATTTGATCTCACATTTAATATCTGATTTCCTTAGAGACTCCTTGGGCCAAAGTTTGAATGAAATGGTTTTGGATTCTCCATCGCGAAGGATTGTGATCATTCGATCCTTCTGATCAATAACAATATGTTTTGGATCCAGCTGAGGCCTCATGGATACTTCGTTAATTGGATACCCCTTGTTGTTCTTAATTGTAACCTCGTAAATGATAGCATCAGGGTTATAATCCAGTTTTGTCTCTACTTTCATATCCTTGGAGGTTTGCGTCTCACCCTTGGAAAATATGGCGCTCTGAATATCATGGCTCTTCATTCTGAAGGACCCTTGATCGCCTACTCGTGGGCGCTGTGGGATCACCAGCTCATTCAGATCGATCCCGCAGCCTGAATCCCAGTAGAACTTGTTGAAGCATTCCTGACACCAGCCGTAGCCTTCGGGCATAAAAGATAATGAGTGACCTTTACACCTTCGGCATATGGGAGGTTCTCTTACTCCAGGTTTATTCCAAACAAATGTTCTTGAGCAAATATTGCAGCTGCCGGTTCCATCGTCATTAAAGCGAAGGGATATGTTTTTGCATTTTGAGCATATGGGAGGTTTTACCATGTTATCACACCGCTTATCTGAAATTCATCAGTTTGAGCTATCAAGTATAGAAGAAATGACTGCCCAATATATAATTTGACCTTGAAAATAACAACAATACAATAATGATTTTATATATAACAATATTAGTTAATATTATGATTAGATTAAGTTCCTTTAAATCTTTAAGGAAGGATTGCAGGTCGAATTATAAATAGAATACCTATTAACAAACATTGAAATCAATCACAATTAATGCAATTATGATGACGCTTCAGTTTTATAACCTGTTACATTGTCCAATAAATCGATAAAATTAAATTTTGCATTTGAAATATAACCATTTATATATAATAAAATTATGAGTTTCTAACACAAGGGGTGACCATATGATCAATCATTCGGGAAGTGATAAGAACAGAAAAAGAAGACATAATTCCATTCTAAGAAAACTAACTGTTCGAGGTATTAGAAATCCTGCAATATCCATGATACTAGCATTGATTATGATTATTTCCATTCCAGTTTTCACGGAAGGGCCAGGGCCAGGTATAAAAGAACAGAAGGCATTTATTGATGATCATTTCTGGGCGAAAACATCCGCGGTCAAGATAATGAAAACAGACCAATACCAAACCCAAACACCAATTTGGGATGATAATGATCAAACAATCAGAATATCCTTGGCAAAGAACGAATATGAGTCATTTCAAATGGTGTTCAGACCATATATCGGACCCCTTTATGAGAATATCACATTTTATCCTTTGAAAAATACCGATGATCCTACACAGATCATTGGCATAACAAACCTATCATTATACCTTGTTGACTATGCAGGAAGTATTTATCCTGACCCATTGATGCCCTTATTCTCCAATCATATTGGAAACTATAATATCAATGATAAGGGCCCCTCCAACATGTCCTGGGATGTCAATCTTGAACCCAGTGAAACAACTGCTGTATGGGTGACCTTGTATGCTCCAAAGGACATTCCGGCAGGAACCTACAGGACCAATTTGACATTTACACAGAATGAAGGCGAAACAACAAGAGTACTGGAGGTTAAGGTATGGGATTTCAGCCTGCCTGATACACCCAGCCTGGATTCATGGTTCGAATCCTCATCAAGCTCCTATGCATATTACTACCCCTTTACAAGTGATGATGAAGAGTATGACGAACTAGTAAAAAGGGTCACCCAGATCTTACAAACTCATAGAATTAATCCAGGAAAGCTCTGTGGTACTGAACCATGGGATGATGACATAATCGTCGATTACATCAACAACACAGTACAGATCGATTTTACAAGAACGGATGAACTTTTAGAGTATTATATTGAAGAATTGAACATCTCCAACTTCGAATTCCCCCTAACGGCTTACAATCCTGTGAGATGGGACCGGAATCCGTATGATTTTTCAAGCTATCCTTTTGAACCGCCTGAAGGGTATAAGGAGGTGCTTGGAGATTATATACAAAAAGTAGCTGACCATTTCAGAGAAAAAGGATGGCTTGATCGGTGTATACTTTATTACTGCGATGAGCCAGTGGCCTATACCAATAATTATACTTCACCCCATAAACACCCGCCTTATTCCCTTCACAGGATCATTAATGATATTATTGAACAGAATGCCTCGGATATGAAACATTTGATTACAAAATCCATAGAACCAGGGCTGTACGGCTACGGTGAAATATGGGATGTCCCTCATTCCCATTATCACCTTAATGATGCTGCCAGGAGACAAAATTTAGGTGAAGAGGTATGGTGGTACAATGTAGGAGGAGGCATCGATAATGATGCCCTTGGACATAGAGCATTATATTGGGATTCGTTCAACTCCAGGGTTGATGGTGTGGAGCATTGGTCTTTGAATTATTGGGGTTATCATACAAATGGCAATAATCCCTGGTTCGGTTCATATGACAATGGTGACGGTTATATTATCTATCCCGCTTCCTGGATCGATATCGATGACGATGTAGTGCTAAGCATAAGATTAGAACTTACAAGAGAAGGGATGGAAGATTATGAATACTTACATCAATACTCCGAACTATTCGGAAGAGCAAGCGCTGAAGCGGTAGCTTCTGCCATACAGCCAGCCTCCATTTTTCAGAATAATCCTATGACAATTTCAGAGGACGTTCTTGTAAAAGTGAGAAATTTCCTGGGTAATAGTATAGAATCCAGCCAGGGAGGATATGAATATTGGCATAATTCATTGAATGGAACAATTGGCAAAGAATCACCTTGGTCAAATCTCGATTCCAATGATGGTGATGATGGAATGGGTATTATAGAGATCCAAAACCTTGTAAAATCGTGGTCAGGTGATGGCGGATTTCTTTTGGATATGGAATATGATCCTGTTGGATTTCTCAACTGTGATGACGCTTCCAATTGGTTGCCCAGCAACCAGCCGTCATTGAACTCCAGCATATCGGTAGAAAATACACCGAATGGATTTGTTGAAGGTTCCGGTGCTTTGAACTTCAGTTTCTGGAGAAATGATGAAAATATCAGTGAACTTTACAATTCAAGGGTACAGTGCAATTCTTTCATTCTCACCGATTGGCAGGAATACGACCTCCTTCAATTTGAATGCAAATCCCGAGGGATCAGTCTCAACCAATTCTATATTGAACTGGGATTTGAAGGAGGGAGCTGGTACGACAGGATGGGGAGGTTTAGCAACACTGGAACAATGGCGGATCATTGGCAGCATGTTACCATTGACCTTTCCGGCATTGACCATGATCAGCTGGACTATATACAGTTCTTCACTCACAACGACAAAATGGAAATCCCCTTTAAAAAATACTCACTCCTTTTGGATAATATTACATTACAGAATAATAGCCGAGTAAATAGTGGTAGAATAACTTTTGAAGCAATAGATTTGGGGCCAATACCTACAGGAGATTGGCATATAGAGCTGCTGGGCAATCATATTATTCACCCAGGATGTGGTATTTCGGTGGAAATCAGAGAATCCCGTGACGGAATAAACTGGGATGGATGGGATGGAGTCTCAAAAGTGGAAGAAAAAGCGTTCATATTTAGAGAGGAATTCCTACCGGAACGACATATCCAACTGAGAGTAACAATTACAGGCAATCCGCTATCATCTGAAGTGAGCCCTTTCCTATCAGAGGTGAGATTCTGTCACATAGGAATAAAATATGTGGATATAGGAGTGGGTATCGATGATATATTCATCCAACCAGAACATCCAATTGCTGGAGAGGAATTTTCAATATTGTCTAAGATATCAAAGCACGAGGAGCATAAGGTGAAAAATACCAATGTAGGAATTTCTCTTCGATCATTGAATAATTCATCCATAATATATGAGAATAACATTACAATAGATCTGAAAAATGAGGTAACACCGGTTTCTTGGGAAAAAATTATTCTTTCACAGGGAGATTATATAATTGAAATATCCATGTCTTTGGATCAGCAATATCTCGACTTCCATTTAGGCAATAACACAGCTATCCTCCCCCTGCATGTAAATGAATATCCTGAACCTAGTATTACAGGGCCAGATGTTGGTAAGACCTATCAAAACATTGCTTTTTCCGGAGAGGCCAGCAAGGACGAAGGAGGGGCAATTACAAGCTATTCGTGGGATATGGGTGATGGAAATATTCACTCAGGAAAATGGATTAATCATACCTATATGGAACCTGGAGAACACTGGGTGGTCTTAACTGTTTTAGATAACGAAGGTCTTAGTGCTTCAAAGGATCACCTGATAGATATCATAAAAACCAGACCGAATGTTGAAATGGAATATTCACCTGGCGAAGGTAATGTAACTACAGATTACCATTTCCAGGCTACTGTTTACGACCCACACGATTCGATTATCAGGTATGATTGGGATTTCGATGCCGATGATCCTGATAACCCGATCATTCATAATAGAAGTGTTAACTGGTCATTCGCCGATGATAGATGGTACAATGTCTCTCTGAATATATCCTATTTATTCGGCAACAGCACCAATGAAAAAATATCATTATGGGAATTCATTCATGTGGACAATATGGCACCAAAACCATCACCAGAATATCTGCCAAAATTTGTAGGTAATGAAACAGTAAACTTCACAGTGGATGATATTATCACATTCACCGGAGAGAGTACTATAGACCCTGATGATGAATTGGACCAACTGAGATTCCATTGGGACTTTGGAGATAACAATACTTCCAACAAACTGGTGGAATGGCATAGATTTGAAAAAGCCGGCTATTATAATATTACCTTCAGGGTCACTGATGATGACGGGGCACAGGGATTCGCCTATATAAAAATATTCATCCAGAGCAGAGCACCCTACCCTGATTTCACTCAAACTCCTTCAACTGCCTACACCAATGAAAGCGTTGTATTCAATGCGTCTACTTCCATTGATCAAGATGGATTCATTACAGAGTATACATGGGTCCTATCCGGGAACAATCTTTTCAAAAACCTTACTTTCAAGGGAATTGAACTCAACCATGTTTTCGATCTGCCAGGCAATTATACTTTAAATCTAACTGTCCTTGATGATACAGGCAATATTGTATCCATATCAAAACAGATTGTTGTCCAGCACAAGGATAAAAACGATATGAGTACGGGTGATGGTGATGATAAAAACAAGGACGATTCATTATTTACCTGGGCCATCATCATAGCTTTGATAATTATCCTGATCACTGTATTGTTTGTTTTGTTCAGAACCTATGGGAAACGGATTTTCAACAAGGAAAAAGAGCTGGAAGAAGAGGAAGACCCCGAGGAGAAAAAACGCCGTGAATATGAAAAAATATACGGAATTTCACCCGAAAATGAAACAGAAAATGAAGAATAATAAGCCGAGTTGACAAAATGGATCTCTACGCTTTTAATAAATCTGTTGAAAAAAAGGGAGAAGGACCCTCGGATTCCAACCTACAAAAAACACGGAACATCATCAGTGTGGATGAAATTACTACTAGAATCAAGAACTTATTAGAAAAAGAGCTAGAGCTTAATGACATCAATGTTAGAGGAGAGATATCCAATTTTCATCATCATGTGCCCACTGGCCACATGTATTTCAAATTGAAGAGTAAGGATTCCCAATTGAAATGTGTAAGTTTCAGGCAGATGAACCGAACCTTCAAATTCAAACCTCAGGATGGTCTTTCTGTTATCTGTAGTGGGAATATCGGTGTTTATGCCGGAAGGGGAGAATATCAGCTATATGTCAAAGATATACTTCCAGATGGAATTGGCGCCCTGCATGACGAACTGGAACGATTGAAGCGCAAACTGAGAGAACTGGGTCTTTTCAATAATGAACACAAGAAACCATTACCTGCTTATCCCAGAAAAATCGGAGTGATAACCGGAGCCGGGACCGCAGCCTTTCAGGATATAATAAAAACCTTGAAAAGAAGATTCCCTTTGGTGAAAATAGTGCTGTGCTCTGCCATAGTACAGGGTATATACGCAGAAGAATCAATCATCGCCTCCCTTCAAAAACTGAATGGTCTGGATGATTTGGATGAAATAATCCTCGCCAGGGGAGGAGGTTCTCTGGAAGACCTCTGGGCTTTCAATCTGGAAAAAGTAGTATTGGAGATCTTCAATTCCCAAAAACCGGTCATAACAGGGATTGGACATCAAACAGACCTCACTTTGGCCGATCTCGTATCTGATTTGCGGGCCCCGACACCGACCGGTGCAGCAGAATTGGCAGTTCCTGATCAAAATGAACTTAGTGACAGGATAGTTAAAACGGGAAAAAATCTAAAATTGAGCATTTTAAACATGAGAGAAAACTATCTGATCAAATTGGAGAGCCTAAAAGAACACATGTCCTTCAGAGATCCTGTTAGAATATTATACGACCCAAGACAGAAATTGGATGAGATCCATTATAGATTGATCAGGGAATCCCGATCTCTCTTGGTCAATGAGAAAGAAAGATTGAATGCATACAGTCAGCATCGCCTTTTAAGCCGACCGCGGGATTCTTTGAATATACCAAAACATCGGCTTGACAGTAAGCAGTTTGAACTGGATCTTTTCTTTAACCAAGGATTTCTATTAAAAAAGGACCTATGGGGTTATTTGAACCAAGCACTATTCAGAAACAGACCCCATACTGAATTGATATGGGCAGACCATAGATTGGCTGCATTGAGTAAAGAACTTATCAGAAATGTTACACAAATTATTAATGACTCAAAGGGTATCTTCAAGGAGAACCTCGGCATATTGAGATCCCTTTCACCCAGGAACATTTTGGATAGAGGTTATGCCCGGATCCAAGATGCAAACGGGGAAATAATAAAAGATGCTTTCCGCACCAATGCGGGGGATATAATTCAGATAACCTTCAGACGATCAAGCTTAACTGCAAACGTAAAAACAAGGAGGAGGAATTAATTGGTAGACCCATCCATTGACGAAAAGATAAAAAGGCTGAGTTTTGAAGAAGCTATGACCGAATTGGAAAGAACAGTGAAAAACCTTGAAGAGGGAAATATAACCCTGGATCAATCCCTTTCTACCTTTGAATACGGTATCAAACTGTCAGGATATCTGAATAAACTCCTAGCGGAAGCTGAGTTAAAAATAACTCAATTGGTCAATGAAAATCAGGAACTGGTTGAGAAAACCATGAAAGAGGACCTAGATACCCTGGAAACCGAAGAAGAATGAGGTGTCTATATGCTGACTGAAATAATTCAAATACCATCCCAATTGGGAAACATAGATAAAAATCTAATCAATATGAAGGAGGAGATTAAAAGAAGCAGCTCGGACCTCCTAATTTTTCCGGAAATATTCTTATCTGGATACAATATAGGTGAACTTTTTTATGATGTGGCCCTGGATTTGAACGAAGATCCTATAAATGAACTTCGGGATTTATGCAGAGGAAATGATAAAGGAATCCTATTTGGTTTAGTGAGAAAGGATCCCGTGATCGGTGGGGTTCTCTACAACAGCGCTCTGTATATTGGGCCTGACGGTAAAATGGCTGTTTATGATAAATGGCATTTGGCAAACTTCGGTCCTTTTGAAGAAGCTAGATATTTCAGGAGCGGCGATCACATTATGATTTTCGAGATCGGAGGTTTGAAATTTGGTGTTGTGATCTGTTTTGATATCTTTTTCCCCGAGCTTTCCAAACAGTACGGGATACACGGATGCCATGGAATAATATGCATTTCAGCCTCGCCGTCATACACCAAAAGATTCTTTGAAACTGTGCTCCCGGCTCGGGCTATTGAAAATACTACATATGCAATTTATTCAAATGTTCTTGGGGAACAGAACAATCTGGTCTTCTGGGGTGGTGGTCAATGTTGGGGGCCAAAAGGTGAATTGAAAAAAAGAGGGGAATATTACAAGGAGGACCATATCATCTTTGAAATTGATCCTCATGAGGTTAACATCACAAGGCGGCTCCGGCCTACACTTAGAGATACAAAAAGAGGCATACTTGTTCCTACGAATATACCTGTTAGAAAACCTGAGTAAATGTTCAAATATTCAAATTCAATTAATATCTTCACTTGAAAAATCCAAGCTAGGTATAGTATTAAAAAACCAAAACAAGAAATAAAACAAATACACCAATGGTCATCATGAATATGGATGATATCATTCTGAAATAGTTCATGCCTTTATAGGAATCAATCTTTGAAAAAATCTTTGCGCTAAGGGTTGAGATTGTTATTAGAGGGAAACTTAATCCAAGAGCAAAAAGAAACATCCCTGAAGCTCCCAAAAGCATCATCCTAGTAATGTTGTATTTTGTTGAAATCAATAGACCTGTCAAAAGACTCCCTTCCAGAAAAACCATTTCCGTTAGACATCCAACGCCCAAGAGGGAACCCATTATTAGAAGTGAATAATTCTCTCTTTTCCCATCGATATTGAATATCCGGCCCCTTATTCCGCTGAAAAATGAATTCTTTTTTTCTTTCTTGTATTTACCAGCGGTAATGGAGTTACCACTACTGCTGCAGTTTTTTTCACAGGGTCGGACGGGTGATTTGTCGGAACTGCAGAGATCCTTTTGATTGTATCGGTGATGCTCCTCCATAGATCTTGCAAATAAATAGAATCCTGCAATAATCAAAATACATGCATACAGGATATAAACTCCGTTTTGAAGATATACTAGAGCTGATGATAAGCTGTTCAGCCCGTAGCTAACAGCACCAATCACTATTCCCAGAATGGTCAAAAAGATGATTCTCGGCAGACTGAAAAGAAATGAGATTTTGAAAGCCTGTGCGGGATTTTTCTTTCCGAGGACAATATATGGAACTATTCCCGCCCCGCAGATAAATGTACATACTGCGGTGCCCCTGGCCACACCCACAAAGAAGAAAGAGAAAACCAGCGTTTGAATAAGGTCCATATGATGATTATCGCCCTTTGGATATTAAAACCTTCCAGGATTCTTGCGAATTCATAGAACAATATTGTTCAAACCCTAAATTTTCTAGAAGATATATCTTACTCTACTGTTTTGGACAAGGATTCTTACCTAAACACACATTTTCTTTTCACTTTCAACTAGCATTGTTCGAAAATCGTCCTAGTTTAATTCGAAAATCGTTCTAATTGATTTCGAATATTGTTCTAATTGGGTTCGAACATCGTCCTACAATTGTTAAATACCATTAAAAGAATTTGTTTATTATAGAAAAAAACGGAGGTGTTATAAAATGGATAAAAGAATAGCAATAATAGTAGGATCATTAGTGATCCTCGCTAGCTTTTCCGGAATGTTTTTTGTACTTGCGGTGACGGGGACTGACCCTCTTAACGAGGGAGATTCATACGCCGACCCTGATAATGACGGCGTATCGAACGTGCAGGAATTTGAATGGGGCACAGACCCAAACAATCCTGATTCAGATAATGATGGACTGCCTGACGGATGGGAGATACTTTTCAGCAGGGCGACCTTTGGAAGAATGGGACTAGATCCTACCGACCCCACGGATGCTGACAGGGATTACGACCACCATACGATGCCGGGGAATCCCGGTGAGGACATGGCGCAGGGAATTGAATGCAGCACACCATATACGAACCACGATGAATACTACAGATTAGATGCAGATGGGCGATGGACGCCAACAAATCCACTAAATGGTGACACCGACAGTGATGGAATACTTGATCCCGATGACCCATATCCCTGCGACGACATGTCCAACGATGGAATAGGTGAAGGTGGAACCGGAGGCGAAGGTGATTTCAATGGTAACGGAATTCCAGATTCACAAGAACCTGGAAATCCCACTGCCGATTCCGACGGAGACGGAATCTCCAACGGCATGGAAGGTCAAATGGGAACCGATCCTGGGAATGCCGACTCCGATGGGGATGGAATGAGCGATGGCGAGGAGATGGAAGCAGGCACGGACCCCAACAATCCCGATACCGATGGAGATGGATTAAGCGATGGCGAGGAATGGGGGGACGGAGGTGAGAACGGCGAAGAAGGGACTGACCCTATGGACCAGGATTCAGATAATGACGGAATGCCTGACGGATGGGAACAGGCACATGGTTTAGATCCCATGGATCCCAGCGACGCCACCCACGACAATGATGGTGACGGACTTACCAATCTGGAGGAATACCTCACCGGAACTGACCCAAATGATGCTGATACTGATGGAGACACTCTGACCGATTGGGAAGAGACCCAAATAGGCACCGACCCCACTGATCCAGATACGGATGATGACGGTATGCATGATGGTATTGACCCTCACCCACTTGAATATGATGACCGGTTTGATACTGAACTCTATGTCAATTCAATAAACGGAATTGCCATTGAAGGAGACGGGGGTGAAAATGAAATAGTGCTTAGGAAAGGTGAGATGATCACTATGAATATCGAACTTGGATTAGAGGACGATAGTTCCACTCCTGAATTTCCCGAGATATTTAGTGAGGATCCTTTCAGTTGGGGGCCTATAAATATATCGATTTATTTCAATCAGACATCCTATGGTCCAGATAATATACCTGGAACTGAGGATGATGAAGTGGAAGAGGGAATTATTGCTACAAAAACTGCTTGGACAGATGTAACTCATGTGAAGAGAATAAATGGCAACATGAGGTACTTCAGTCAGGATGTGACAGTAACCATCCCTGACAGTATCCTTGCTGGTGCAGTGGCAATTTCAGTCAAATGTGTGGTCGATGAACCGGGGACCTTCATGTATGAGAATTCATGGATCACGGTTTATTGAACCGGGTGATTAATCCAATAGGGAGGCTTGTCCTCCCATTTTTTTTTTTAAGACTGCAATTCTTTTTGAAATGAATATAAAATTTTCCTTCTGTCTTTTTCTTGAGCTAATGATTAGTTCTATTAGCCTGCTCAAACAAAACTGTAACTATGTTTTTTTCCATCATGGTTTTATGGTTATAAATCCAATACCAAGGGGCAAAATTACTTATCTTAAAATCAATATAATAATAAACTACAAAGACTTAAAAACATTCAATTCTATGTTATATTGGTCAATCTGTTAGATAAGAACAATAACCATAATGACTCACATATCCAATGCAGCGGGGGAATATTGATATCTATAGATAATAGAAGATTCAAGGATAACTCAGGGGTTTCACCTATTGTCAGTACATTGTTGATACTGCTCCTTATGTTAACAATGATTTCCACCGTTCTTCTATGGGGTACTCCAGTCATTGAGGATTATGAGGCTACCAACCAGTACGAGAGCATGAAGGGTCTAATGTTCGAGATTGATAATTCCATTGAAACCCTAGAAAGAATGGGAGAATTCTCCGGTTATTCAACCAAAATCACAATTCCTCCAGGATCACTGGGTGTTGGCAACGAAGGAGAATTCTGGTCAGTTTCATTTTCTTACCCTAATCCTACCATTTCTCCAAATACATTTTATGATTATTATGGTCTTGAACAAGAATACGTCGATGGACCTGGAACCATACTTATTAAATCAAATTACAACAGATCAGTAAACATAATGACTGAGTGGCTGGAAACCAATTTGACAGGTTACCAGATAAATAATTCACTTTCTCCGGAATATGAATTGACCATCACCCAGAGCCTATCACGGCCCTTCAGGATCACCCTTCTTGGAAATGAAGATATCCCTTTAAGCAGATGTTATGTTTTCCCAATAAACAGCATTACTGGTGAATTCATATCTCCAAAAGGCAACTTTGATTTCAGATCGGTCAACGGTGCTGTAGTGACCGAGTACCCTGACAATTCAGATCCGAAATGGCTGCGGAAGCCTTCAGTGTTGCACAACATAGGCTATGGTATCCCGCTATCGACAGGTAATGATTATTCAACGGTAAACGAGGCAATGATCATTAATATGTATAATTTCCTATCTACTGGTCTCAGCAAGACTGGTAAAGGCCATTATGGAATGGATATTACCAATACTCATTTAGAGATGTACAACGAATTAGGGATTCAAAACATTAAAATCCATATTTATGGAAAATACAGGGATTGCCTTTACGATTCTCTCAGCTATTCGAGAACCCAATATACCACCGAAAGTAATTCACTATGGATGTTTCATAAAGATAAGGATAATGAAACGGTGATATTGAAGAATACAGAAGTGAATTCCAAAATTGAACTGAATACCATAGATCTAACCATAAACCACCGTCTGTTCGAAGTTGATTTATATAAAGAATAATCAATAAAAAATGGATAACGTCTATTAAAAGCAAAGAATAGGTTGATGACATGAAGGAAAAGAAGGATTTATTCAGAAATGGTCATATACGTCCAAATAAATCTGCAGTCTCACCTGTTATAACCACCATGCTTTTAGTAGTTATAATGTTAGTTATAGTAACAACGGTTATTGCTTACGGAATCCCGATCATCAGAGATCGCCAGGACAAAAACACCATGAATATACACATGAGGACTATTCGGGAAATAAACGCTGACATGGAGAAATGCATATACAACGGCAAGGGTTATCAAACCTCAAATAAGATAATCCTGAACGATGCAAAGCTGACAGTGAATGACAATACGGGATTTTGGCTAATCCACTATTCCTTATATCCAACTATCAACATCACTTACAGCGGTTTAAATGACGGTGATAGTTTCTTCGATATAACCACCCGAGGTGTTGTTAGTTACCAAGATTTCAATATCGCCGATTGCCTGGCGAAAATGGAATACCTGGACTCAGCTGACCTAGAAGATCCGGAAACGCACTATGCATTTTATTCAACCGGTTTCACAATGGATATGGATCTGAATAGGGCCGCTAGATTATCAATTGTTTTCAACGACACTGTTGTTTCTGAAGCATACCTTTTCAGCTTGGCTAGCTTGGAGAACCAGGTCAACACCAATAAGAACTCCTACAGATTTGCCCTGGTTAATGGAGCTTTAGTATCAAATTATCCAAATAACGATAATATCATATCAAGCCCCTTTATCAGTATTGACATTGAAAAGGGTACATTATCAATTTCAGTGATCGATTTCACTGCTTCAAATTACAATAGTATAGCATCCGGAGAATTCGATGTTGGATTTCGAATATTGTCGAGTACTTACTTCAATTCCCAGAACATATTTAATCTGCATATCAACATATCGGGCAGTTGGAGTGATGCCTTCATCAATCATCTGACAAATGATTATGAGGAATTCAGGGGTCCTGAAGATTCCTTCGTTGGATTCATCTCAGGAGGGGATCAGGAGATTAAACTCATGAACCCTATAAAACCTGATGGCGGAATTGAATATCCTAATGAATTTGACATCAAGATCAGCCATTATTTGGTTGATTGTGTAATGAAATAACTAAATTTGAAAAATGAACCACAAAATCATTTAATTACCAATAATAGATATGATATTGGTTTCAGATAAATATCCTGCTGGTCCAATGAGGCTAAAAAAAACACGGCTGGTGATAAATTGAGAAAGAACAACGATGGGTATGTAGAGATTGGATATATCTATGTACTAATCATATCAGCTTTGGTTTTTGTCTCATTCACTACTATCTTGACTGATAAAATTGATGATGAAACAAAGGAAGCAACCAAAAGTCAGCTGGAATCCATTGGAAATAAATTGACCATGAACATTAATAATGCAATAAACCTCGTAAACACTAATAATAATTCAGTACTTGACATCAATATACCCGTCCCCACAGCTGTTACCGGGTACTCATATTCCATATTAATAAAGGATAACACCATGTATCTGAATTGTTCAGCTACCGTGATAAGCTTGAAATTTCACCTCATCAACTCGATCCAAGGGATTGAGACCTATGATGAGCTCGATGATGAACCTAGCAGTTTATCAAGTTCCTATGGTTCAATAAATATTATATATGCAAAGAACCTACTTAACGGAAAGGTGTTGGTTACTTAATAATATCACATTCCTCAATCTACTTTGAACTGGTGTCATTATGGCTCATAAAAGACATAAGAAAAGAACCTCTGAGAAGAGTGAACCTAAAACTCCAATGAATGTCGATTCTTTGGATGCCATGAATGAATTGCTGAGCTTCCTATTGCTGAGTATGGCAGGTCCCGCAGCCGCCGATAGCAAGGATGAAAGCGGCAAAGGCAAAAAGAAAGCCAAATCACCCAGACCTAGAAAAAAGAAGGTAACTAAGGGTAAACCAGCTAAAAAGAAAAAAGAAGATAAAAAACCCGAAAAAGACAAAAAACCGAAGAAGGAGAGAAAACCTAGAAAGAAGAAAGATGATGATGAGCTTGAGGGAGAAGAAGGGGGAGATGGACAAAAACCGGAAAAAGAAAAGAAAAAGGGTTTGATGGACTCCATCATGGGTATATTTGGAAAAAAGGAAAAGGGAGATAAAAAGGGCCGACGACGTCGTGAAGGCGATGAAAAGATATCTACCAAAAAAGAGAGAGGAGACTATTTGGCTCTTGAAAGGGAAAGCAAGGTAAAAAATGTGGATTATGCCTCTGCTAGATTTGAGGAACTCGAAACCTATCCTATCAATGAACCGTTTGCTTATGTAAGAATTCTATACGACAAAAAGGAATTCAGAAAAATCTATCATGCTGTTGAACCAGAATTGACTAGGAGGGAAAGACACGCATATGATCTTATATATGAAGCTTTGAAAAAGGCATTCAACGTTCCCATCGATGATATCGATAACGAGGTTGAGAAATATTTGAAGAGAGCTACCAGAGAAGCCAATGTTGCTTATGACCTCCAACTCAATAAAAGAAGTCTGGATAAGGTATTCTATTATCTTGAAAGAGATCTTGTGGGATACGGTAATATGGATGTTCTTATGAGGGATCCCAATATTGAAGATATTTCATGCGACGGGCCACTTATACCCATATTCATCTATGATAGAAGATATGAGTCCATGGAGACCAGTCTCTTCTGGGATGATGAAATGGAATTAAATGATTATGTCATTCGACTGGCTCAAAGATGCGATAAACATCTTTCCATCGCTGAACCGCTTCTTGACGCTACATTGATGGATGGTTCCAGGGCCATTATATCTTTGGGTAGAGAAGTTACCACCAGAGGTTCTTCTTTCTGTATCAGAAAGTTTAGGGAAGAACCTTTTACACCTACAGATTTAATAGATTTCAACACAATATCCTCAATAATCGTTGCTTACTTATGGATAGCTATACACCACGGTATGTCAATGTTGATATGCGGAGGTACTGCTTCAGGCAAAACAACTACTTTGAATGCTATTGCTCTTTTCATGCATCAAGATATGAAGATTGTGTCCATTGAAGAAACAAGAGAACTTAATCTCCCACATCCCAATTGGTTGCCTGGCCTTACAAGAGAAGGTTTTGGCGGTGAATCAGATCTAGGTGCGGTCACAATGTACGCACTCTTGAGAGCAGCCTTAAGAGAGAGACCGGAATATATTGTGGTGGGTGAGATCAGAGGTAAGGAAGCTTATGTGTTGTTCCAGGCTATGGCCACGGGACATACTACCTATTCAACGGTACATGCAGATTCGGTACAAGCGCTTGTCCATCGTCTGGAAAATAAACCTATCGATATTCCGCGTGTTATGATACCTGCATTGGATGCCTGCGTTATCCAAATGCAAACCCGAATAGGTGAACGCCGGGTGAGAAGAGCTAAACAGGTAGTGGAAATCATCGGTCTGGACCCTCATACGGAAGAACTGCTCACCAATGAGGTATTCAGATGGATCCCGGCTACAGACGAGTTCGAATTTTCAGGTAAGAGCTATATTTTAGAAAAGGTAATGGTCAAGACCAACTTGAGCAAACCTGAGATCATGGAAGAGCTTACCAATAGAAAGAGAGTGCTGGATTGGCTGGTAAGTAACGATATTCGTGACCATAAGGACTTTGGAAGAGTAATTATGGAATATTATCTTAGGCCTGAAGAGGTCATGAAACAGATTACGGCAATGGAAATGGAGCAGATGGCCACTAGGAGAGGTCCGACAGACATCAAGACGGATAACTTGATGAAGAAGGGAACTGAAGACATAGTTGAGAACACTGGTGGATTTATGGCTGTAGAAAAGAAACCCTGCCCTTCCTGCGGTGAACCTGTTAGAGTTGATAGGGACAGCTGTCCAAAATGCGGTAAAGAATTAGAGGTATTGCAATGAAATTGACTGCCTATGAAAGGTTCTCATACAAACAATTCAGACAGCGGGGGAAAAGGTATGTCCACAAAAACCTCGAACTGGGCAGATGGCTGGAAAAAGGACATGTGGGCATTCTTCCTGAGGCATATATAGCCAAAGTATATATGACCATAATAATCATGTTCTTCTCTATACTTATCTTTGGGTACCTTTTCATTTTTGGAATCTACCCCTCGATGATTTCAGGATTGGAATCCAAAGACGGCCTGATTTTGGATCTGATCATACCTTTTATTTTCTATCTTTCCCCATTTGTTGTACCATTGGTATACTATGTACTTATGACCTCATCGTTGCCCAAGTCCAAAGCAGGGGAGCGGAAGCGTGATATTGAAGCAAAAATGCCTTACGCTTTGAATTTTCTTGCGGCCATGGCTGCAACGAATGCAACCCCTGAGCATCTCTTCAGATCCCTGGCCGGCAGAAAAGAGATCTATGGTGAGATATGTGATGAAGCCAATTGGATATACCGGGATACGAAAGCTTTGGGGATCGATATCATTAAGGCAATAAAAATGGGTATTAAAAGATCACCTTCCCATAAACTGGCCGAGTTTCTGCAGGGGGTAGTTAACTCGTTAACATCAGGCAGGCCTCTGAAAAACTATCTCGGTGGGGCTGCAAATAAATACATGAGAGAAGCTAGAAAAGAACAGGAAATGTTCATTGAAACTCTAGCATTCCTTGCGGAGAGCTATGTTGTTGTCGGTGTGGCGTTCCCCATATTCTTCATGGTGATTCTAGTCATCATGTATTGGGTATCTGGAAGCGGAATGGCAGTTACGGACTCAATGCTTTATGCCGTTGTTTTCGGTGGACTGCCTATAATAAACGGAGTATATATTTTCATTGTTTGGTTGATGACGCCGGAGGTATAAAATGGGAAACACTAAACGGCAGAAGACAGGAATTAAACTACAAGTTAAGGAAGGATTCTTCACTGAAAAGAATATCGGCTACATATTGATAGCATTTTCAGCATTGGCAGGTTTAATTACTTTTGTAATGTACTTATCATCAGCTCCAACCTCGGCAGGAAGTTCAGTTCCATCAATATCAAGGGCAAATCAGAACTTACTCCCTCTAGCAATGATACTTGCTTTAGGGCCCTATTCAGCTTTCGCATGGCATAAGAACAGAAGAATTAACCTTGTGGAAAAAAGATTTGCAGAATTTCTTCAGGATCTTGCTGAATATTGGAAATCTGGATTGAGCATGACAATAGCAATAAAAACCCTTGCTAAGGGTGATTATGGGGCCATGGATGATGAGATCCAGAAGATGAATGCCCAGATTAGCTGGGGTATCGCCTTCAATGAAGTATTAAGGCAGATGTCCCAAAGGATTAGTACTAGCCTTGTCATTCGATCTGTATCATTGATTGAAGAAGCTAATAGGGCAGGAGGCAGAATAGCCGATGTTCTATACAGCGCTGCAAAGGATGCAAATGAAATCAAATGGCTACAAATGGAAAGAGAGCGTGGTGTGAAAATGTATATTGTTGTGATATACATTGCTTTTGGCGTTTATCTTGCAGTAATTGGGATCATCGTAGCTTTGTTCCTTCCAGCAATTGTTGGAACTCAACAACAGGAAATGGCAGGAACAGATGACGAAGAAGGCGGTGGAGAAGATACAGGTGCAGGAGGTGGAGGGGTTGCAGGATTGGGTAATAAGAAGATAAGCAAAGAAAAACTCTCTTTTATATTTTTCAGTTCGGTATTAGTGCAATGTTTGGGTAATGGTTTAATGGCGGGCATGATGGGAGAGGGTAAATTATCAGCTGGTCTCAGACATGTAGTAGTAATGGTATTGCTTGGTTGGGGAGTATTCGTTCTTCTGGACCGAAAGGTAGGATTAGGATTTTCAGGTTCAAATTAATAATAAGGATTCCGGGAAATACATGGGTAAAAGAAAAGGGTTCATAGACGATAGAAAGGCGCAAATGTTCATTTTAGAGGTGTTGACAACAGGTTTACTGATCATTGCCGCCATCAATTTCATCACTGCACTCCCAACTCCATCAGAAAAGTCAAATCTTTTTCTATATAAATGGAGCGTTCAAGGGGAAGATGCATTGCGGTCCCTTGAAAACATGCCCTCGACAGATCCAGATTTTTTATCTAGACTGGACCAGGGGATCTGCAGTGACCTTTCGGTAGTAATCGAACAATTGAACAATAGTTTATCTCAGTCCCTTTCCTTTAACCTACTGCTTGTGAATCAAACCAGTCATATAACACTCTATAAACTTGGGATTCCGAACCAATCCAATATCGCGAGAGCTTATCAGACAACCTATCTAACTGGAGGTTATTGTAAGAATCTATCCGATCATACGGATCTAAATGAATGGACCGA
This sequence comes from uncultured archaeon, assembly GCA_964430885.1. GTDB lineage: Archaea > Thermoplasmatota > Penumbrarchaeia > JASLWR01 > JASLWR01 > CAYSHM01. Next base: position 70,230 of record CAYSHM010000002.1, on the reverse strand, counting down.
ATTGCATGAAGGAGTTTATGAAATATCTCTTGTTATTTGGTTTGAAGTAAGGGGAGGTGGGAACTAGGATGAGGGGATTTAGAAATAACAGGGAAGGACAGCTCTTACTCACTTCAGGAATTATACTGGCTGTGTTGTTAATGGTTATGACCACTATCAATACTGACTCAGCAAATACGATCCGGAACGTAAATCATTATCCTTCAATACCCAACTCCGAAGTGAACGATGTGGCAAATAGTTTTGAAAAAAGTGTAGCACTAACTGCTGAAAGAAATACTTATAAAATGCAAAACATAGAAGCGATCCAAAAGGCTTTTGTTACGTGTTCATCGGATTTTAAGGCATTACTATTAAATCGTAATATATTATTCAGCGCCAGTAGATCTAACATTACAATAGCATCCCCTATGTATTACATGAAGGTAACCATAACCATGGTTTATTTGGACGGAGATCTAACCTCATCCATTACAAACACATACAATTGGAATTTGATGCTCAGCTAATAAACCGTGATACAAAAAAATGTAAAAATTTAATTGGTCGTTAAAAGTGACGGTATATCAGGGAAATGCTTTCTGAAGATGAGGTATAATGAACCCTTGGACTAACATTTGAATTGAGGTATGTAAATGATAAAGCTTAGTAAATTCAGAATTGACCTAGTAGAAGGTCAAAAAAATACATTGTTCACAATTATCGTTTTAATCTTATTCATCTCATCGGGAATCACTCTACTTAACCAAAATGAGCCAAAAGGAGAAGGGGTGATATCCCAAGAAAATCCCCGAGCCAACATTCCGGAAAATAATGGTGATTATCCCATGAACAGGGCTTCAAACTTGGACATCGGCATCTATCATTATGGAATTGAAGAGGACATTGATTATTATTCGGTGGACCTCAACTATACATTTTTCTGTATGATCCAAAACAATGATCATGTACAACAGGCCAATGGCATTTGGGCAAATGTATCAGTGGAATTCGGCGGGGAAATCCTATTTGAAGATGGAATAGCAGTAAATAATCTAAAACCCTATAATGGTGAGGAAGGAAATATTAAAAAGGTCATTTTTGAACAATTCTTGCCTGAATCAGAGGGAACTTACAAAATCCTCTTCAGTATACAATTCAATTCAAATCAGACAGTTGACCCCTATAATGGTGACAACCAAATTACCTGGTATGTTAACATTGAAGATAGAACCTCTGTGAAAGTTATTGATCTTAATTTGAACCCAGATAAAACCACATTCACAGTAAATTCAAAGCTTTTCATTCACGGTACCATCGAAAATCAGGGATTGACACCTGTCACATTCACAGCTATTTTCAATGTATCATATGAAGACGGATATCTCCCTTTAATTGAAAGCAAGAAAAAATATTCGCTCACTCCCAAGGGAACCGATGGAAGCCAGGTAGTTTTAGAATATAATTATACCTTTGAAAAAGTAGCCAATCATACGATATATCTGGAGGCATATCATCGAGAAAATGAGAACAATGATTATTACAACAGTTTGGATGTCAGAATACTGAGAATCAATCCTCCAGAGCCGGATATCGTCAAACCTGTTTCAAATATCCCCTTTGGTCCTTCAAGTCCAACTTACTTCTCCGATGAATTAATAAGGTTAGACGGCAGCAACAGCACTTATGATAATAGGACTGGTGAGATCAATTTCTTATGGAGTTCTGATCTTGAAGGAACCATATCAACAAACATGATGGACTCAATATATTTGGAGATTGAAGGGATTCATCTCATCACACTTACTGTTGATGATGGATTTTATCAACGATCCACCAGTGTGCTTATTGAAGTGGTGCAGAGAGGCCAGATTAATCTGGAAGATGGTGTTATCAGCATTTCAGCGCAATACACCAGCCAAGATGAAGTGACTACCGATATTTCCATTATTACTGATCCCTATGTAAATAAACCTCAAAACGCCGAGCTTGACATCTATCGCAAGATTACCATGACCGGAAATGGCCTGGAGCTTCATTGGATCAATATTACAATAGATTATAAGGACAGCATCACCACTAGTGGCGAAGAGGTAACTGACGAGCAGACCATAACTCTATATCAATTCAACGAAAAAGAATCAAAATGGGATGCAATACCCCATCAGGGATTGGACCTAAAACATGATGAGGTATGGGGTCACATTGAAAAGCCCAGCGCCACTGTTAAAATCGGGGTATTCAGCGATACAAAACTTACTGTTGCCAGACTCAAGGGAAAAGTATTCGGATATGATGAAGCCACCAATATTATGAATCCCTTACCCAACACAAAGGTCACCGTGGATAGATACAATCAGGCCTATACTGATGACAATGGCGAATTCCAGGTCTCCGAATATGGTAGCCATACATTTTCCATTGACATATCAAAGAAAGGTTACCAATCCATCTCGTATAAACAAAAGGTTACAAAGGGACAGACTGTTAGTCTTACATTCCTTCTCCAGATCAAAATGGGCGGTATCAACGGCAGTGTTGTCGAGTACAATAATGAGAAAAACAGACTGTCAAATGTTACGGTCAATTTAGCACCTATCAGCGGTAGAGTGGATGTTCAGCTTGAGGAAAAATATACAACAATAACCGATATGAACGGAAATTTCTCTTTCGCAGGAATCCCTATCGGCCAGTATAAGGTTATCGTGAAACCAAAAGGGGTGCTTGTGGAGAACCAAGAGGAATTTGTAGCAATACAAGAAAATGTTTTCATACACACAGGGAATCTTACTCTGGCAAAGATCAACCGCCAACCGATTATTAAGGATGGCGAGATATCTTCCACTGAAGGTATGATAGGTGATGAATTCATTATTACAGTGATCTATAGAGACCCTGACAATGAACGTCCGAGTTGGAAGAAGGTCAGCATTCAGCCAGTGAACATAGATCTGGAAATGGACAGGAAAGATTATTCATCCAGTTATCTGGACGGTGTAGTATACGAGGGAAGATGGACTGCTTCAGAAGCGGGTACTATCGTATTTTCCTTCTTCTTCACAGATGCGAGGGGTGAAAAGGCCCAGACCATCGAGGATATTGAAATAATAATAAAAAAACCTCGGGAAAACGATGATGGAGGTCCATCTATATGGACCTATATACTTATCGGTTTGGGTATCGTTATATTGCTGCTTCTTGCAGTGTTCATATTTATGAGAGTTCGTGGAGAGCAATATTACTGTCCGGAATGCGGTGCAAAAGTGGATCCCGAATATTATGACTGTCCAGAGTGCGGAGAGGAACTCCCTGACTTCTTTGAGGAAGATTTCGGAGAATATTCAGATGAGGTTGGTGAAAAGAGAGGAGGAAGAGGAGAACAAGGGGACGAATATGATTCTGGAGACACAGACTACGATAACTATTCCTCTCTTGGCAGATAAGGTTTACACAACATTTTTTTATAATACATTGCTGTTCTATGGTAAACTTCACAAATAGAGAATTGATCGAAATTATATTTTTGCCGAGGTAGCTAAGCCAGGCCAACGGCGACGGGCTCGAAACCCGTTGGTACCCTGTACCTCAAGGGTTCAAATCCCTTCCTCGGCGCTTAAATATTTCCCTTTTGATAACATGAATACCCTTATCGATGAGAATAAATGGATCGAGGAAAAATATATCTTACCTCGTACTTTGGATAAGAGAGAATACCAGATCAACATAGCCGAAAGGGCCGTGATCGATTCTACTCTAGTAGTATTGCCCACCGGCATGGGTAAAACTATTATCGCAACAATCCTGATATCAAAGAAATTGGACTCCGGCAGAATACTTTTCATGGCGCCAACAAAACCTCTAGCTGGTCAGCATTATAATTTTTTAAAGAAATTTCTGAACCTGGATGATAAAGAAATCTTTCTTTTTTCCGGTGATATTAATCCCAAAAAAAGGAAAACTATCTGGCGGAATAAAACAATTATCATCTCAACACCTCAAGTTGTACAGAACGATCTGATATCCAGTTTTGTCACTTTAGAGGATTTTTCCTTAGTGATATTTGATGAGGCACATAGAGCGGTAGGCAGATATGCATATGTTTTTATTGCTGAGAAATATCATACAAATAATCCTGAGGGATTGGTACTGGGGATAACCGCATCGCCGGGAAGCGACATCAAGAAGATCAGGGAAGTTACTGATAATTTAAATATAAAACAGTTTGAGATCCGAAGCAAACTTGACCCGGATGTCAAGGAATATGTCAACGAGATACGCACTAGCTGGATAAGAGTGAATCTCACAAATGATATGAAAAGGATCAATGATAACCTGAAAAAGGCCCTTACAAAGAGAACCGATAGTTTGAAAAAAATGGGGCTAGTGAATAAACCCTATGTTAATATAAAAGATCTTTTAGACATGCAGAAAATGGTGCTGGCAAGGCTGCATGCCGAGGGAAAAAGTGCTCCCAAATACCTTTATTCGGCCCTTTCTTTGCAGGCTCAGGCAATGAAGATAAATCATGCTATGGAACTATTATCCAGTCAGGATATCGGTGTTCTTAATAACTACTTTGACAAGCTGAAGGAGGAAGCAAATGCCAGGGGTGCTTCCAGGGCAAATAAGGAGGTCTGCAATGATCCTCATATAAAATACGCCATGTCCCTCAGCATGATCAGTAAGGAGGTACACCCAAAAAGAATAAAGATTTATGAAATAGTTAAAGTGCAATTCACAGCTAAACCTGATTCCCGGATAATTCTATTTACTCAGTACCGTGATACCGCGACAATGCTTGCAGAGGTTTTTAAGAATATAGAGGGGATTAGGCCAGTCAGGTTCGTGGGCCAGAGAAGCGTTGATGGGGACGAAGGTCTAAAACAAAAGGAGCAGATTGAAGTTATAGATAAATTTAGAAGTGGGGAATTCAATCTTCTTATAGCAACTTCAGTTGCAGAGGAAGGATTGGACATACCTGCTACCGATATGGTAATATTTTATGAACCTATTCCAAGCGAGATCCGAAGCATTCAGAGACGGGGCAGAACAGGACGAAGAGGACCTGGGAAGGCAATAATACTTATCACTAGTAAAACAAAAGATGAAAGCTATTACTGGGTATCCAGATCAAAAGAGAAAAGAATGATAAAGGAGATATCTGCTTTGAAGAAGGAATTGAACTGTGAGAGCTTTTCCAAAATAACTGAATTTCCCAAAAAGGGAAAGATTATGAATGAACCTTACATGATGATGAATGATGAAAATGGTCCTCAAAAAAAGAAATCAATATTAGATAAAAAAATGATTGTAACAAACAAAGCTGATATTAGGCCGGCATTGAATGGCAGTAATTGCCATCAATCTTCCATCAACAGTGAAAAAAATCATGGGATCGGAGGGCAAACTTCACTTGGTGATTATTTCTTAAATAGAAACACCGCTAATGTGAATCCAACCATAGTCGTGGATACCAGGGAATTCAAGTCAGAGGTTGTTAAACATCTATCCCGGATGAATGTCACTGTGATTTCAAGACAATTACATGTAGGAGACTACATTCTTTCCGACAGAGTTGCTGTTGAGAGGAAAACTGTGGTGGATTTCATCAACAGCATAATGAATCGTCATCTTTTCAATCAGCTAAGAGGGCTTAATAAATACTCCTGTCCAGTGCTGATAATAGAAGGAGATAACCTGTTTACGACCCGCAATATTTCGGAGGAATCCATATATGGAGCGCTGTCCGCCATAAATGCAGACATGGGGATATCAATAATGATGTGCAGGGATTCAAAGGATACTGCCCAATATTTGATGGCGACCCTGAAAAGGGAGAAACAAGAGAACAGACCCGTCCAACTGCGGGGAGACAAGACATCCATGAATATCCGGGAACAGCAACAGTACATTCTGGAAGGATTACCGGGAATATCCGCTAAGATGGCCCGAAGATTACTATCCCATTTTCACAGTATAAAAGGTATATTCAACGCTTCTGAAGAGAAGCTCCGTGAAGTTAAGGGGATTGGAAAGAAAATGGCAAAAGGGATATTTGAAGTGATCAATAAGGAAGAAAAATAAATTTATAATGACATTCAGTGAAATTTAGATTATTGCCAGTTTTGTAATGGATACTTATTAATTACCAAACAAGGATGAAAAACCTGATATCCCCAAAGTAGCCAATTTGGGAGCCCTGAAAAACACACCGGCTGCTAGATCAAGTGGACGATCGATATTACCCTTTTTACCCACATATTTCAATACCCGCTCATTTCCTAATATTTCAAATACCTTTCCGTAATTTTTCTCAGGATATTTTTTGTAGATCTTTCTTGCAAACATCCCTCGGTGATTTTGGCCTGCAAGATGCCGACCTACCCATTTCTGATATTCTATCAAATCTTGCTGATCGGGGGGGCTTTCAATGCTGACTGAAATGGCCTTGGCAAGAACCGGCGCAGCCCTCAATATTGGATATATTCCACCTCCCGAAATTGGTTTTCCCATTGCTGCACTGTCACCGATCAAACCACATTTTCCTTTAACACATCTATTGAGAATTCCAATTGGTATCCTACCGGCATTTGATTTTTCGGTTTTGAAATCAGAAAGGAAAGGAGCGGCAATGGGGTTTCCCAGTAATTTTTTGTACCATTTGTAGGGGGCACCCACTCCTTCAGCCACCCCTATTCCAAAGCGGTACTTATCATTTCCCAAAGGTATGATCCATGAGAAGAAACCGGGAGTAATGCTATTTCCCATAAATACAGTTACCTCATCCGAACAAACTAGTGCACCACTACCTACTTCTTGATATCCAATTATGAATTCACGGGGCTTGGGGAAATCCAGCTTAGTCCTTACTGTGGAACCTGGACCATCCGCGCCTACCAGGTACTCACATCTCAGTCCCATGGAGCCATGGAGATTTTCACATATCAATGTGTATCCTTCATCATCCTCCCCAATGTCTACCAAACGTGTACTCGGATAAAAATCAGATCCCGCATCTACAGCCATTTTCAAAAGCGATGAATCAAATTCGGAGCGGTCTATGACCAATCCTTTGGTCTCGGCTGAACGGAAATGCAAACTGTGACCCGAGGGCGAAACTACCCTCCCGCCTTTTATAGAGGCATATATTTGGGATAAGGCACCGGATTTTTCGTATGTTTCGGGTGATATGAGACCTGCGCATTGAATTGGAAGGCCGGGGACTGGGTGTTCTTCTATAATAAGGGTATCGATCCCACGTTTCGATAAATATCTGGCAACCAGACTGCCTGCCGGACCCGCACCCACAACTATCACTTTCCGCTTCTCCATGGTGGGGTGAATAAATTCAAATTATATTATTCTGTTGATACCAGAAAAACCTAAAATATAGTATGTTGTATTATAGGCCTAGGAAAGAGGCCTCATAATGATATATTATTGAAAAATTATGTTCCATCAATACCATAACATCAATAAAAAATATCCAACTGGCCATGGAATGGAAATAGCATGACTTCAGGTACATCAAGAAAAATAAGGGTGGCTATTGATAGAGAGGAAGCTGGCAAAATAATCTGGAAGCTGTGGAAAGGCCTTCCTTATAAAGATAAGAAATTGAAATCCAACGAACTCCCCAAGGAGCTGTGGGGGACCTTCCAAATAAAGGGACCCGGGTCGGTCATGAAAAAATATAACAGAGTTCATTATTTTGCTAGTATAAGCAAAGACGGTAAAAATTCCGGATGGTCCATAATCAAGATAGAAGCAGTTATACCCGACCCTATTTTTGGCCAGGGAGCCTTGAAGATCGTAGCAAGAGATATATTTCTTCTGGCTAAGCACTTCAAACGTAGAAACATTTCCGTTGAATCGGTATGGCAGTTATTTGGCCCAAACCTTATCATATGACCTTGTTCACCTCTACCATAACGCTCTCCCTAACGTTTTCAGGTGTGAATTCCTCAAGATGGCCCGGAACTCCTACTACCTGCAGACCATTTTCTACAAGATACTCTATGGCAGGCGCGGTCTTTTCCCTGAATTCGTTCAATCTTGCTTCTATCTTTTCCTCAGTGTCATCGGACCTGATTATAACCTCAGATGCGCATACCTTGCAGAATTTACCATCATTGGGCGGTTTGAACTCCATATGATATACCTTTTTACAGCTTGGACAAATTCGTCTGCCAAGTAATCTGCCGAGGATCTTTTCGTCATCGTTTTCCACAAGTACCCCCAGATCTATAGAAAAGGATTTTTCTTGGGCTAGCTCAAGAAGGTATTGCGCCTGTCCAAGGGTACGGGGATAGCCATCAATCACCTTCCCTCGGTAATTTGACCTGGAAAAAAAGTTTTCGAAAAGGGAATTGGTTATCCTATCGGGTACATATTTACCGCTTTCCACAAAGTATTTGGCCTTCAGACCAAGAACAAGATCGTCCATATCCTCTCTCTTTACATTGATCTGCTTCTTTATCAAAGCTTGTATTTCATGATCATCAACGAACCAATCCATATCTTCGTTCCAAATAGCATTGTAATCAGGTTTATAACCCGACTTGTTCACAATACCGATATAGTGTCTGAAGATATCCCCCGTAGATATCTGTTCAAGACCGAACTCATCAACTAGAACGTCTATGCGCGGCTGTTTGCCAGCTCCGCTCTTACCCATAACCAAGATGTTTTCTACCTCACTGCTGCTCATCTATGACTCCTCCGATTAAACTATTGAAAAAATGGATTTTGGGGGTGAAAGTCCAATCAAACTAAATTAAATTAACCTCAACTATTGAAGCATAACTCACATTTATCCATAAGATAGATGATATAACATCTTGAAATCCCAGCACAATTAATTAATATCTCTTTATTATTCTAATTATGATATGTTGAACGGTTTGTTGATAATCCAGAGTCATATTAAGGCCGTTAATAACTATTAGGAGTGAGAATATGGTAAAAAGAACTGCAATTATTATCGGAATAATATTTATAATAACAGGAATGCTGGGCTTAGGGAGTTCCTTTGCCAGCAGAGCCAATGATGAATCTCCGGCCACGGCACAGGCAATCGCCCCTGGAGATACCAAAGTAGACACGGTTGATGAAAATACCGACACATCTGATTGGTATAAAGCGGTATTGACCAATGGAAAATTGATCCGAGTAAACCTTACTGTTGCCCCAGGTGCGGATTTTGACCTTTATATCTATGATGAATTCGCCACAGGTGATTGGGAGAACGATCAAAACCATGTTATAGAGTCCAGCGAAGATGTGACTGGATTTGAAGAATGCAGTTTCGGAACCACCTATGATGGCGATTATTATATCGAGGTTTACGCATACGAGGGGACCGGTGGTTATACATTGAAAATGTTCGATGAGGGAGGATTTGTGGACGATGGCGACAATGACCCAGATAATGCTACAGAAATATCTAAAGGTGATACTGTAAACAGCGACATGGACAAGGACGGAGGGGATGCAGAGGATTGGTACAAAATATCCCTCACAACGGGTGACGTGATCACGGCCAATATGACTGTTCCCCCCACGGGCGACTTTGACCTATATGTAGGTGATCCTAATTTGATACTCGTAGGGTCCAGCATTGACACCCAGATGGGAGGATATGAGGAAGTTGTTTTCGGGGCTGAGGAAAACGGTTACTACTTCATAAGATGTGTAGCCTGGGAAGGTTTAGGTGATTATTCTCTTACAGTAACACAAACCGGCAATTATACACCAGATAGTGATAACGATGCAGGAAATGCCACAGCCATTTCATTCGGGGATTCCGAATCCGGTGACCTTATGAAAGGCCCCGACTCCTCGGATTGGTATTCTATTGACCTCAATGAAGAAGATCAAATCATAGTTACATTAGATGTTCCGAACACTGCGGATTTTCATCTATATCTATATGATGAACCAGATGCGTTTTTCCCGATTACTGGCAGTGCTAAACCCGGTGTAGGCGTAGACGAATTATTCGGATTTGAAGCGGATGATACTTCTACATATTATATTGAAGTCTGGTCCAAGGAAGGAGATGGAGCATATACTCTATCCATCGCAAGTTATTCACCGGATAACAATGATGATACCGGCCATGCTCAAGATCTCATCCTCCCATTGAATAATCCCATAGAGGGGGATCTATATTTCGGCCTGGACAATCAGGATTACTTCGCGGTCTATCTGAGCCCTGGAGATTATATTGATTTGACATTGGCATATGATGTGCCGAATGAGTTCGAATTATATCTGAACGATTCAGATGATGACAATGTAGACCTATCAAATAATACTGGAGGTACTGAAGAAGTAGAATTCACCTGCCCAGATACAAGAGCTGGTGAATTGTATTACATACTAATTAATAGAAATTATGGTTCAGGCAACTATGAACTGGATATACATTTCGAACCTGGAAACCTCCCGCCTGAAATTCTATCTTCATCACCTTTCACGGAGGATCTGGAAATCAACGAAGGTGAAACAAAATCATTCAGCGTAGATGTGGATGATGAAGAACCTTTGGAACTGGATTATACATGGGAGATAAATGGTGCGGTAATAAATGGCGCTGACGAGGATACATTTGTTTTAGAATCCACCTACATCAGCTTGTATAGTGCAGGGTTTTATCAGATCAGTGTTGAGATCAGCGACGGGGACTATGATGTAATTAAAATGTGGAACCTTACAATTCTGGATGTGAACCTCATTCCTGAAATTGAAATAGAAGAACCTGTAGCAGAGTCCTTGTCAATCAATGAGACCGAAAGTATTTCATTTGAAATCGAGGTTTCCGACGGGGATGGGACTGATCCCGAAATTCAATGGATCGTAAACGGGCAGGAAATTCAAGGTCAAGATGACAACACATTCCTATTTGAAACTGGTTATGATAGTGCAGGCCTTTTCATCATCAAGGTTAATGTCACCGATGAAACCAATTCAAGTATAGTAAACTCTACAACTTGGACCATAACCGTCAATAATGTGGACCGGTTACCTATAGTTGATCAAAGGACTCCAGATGAAAACCTTCACACTACTGATGAAGAGACTGAAGTCAAATTCGAGGTTGAAATCACGGATCCTGACGGGGACAGCGTAATCTATGAATGGTTCCTCGACGGAAGAAGTATTACCAATGCTATCGGGGACAACTACACATTCATACCTGATTATAAGAGTGCCGACGGTGTTACGCATGTTGTCAAGGTCAATATAATTTCAAACGGCAAGGTTGTCAATAATACATGGGAACTGAATATTAACAATGTAAATAGACTTCCTGGAATCGATATAGATTCTTTACTGCCGACACCCGATCTTAGTTTCAAGGAAGGGGATGAGATCAGCTTATATATCGATGCTGATGATCCTGATGGTGAAGAACTCACATACTCTTGGGAAATACAGGGTGTGGATGGAACATTTGATAATCAGACCTTTATTACCAGGCTGGATTCGGGGAATTATACCATAGTTGTCACTGTAACCGACACCAATGGCGGAACAGACACTCATACCTTTTGGTTGGTTGTAAAAAATAAACCATCGGATTCACCAGGGTTTGGTTTATTGGTTCTGGGATTATCAATGATTCTATGTCTCATATATGCTGTGCACCTGAGAAGAAAATAAAGATCAAACACGTTAGAAATTATGAATTTTCGGGATGTGGTAATGGATAAAATCAATCATATCCCATTTCTTTTTCTTATAGCCGTAAAACTAGAATGATAATGTTTTAATGTAGGGAGATTGCTACCGCCTTCACTATGGAAGATAACATTAAAAAAATCCTAGAGAAACAGCAGTACCATGTGGTTGGTGATCACAGTGCTGTAAAGCTCTGTCATTGGCTTAGGGAAAAATTGACAAGCGGCAGGAGCTGCTACAAGGAGAGGTTCTATGGGATAAGCTGTCATCGATGCCTCCAGATGACACCTGCAGTGAATCAATGCAACCAGAAATGTCTTTTCTGCTGGAGGTTTCAGGGACAGAACCAATTATTCCTGGATAAATATGACGATCCTGAGGCCATACTTGACGGACTCATCGAGGGACAGAGAAGACTCATAACCGGATATAAGGGAAATCCCAAATGCTCTCCTGAGATGTATGAAGAAGCACGGAATCCCAATATGGTCGCCATTTCCCTTTCCGGGGAACCCACCTTGTATCCCAGGCTCGGAGAGTTCATAGAACTCTGCCACAGCAGGAACATGACAACCTTTCTGGTAACAAACGGCACTTTCCCCGAGTTTCTGGAAAAGTTGGAACCACTCCCAACACAACTTTATGTGAGTGTTGATGCTCCAAACAAGGAATTATTCAGGAGGGTTTGCGTTCCCATTGATCCATCGGCCTCCTGGAAATCATTAAATCAAACCCTGGAGATCCTTCCCCATCTGAACACCCGCACAGTTATCAGACATACCCTGGTCAAAGGTTATAACTTGGGATTTGAGGACCAATATGCCGCCCTAATTAAAAGGGCGAAACCGGATTTTGTTGAACCTAAAGGCTATGTATTCGTTGGATATTCCAGAAGAAGGATGACCATTGATAATATGCCCTCTCACCAGGAGATCCACGAGTTTGCTGAGGACATAGCTAGAAGAACTGACATGACCATACTCGGCGAACAGAAAGCTTCTAGAGTGGTAGTACTTGGCCGAAAAGAAAGTAAATTAAAATTGAAATAACAGGGATTACCTTGATTGCAAATAATATCACATTTTTAGAAAACCCTTAATTAATAAGAAGATATGAGTGATGATGGATGACCTCTGTTTTTAAGAAATTCACCAATTGGGAATACCGGGATATGGTCCTATCCATACTATCCTTCCTGATCCTACTTGTCATGGTAATTCTGGCTGCAAAATTCAGAAATGTCATTATTTACTGTATGATACTTCTGTTCTCCCTTTTATTGATCATAACCTCAGCCGATTTGTTTCTTGAAGGCGCTAAAGCGGTTGCTAAACGGCTGGGTCTTTCCGAGTTCATTGTTGGTCTAACGATCGTTTCAATTGGAACCTCTGTTCCGGAGATCGCTTCTACTGCTACTGCGTCATACCATGGACACGCAGACCTGGCAATAGGAAATATATACGGCAGTGTTCTGGTTCAGATCACCTTCATACTGGGAATAGTGGTGCTTTTCTGTCCCATTAAAACCGATGCAACAGTCATCAAAAGGGATGGGTTGTGCATGCTGGGGGCCGTATTCCTTCTCACACTCTTTACTGCCTGGGATAAAACACTTCAAACATGGCAGGGGATCATACTTATTTTGATCTATCTAGCTTATCTGGCATACCTTCTGATATATTTCAGGAAAAAAGGGATGGATGATGATAAACCCAATGACGACTTGGATAATGAAAAGGACGAGATGGGTATGGGTCTGGGTATTGCAATCCTGTTCCTGGCTCTGGGATTGGGGTTTGTAATATTCAGTGCCAATAAAATGGTGGATTCGGCCAGTACTATATCAGAGAAGTTCAATATGGAGGAAAGTATAATCGGCACCTCCATCACCGCTTTCGGGACATCTGTTCCAGAACTTATCGTCGCAGGTGTAGCTATCAAGAAAGCAAAGTCCCTGGCACTCGGCACCCTTATAGGCTCCAATATCACCGATCCTCTATTTTCTATTGGAATTGCAAGCATTTTCAATCCTATTGTGGTATTGGAAAGCGTCACTGTTTTCTATTTCCTGGCCCCTATTACCCTTGTAGCATGCACAGTTGCAATATTGTTCATGATAACTGATCTGAAGTTAGTTAGGTGGGAAGGAAGTGTTCTAATATTGTTGTATCTAATAGCAGTTGTTGGAATGTTCATGGGTTGGCATATAAGCCTGTCAGCTATTGGAATTTGATTTCCACTAAAACTTCTTAATAAAACTACCACTTTGAATAAACTATCACTCGAGGGGAAAAATGGCAGATGAACTCTCTGTAGGCAGAATAACCAACATAGCAAAAACCATCACAACTCTAAATATATCAAAGGATTTTAAAGGATTCCTGAAGGAAAAGGCAGAGGAGCATATCAGGGAATCAACACTTGTTATGAAATCCCAAACTCTAAATGATTCTCCCGAAGCAAAGACCCTTGCAGATATTAACCCCCATCTTTCCAACAATAGAGTTAAGGAAGTGATGATGAAATATGAAAAAAATATGCGGATCGGATCCTCAGCTGTGAACCGGGCTAGGGTAGAAGCGGAGAAAGTAATTCGGAAGATAGTTAAAATCGGAGAGAAACACGCTCTTCAGAACAACAACAAAACACTCATGAGACGGCATTTGGAGGAGATTGAGGATGAAGCGGTAATAGCGGACAAATATGTTGATGATATCGCCTTAATTAGAATTGCCAAATGCTACACAAAACGTGAGATCAGGTCCGAAGGTATTACTGAATTGAGATTGTATCTGGAAAATGAAATGGAGGAGTTAATTCTAGGATTGGAGAACGGAATAAGGAGCAATATGAAATTTCAGGAATTAAAGGAAATTATGCTCAAATTACAGGATACAATAGACCAGGTAAGGATCAAGAATATATTATTGAAGGCCGACAATTTGGCCAAAGACAGGAAAAAGGAAATTATCGGGGTCAATGAGATTGTAGATTCATTCTGATATCGATTATTGTCGGCTTTAAGGAATTCCCCTAGATAAATAGACTTGAATCTTCATCATATATGTTTTATATATCTGGATTGACATTATACACTCATGAGCCGGTCTGTGGGTGGTTTTTCCATTGATTCCTCCAGCGTATATATGACGAATAGGGTATTGGCATGGGTTAGAATATGCCGTCCTCTGATAATTATTATTTCAGTATTCGGATCCAGCGTTGGTGCCCTGAATGTAACAATTGCAGATATTACCATCAATGCGGGGTTTCATCTGGAATGGGATATGTTCCTATTGACAATGTTAGCTGCAGCCTTTTTGGCTGGAGGATTGATGGTACATAATGATTTCACCGATCTTGAATCCGACAGGGTTAACAGACCTCAAAAACCTATTCCCTCAGGATTGATTAAACCAAAAACCGCTGCAATAACAGGCATTATCATGATGGTCATATCAGTCCTGATCTCGTTTTCCACAACCCTCTTTGCCAACAACAGCTATGAAGGATCACTGACCCCATACGGAATCAATTTACCCTGCGGTCTGCTAACATCAGTCATTGCAATATCTGGAATTTATTATAACTCCAAAGGTAAATACCGCGGTATAATCGGCCATTTGATAGTAGCTTTCGGTGTGGGTGCGATACCTCTTTGGGGTGCATGGGCCATGAGACCCTACTCTTGGAACGACCTTAAAATCTTACTCCCTCTTGCGTCTGCGATATTCTTGATGGAAATCGGTAGAGAAATAATGGTTTGCATAGGGGATTTGAAAGGAGACATAGCCGCTGGTTTCAAGACTACGCCAGTTAGACAGGGCAGAATGCCGTCGATGTACCTGGTCATCCTTTTCTATTCATTTTTCATTCCATTGTATCCGATTTCATATTATGGATTATTTGGATTCCCGGAAATATACGGAAAATTATATCTCGCAGGGGCAACAGTTTTTCTATTGATTCTTTACCTTACTTGGATAAAAGTATGGATTACTATCAAAAAAGAGGATGACGAGATAATTTGGAATGCCTTCGAATTGAATATTAGAACCGGAACTCGAATGGGTGTTCTGTTATTTCAAATAATATTATTTGCAGAAGCATTCATTTGAAAGTGCAATTAAGAAAAGTCTATCCTCTTTTCTTTCTCTGCACCTGGGCCACAACTACTGCAGTTACAAAGATGATTACAAAGAAGATTATAACACACCATAATACCCAGGCACCACCTTCCTCGTCTTCGTCTTCATCATCATAATGATCGCCGCTACGCCCATAATACGTCCCCCTACTCCCTGATGACCCGCTATATCCTCCCTTGGCAAGAACTGTCGGTGAGATCTGTACTAACAACAAGAAAACCAGAAGGATAATTCCAATGATTTTTTTCATTTTAATGCCTCTTATTACAGTGTTAATGGATATAGGTGACTGAATTTTTCAGTATCTTATCAATCAACTTTTTCATTAATAATCTTTTGGGCTTATTTCAATTTGGGATACTTATCAATTTGGATAGCTAAGCTTCAATGGTTATTGACCTATAGTTCGTCCAATTCAGCCAGCGCATTCTTGAAACTCTTTTCAATATCATCCAGATCTTCTTCCTTATCATCAGAATCGTCTTCAGAATCATCTTCAAAATCTCCCAATTTGTTCAATTGATCCATTATTTCGGGATCCAATTCGTCATCCTCATCATCCAATTCCTCAAATGGTTCATCTTCTTCAGCAGCCAAATCACCAGAATCAGAGTCACCTGCGAAGTACATCGCCAACAGATCATCATCCAATTCATCTCCTACTAGATCCATATCATCCGTATCTTCATCTTCCGTCGACCCCTCATCTATTTCAGATTCGACTTCCGTTACTTCAGGGGTATAAGCGGATTCATCCAAATAATCGTCTTCATCGGGCATTTCTTCATCCAAGAATCCGTCATCCTCTGCTTCCAATAACAGTCTTCTGGTATCTAGAACGCCACCCTCCCACAGCATTTCTTCAGGAAGCATTTCATCAATGTCCAACAACTCATCATCTTCGTCATCCAGGAACATTCTTCTCTTCTTGTCCATGGATTCTTTATCCGCTTCCTCACTGGTCTTGGCCTTTCTTTTTGCCTTCTTCTTTTTAGCAGCATATTCATCTTTCTTCTTCGCTGCCAGGAGTCTTTTCTTACGTTCCTCGTCCTTCTTTTGTTTTTCCTCCTCCTCCTCCTTTTCCTCCTCCTTTCGTTTATTTCTTTCCTCCAACCAAGGTCCCGCTTTCTTGAAAATAATGAAACCAACCAAGAAAAGTATCAAAAGTATCACAATTATGAGGATAATGAACAGGACCCAATTGAATTCTTCCTTTTCCGGATCCTTGAACTCAATAATTACCTTGTTCTCATCCTTATCAAAAGGATAATCATCCAACCAAATATTTGGCCATCTAGGGGAATCCACCCCTGACATCCCGGAATTCCATTCATCGGGATAACCGTCACCATCATTATCTAAACTGCAGGAAGGATCATTGGGGAACTGATCAATATGGTCAATTCCAGTGGTCGATTGATCAAACTTCGCATTTGGCAACAGTAGATCCGGATAACCGTCACCATCACTGTCAATAGCAGCTATGGGATCAAATGGGAGATCGTCGGAATTATCCCCTACTGAATCATTATCATAATCAGCCCATTCCTCTGGATCATCCTTGAAAGGTAGTGAACTGCCGTTGAATCCCTTGGAACTTCCATCAGGATTCAGGCTGTTATGTGAAGGCTCCAAATAATCTGGAATTCCATCATCATCTGCATCATTGGACGATACATTTAGCAAATAATCATCTGTAATGTAAACATTACCTGAAGCATCTGTCAATATGAAGCGATAATAAAGATATCCTCTCTGAAGATCTGGTATAATGATCAAACCTTCCCATGAAACGAGGGGCATTGTATTGTTGTAAGTAACATTGTTCTCGATATTGGTTTCATAATCAACATTGGAATATTCCATGATTATTTCCATATCCTTGATGCCAAAATTATCAATAGGCTCAACTGTTACAAGGATCTCCTGGCCAGCTGAAACATCCTCTGGTTTTCCGGGTCTGACCCTATCTATTGGACGTTCCGCGTCCTCCTCCAGAAGCTCAACATCTGATAATCTCGGTTTAATGGTATCAATAATATCCAGAGAGGTCAAGAAAACTCGGACCTCATTACCATTGGAGTCTTCCAATACCACCCAAAGAGTTAAAATCCTCTTATCCTTCAAAATAATGTTTTCTGCGTCAAGGATTACAAGAAAGAGGCTATTATTGAGATTTACCATTGGAATACTGTAATTTAGAAATTCATCGTAATAGAAGTTCAAAGTGGTATTGAGCAATATTGGACTATCTATGTTATCCCTAACTCCTACTTCAACAGAAAAGGGACTATTGGTTATGGGCAAATCAGGTGTAAAACTAAAATTGATCAAAACTGGTGCAATCCCGTCATCAATTTGGATTGAGTATGGTTCATCAATAGAACCTGCTTGAGTTACCTGGCCATTGATATCTATGATATTGATATAATAAGATAGAATAGTAAGTTCAGTTGTATTGACCTTGGAACCCAATTCCGTTAACAGATCATAATAAGTTATATAGAAATTTCCCACCTGACCGTTATTGGATATTATTGAATGCATCTCCACGGCATTCAACCATGATCTACCCTGGTTGTTATTAAGATATATTAGGGCTCTGTCCAGACCTAAATTGTCTGATCCGTTCAAACTTAAATTGAAATCCGCTCCGCCTGAAGTAGATATATCTCCTGAAACATCACTCACTTCAGGTTCATCATTATCATAAAAGGAGACTACAAATGGATTGACTTCGTTGCCTATTCTTTTCGAATTTGATGCCTCGTCATAAACTGTTATGAAATAATACAGAGGAATGCCTAATGAAGTATCATAACCCAAATTGTGCTTCAATTCCTCAGGATATCTAATATAGAAACTGCCCGGGCTTGTGATGGATTGAAGCATACTGTAAACGGTCCAATCGTCTTCCTCGCCATGCTTTACGTGAATGAATGCCTCATGGGGCCCGATGTTATCGCTTACTGAACATGTGACATCGAATGGATCATCAGTCCCATTTGTCAAATTGCCATCTATGTCCACAAATTCTGGGGCTATCGAATCGACAACTGTGAAATTGTAATGATATAATATCGGATACAGATTCGAATTGTCCGCATGATCAGTGATGGTCACATTGAAATCCACTCTACCTATAAGATCTATATCTGCTATCTTGCTGTATAGGAAGGATGCCCCCGGGTAAAGTTCCTGACACAAGAATGTTCCTTCATATATACCACTTAACGTTATCCTGACTTCCTGAATGGAAAAGGTGTTATCGAACACATAAAAAATAATATCGATCGATTCCGTCGTATTGTATATCTTCTTGAAGCTTGGATAATTGGTAATAATCGGTGCATCATTATCTAAAATATTTCCGGTAAATGGCTGTGCTTGCGCCTGAAGTATATTTTGAGTAGTCCCCTGCTGATAGAAATAAGGAGCGTTCAGTCCATCGGATATATTGAAGAAATAGAATATGACCATCGCGTCACCAGGTATGATTAACTCAATGTGCCAATATTCTGTGTTCACCGGTGCTACTTCTGCTGTTTTCACCATTCCTAATGCTGAAAATTCTCCATCTATTGTCATATCAGTATACTGGTATCGATATGAGAACACTACATTGGTAATATCAATATTGTCTTCAGCAGAAATATTGATGATGATCGAATCTCCAGTAGTGAAATTCAGCTCATTCATCCATCCATTGGGTGAATCATTATCTGTCACCAAACTTTGGTACAATCCTGCTAGCTGTGAATTACCTTGAGCATCGGCGGCCCAGAAATAATACTCTACAATCTGAGTGTCGCTCGGCAAGGTAATACCTATGAACCATTCATCATTGGTTTTATTTACTACTGACCAATTAAAACTCCTCACTCCTAAAACCCCATTTACCGTGAAATCAAGATACACTTCATGAACATCAATATTATCATTGATGATTGCTCTAAATTCGCCTATGTCTCCCGTTGTAAGTGCGTCAGTAAATACCTGTCCGAATTCCGGACTATCGTTATCTATTACTGGCACTATATTTTTACCCGGACGAAGATAATTACCTGATGTATCATTGATCTGAACTGAATATTCCAGATTTCCTAATAAATGGTTCAGGTTAATCATCAGTTCCCAATTGCCTGATGTCGCATTGAACCATAAAGGCTGATTGAATAGATCCGTCCCGTGGAACCAGGTTACATTTGCGGAATCGACCTCCACATTGTCAGAAGCCTCGATTGATATCAAATATGAATCGCCAGTAGTACCCTCGTTGGGACTGTTGTCATTCAGAAGAACTGGATTATCATTGTCAGAAACTGTAACGGTCTGAAGGAGCTGCCTGAAATAATTCCCCGAAGTATCATTGACTTGGATGGAATATATGAGATCTCCAATACTGTGATCCAGAACAATAGTCAAACTCCAAGTGCCGTCACCATCATCATTAAGGGCAACATTCCCACCCAATCCGCCATGGGTCCAGGATACATTTACACTACCCACATCGATATTATCTGATACAGATATGTTAAATACATAAGCGTCGCCTGTGGTACCTGTAATAGGTGAATCATCCGAATCAAATACTGGTGCATCATTGTCATTTATTCCTATCAGCTGCTGCGATTGAACAAATATGTTACCAGATGTATCATTGAACCAGAGATAATAAAACAAGTCACTCAGGGAGTCATCCAGCACTATGGTAAGACTCCAGGTCCCATCACCGTCATCGTTCATGGTGTCATTGCCGGAAAGACCGCCATGGGTCCAGTTCACATAAACCATGTCAATATCTATGTTGTCAGATAAACTAACATCAAAAACAAAATTATCTCCTGTTGTTCCTGAATTCGGCGAATTATCCGAATTCAATACAGGGTCATCATTATCTGAAATAGGTACAAGCTGCAGGTCTTGCCTATAATAATTCCCGGTAGTGTCATTGACCTGAATGGAATAGGTGAGGTCGTTAAGGCTGTCATCCAGAGTTATGCTGAGACTCCAGGTTCCATCCCCATCGTCATTAAGAGGCTGATTTGTGCCCAAACTACCGTGGGCCCAGGTAACATTTACACTATCCACTCCTATATTGTCCGATACTGACAAATTGAAAATGAAGTTATCACCTGTCGTTCCAGCATTAGGCGAGTCATCGGAATCCAGAGTAGGAGCTTTTGTATCCATAAGTGTGAAGTTCAATGAATGGAACATATCCCAATATTCATTTCGTTCAGATTGTGCAAAATCGGTATGGGACACCTTTGCAGAATAATTGCCTTTAAACCAATAACCCAAATCATTATAGATGAAATGAGATGCCTGAACCCAAGCATACCCCATTTGGGATGTCGTGCCTGTAAAATGTGTGCTGCCATTATGAACCATATCGACAGTGGCGTTGGATATCGGATCACCGTTGACGTCATCAACATATACCTTTGCCCAATAGTTCACTGATATATTCCCGCCCTTTATAACGGTCCAAGAGCCATTAAGATCCTCACTCAAATCCGTTAGATTCAGGAGTGTAATGTTAATATTATCATTTACCGTGTTGGGTGCTACATAGGCACTATTGACCCCTGTTGTATTGAAAAGAGTACAGTTTGATAGAACAATATTCCTCTCAAATCCGGTAGCATAGATATTCACTTCTCCAGAATTTTCAATTATGCTGGAAGAAATTTTCGGAGTATAACTGGAACCTATAGAGATTCCTCTCCCTGTTGTATTATGGATTTTTGTATTGTGGATTACGGGAGAACCGCCTCCTATAAGGACTCCTGTGTTGGAAGAATTGAAGATTTCGCTGTCTGATAATACGGTACCGGAGCTCATTCTTACTCCTCCGCTGTCAGCAGACCCATCTCCAGTATTGTTTATTGTGCAGTTATTCACTATAACCTCCTCATCACCTGTGGCATATAAGCCCCAATCGCCTGTTGAATTGATTCGACAGTGATTCACCTCTACATAGCTGGATGCCAAATTGAGACCATCGGATTTAATACCGATATTTGCTTCTTTTATGTTTGTATAGTTAATGAATGCAATACCTCCATCCTCCACAACTAAACCCTCATAACCGGATCCTGAAACGTTTTCACTGAAGACCACGGGGTTCTCCCATGTACCTGCAATAACTAGTTTTCCGCCGTTTTTAACAACTATTTTCCCTTCCCCATGACTGCTGTCCATTTTGACATTCGCACCAGGTTCGATGGTCAACATGTTCCCATTGGTTACATTGTATTCATCATCGACTATATGGACTCCGCTGGACCATACCTCATTTGCTCCAGTATCACCATCATGATATGTATCACCTGCGACATTAACGGATTGGATAGCGACCAAGGCCAAAAGGACCATTATGACTAAAGGTAAACAGCTAATCATTCTGTATTTCATGCTTATTTCACCACCGACAATTACGATTGTATTCTGACAGAGGCCATTGTTTTCTTATCATAACCGGATCAGGATCCAAATTATCTCTATACTGCCTCTAGTATCCATTGATTTTCCAATCTATTTCTCGGACTACATTAATGACTTTACAAGTTTGTCATCAGCATAGCGATTGGAATATTTTAGATTATAATTATTAGAATATTAAATTATTGGTATTAATGATTTTGGTTTACCATCTATTCTAATACCAAATTTATAAGGTACCAGAAATAATTATAAATTACCTATAAAAGTTCGATTACGATTGGTGAAAAAAAAATAAAAAGAAATATCTTTCAATACCTGAATATATCTTTGAGTGACTATCTTATGAGAAAAGCTTTTAATATTTAATTTTCCTTAAAGAAAAAAAATATAATTTACAGGTGGAAATCTAATGTCATGGTTACAAGATACTATCAACAATGTAAAGAGAAGCTTCGATGATGAAGGTGAAGTTACTAAGAAGGAAAATATAGTCAAAAAAACCCATGAAGAATTGGCTACTTACCAAGAACATCCCATTTTCCCATCAGACGAACAGATCGAAGAATGGATGGAACAGTACCGACGGGAAATCGACATATTCACTGTTCTTGAAATCCTGATCGATAATGGACTTACCTCCCGTGAAGAGTATTATGAAAAAAGAGAGCGGTTGGAAAGCGAGCTCCGAAGTGAGGTAAAGAAAGAGATTATGGACGACCTCCAAGCCCAAAGAAATGGGTGAAAAATCCATAAAGAAAAAGTATGATAATTTCATCTGAGAACAGTTGGTAGAACACAAAGAAATCAGGCAAATAGATTTAAATATAAACCTTTGATTTAGGTTAAAGGAATTGAAAAATAATTCGTTCAATCCAGTAATATAATTTTGTGATTGATGTTATCAGATAAATGTAACGCATTTTAAAAAATATTGATCAAATTATTCAAATTTAAATACCGTGAGGAATGAAGATGGGAAAAGCTATAGGTATCGACCTTGGAACAACAAATTCTTGTGTTGCCACAATGGAAGGTGGAGAAGCGATCGTCATACCCAACTCTGAGGGATCAAGGACAACACCGTCTGTAGTCGCATTTACTGAAGACGGAGAGAGATTGGTTGGTCAGCTGGCAAAGAGGCAGGCTATTACCAACCCGAAAAGGACTATTGCATCCATAAAGAGAAAAATGGGTACTCGCCACAGAGTTAAAATCGGGGATAAGAAATATGCTCCAGAAGAAATATCTTCAATGATAGTGAACAAACTTCGTGAGGATGCTGAAGAATACCTGGAAGAAGAGGTCGACCAAGTAGTGATTACTGTACCTGCATATTTCGAAGACAGTCAGAGAAAGGCCACGAGGGATGTAGGTAAGATTGCCGGATTGAAGGTCCTCAGGATAATAAACGAGCCTACCGCCGCTGCATTGGCGTACGGTATTAATAAGGAAGAGGACCAGACCGTTCTTGTTTTTGATCTTGGAGGCGGTACATTTGATGTATCCATCCTAGAACTCGGCGAGGGTGTTTTCGAAGTGAAGGCCACCAGCGGCAACAACCTTCTAGGCGGTGATGATTTCGATAAGCGGATCATGGATTTCTTGGCTGAAGAGTTCACCAAAGAGCACGATATTGATCTGTCGGATGACAAATCCGCTATGCAAAGACTCAAAGAGGCATCTGAGAAGGCAAAGATAGAACTATCCGGCAGACTGAAGACCAATATCAATCTTCCATATATCACTGCAGATGAATCAGGACCCAAGCATTTGGATGTCTCCATTAGCAGAGGTAAGTTCGATGAACTCACCAGAGATCTTGTACGAAAGACGGCTGGACCTACCAAGCGTGCTCTAAGAGATTCAAAACTCAAAGCAAAGGACATCTCCAAAGTGATATTGGTTGGAGGTTCCACAAGGATCCCTGCTGTTCAGGAATTAATTAAGAAACTGCTTCACAAGAAACCTACCAAAGGAATCAATCCTGATGAATGTGTAGCCGTCGGTGCTGCAATACAGGCAGGAATCCTAGTGGGTGAAGTTAAGGATGTTCTTCTGCTGGATGTAACTCCATTATCATTAGGAGTTGAGACCCTTGGAGGTGTAGCAACTCCACTGATCAAGAGGAATACCACCATTCCCACAAGGAAGAGCCAGATATTTTCCACTGCTGTTGACAACCAACCGTCCGTAGAGGTGCATGTTCTTCAGGGTGAAAGAGAAATGGCCAAAGACAATAGGACCCTTGGAAGATTCCACCTAGTTGGTATCCCGCCAGCTCCAAGAGGTGTTCCTCAGATCGAGGTGACATTCGATATTGATGCAAATGGTATTGTAAATGTTTCAGCTAAGGACCTGGCAACAGGAAAGGAACAAAAGATCACCATCACCGAATCATCGACACTTTCTGGAAACGAAGTAGAGGATATGATCTCCGAAGCTAAGAAATACAGAAAACGGGACAAGAAGATGAAGGAGCATGCCGAGTTGAGAAACAAAGCAGACGGACTCGTTTATGCTACGGAAAAGGCGATTGATGAACTGGCTAGCAAGCTTACCAAGAGCCAGATAAGAAAAACAAAGATGGCTATCAAGGAGGTAAAGAAATCCCTTGGAGGCCGTGATCTAAAGGCCATAGAGAGATCAGTAGAGAAACTCAACAACCTTTCCCAAAGCTTGTTCACAGAGATTTATAACCGAACTGGACGGGATTTCGAGGAAGAGATGAAGGATAAGATGGATTCATCATCAACTTTGGGCGGCGAAGAAAAGAGAAGAAAGAAGGGTAAGAAGAAGCCAAAGGATGCGGGATTGGACTTCGAGTTAATTGACGAGGAAAAGAAAGAAGAAGATTACCCTGAGATCGCATGCCCCAGATGTAAAACCATGATATCCATCAAATCAGAGAAAAGGCCTTATAAATTGGAATGTCTGAAGTGCGGTAAGAAAGGAACTCTGAA
>CAYSHM010000002.1:0-44908 GCA_964430885.1 uncultured archaeon | reverse complement strand
AGAAAAGGCCTTATAAATTGGAATGTCTGAAGTGCGGTAAGAAAGGAACTCTGAAGGGCGATGTGCCCGGAAAGAAGAAGAAAGAGGAGAAAAGCGGCAAAAAACCCCTGAAAATCCCCTGTCCGCGATGTAAGACCAAGATAACCATAACCTCTGAAAAACGGCCTTATCGCTTGGAATGTCCGAAGTGCGGTAAGAAAGGAACTCTGAAAAAATAATCATTTTTCTGAAAAGCAATGCATGAAGAGGGAAGAATTCCTTCCCTCCAATTATTATTTTATAATTTCTATTTTTCAGTTCATAATTTCAATTCTGAATTGTGCAGAAATTGGTCCATTTATTCATTGGCACTCTTGAAGAAATCTTTGATCTTCGATATGTAGTCTGTAGAAAATTCCAGATTGAAATCAATTGGGAAGTGTTTTCCATACTGTGACTTCGCAAATCTGCGGTCCATCAGCACCACAACTCCTCTGTCGTTCTCGTCCCTGATGCATCGGCCCGCGGATTGCAGAACACGAGATAGTGCTGGATAAATGTAGCTGTACATATAACCCTTGCTTACTCCGAATAGCTGGCGGTAATATGATATCAGATGCTTTACTTCTATGGATGGAGGAGCTAGAGGGACGCCCACCACTATTACCATCTGCAGAAGGTCACCCGGATAATCTACACCCTCCGATAGTGAACCGCCCTGAACACCTAAAAGGATCCCTCCACCCATATACTGGAGTCGGGACAAGCGTTTGAACATCCTCTCCTTCTCAACTTTATCCATCCCCTTCTCCTCCACTATTAATTGCTTCGACGGACCCCTCTCTGCCAGTTCAAAAGCAATATCCTGAAGTAAATGGTAAGAAGGAAAGAAGACCGCAACATTACCGCTGAATGACTCTGAAGCCTGGTATATGTTGTCGGTTATGAGACTGAACATCTTCGGCGTCCGCTCCTTATAGAGGGTTGAAACCTCCTTCAGCACGAAAACCTTTCGGTTCTCCAGGGGAAAAGGAGATTTGTATTCCTTCAACACCGTTCTTCCCGGAGTCAGTCCTAGCATATCAGCATAGGTCCGTGGAGGAAAAAGAGTTCCGCTCATCAAAACCGAGGAGTGCAATTTATTAAAAATGGAGCGGGATATTATTGATGGATCCAATAATCGATATGAAATCATTTCACTTCCCTTGGTGCTTGCAAACCTTATGGTCCCAGTTATATCCGATGCCCAGACCTTGAAGAACTCACCAATAACCAGTAGTGAACTGGATGTATGTTTCTCTTCGATCCTCTTTTCTCCTATCTCAATTAGGCGTTTATATAAACCTTCAAAGGTTAATTTTCTATCAAGTGTTGAATCCAATATGGACTGGACCTTATGAATGAAATCATTCTTAGACAGCTTTTCTTCATCATTTTCTTTCATATCCGAAAACATGTCTGCAACTTTTTTCCTAATATCCCTGACATATCTGTAAAGCTGCTGATCTTCTTCCTGAAGCTCGCTTAATGCATCACTGAACCTATTGAGAGTTATATCCCCCTTCATATGATTCCGTATCCGATCCGGGAGGTTATGGGCCTCATCCAAAATGGCTAGAATATCATCGTGCACTAAATTCAATTTTTCAAGCATCCTTTCGGAAATATCTGAGAATAGGTAATTATAATCACAAATAATAACATGTGCGTAACGTGCTACCTCCAAGGCTGCTGCGTGGGGGCACATCATGGCGCTCTTGGCAAGTTGGGCCAATTCCTCCACGTGAAGAATACCTTCCTCTATCGTTCCATAAACATGAAGATTTTCGCTTTTCAAGTAGGGGCAGGTTCTAGTCTTCTTCTCCATCTTGCAGAACTCATTGAACACTGCATGATGCTCGGATGCAAAATCTCTAGGGCACATATCCTGTTTGGATATTATATCCACTGCGATCAACGTGTGGCCCTTTGACCTGGAGTTCTCCCGTATATGAGAGCGATTGGGTGAACGCTTTATCAATTTATTCAGATGATTTGGCGAAGCCCCGACTATCCTTCTGATGGTATCAATGGCCATCTTGTGCTGGCTTTGCTTTGAAGTTAGGAACAGAATTGTTTTGCCCTGTTTCAATCCTTCCTCTATTGCAGGAACCAGAGAGGCTACTGTCTTCCCGATGCCAGTGGGTGCGTAGGCTGCCAGGTTCATGCCCCTTTTAAATGCCAATTTACAATGGTCCATGAATTGGCGCTGACCCTCTCGGATATTACTGTAGGGAAATAGTGAATTTAACATTCCTTTATCAATCTGAACCCTATTTTCATCATGCATTGGAGTTGTCACAGAACCATCTTTTCTCCAGGACGGTATTATCGACTCTACCTTTTCTCCCTTTGCACCGGATCCTTTAACCTGCGGTATCTTTGGAGGAAATGGTTCCAGCACGATGGATTTTATCTCAGGTATTGAGCCCTTTGATAATGATGATTCATCAGGAAAGAACAACTCGCATTTCGGGCATTCGAACTGGATATCGGACCTGGATCTTCCCTGAAGAAGTCTTAACAGCGAAGAACAATTAGGACAGAATCTCATAGCCATTTTATTCTTTTCCCCATAGTAAATTAATTCCGCCAATCCAATGTGTAAAAAGTTCATTGCCAGTAACTGTTATTATTATTCAGGCAATCAACAATACAATCTGAAGCGGCAACCATATATTCGGTATTCTACTGGAAGCATAAATAAGTAGGGGTACCCATGATAAATTAATAATTAACACATATAATAATTAAAAGAACAAGATCATTCACTCACCAGCAATCGGGAAGGTAAGTGTCCCTTTTATCAATAAATGTATACTGAATGCTGAAACACAGAAATATCCTATTGATACCTTCTATTGTCGGCCTTGCTAAGCAGATCTTCCAATACTTCAGGAACTTCCTTCATACGGGTCAGTAGGATCATGGCAGCTATGACATAGAGCTTGTGTTCCGCCTCGTTGTAGGTCTTCACCCTATATCTCTCGAAAACCGAATTTGCAACTTCACCATGCTCACAGTTGAGATCTGTTATATCTGCCGGCAAACAGTGCATATATAATGCTTTACCGTCCTTGGTCAATGACATCATTTCTTCTGTGCATTCCCAATCCTTGAATTTGGAATTGTTCTCAACACAAACGTTTTCCAGTTCCTGAAGTTCAGATTCTCCCGCTGTACCCTTGTGAAGCAGCTCGCATCTCTTCTCCATGACATGAACCGGAGCCCAGCTTTTGGGATATACTATATCCGCATCCTTGAAAGCCTCGGCCATGGAATTCACATGGTTAAAGCTCCCACCGGATTCCTCTGCATTCTTTGCTGTCACATCAACGATGTCCTGAACAAGATCATAGCCTTCGGGATGTGCCAATGTAACGTCCATTCCGAACCGGGTCATAAGAGCTATTATTCCCTGGGGTACAGACATAGGTTTGCCGTATGCCGGTGAATATGCCCAGGTCATGGCTATCTTCTTCCCTTTGAGGTTCTCCAGACTTCCGAAGTTCTTGATTAGATGAGTCGCATCGCACAATGTTTGGGTAGGGTGATCCAGATCGCACTGGAGATTCACTACTGACGGCCTTTGGGGTAGAACATCCTCCTCAAATCCCTGCTGGACGGCGCGGGACACTTCTTCCTGGTACTTGTGGCCTTCACCCAGGAAAAGATCGTCACGTATTCCTATTACTTCTGTTAAGAAGGATATCATATTCGCGGTCTCCCGGACGGTCTCACCGTGTGATAGCTGTGATTTGCTCTCATCAAGATCCTGAACATCTAGTCCCAATAAGCTTCCCGCACTTGCAAAGGAAAAACGGGTTCTGGTAGACTTATCCCTAAAATTCGATACCGCCAGCGTACCGTTGAAAACCTTTGTAGAGATATTTGCCCTGTACATTTCCTCGAGTATCTGGGTTACCAGAAGAACAGCCTTGATCTCATCCATAGGTTTTTCCCAGGTGAGTAAAAAATCTCCGTTGTAAAGATCGGTCTTTAATTCTTTCAATTCCTTGATCATCTTCCTTATTTCTTCAATATTACCTCTATCCATGTTATTCCTCTTCTAGTGTTTTGTGATTTGACTATTCGCGTTGTATTCATTTAGATTTGATAGTGTTTGATGAAATGAAAAAATTGCCTGTAACATACAATGGAATCGGAAAGCCTGCTTATGGATGGTCCAATATTTTTCACCAATTGTTATTTACAGTACATAGAATTTCATTATAATAAATCTCTCAGGGTAAGAATATTCCATTATATAAACTATTATTCCATTTTTTACCTATGGCTGGAGATATAATTTACACATTCATTTGGGACCAAAATTATATTATTATATGGTTCTTATGTATATCTATTATAAATATATAATTATTAAGTGATTAAGGAAAGATTATTGAATCCGGCCTATATGAATATAAAACTACTCTTATTACATCAATCAGAATAATAATTTTGAACCGACAGGGAATATCACCTCATAAGATGAAACATGTATAATTATCAAAAGGTGTCGATATGAAACTTTATAGACAACTTCTGGTTGCAATATCATTGACCATGTTATTTGTGATAAGCAATATTGGGATAACTTTGACAGTGAGCCACACCCCTAAGAACTTCAGGGGTAGTTCTTCAGCGATTTCGGAGATTTCATACAAGGAAGCAAGAAACGACATCGAATCTCCCATCACAACTTTGACCTCCGGGGATTCTTCCGCTGAGCTGACCTTCCCTCTTGCCGGTGGCATAGACTCCAACCAATCCATCACATTACCCTCCCGTGTCAATATTGAAAAGGCCAGCCTGAATCTGACTGGAAGACCAATTGAAAACGTCACCATAGATCACATTCATGATTATACGGATACCATTAATAACTCCGCTTGGAAAGGTAGTCTGGCAGGTACCTCACCCATCCTAACCCCGGCCGATTACATGGACATTCCCTTCAACGCGGGAGAATACAATAACATCCTTCTAAGCGATGATAACTATGCCTATACAACCCTAAATGATGGAAGTAGCCCATACCAGCTCTTTGAATTCACCATCAACGAGACAAATATCAAGGAGATCTATATCATGTTAGAGGGTATGGGTTATTACAGGATAGGTATGGCCATGGGCTGGTATAATCTTAGCCTTTTCATATACAATAACAGTTACGATCAATGGGAAAATGCAGTCTTTAGAGCCGAGCAATTTCCCACTCCTGATTTTGGTTTGTCCGCTAGTATTGAATTCAACCATACTGATTACTTAAATGAGCAGAAAAAGTTCTATATGATGGCTTTGGGGCCCTTAGATCCATCTCCCGACGCCACAGAGGAATGGGTTAGATGCGATCATGTATATATAAACGTGAAGACATTGGAGGATGTCCATCCTTCGGAAGTCACCCTAAATATTGGAAATGATGGTTCAATCGAGTGGGCCGAGCCAGGTAAGTTTAATGGGAAGGTAATGATATCCGATAGTGAAGGCTTTAGATCATTGCTTCAATTGGCCATAGACAACGAGAGCGACAAGGACGATATTGCCATACCCCTGTCTATTGGCAGCTCTACAGGGGGATTCATTTTAATTGATACAATATTCATATCATTCGAACCAAAACCATTCAATCCCGCTCCGATACTAAAAAGATTTATCCCTGCTGATTTTCTGGGATTCTATGAGGACTCCGATGGAGGGGACAACCTCATCGATCTCTCAGTTTTCTTCAGTGATGATGATATTGAAAATTTGACATATGAAATAAAAATGAACCATAACGAGATCAATGCCTCTCTTGATCCTGACGGTCAACATCTTGATTTCAAATCCCAAAGAAATTATTTTGGAAAAAAGGCCTTTCAGGTCCAGGCAGTTGATCTTGGTTTGGATGGCATTCGGGATACGGGAGATGAGTTTAGCACTCTCTCTAACATCTTCAATGTTACCGTTCATCCTACAAACGACCCCCCTAATATAGTAAATTTCAATAATGAAACGGTTCTCCCTGAACATATTGAGAATGGCCTAAGTCTGGAGGTTTGGGAAGATATCCCACAGAGTTTTACCATCGAGTGTTGGGATGTTGATAGAGATGGCATATTCTGTAATATAAAAGATCAAAGTTCCTCCCCTATTGAAATGAACATTGTTTCACAATATCATAATTCATCCATTTTTGAATTGACAATAAGTGCCGTTCAAGAGAACATAGGCCTGTGGAACAGCAGTTTTGTCCTATCAGACGATAATAATTCAGGCCAATTGTCCACTGAGATTAATTTTTCCCTAAATGTTCAAGAGTCCAATGACCCCCCTAAGATTACGAAGATAGGAGAGGTAATTCCGACGGAACATATTCTGGAATTGAACGTTTTTGAGAGGGATTGGTTGAATTTCAGCATTGAGTTCGCTGACCCTGACCCTAATGAAATATTGATTCTGATTTGCAACCGGACAGACAGCCTTGATGGTGATGACATCTCAGGAATGGAATTGATCATGGAACTCGATGAAAGAAATGGGTATTTTAGCTTCCTTGCAGACATCACGCCGGGAATTTATCCTGTGAATTTCACGGTTCAGGACAAGGAAGGATCTTTTGATTGGGTCGAAGTGGTGATAAATGTGATCGACGTGAATGAGGCCCCTATTACTGGTATCCTGATCCTTACTGGCGGCGAGAATAATCTCACTGTCGGGATAATTGCCCAAGGATTTTTTGATCCCAACGGAGATCCACTCATCTATGACTGGAATATGGGAGATGGAGGAAAAGCTTATTTTGGTTTTGGATTGATCAATGTAAATCATACCTATGCTAAGAGAGGCTTATACAACGTCACATTGAATCTAACAGATGGCAGGGGAGGAGTAACTGAAGTATTCATTCTGATAAATGTAACCGGGCCTATTGATAATGAAACTGTGAACAATGGGGGCGATCCTCAAAAAGATGATGATACCGGGCCGAAGGAGGCTGATAACGAAAGCAGCACAGGGGGAGAGAAAAACTTTCTGGAATCCGGCAAGTTCTGGATAATGATTGGTATCATCCTGTTGTTTATCGTAATCGGACTGATATTTATTTTATTGGCACGCAAGGGAAAAGAAGAAGAAACAACCCCTGAGGCAGATCCTGATGATTCATTTAATTCCAAACAAGCTCAAGAAAACAATGAAGAAGATAAGACTGCTCTAGATGAAAGTTCTATAGTTTCAACAAAAACATTGGATGATGTTTGAAATTTTAAACATGATCAAATTTTTTGATGGGATTGTGAGATGAAGTAATTTTAAAAAAACACAGTTGAACCTTGGATAATCAGGGATGGGGTCGGATTTTGTTTTGAGAGGGACAAATATTAATAAAAGTTACCTTAATTTGTAATGACATGGCCTCCAAGAGGTACAAGGACCACCGATTCTATTCGTTCATAACATTGAACCTCCTATTTTCAACTCTGGACCTGTACCTTTTTCAGAAGGACCTATCAAATATTCTGGATGATAACCTGAGTGAACAGGAAGGACTTCCAAAGAGCGCGGTCATGCATGAGATAAAGAGCAACCATAACATGACGAACAAGGTCATCGAAGAGCTGGAAACGAAGGAACTGGTCTTTATACATAAAGAGAGGAGGGAATACCGTATAAAGATCACCAAAAAGGGTGTGATGTACCTACGTGAGTACTCCAGGTTCTATCAGGACATATTTACGAAAGAAATTGCGGACCTGTATAAGTTCAGAAGAATTCCCGCCTGGGCTGAAATTCCTTAGACTATGGAAGAAGCGGAATTATCTCGTACCTATCTCCAACTTCCAGAAATAACTGCATTTTTATTCTCTTGCTCTTGCCAGAGACCGATATTCGATGCTCCTTCTCGGTCAGATATACATAAAGGTCATCAGTTATTCCATCATAATCTCTTCCGGATTTGCAAACACAGATTATTCTATCAGGGACCGCTCCCTTCTTGACAGTCTCTTCAATTTTCTTTTCAAGGACTACTAAATCCTTCATTGATGGTACCTCAGACTTTCTGTCGACAAGAAGCAGATAGCTATCCCGCCCAAAAAATTTTTTAATCCTCCTTACCGCCAGAGGCCAAGTTACATTCCCGCTATTGAAATCCTTGAGCAAACGTCCCTCTTTTTTTACCACATAGGATGTTTCTGGGTCAGCATCCCTCAAATAGCTCCCTATTCGATCTATCAGATTGCGGCCTTTGGGTATTTGAGGCATGGGGTCGGTATCATATACCTTGCGGATTGCCCTGAAGTTCTTGTCAAAATGATCCAGAAAATTCTTTGTGAATATTAGAAGTCTTAAAAGGACCGCACCAGACACCAGCAGTGCTGCAAATATTAGAGCCAGAGCATAATTCCCTTCGGCGGTCACGGCTATTATGAGCAGAAATAAACCCAATAAGGTGAAACCCAGAAAGAGATAGGCATATATTTTGATATATCTGATCTTGTGATAATTATCCGCCATCTCGCCGGCTAGATCAAATAGGGCCTGAGTTGGGTTCTCTGCAGGGATCCGTTCTTCGGCCATGTAATTAAGAATGATTTATCATCCTATATAAATGGATATGAAAGAAAGTTACTGCAATATCCTTCTTTTAGCTATATATTGTCTATATGCATTAGATATTGGTAGAGGTGATGGAAGATGAATGGTAAAGATATCAAAATAATCCTGCCCCTTGCGGTTGTGGGAGTGTTGATCCTTGCTGCCATTGGCATTGCGCTGATGGGCAAGGAAAAAAAGAATGAAAACAAGGATGAAACGGGACCCTACCTTTTCCAGATCGGGCCTGTTACTGATGTGAATGGCAGTCCCCTTGAGGGCGTGGAACTCTCTCTGGATATGAAGGACGGCAACATCAAGACGGGGAAAACAAATGAAACTGGAATGGCAGAATTCCAATTCGAAGGTGAAATTCTTGAGGAATCATATGTACTCATGGTCAAGCTGGAAAAATATATTGATAGTACCTTGAGCCTCAACCTTTCTATTCAGGATGACCGAATAATTGCTGAGGAATTCAGCTCTTCGGGTAAAATCACTCTGATAAAAGAACCCCTACCTCCTGTAGAACTCATGATAGGAGCTGTGACTGGCCCAGCTGATGCACTTGAGGGCGCAAAGGTGGAATTGTATAATGAAGATGTTTTTGTAAAGGCCGCCCTGACTGATGCTCTTGGCAAAGCGGTATTCTCATTCCAAACACCGCCCCAGGACGGTATGTATAGTATCAGGGTCAATCTGACAGGATATGTCGACAGTACTGTGGAATTCAATCTGACCTATAATGCTGAAGAACATTCCCTAATTCCGTCAATTGAACTGAACGGTTTATCCCTTTCGGTATTCATCCCTGAAGTCGATCCAAATGACGAGGGGGAAGAAGAAGAAGAAAAAGAGAAGTTGGACTATTACAAGGACTTGGATGGTTATCAGGAACTGGAAGAAACAAAGGAAAAGCCAGTGGACCTTGAAACCAGATTTGACCCGGATTCCGACGGGGAACCTGAATATTACTCAATGATCGAGGAGGAAACCCAGAAAGAGGTAGATACCGATGAGTATCTTCCAGTGATATACAACGAACCTGCTTACAGTCCTGAGATATCAGACTATGAACCCATAGAACCGGAACCCTATCTTGCAATGCAGACACGCTCTTCAGGCAGAAGCGGAAGGGACACAGAACATAATCTGACCCATATGACCGATTTCCTGAATAAAAATGAGATCCTGGACAATGGTACGACTGACATTATGATTTATGATACTGATGTGATCCAACCGAATGAGATGGGAGCATTTCAGGGTGAAGTCGGAGATGTTGGCAGTTATATTCAGGAAGCCTTTGAATACGATTTCATCAACGGATCCAACTCCACAGACAATGATGGTGACGGGAGGCCGGAAGCTCTGGTCATATGGAAGATGGTCCAGTTCAGGGAGGACAGGAATGGTGATAACGTCACGGACCATATCATATCAGCTATTAGCATTGCCCAGTTATGGGACAACAACTCCAACGGAATTGTGGAGCATTCCAAGGGTTTCAATGCGGTTCGTGAGAAGTGGGATAATAATTCCGACGGCCATTTCGAGGACGTGAAAACCGCGGTTGCTCTTGGAGATGAAGCAAAGATAGATGGAAACATCACTGATCACTACAAACATCTGGGAGTGTTCTACAATCATACAGTTGATATTGACGACGATAATATATTTGAGATCCATCGAGCTGTAATATATGTCACCCAGTACTATGACAATAATTCCAATGGACATTATGAACTTGGCAGAGAATTTGCTGGCGGTTTCGAGGGAATCGATGAAAACAGCAATGGTCAGAAGGAGAGCTGGCTCATGGTGTGGGCAGGCAAGGAGCTCAAGGACACAAATGATGACGGATCTGATGATATCAATAATAGTATTGTCTGGATATGGGGTATGGAAGACCAAAACGAGGACTCCGTAATGGAAAATATAACCCTTTTGATGATATCCCATCAGAATTTCGATAACAACTCCAACGGCATTTATGAGGATTGTAAATCCCATATAGCGGGACTGAGGATCATGGATGCTGATTCTGATAACATCCCTGAAGAAAAGGATGCTGTATGGACCTTCATGCAGGAGTGGGATAGGAATGATGACGGAGATATGGACGCTAATGCATCGATAGGTCTTGTATTTCTTTGGAAGGATGAGGACGAGGATTCCAACCCTGAAGAACAGACTGCACTCCATTATGCGGCTGCCAATTATGATAATAATTCCAATGGACACTTTGAGCTGACAAAACAGTATATTGCCGGTCTGAAGGTAACCGATCCGGATTCCGACGGGGTTCTGAATGAACTTTTCGTGGTACAATATTATGTTGAGAGAGAAGATATGAACGACGAGGGAAATGTGGATCATGAAGGGAGTTTAGCTCGAGTCCTGCATACACTAGACTCTGACGGTGACGGCAATATCGAATATAAACATGCGATATTTGGAGCAGAGCAGAAATGGGACAATAACACTGACGGACACTATGAATCCGTGGATCAATTCCTAGCCGGTTATAATGCCTCAGATCCCGATGATGACGGCAATATCAATCAGGAGAGTTTCTTTATTCTCTTCAACCAGACCTACGATAATGACAACGATGGGAACCCGGAAACTCTGAACTTCAGTCTCATGGCATCTCAAAGAATGTATGATAATAACGGCACCGTGATCTATGGAAGGAACGTCTTCCATCACGTTAGGGCATTCGATAATAACTCCAACGGGCATTTCGAGTTCATGAAGAGCATAATGCTTGGAAATGAAGGGTTCAACGGCACGGTGAACGGGACAAATGTGGATTGGCAGATAGAAAATGTCCTTCTTATCTATACCGAGATGAGGGATGAGGACGATGATGGGGTTTGGGATGATCATAATTTTATTAGAATCGAATTCTGATCGATGAAAGCCTGTCATAAAACAGGGTTGTTGTCAGATTCCTGGGACAATTAATTTCGCCTCTTGGCCGTAAAGGCCGAGGGGCTTTTTTTTTAAAAAACATAATAACTGACGCCCCCATCGATTGGCCAATAAATTAATAAATTATACTATTCACACCTATAATTTCACCTAAATAGGCATAAATAGTAAATTATTTTTCCCGAGATGCCGCACCTTGAAATTTCGGATTGTTGAAATTTCTAGCAAAAAAAATGATTTTGCAAAATCTTTTATACAAGTGATTGTTTAGTATTAAGCTAATTCTAAAATGTTTTTAGAATTGACTCGATTATATAATATGGAGGAGTGATACAACATGAAAAAAGAAAAAAAATCGAACCAATCATTGAAGATTTTCTTTGCCTTGTTAGTTATGGCAGCGTTCATTTTCACTGGTTTTTCAGTTCTATCGGAGAACTTTTCTCTCAGTAAAGAAAAGAAGATAGCAATAAAAGGTTTTTCCAAGGAAAAACAGGATTATAAAGGAACTAGGGATGACACCTTGTTGGACGAGGATTTCGAAGGTGCATTTCCCCCAGCCGGTTGGAATGTGGCAACATATGGTGATCCGGGAAATATCTGGCGCCGGAGCGATTTCTTTTGGGCGGGGAATTTAGCAGGTACTGGATACTGTGCAGCAATTGATAGCGATTACTACTGGCCCGACACCAACAGCGGATTGAGAACACCCAGTCTTGACTTGAGTACTTACGGCACAGCTTCTCTGCAGTTCAACACCTACTATAACGATATAGGGAGTGCTGATTATGCCGAGGTCAGGGTAAGCACTGATGGTGGTAATAACTGGAATCAGATTGTGCTATACACATATGATGTCGGACCCTACATGCCAATCACATTGTCCCTGGATGCATTTGCCGGTGAATCCGATGTGATCGTTGAGTTTCACTATGACGATGGAGGATGGGACTGGTACTGGCATGTGGATGATGTTGTTATCACCGCAGCCGGTGAAGCCGGACCTGGAGAACCTGAGCCTATCCTGATATTCGACAATGGAATGAACCATGATAATAATTTGGGTTCATCCCAGATAGACAATATGTATCCCTTTGAAAGCTGGCTGGCAGATGATTTCGAGATCACCGGAGCCGAGACCGACATAGCCGAGGTCCATTGGATAGGAGGATACTGGAATGGAAATCCCTCCAATTTCGATATCAGAATAACCTTCTTCGAGGACGGCAACGGGCAGCCCGGTGCGGAGATCGAACATGTAGACATCCCCGCTGGGGATTTGGCTATTGCACCAGCAGGAGGATATTTTCAGTATTCCACTGTTCTGCCTGACGAGGTATCCCTGGAAAGGAATACCCGATATTGGATATCAATTCAGGGAGTCGGTAACTTCCCACCGCAATACGGTGTAGGAATGCATGCGAATCCAATGAACTTTGACATGTGCATGGTCAAATTCCCCCTCTTGGGAATACCCGACTGGCAGCAGTCTGCAGTAGCTTTTGGACAGGCAAATGATATGGCCTTCCAGTTATATGCAGCAGGTGTCCCGGTCACCGAAAACGAATATCTGGAATCATTCACCAATGACTTCAACGATCCGGGATATGAACCCGGCGCCGCATGGTCTGCAATCAGTATCGGCGACCCCAATGGCGAGGCCATCATGAATCCAGAATATGCAAATAACCTTCGGGTTGATGTCGAGGAACAGCCTTTCGGCGGTTATTATGATAATGGTACATTCTGCTGGAGGCAGGATACTGACGGAGGCATTTCAACCCTGAACGAGCTTGTTATGCATATCGGTCTTATAGATGCAGTTGATGTAACCTTGAACTTCGCTACTTTGGCCTTCAACACCAGAAGCCAAGACCCAATGCCTTCTGAATTTGAAGGACACAGGGTCGGAGACGGTGTTGCAGTGAGTCTCGATAACATAAACTGGTACAGGCTGTGGCAGTATCCCGCAAGCGTACCTGACTGGAGCCCAATTGTGAACGATTGGTACCACACTGGTACTCCTCTCAGAGCCAACCCGCTGAACATCAGCGCACTTCTGGAAGCAAACGGCCATACAATAGATGAGAGAGAGGATCTTTACATCAAATTCCAACAAACAGGTGATCAGGCCATCAATTCCGACGGTATTCTTTGGGACGAGATCCTGCTTAGAGGAGATCCCGGAACCCAGTTCTTATTTGATGTTCCCCAGGTTGAAGGAATAGGCGTGGTCAATGAGGAGGTCATAGCTGCAGTGGATCAGGGAGCTGGTGAGCTGAATGAAACAACCAGAGTGGACATTATTATCGGACCTTCCGGCCAGGTAGTCGGAGGTGCCGGGGGTAATGCACTTCCTTTCACAGAGGACTTCGAGGGAGGAGCATTCCCGCCTGCTGGTTGGACTGTTGATGATAGAGGACAGACAGGTACATGGGAGCTGGGAACCTACGGTGGAGGACATTACTATGAACCTCCCGGCTCAGGCAATTACTTCGCTATAGCCGACAGTGATGCCCATGCCAGCTGGCTATTCGATACCGGTCTCTTCACACCGCCTCTAGACATGCTTGGAGCAAATCAAGTTACCCTGACATATGACAGGCAATACCAGAATTTTGCCGGCTATGACGACGCATATATCAGGACCTATTCAGGAGGTACTGATGCAGCCAATCTGGAAGAAGTACTTTGGCATGGCACTTCCGATGATCCCTTTGGAGGCGTCCCCGGTGCTAGCCATTCCTTCGATCCGTCAGGTTATTCAGATCCGAGAAATGTTTACGTAGAATTCTGCTACGCTACGAATGGCCAAACATGGTTATGGTCTCTAGCCGTAGATAACATCGAGATCGCTGATACCTCCACAAGAAGCAGAGAAACCCGGGGCTATCCCGATTCCTTCGATGATGTGGAGATGAAATTTGTCAAGGAAGATGGTTTCGACGCCAACAATTGGATGCTGGACGGTGCACCATTACCTCCCGGAGACCCAATGGAGCCAGTATGGGACCCTGTAACCGGCACCTATACATTCACCATTGGTGAACTCACAGATGTATTGGTTTACAGTTTTGAAGCTTCTTCAACGGAAGGTTTTGACGGACCTATAGGTGAATTCTACTACAGCTTCGTTGAATGGGACGATGATCTGGTAATTGACCGGCAGTTCCCCGCTCCGGAGATGACCATCAGGGCCATTGAATCAGCTGAGCTCATGGGCAAAGTTATCGCTAATAACGGTGACGACATCGGTGAGGACGGATCGTTAATGACCGTAACCGTTTACGATCAGTTCGGTGTTGAGATGCCGGCACAGGAATTCGATTGGGAACTCTCATTTGATCCTGCCTGGTACAACATCGATACCGGCGTTGGACTGGATGTTAATCAGGTCTATATCAAGATGCTGGAAGGCGAGATAGGCGATACTGCAGACCTGACTGTTACCCACACATCGATACCCGGTCTGACCTATACATTCCCTATCACTTTGACCTGGGATGTCGCAGA
The DNA here is from genome assembly GCA_964430885.1 of uncultured archaeon. GTDB lineage: Archaea > Thermoplasmatota > Penumbrarchaeia > JASLWR01 > JASLWR01 > CAYSHM01. The sequence goes on along the minus strand of CAYSHM010000002.1, from coordinate 29,857 downwards.
TCATATCATCGGAATACCTGCACCGGTTTACCAGTACAGTCTGGACGGCCTTCTAACAGCAGTGATAAAGGATGCCTACGGCAACACTGTATTGGATTTCATGGGTGAGACTATCTATCTCATTGACGAGGATGACGCACTTGAAGTTTTCGGCGATGATTTCCATCTGTTCGATGGGAGCGAGAACGGAAAATGGGATTTCTTCATAACCCCTGAAGGTGATTTCTATCAGAACGATCAGGGACCTCCCTGGTACCCCCAGGTCACTTTCCAGAACACTACTGGAATACCCGGACCCAATGATCTGTTCACAAATCCCAGCGTGGAACTCACAGTTCAGGCAGGACCTGTTGCCAGGCTCTTGGTCAGCACTATCGAACCGACAATCTACGCAGGCAAATCATTCAACCTGACTGTTCAGGCTGTGGATGCCGGAGGACATAACAATATAACTGAGGATACATCAATAATTATCACTCACAATTGTGATGCCACCGGAGACCTGGAACCCTCACCTTGGGTAGTAACCACCGGAATTCTCAGATTTGAGATGTTTGATGGTGTCTACAATGGCGGAGACAATATTTACTTCAATAAGACCGGCACCTACACCATCACTGTGAAATCCAGCAAGAACCATGCAGTTATGGGGACACATACGTTTGTTGTTCATCCCGGTGACCTAAACTATCTGGTACCTCAACCCAATCCTGCAGATCTTGATGCACAATTTGTATCGGATGGAAGATATCTCATTCCAGTGAGCGGATTCAAGGATTTCCAGGTTGTGGGCTACGATGCTTTCGGCAATCTGATACCTGATCTTGAGCAGGCTGACATCGAATGGGGTGTGACCAATAATATCGGAGAGATGGATGATACAACCTTCCTCGCTAGGGACTACTTCAATCTGGATGAAGCTACCGATATCGAAGAAGATGAGTATTCATACATGGATGGCGACATCGTGGTAACCGCTGATCTCTATGGAATTCAGGTTGAACTGAACATACCCATCAGAGTCTATAACAGACTCAATGTATGGTTGATTGAAGAGGAGATCCAGCCAACAGAGATACTTCTGGACCATCCCCTTGAGCTCAACATTCCGGTTCACTACCTGACGCCTATAGATTCATTCTCCCCCACCTTGGAGCTCCAGGTTAGAGTGACCATATTCAATTCCGTGGACACCAATGGAGAACCCATAGATGACGGAAGATTGATCTTCACAAGCGGAGCCCCGAACACGACCTTCAGACTTGTGGACCTGAACATGGAGAACGAGGGAGTACAGGTATATTCCTTCACCATACCCTACGAAGCAATTGTCCAGGCTCTGGATTTCGATGAACAAAATGTGGACACGAAAAATTGGATGCAGGTTGAGTTAGTTGATATACCCGGCGGAAGAGACATGTATGACTTCCAATGGAATGCTGATGACGACTGGACCAGAACCGAACTCCACGCAGTATCCGCACCTCCCGCTTCAGAGGTCCCGTCATTCGCACCTGCAATGGCGGTAATGATATTAGCCCTTCTGGGTGGAGCGGTTATAGCTAGCCTCTACTCTCAGAGAGGCAGCAAGAAGGGGCGAAAGGACGAAGACGGTGTTTCACCAGTTATCGCCATCATTCTCATGGTGGCTATAACCATCGTTCTTGCCGGTGTTCTCTGGCTATGGGTGTCCGGACTTGTTGATACACAGAAGAGCAACGATATCGAGTATGTTGATACTGCCTGGGAAAGCCCAACGCTTCAGAACGACTACCAGCTCATCATCGAGAATGTCAAGGACAAGGAATTTTCGGTTGAGGATCTGGAGTTCTCTTTAATGGACGGGAACAAGGTCGACAAAAGCATGGGTCAGCACAAGGTGACCGCAATCTACGGCAAGTCCATCGACAACGAGACCATCGTGTCCTTCCATGACGGTGACCATGACGGATATCTGTCCACAGGCGATCGGTTCATCATCAAGAGCGAGGACCATGAGAACTACGACGGCACTCCCGACCCCGGTGAGGCCAGAGCTGGATACTACTTCGCTCTGAAGACAAAGGACAACGAGCTCTTCGAGGTTCAGATCGAGCAGTGATCCCCCGATAAAGGATCATTGTTGAGAAATGGAGGCTTTTGGTTTCCCGGGTGAAATTCTCGGGAAACCATTTTTTTATAAACTGAATTATTAACAATTCAGATTATTATTTATCATTTTTTGCTCCCTCAGTAATTCTGATATGTAATCCGCCTTTTGAAAAGATTGATAACTGCAAAAGTCAATCCGACTGCCATCAGCACAAGAATCAAAGCCGGCAACCATGAAGGCATCCCATGAACTTCCTTTTTTTCAAAGATAAAAGCTACAGCGTTTTGATAATTTATCACAGGGTTGATCAAACCCACCCTATCCATAACCACCAAAGCTCCCTTGGTTGAATCTCCTCCGATTCCAACCTTGTAGCCAAGGAGGCTCTGGAAAAATGCAGTAATCAGAGGCCAGAAAAAGGTGTATATCAGGAAAAGAGTTATCCCATAGGTAACCGAAGCGCCTGGTGAACGGGAAAATGTTGCAAAAACGAAAGAGAACAAGACGAATGTCATCAGGAAGACCATTGTGAAGAACCAGAATGCTGCTACTCCAAATAATGAGGGGAAATCGCCCAGCTTGAATCTGATCAAGAGCACAACCACAGGTAAGGACAAGGTGACTGGGATACCTAGGGCAATGGTAACGCCAAACAACTTCCCTAATACCAGAGAACTTATCTTAACGGGGGTACTCGCAAGAATATCTATCCTCTTACCCGAAAACTCCTTGGTGATTGTGCTGAAGCCAAATACCACTGCCATTAATGCTCCCATATAGCTGAGGAAGGGAGACATGGTCGATAGTATCACCTCTTCATTGGATTCCAATTTAAGATTTCCTACTGGTGTATCGATACCCTGAGAGTTTGCTAGGTTTATTAGCCCGTAAGTGGAAGCAACAATAACAAATACAAATAGAACTCCTACAACCAACATCTTCACTGTGAAGAAATTTTGTTTGAACTCAAAAAGAGCGATTTGATAAAAGGGATTCACATTCTCCTTTCTAGAATCATTCTTGACCTCTAACTGCTGATATTTACCAAGCGGATCTTCTTTAGAAGTTAGATCTAAGTTTTCTTCACTGTTTTCTAAGCTCATGTACTAAAACCTATCCCAAACCTTACATGCTAGTTCCCTGGACATTTCGGAAAGTTTATCCATGTCGAAACCTGCTATCACTCTGTCCTCCATCAAAAATCGGCCGTTGATCATTGTGTGTGTGACATTGGTGGCATCTATTCCGAATTCAATATGCCACGGGAGGTTGCCTGGGTTAAGAGGCGTATTGGGATTGTATTCCAGCAATATAATGTCTGCCAATGCACCCTTCTTTATTACACCTAAGGGTTCATCCCAGAACAAGGATGCTATTTCCGAGTTGTTATGCGTCTGCATCTGAAGCACATTATCACCGCCCATGACCCTGGGGTCGGATTTGTGAAGCTTGTGAAGCACATAGACGAACTTCATCTCCCTGAACATATCCTGACAGAACCCGTCCGTTCCAATACCTACCTTTATTCCTCTATCCTGCATTTCCAGGACTGGAGATACCCCTACCGCATTGTTCATGTTTGATTCCGGATTATGGATGACCTTTGTGCCTGTTTCCTTTAATATGACCATATCCGCTTCATCAACATGTACACAGTGTATAGCCATGGATTTCGGTTCGAGTATTCCCAAATCCCTGAACCTCTGAACAACTGATTTGCCGTACTTGCTCCTGCTGTCCCTGAGGTCACTGATCCCTTCTGCAACATGAACATGGAATCCTGAATTAAGATCATCCGCATTGCTCCTGCAAATCTTGAGAGTCTCGTCGGACAGTGATAATGAGGCATGGAGACCAAAGGTGGCTCGGGTAATGCCAGTATCACCGTTTCTGACACGTTCCAGAAACCTCCGATTCTCATTTATACCTTCCATGGCGCCTTCCACTCCATTCCTATCAGTTACCTCGTAGCACAGACAAGACCTGATTCCTGTTGTACGGGCTGCCTTCTCAATTACATCCAGACTTCCGGCAATTCTGTTTGGAGAAGCATGATGGTCTATGAGAGTGGTGGTACCATGGCGAACCGCATCCAGCATCAGAAGCAGGGAGCTGTAATATACATCTTCATCCTCCAGTGCAAGGTCTAGCCTCCACCATAACCGCTGCAGGATCTCCTTGAAATTCGAAGGGGGTTCATCCTTCAATCCCATTCCTCTGGCAAAAGCTCCATAGAAATGGGTATGGGCGCAGATCATTCCTGGCATAGCGTACTTGCCCTTGGCATCCAGAACCCTGCAGTCCCTTCCAGCCATTTTACTTCTTAAAACTTCATAACTGTCAATATCTATGATTTTCCCATCATCAACAAGAATGGAGGAACAGCTCAAAATGTCAAAATTCCTGTTCATGGTCAGTATGTTTGCGTCCTTGATAATTATTGGAATATTGGTTTGATCCATGGTATCACCAGATGAAAATATCCTTTGGAACATAACACCTGCGTATTTCCTACATATTAGTTATTCTTAATTATTTCATGGTGAATAATTTTAATGGTTCCATGAATTTAGGTGATTGAAAAGCCTTAAGAAATAAGTTTTAAGGGAAATGATATGCGATTTGCTCAACCAATGTTGAACTAACGGGGTTTTAATCATTATTATACTATTATTATTGTTATTGATCTTCCAATAATATTTAATGTGTTCTGCACGGAAAAAAGGGAAACGTGAACATATGGAATCCGGACCGATGGAAAAGAGGTCGAAAATATTGAAGAGGGGTAAAAAAGACATCTTCGTGGGATTGATCGCCGCCCTTTTCATTACTGCCCTCATTTTGAGCGCTGCAGTGTTTCAGGAAGAGCCTGTTGAGAGAATAAGTCAAACCCGGATCTTGATGGGCACATATGTCACCATTACGGTTTACTCCACCATGACGAACGGTGAAGATGCCATTGAATCGGCCTTTGAATACATGGAGGAAGTTTCTGATGCTGCCAACATATACGATGAAGAATCCGAAGCATACCAATTGAATGAGGAAGGTGAATTAATGGATCCTTCAGAGCATCTAATTGAACTGCTCCGGATGTCAAGGGAATATTATAATCTTTCAGATGGGTGCTTTGATATTACACTCGCCCCTCTTTTAGACCTATGGACCTTCAGGGATTGGAAGGAAGCATGGGGTCTTTTTTCCATTTCACCTGAACTAGATGTTAATGAAAGCATTATGGACCTTTCAGATGAACTACTTGAAAAGTTCCACCTTCATAATCTGCCCATAGACCGTGATGCAGTTGTGCTGAAAAAGGACTTCGGCTTCCTGATCCATGACAAATTATTCAGCATTAATGAGGATTACCTTAATATGATGCCTGATGATGGGGCCCGAAAGGTTGACAATGAACTCATTACAGCTTTCAAAGAGGAAGATCAGATCATTGCAAAGACCTCAGAACTTGCGTTCGCATCCCCGGGCCTTTGGAACCTTACTGATGGCAGAAAACGGTTTCTCCTTAACCATAACAATGGACAAATAGACGTCGCGGTTGAAAAATATGCCGCCGTCCCCGATGATAACGGGTTGAATATTACGTGTCAGTTCTGGGACCTTCCGCAAATCGATCAGGAGAATAATATAAGCAAAACCAGGAACCTCATGGGGTTTGATAACATAACCATAAGGAAGGACAAGATCGGATTTGGAACGGAAGGGATGAAAATAACCCTCGGTGGTATTGCTAAAGGTTATGCAGTTGATAGGGCTATAGATGCTCTAATCCATCACGGTATCAAGAGAGGACTTGTCAATGCCGGCGGCGACATAGCGACTATAGGATCCGGCAGTGAAGATGATGGGTGGACAGTTGCCCTAGAAAACCCGGAGGACATATCACAATTCATCACAAAGTTCCGCATTGAGGACAATTCCATCTGTACTTCCGGTAATTACCACCGCTACTTCGATCCCCAGGCGAAGATAGGACATATAATGGACCCTCGTTCAGGGTTTACTGCTGATGAATGCATGAGCGTTACCATAATATCTGATTCGTGTACAAGTTGCGATGTCTTGGCAACAGCTGTTTTCGTACTAGGCCCCATCGACGGTATGGAACTGGTAGAGAGTATCGATGGGGTCGAAGCCCTTTTGATAAAGAGCAACAAGGTTGTGAAAAGGTCATCGGGCCTCGGAGCTTTCGAATTTTAAAATTAGATATTACGAGCCTGAAACTGCCCTTTAACCCTGCTTTTATTACTACATCTAATAAATGAAACTTCTCAATAGAAGATAATATATATCTGTAAAATATTTGGGTCCCAGTCCCCCGAAATGTCATTTTGGATTATAACTAATCATACAGGTAGATATGCGTGAAATTGTTTGGTTTTGATCTGTTGTTCGGCCATGTTCAGAATGGGGTTAAACCCCCAGAAAGAAAACTGACCGAAAAAAAAGTTATCGAAAAGGGTCCAATGCCCGGTGAGGTGATAATACCTCTATCCCAGCATATTGGTGCACCCTGCAAATCGGTTGTAAAGAGGAATCAGGAGGTAAAGGTTGGCGAACTGATCGGAGAACCAGGGGGTTTTGTATCAGCACCCATTCATTCTACTGTATCAGGAAAGGTCCTCAGGACCTCTCAAATGGTCAACCCGGTCACTGGCAAACCAGTTGACACAGTGATCATCGAGACCGATGGAAAGGATGAATGGGCCGAACCCATGAAGACTCTGGACCTCAAAAAAGCCACTGTCGAAGAACTTCTGGGAAGGATAAAGGAAGCCGGCATTGTGGGTCTTGGAGGCGCTACTTTCCCCACCCATGTCAAACTGAGCCCTCCACCAGGTAAGGTCATAAGAGACATTATCGTAAACGGCTGTGAATGCGAACCCTACATAACATCAGACCACAGGCTTCTTCTGGAGAAAGGAAAAGAACTGTTGAAGGGTTTGAAGATCATAATGAAGGTTCTTTCATGTGACAGGTCCCACATCGCCATTGAGGATAACAAACCCGATGCCATAAAACATATTTCGGATCTGGTTGTGAAATACAAATTGGAGAAGAAGGTTTCGGTCGTTTCTGTCAAATCCAAATACCCAATGGGTGCGGAAAAGACCTTGGCGAAGTATGTTCTCGGAAAAGAAGTGCCCATGGGCGGACTCCCCTTTGATATAGGGGTCCTTATCCAGAATGTAGGGACCATAATAGCGATTCATGATGCGGTTCATAAGGGTAAACCCCTGGTGGAAAGGGTAATGACAATCACAGGCGAAGTGAATGGGCCGAAGAACATAACTGTGCGGTTCGGGACTCCTATCAGCACATTGCTTGAATACTGCGGAGGAATGAGCTCAACCGGAGGCGAGGTAATAGGCGGAGGGGCCATGATGGGTATTGCCCAGTATGATCTGGAGAATCCGGTTACCAAAGGTACAAATTGTATACTTGTCAAGAAAAAGGTTGATTGGGAGGAAAGGGACTGCATCAAATGTTCAAGATGCATTGATGCATGTCCAATGGGTCTCCTGCCTACCAAATATGCCAAACTTGTAAAGGTTGGGCGTTTTAGGGAATGTGAGGATTTCTATATTGAAAATTGTGTAGAATGCGGTTCCTGCACCTATTCATGCCCGGCCAAAATACCCTTGGTTCAATATATTAAGGTAGGTAAAGCACAGCTTGCCAAGATCAAAAGGAAGGAGGGGAATTAGATGGTCGAGGAAAAGGAAAACAAGGAAATGCTTCAAGCTCGTACCTCACCTCATTTCAGAAGTCCTCTGTCTGTGGAAAAGATAATGTGGGTAGTTGTTATAGCCCTACTTCCGGCCGCAATAGGCGGTATTTACTATTTCGGGATCAATGCCCTTCTAGTAATCCTGACAACGGTAATCACCTCAATTCTTACAGAGTTCATAATTAAAAAATGGGTGAGGAAAGGAAAATTCGTTATGGATGGCAGTGCGGTCCTCACAGGTCTTCTGCTAGGCCTGGTACTTCCCCCACTCGAACCTCAATATCTCTGGATGGCCGCTCTTGGTTCGGTGATAGCCATAGGAATAGCGAAGGAGGCCTTTGGAGGCCTCGGTCACAACATTTTCAACCCTGCATTGGTGGGAAGGACATTCATGACTGCCAGTTTCGCCGGAGTTCTCGGCACTGCATGGATGGAGGCCAGAGGGAACACTGTTGACGCCTTTACAGGGGCAACGCCCCTGGCGGGTGCATTTGACCATATGGCAACCTCCATGGAATACAAATCCCTCTTCCTGGGAAACGTCGGCGGGTGCATCGGAGAAACCTCGGCTCTGCTTCTAATGGCCGGGGGACTGCTCTTAATTCTTCTTAGGATAATTGATTGGAGGATACCTTTGTTCTACATAGGGGTAGTATTCTCATTAAGCGGACTGCTGGGCGGAGATCCTGTAAGGCACATCTTCGCTGGCGGTCTGATGCTGGGCGCTTTCTTCATGGCCACTGACTACGTCACAACACCCCTCACAAAGAACGGCAAGGTGATATTCGCTGTCGGTGCAGGCATACTTACCGTGGCCATCAGGAAATGGGGCTCTCTGCCAGAAGGTGTGTGTTTCTCCATTCTAATAATGAACTCGGTAACTCCCCTTATAGACAGGTACACAAAACCCCAACCCTTCGGATTTATCAAGAAGAAGGAAGAAGAGAAAAAGGAGGTGGGCAAATGAGCGAAAAAGGCGGTTTTAAAGAGATCTGGCCCATCATATTCCTAGGTATCGTGGTCTGTCTATCTGTTACCCTCCTAACTCTAACCGGGAACGTTACCAAGGATAAGATCGACGAAGTGAAGCGGCAGGAAGTTGCAGATAATCTGAAAAAGATCTTCCCGGATATGGACGATTATGACAATCTTAATGACCGAGATGAATATAATACCGGCGGTGTCTACCTGATCATCGACAAGGATGCGGATACGGCCGATAAGGAAATAGGTATAGGAATAAAGTGTGTCGGATCCGGATACGGAGGGGATATTGAGATGCTTGTTGGTCTATCGGTGAACTTAACGGAGCTATTGAAAACTGATCTGGCCGATATCACAATCAAGGGTTTGAAGATACTTGAACCCATATCCGAGACACCAGGATTGGGGGCAAAGATACTGGATAACAAGTTTCAGGGATATTTTGAAATGATTGGTTTCTCGGACGTGAAACTTGAGGAGGACGGAGGGGAGATATCAGCCATAACAGGGGCGACAATAAGTTCTAAGGCTGTGGTTGAAGGTATCAGAGACACTATTGAAGATAAGGTTAATGATATTAAGGAAAGTCAGGGGGTGAAATCATGAGCGGAATTGCAGAGAATTTCAAGAACGGCGTCTTAGTCAGCAATCCGGTGTTTGTCCTATTATTAGGTCTATGTCCTACTCTGGCTGTGAGCACTTCCATAGATAATGCCATCGGAATGACTGGAGCGGTTCTATTTGTGCTTCTTCTTTCCAACATCATTGTTTCCATAATAAGAAAATGGATACCTGAAAGCGTAAGGATACCTGTTTTTATTGTAATTATTGCAACCTTTGTGACCATTGTTGATCTGATCCTTAAGGCCTATTTCCCACCGCTCAGTAAATCTCTGGGAATTTTCGTTCCATTGATAGTGGTGAACTGTATAATTCTCGGTAGAGCAGAAGCCTTTGCCTCCAAGAATACCATTCTGGATTCAGCAGCTGACGCATTCGGTATCGCTACCGGTTTTCTACTGGCAATATTCATCATATCCTTCATCCGAGAGGTCCTGGGATCGGGAAAATTGGCTTTCTTCGGCCTTTTCGAGCTTTCCATACCCGGACTGTCAACTCACCCGCTGAGTATATTTATACTTCCAATGGGCGCCTTCATGGTGATTGGATTGCTTCTTGCCTTGTTCCGCCACACGGGGGTGGTGAGAAATGAGTAGTTTCGGAACCTATTTCGGTCTGTTCCTCGGCATGGCCCTGATAAATAATTTTGTATTGACCAAGTTCTTGGGCCTTTGTCCTTTCTTCGGCGTTTCAAAGAAGCTTAAAAGCGCTTTCAGTATGGGTATTGCAGTCACCTTTGTCATGCTGATAGCATCATTGGCAACATGGCCCATTTTCTACCAGATCCTGGAACCCCGAGACCTGGATTATATGAAGATAGTAGTGTTCATACTTATCATAGCATCCTTGGTCCAGATAGTGGAAATGAGCATTAAGAGGACAAATGTGACACTCTATAACGCATTGGGGATATATCTACCACTCATCACTACCAACTGTGCGGTCCTGGGTGTGGCTCTTCTCAACATACAGGAATCCTACAATCTCATGGAATCAATAGTTGGTGCTTTGGGAGCCGGTGTAGGATTTACCCTTGTGCTATGTATAATGTCAGGCATTAGAGAAAGATTGGAAGAATGCGACATCCCAAAACCCTTCAGGGGTATGCCAATAGCCTTTATGGTGGCGACCATGTTGGGAATGGCATTTCTTGGATTCACGGGGATGGTATAATGTTGCTGGACCCAGTGTCGATCGGAATATTGAGCGGCGTTGGCATCGCTTGCGGCATAGCGATTTATGTGATGAGCAAGATCCTTCCCAAGGAGAGTGCAACCCTAGCAAAGGCAAACAGTGTAGCGGAACATCTGCCGGGAATGAACTGCGGTGCATGCGGGAAACCCGGATGCTTTGCCTATGCCCAGGAAGTTGCCAAGGATGCAAACTACATCATGGACAAACCCTGCATGACCCTGCTACAGGATGAAGAGGCAATAACCGAGATAGAAAAGGTTCTCGGTATATCTCTGGATACTAGCGGAATGTCGAAGATGGCAATAATCCATTGCCAAGGAGATTCTCCAAAACTGATTGATTACGAGGGGATAAAAACCTGCAAGGCCGCAGTTCAGGTGGCAGGAGGATACAAGGAATGTCCTTTCGGTTGTTTGGGCCTAGGTGATTGCGCTGCTGTCTGCCCCCAGGATGCCATCTCCATTGATAAGGAAAAGAACGTGGCTATCGTTGATCCGGAGAAGTGTATCGGATGCGGCCTCTGCGTGGACGAGTGCCCCCAAGGATTGATCGAGCTGGTACCGAAAAAACTGCCCCAATATCTGGCATGTAACTATTCACCCCTGAAACCAATTCCTGGTAGGGACAGATGCGACACTGCCTGCATTCACTGCAGAAAATGTGTAAGAGCATGTGAAACAGATGCGGTCACTTGGAACAAAGAAAGAAATTTCCCAGAATTCGATCTTGTGAACTGCACTCCCGCTCCTGAATCAGTGGCGGCCTGTCCAAAGAACACATTGGTGGAGATTGGAGATAAGAAATCTTCCTAAAAATATTTATATTAACATCTGGATAAAGTAGTTCATGATAATACTCTGCCCTAGCTGTAGCCGCCCGATAATGGATAATTATCGCTACTGCGCTTATTGCAGAAGTGATGCCTTGGGACTTTATGCATCGGCTTACCAGCAGCAATTAATGATGAGCCAAAAATATTATCAATATATCCAGTATATCCAATATTATCAATATCAGCTCTATCAGCAGCAGGCATTGGCCCATCAATCACAATACGGTCACCCAGGATATCCTTCTTCACCATACTCGGCAGCTAAGGCTCAAATGGATAAAAATCCCTATGGCAGTCAGCAGTTCGATAAAACCTATCAGAACCCTTACGACAAGGATAAAAGATTAGCATTACCTGCGCAGACAGGGGAAAAGAACTACTACGGGCCTAAAGAGGACATTCATTCAAATGCTGTAGCGAAGAATGAGCAGGTACATTCTGATGTCAAAAATGCGAATGAAAACCTTTCCAAGGGCTATACCGTCGATCACGATGTCGAACCTGAACCAAAAGTTTCCGCAGACATCTACAAGAACATGCCGGAAATACCTGTTGGGGCCAGTGAAGATTATGAACCGCTTGCTGATAATACCTCATGGGAGGAGGAAGATGAAGCGGAGGAAATAGTTGTTTTGGGTAAACCGTTGGAAGAAGAAGCGGCTCTAGAAGTCATCTGTTTTAAATGCAAAGGATCAATCCCAATCTATACTGATGAACGTCCCCTTCTGATAACATGCCCTCATTGCGGTCAGGAAGGAGAGATAGATTAGAATCCAAAGAGGTAATAAATGAGAAATTTTTAAGACTAAGTAATATCACCCCTTTTCAGAGGAGTTTCATTGTCATTGTTATTATTATTCTCAAGCATTTAAATATCCACAGTTTCTCCATGATCTAAAAGAATAAAATTGTATTGGTCATCCAGTTCTTTTGCCAATGATTCCCTGTCGTCACTATGGAAAAGGATAACATTTTCAGGGCCGCATGCATGGATAAATTCAACCAGTTCACTATGGCCGGAATGTGCAGAAAAATCAAAGAAGCCTATCTCACATCCAATATTCTGTTCCACACCTGCAATCTTCAATCGGCCTTCGTCCAGAAGCAACCTTCCATTGGTATCTTCCACTTGATATCCAGTTAATAAAATAGCATTGAGGGGATCATCCTTTATCTGCTGGACATAGCCCAAGACCGGACCTCCCTCCATCATACCGCTGGTAGTTATTATTACCTCAGCATTTATGGCCTTTTTCCTATCTGAAGGATTCTTGATCAGTGATACATTTCGAAGTGCGGTTTCCAGATCCCTTTTTGATCTCAAATATTCTCCATGCTGAAGAAATATCTGAGTTATAGCCTTTCCCATTCCGTCAACCCAAACATCCAATCCCTGGTCCTTGAGGATCATCATCACTTCTTGGGTCCTGCCCACTGCAAATGCAGGTATTATAGCCTTTCCGCCTCTTTCAACTACTTCGTTGACCTTGTCCAGAAATGCAGCTTCCTGTTCCTTACGGGGCTCATGCTCTCTGCCGGCATAGGTTGCCTCCATTATCAAGTTATCGCATTCCACAGGTTTAGCGCCCTTCACTAGGTGTGAGTCACGGGTATTCATATCCCCGGTGAAAAGGCTTCTACGTTCTCCCTGCAGTTCCACCATAAAGGAACCTGGTATATGGCCTGCAGAATGATAATGTATCTCCAAACCATTTAGATCATTAACCTGATCATAGGATACAATATCGAAATAGCGTGAAATATCCTGAATATCACCGTAGGTAAACAATTGAGGATAGCCCTCAATCCGGTTTATCTTGTATGAATCTCTCCAGAGCATCTGAGCGATATCAAGGGTTGGTTTGGTCGAAAAAACAGGTGTTCCAGTTCTGGAACATAATTGCGGGAACATCCCTGCATGATCAACATGTGCATGTGATAGAAAAGCCCGATCAACAGGAGGGGCTCTCGCTGGTAATTTCGGTGGAGAGGATGGTGTGAAACCGTAATCAAATAACAATCTGTTGCCCATGTTCTCCATATATAAACTCAGAGACCCTACTTCTGTTGCTTCGCCTAAAAAATTCAATTTCATAGTACTACCCAGAGTGTTCAATAGGTTAATACTATTTAGATATAATCACGATTTATTATCGGTGTCAATAATACTCTTGGAACTCTCCTTTGCTGGAGTTATCCAATTTCTTCTATTATCACCCTTTGGGTCAACCTGATGAAATCTTTTGTTCCTCCGCCGTTTCTGACAATCTCAAACACCCCATCATCCCGGCAAACTACTCCAGCTATCACATCCGCACCCCTATTCAATATATGACGTGATAATGGGGTGGTGGGGCCTACCACCAGGGTATAGCCTTTGGAAATATTCAGGAGTTCATCCATTGTATGATTTGTGAAAGATGTACCAGTAATTACAACCATATCACAAAGGGGTATGATCTCCTTTTCCATTTCCGGTGGTAGGAATCCATCCGCAGGTTCCATTTCAAAAGCTACACATCTATTGGAAGGAAGTTTAGGAATAAAAGGAAAATTCCCCACCACGCCCACTTTCCTAGAACTTTTAGCCTTCTTGAGTATCCTGTAAAAAATGTTAATATCATTCGGACTCCTGCTTGAACTTGTTTCAGAATCCAAGGTTTTTTTGAATCGGTAATCCCAATAAGTTCCATCCTTCAGCATACTCGACAGATGTGCATTGACAGAAGCTGTTCCTACTGTGGCTTCCAGTAGATTCTCCGAGCGTGCCAATTCCAAAACTTTCTTTCCAATAAGTTCGCTCTGAAATTCCTTCAAAGAACTCAAGGACAGAACACCCATAGTGTGAGCAAAACCGATCATATCTCCTACTTTGGCACAGGTGTATTTTTCACCTATAACCAAACGGTCGATCGGTCTTTCCTCCATATCATTCATGATTTCATCTATCAAAGCCAAATTATCACCGATCATACTTAACTGAAGATTTGGTCAATTAATTAGCCAATAACGTAGTCCTAATAATTGAAAATATATCAATGCAAAGTTCCGGCCAAATAATACTAAACATCTTTCATTTCTCTCAAGACTCGTTCCACAATCTTATGAAAAGCTGCAGCCACATTCCCCTCACGCTGACCAGCTACCAAAGGTTCCCCCTCATCTCCAGCACGGACCACCTCTGGACCTATGGGTATACTACCAAGGAAGGGCACATCCATATCCTTTGAAGCTCTCTCTCCGCCCCCTGTTTTAAATAGATCTATCGTCCCCTGGCAGTGCGGACATATCAAACCGCTCATGTTCTCAACAATACCCTGCACCTTCATACCTACCTTTTTACTAAAATTGATGGCTTTCCGGGAATCCATTAGGGCCACATCCTGAGGGGTTGTTACCACTATGGAATAGGTATCCTTGGGAATTAGCTGTGCTATTGAAAGGGCTTCATCGCCAGTTCCAGGTGGAAGATCAATTATCAAATAATCAAGGTCGCCCCAGCTAACCTCTCCCAAAAACTGCCTTATGGCCTGCATCTTCATAGGGCCTCTCCAGATCACCGGAGAATCCGGATCCTGAAGCAAAAAGGACATGGATACCACCTTTAATCCACTGGATAAGGTTACAGGCATTATTTCTTCTTCCTTGGCATTGAGTTTCTCACCTTCCACACCCAGCATCATAGGTACATTGGGACCAGTAATATCAATATCTAGTATACCAACATTGCATCCTTTGACGGCCAGGGCGGATGCCAGATTGACTGAAACCGTGGTCTTACCCACTCCGCCTTTACCGCTGATGACGGCTATCGTATTTTTTATCCGGTCCATCTTATTCTTTATCCGTTTATTTGATTCCTCTATATGGCTGAAGGGCCCTTTGTCTTCATCTGACACTAATATCACCATTCGCAGTTATTTGTTATCATAGATCCAAATAATACTGTTCTGATCGCTCGCTAATCTCGTCCACCCGGTCAAGCTCTATTGTGAACAAAAGCTAGTGATCTTTATGTTCACCCATAATCCCCGCATTCACTATATAACCCAACCCTCAGCCTATCTATTCCTATGATAATTGAATTTGACCAATATAACTTGTCGAATAGATTTAAGTATTTAATCATGATTAATAATAATAATTCCACTTAGGGGAGTATGATAACATGGGTCTATTCAAGAAGAAAGAGGTTCAGCCAGTTCTATGGCCCAAGGAAAAAAAGGGCAACACTCTGATGTTCAGATATCCAGGTTCATGCAGGGCGGGGCAGAATGTGATAGTAAGCGGAAAGGAAACGGCCCTTCTGATAAGTTATGGTGCGGTGAAAAAGGTCTATTCCCAACCGGGACAATGGCCATTGGTTTCAGACGGTGATGTGATTTTCGTATCAACAAAACAATTTGAGGGAAAATTCGGAACCAAACAACCGCTAGTTTTCAACGACCCCCGGTTCGATATGGTTCATCTGAGAGCCTTCGGGGAATTCAAATATAACGTCTCGGACCCTATTGCCTTTGTAGATGAGGTTTCGGAGAATAACGATTCAATTGATGTTCAAATGATTGAGGATATCGTTAGAGATGAGATAGTTATGGCTCTGAATCAATCATTGGGTTATCTTAAAAGCAAAGCCGGAATGAGTGTAGGCCAGATACCCCAGAACCTTAATAAGATAGGGAATGTTACTGTGAAAGCCGGAAAAAAATCCTTTAAGAAATTGGGGCTTTGCCTGAGTGACATCTCCGAGCTCTATATCAATCCCCCTCCAAATGTGAAAAAGGCTATTGAGGAAGTATCCCAGGTCTCTGCTTACACCGATGAACATATAATGAAGAAAACAAAACTGGCGGTTGCAGATGCTATGAGGGATGCTGCAAGCTCCGGCGGTAGTGTAAACATAGGCCGTATCGGTAATGAACAGAATATCAATACGACCATAAAGGACAGCGTTCTTCAGCGATCTAATATTGGTGTTGGAGGTGGTGGGAGTGGGGGAAGTTCTAGCGGCTCATCAACCACAGTAATCGAGGACAGCGTTGTTCAGAGATCAGAGATAGGAACTACCGGGGGCAGCGAACAAAGTGAAGGAACGGCGGCTTGCCATAAATGCGGCTCATCAATACAATCGGGATGGGTCGCGTGCCCCGCGTGCGGAACCAAGGTCCAAAATAATTGTGTGAATTGCGGAAGTGATGTACAACCCGGTTGGGTGGCATGTCCAGCTTGTGGAAATAAACTCCAATAAGAAAATTCAAAAAATCATTCATGTGTAAATATCATCATTTGAGCGTGTTTTACTCCCTCTATTACAATGACACATTCGGGGTCTATATATCCACCTTTTATCGCTAGATCCACGACCTCATTTCCTACAAGATTCAATATGTCGGCCTGACCAAACACTTCTAGAAGCCTTCTATCCCCCCCATAGGAATGAAAATAGAAATTTTTATCAACTGTGATACATAAATCGCCCTCTCTAAATGTTTGTCCCAATATACTGCTATCACAGCATCCGGCAATTATCTTGTTGCCGTAATCCTGAACCTTATAGCAGAATCTATCGTCATTTTCGTCGGTCCTAGTCATTCTATTCCTCGCGTTTCATATTATTTGGATCCAACAAGCTTGAGCCTCTCAACCCCGTCCATCCTTCCGGGAGAATAGAGCTCGCCCCTTTCCTTTAGCTTTTTCAGCAATATAAGAACATCCTCCTTCCGAATGTTCAATCCCTCGCATCGGTCAATAATTATGGTACGGGGTATCCCGCCTTTCACATAATCCTCATTCTCGTTCTCCAATTCAGTCATTGTTCTTATAAGCATATCTATGGTCAATCTTTGGGAATGTGATACGGTAGTGGATATCATGTCGATATCGGGTACTCCGAAATCTGAACTCAATTCCTTTTTCAGATAATAGTCAACGATATCCCGGGCCACCTTAGCATGTTCAGTGGTGACATTCGCTGACAGGTGGGCTTTGGCGCAGGCCTCGGCCAATCTGATCAATCCCTCAAGCTGGCGAGGAGTGGAAGTGACCACATCTCTGCTTTTAGCCCTTAATTCTACATAATAATTCTTTATTAAATCCATGGCCTCACGGGTCAGTATGGGAAAAACGCTTTTCTTTGCATAAGCAATATATTTCTTAAGTGTCTCTGCATCTAGGATGGTCCCGTCTAAATTCTTTTCCTCGTCGGTATCGCCAACTCCATATTTGCCATGCGGAACCTTCTCACGGTATCGCCTTATTTCTCCCGATCTGTGAGTTTGAAGGACATGTTCCGCCAAACCTGAATCCTTCGCTAAATCGGGAAGGTCGCGTATGGTAAAAATAAGATCGAATCGATCAAGAATGGTAGGACCGATGGTGACCTCATCCATGAGAGACATGGAATCACCCCGGAACCTGCCCCATTTGGGATTGGCAGCACCAAGCACTGAACAACGAGATTGAAGGACTGCATGAATTCCCGCTTTTGTGACCGATACCCTCTGCTGTTCCATGGCCTCGTGAATAGCAGTTTGATCCTGTTTGTTCATCTTATCGATCTCATCAATGCATGCCACTCCATTATCGGCCAGCACCAATGCTCCAGCCTCCAAGTTCCAGCGACCAGTCTCATGTTCATCCGGGACCGCAGCAGCGGTCAGGCCTGCTGCCGTTGCGGATTTTCCTGTTGTGAATACACCCCGGGGGGTCATTTTGGAAATATAGGTCAATAGCTGAGACTTACCCGTTCCAGGATCACCTATGAAAAGTATGTGGATATCACCCCTTCGGTAAGTAGTACCCGTTTTTTTCCGAACCCCTCCGAATAATTGAAGGGCAAGAGCCAATTTCTCAACTTCCATACCCTTTATTCTCGGAGATATCGATTGCGATATTCTATTCAGCAGATTCTCG
This sequence comes from uncultured archaeon, assembly GCA_964430885.1. Taxonomy (GTDB): domain Archaea; phylum Thermoplasmatota; class Penumbrarchaeia; order JASLWR01; family JASLWR01; genus CAYSHM01. Next base: position 11,473 of record CAYSHM010000002.1, on the reverse strand, counting down.
CTTCGGGCTAGGCTCATTATCAACTCCTCATCCTCCGGAGAAATATTGATCTCCTCGAATTCGCCCTTTTCACGTTCAATACCCAAACACTTCAGATACTTACTATATACAAGGCCATTACCGCCCTTGAGTGCTCTTGAACTCAGAACACCATGGAAAGTGGCCCTATCACCCGGGTAGACCATATCGGTCAGATCCCCCTCAACCTCGACAGCTATCCTTTCTGGGGGTACACCTCCTGGCAGACCTTCGGGGGCTTCCTGCAATTCGATCTTTTGGGTGTCTATGAACTCAGATGCCTTCTGGATCAAAATGAAATTTGTAGATGATTTGGCTCTCCCACAACCTCCCCTCTCCTTTTCACAGGTCTGCGGTTCGCTGAGCTTAACACCCTTCTGCTCAATCTCGTGCAGAACCTTACATCTCTGGCACCTGAAAACACCCTTAATCAGTTTAGGTCTAACTTCTGTAACCTGTCTAATTAAACCTTCAAGACTTATGAGTTTGTTCAGATGAGATGCTCTTATAGATCGAATTCCAATTCTAGTATGTGCTTCTGGTATATTTTTGAGATGTATTTCAAGAGGTACTATCCTATCTGCATACATCAGGTCCTTGATGCATTCATTTCCATACTTCAAGGATTCCATAGGGTCATTGATTATATAATCTGCAAATTCATTACTGAAATCAGCCAATTCCGAAAAATCCACATATACACTTGAAGTTTCAGGATAATTATCCGCCATTTCCCTTACCAGTGGTCCGTATTTCTCACTATCGCTGAAGAAACGTCTCCACATTTCCTTCTTTTCCTCTTCGTTCCAAACAACCATCCGCATCACCATTAGCACATGAAATAAAATAATATAGAGGATTAGTAACTATTGAAGTATATATAATATTTTTATCTAGAGAGAGGGGTATGTAAAAATGAAAAGTAATGGAATATATCATTCATCTTGGTTTAAGATCTCCTGATACCTGTATACCTCACCCTCTACCTTCTGACCTGCCAATTTACCAATTTCCTGCATGATCTGATCGGTCATCTTTTCAAAGGTAGCTCGGTCAGTAGTTTCAGTATCATATTTGGAAAAATCCATCGGTTTTCCTATCTTGATCCTTGCTTTCTGAAATTTCGGAAGTACCTTGCCCCTAGGAAGTATATCATATAGACCGATCATTGCAACAGGAATAACTGGCGCACCGGACTCCACAGCAATGCGGGCTACTCCTATATGGCCCTTATGAAGCTTTCCGTCTCGGGTTCGGGTACCTTCTGGATATATGCCGAAAAGTTCCCCTTTTTTCAATATTGCCAAAGCGCTATCGATGGCCGAGTTATCCCCGGCCCCTCTATTGATGGGTATCTGGCCCCACTTCTTGAGGAGAAAACCTAGAACCTTGTTCTCGAACAATTCCTTTTTGGCAATGAAGGTGATCTGACGTTTCACAACCGCAGGCAGAAGATAGTGATCAAGGGATGAAGTATGATTTGAAGCCAGTATTGCTGGACCATCATCGGGAATATTCTCCAGGCCTTCAGTGTCCAGCTGGAACAATACCTTCACAAAAGGCCCTGCGATGAATTGACACATCTGATAAAACACTGTTATACCCCGCTGAGAAAAATCATAATTAAAATATCATATTTATAGGTAATGACTTGAAATTCAGACGCAGAACAATTAGAATGATTTATAAGATAGTTTTTTTAAAAAGAATAAATTGAATGGGCCAGCCCGGATTTGAACCGGGGACCTCTCGGTTATCAGCCGAGTGCTCCGCCAAACTAAGCTACAGGCCCATTTATGAACGAGCTAATGCAAGTGAGTAAATGTTGCTTGTCAGTCATATCAGTCATATTTTTGATATGACGCTACAGACCCATTGCGCATCAACTTGCCAGGAATGATTATCATGAAATAAATATATTTTGGTGGATAAATACAAAACATGGAAATTTACCAGATGAAATTATATTTCTACAACTGGGTAAATGAAAGTAAGAAAGGAATATTTACCATCTACTATCCTCAATTGGTTCTCAACAACAAAATCCACTCCAGAATGGATGGTCTGGTTGTAATAACCTGCATCAAGATCTGATATCCACTTGCTGGTCACATCGATATCGGGGATCATTTCTGGATCAAAGAGGTGCACCTTACCTGTAAATTGACTGCTGATTGAGGAGGACGAGTAATCAATTTTTACTGATGTCCGATAAAAGGTCAGTGTATATTTTTCATCATTTATTTCTAAAGGCAGCAGTTCAGCCCTGTTGGTTTTGTTTGATCTGAATGTAAAATTGGATCTAAGTTCGCCGTTAAAGGACAAGGTCTCGCTCACCTGTTTTGCGATTCGGTCCGCAGTTTCCTTGAACTGGATATCATTGACATTGTTCTCCTCCATAATATTTCCGAAAAAAACTATTGCAAGTGCAATAAAACTGATGGCAGCTATTGACATGACAATCTTTGAAAGAGCCCAATCTATCAATTGATACACCTGTGATCAATGGTTCAATTACATCTTATAATACAGTGGCCATTATGAAGAATTCTTCAATGGATTCGTCATAAGCCTTCCTTATCATTATATTTGTCTCACCCGGACCTATCCTCAATCCGCCATCCTTGGTGGAATTGGTTAGAGAAATGGGATAATTAGTTGTTCCAATTGGAACCCTTGTTTCCCCTTTTCCTTCCAATTTATAATATATAGCCCAAGACCTCCAGTGGCTTCCTCCGTCCCCATAAAGACCATCTCCTAGGCGAACATATTCTACAATATCCGGAAAGTCCACATCAACAACAAGTGAAGCATTCTCACCCTGATAATAAACGAGTGTTATGGCATTCTCCAGTACACCTATCTCCTGGATAACACGGTTCTCATTCTGGGCCTTTGTATACCTGTTCAATCCTACCAAGACCAAAGGAACTGTGATGGTCAGAAGAACCGCAATAATAAATATCTTGAAGGGCAGTTCCGTGACCCCTCTTCGATCCCTATAAAAACGGGTTCTTTTATATGTAAGAATTCTCGGCATTAAAATCGACCTGGTATGAATAGTATTTGACGCCATGAGGCTGGTAGGATGGTGTTAGTTCCTGTAAACAATTATTAACCTATCTATAAACTTTTTATTACAATAGTTTTTTAATCGAATTATTTAAAAAGGTGGTATTGAATCGCAATCTAGATAATCTGCGGATTATATTCCTTGAACAGCACCAATTATCTCTGTTCTGGTAGTACTAATTAAATAACTATCTACAATATATTATTCAATTCCCCAAGGTTGTTCAAATGTATTTGAAAAAGGTTCACATGAAGAATTTCAAATCCTACGGAACGCGGTCTATGAAAGTTAAGCTCTCGAAGGGTTTGACTGTGATATCCGGTCCCAACGGAAGTGGAAAATCCAACATCACAGATGCCATAGATTTTGTTCTGAGCAAAGGCAGGTCCGCAAAGGCTTTGAGAGCCAAAAACTATGCTGGTCTGGTATTTGACGGTGGGGAAAAGGGAAGGGCCTCAAAGACTGCTGAAGTTCAGCTTGTATTCGACAATTCAGACCGGCAGCTGAATATCAATTCCGATGAGGTGTCCTTTACCAAACGGCTGAAGGTAAAAAACAGGGAATTAGGACCGGATATGCTGAACACAACAACCTACTACTATATCAACGGTCGTTCATCCAGCAACGGTGAGTTCAGAAATCTTTTCAAAGCAGCACGTTTGGCCACCCACGGATACAATATTGTAAAACAGGGAACAGTAAACAATATCGCTGAAAAAAGCACACCCACTGAGAGACGGAAAATCATAGACGACATCTCGGGCATCACAAGTTTAGATGAAGACATCAACAGGAGTAATAACCGAAAGGATAAGGTGGATGCATCCCTAGAAAAACTAGACTTCTTCATGAAGGAGATCAACTCCAGCCTCCGAGCATTGAACAAGGAACGTAAGAATGCAAAGAAACATCATGAATACAAGGAGAAGATCAAGGAATGCAAGGCTACTCTGGCTCATTCAAAAAAAGCTTCTATAGAAAAATCTATCAAGGAGATCTCCGGAAATATCCAGCAGTGTGAAGTTGACATTGTTAATTCCAAGAAAGGAATTGACGGAATGAAGAGGCACATCTATGAATCTGAAAAACTGATATCCGAGCTTGAGCTGAAGATTGAAGATATGCAGGATGATGAAACCAAGAAACTGGTTGAAGAGATTCGAAGCTATAAACTGGAAGTATCCAAAGCACAGGACCGTAAGTTCACTTCAGAGGATAAGATAGAAGAGCTGGTTGGAAAGATTGCCGAAAGAAAGGAAGATATCACGAAGGGTATGAAAGAGCTGAAAACTATCCAGGAAGAGCACGACAGCATTTTCCAGAACAAGGAAGAGCAGGAGAAAATCTTCAAGAAATATGATGATGAATACAGATCACTATCTGAAGAGATTAGTTTGGCATCAGAAAAATTCTCAGAACTGGAAGAGGTTATAAGGACCCTCAAAAAGGAGTTGGAAGGGATCGAAAAGGAGGAGGCTAAACTGCAGATCAAGGGGGAATCACTCCTTGAAAGGCTCGGGCGGAAACAGGACGATATGAGGCTTACCGAAGACAGCATCAAAAGTGTAAAACTCGAGATTAAGGACATCAGCTGGCAGATCGATGATCGGGAGAAGAAAAAGCTGGAACTGAATACCAAGAAACAAAAATCCCGGAACAAACATATCAAGGAGAAACAGGAGCTATTAAGGATCAAGAAGGAGGAACAGAGAATAGCCCAGAATATCTCCAAGCTCAATAAGGAATTTCAGGAACTCCGGATCAACAAGAGGGCTGCGGAAGCCAGCGGATACGGACTTGCCATCACCAAGGTTCTAGATGCCCGGGATGAAGGAGAATTAAAAGGAATTCACGGTACAATTGCTCAACTGGCCTCAGTTGATAATAAATATGAAATCGCTCTCTCGACCGCGGCAGGGGGAAGGATGCAGGCCATTGTGACAGATGATGATGAATCTGCTGCAAGAGCCATAAAGTTTCTGAAGAAAAAACAATTCGGACGGGCTATGTTCCTCCCTCTGAACAAGATGATGTCCGGAAGGCCTGGCGGACGTGCGTTAATGGTATCGGAAAATGAGGGGGTAATGGGATTTGCCATTGATCTGGTCAAATTCGAAGCGAGATATCGAAATGCTTTCTGGTATGTATTTCAGGATACCCTTATAGTGAGGAATTTAGAAACCGCTCGAAAAAATATGGGCGGTGTTAGGCTTGTAACTTTAGATGGTCAAATAACAGAGAAGAGCGGGGCCATGATCGGGGGGTCCCAGCAACGGAAACTGATCAAATTCGGGAAAAGTGAGGATTCAAAATATGAAGAGGTCCGAAAGACCCTCGATATGGCAAAACTTGAACAGGGAAATATAATTGAACGAAGCCAGGAGATAATGAGAACCATTGGGTCGGCTTCGGATAATATGGGTGGCATCAATCAATCCATATCAAAACTCGATGTAGAGATATCCGCTTTCAAGGTGGCCCTGAAGGATTTTGAACATCGACTTCAGGAACATATCAATATTAAAGATGGGTTCAGCAAAGAGATCAAGGATATACAGGGCGAGATTGAGGGCAATGATAAGGAGATAAAAACAAAAACGGATACAGCCACTAAAATGCGCGGGGAAATCGACTCTCAAGAGAATACAATGCTAAACAGTCTGCCTGAAGCTCGCCAGAAACGAATGGAGACCTTGAAGGCTGAAAAGGAAAGATTATCGGAGGAGATAAGGGAATTCAGATCAAATCTGGAAACAATTTCTACCAAGATCAATCTTTACAATGAACGTCTTGATGAAAAAAAGGAAGCAACCGATGCTGAGGAAAAGGAGATCGTAAAACTCAAGGAGATCATCAAACAGGCGGAAATAGACATTGTGGAGAACGGAAAAGAGGTTGAGAAAAGGGTTGATGTTGAAAAGAAACTTCTGGGTGAGATAGGGCAACTTGAAAAGGAGCTAACCGCCAATAAAGAAAACATAATGAAACGGCGATATGACATAAGCAAAGAAAGGGACCGTATAGAGAGCAAGAGACATCTTTTGATCCAGTACAACACAAACATAGCCAATCTCAATGCCGGCCTTGAGGATGCAATCAGGAGAATAGAGATCTACGGTATAACCATAGAACCGCCATATCCAACCCAAAGGGAGATTGAGAAGGAGATCGACCAGTACAACAACAAACTTGAGCTCCTGGGACCTGTGAACATGGTAGCGGTGGAGAAATACGACCTTGAGAAACGCAAAAAGGACGATTATCAGGCGAAATACGACCAGCTGAAAGCCGAAAGAAAGGCATTGATGAAAATGGTAAGGGATATCAAAAAAGAGAAAAAAGCCAAATTCATGGAGGTATTCAATTCCATTAATGAGCACTTCCAGGTGATATATCCCAAGATCAGCAAAGGCGGGGAAGGATTTGTTGCCCTGGAAAATGAAAATGAACCCTTCCAGGGTGGATTGATCATCAAGGCACGGCCTCCTGGTGAGAAGCTCAGGGACATTCGATTTATATCCGGAGGTGAGAAATCTCAGGTAGCGATAGCTTTCATCCTATCCCTACAGCATTACGATCCCTCTCCGCTCTACATACTGGATGAGATAGATCAAAACCTAGACCGTGTAAACTCGGAAATTATAATCAAAAGCATTCAGAGGTACTCTAGGAAAGCTCAGTTCATACTAATCACCCTTCACAAGGATATGATCAGTTACGCCGACAGTATATACGGTTGCTACAGAAAAGGCGGCGTATCTGAGATGGTGGCGCTTCAGAACATACAGGACATACCCAAGACAGACGGGGATGATGCAGAAGAAGAAAAAGAAGATAATTTAGAAGAAAGAGCGGAAAAACAACCTGAAAATGAAAAATCTAACAAATAATATGTCATCTAACTGAATTGATCACAATCCTTCAATTACTATCCAGGGTTTCTGGAACATCGTTATCCATAACCCCGAGCACATCAAGGGATTCTATGGTCACCGCCAAAGGTACCTGGCCTTCGACTATCTCTTTTATACTCGGCTTTGTACGGCCGTTATCGGAATGAATTAATTCCTTCACATAGAGACCGCTCTCCCCCTTGATATCAAATACCGCCCATATCCCGTTTTCGTTATCATAATCATGTAGGGACATAGAATATACCTTTCTTTTTCGAACCTTATCGGCTCTCCTGTGGGATACTCTGGCAGGCGTTCGCTGTTCAATTATACTGTTATCCAGTTCATCAATTGCCCTATTAAGGTCGTCCTCGGCTACACTTCTTTCAAAATTGACCCTGATCCGGTAGTATTTAGGGAAACGTGCCAGTTTTACCTCCCTCACCCTGGATCTATCTGCGTAACTGAAATCTGAAACAACAACCTTACCTTGGGCAAATTCATTGATTTCATCCTCAAGAGAAGAAATTTCAAAAACCCGCTTTACAGGGTTTGATATCTCAAGAACAAAGGGGCGCCCCGAACCTATCATTTTTGCATCTATATCCTCCCTTCCCATACCGTGAAACTTCGTTGCTTCACCCTTGGAATGCTCAAGGACCTTGGCTCCGATGATCTCTTCAACGGATTCCTCATACTGTTTCCCAGTATCATTACACCTATCACAACCCCTGCCTCTGCACCTCCTGCAGAACCATTTCGTCTGGGGAATACCTCTTCTGAGTTTTTTATATCGGCCGTAAAGGAATAGCGGTGAAATCTGAACATCCACATGATCAAATGCAGTGTTAATAATGGCAACAATATCTGGATTCTTGATATCCACTCTTTTTTTGGTCAAGAAATAGACCATCTTACCTATCTCTCTGTTGAGTTCAGCTTTGATGGGCTCCTGGAACTTGGCTCCGATATCTGACCACGCCTTCTCTTCCATAATATTTATCTCCGGATCGACCCTAACGCCTATCTGGAAAGTATCATATTCATATTTTTTCAACCGATCAGAGACAATTTCGGCGAATTTTGGGATCTCGCTTATCAATCCCCTGCATATCAAACATTCCTTTTCGCCTGATCCGGACTCTGAACTGCTGACTTCGTACGAACGACCTGAATTAGAAGAAATACTTTCATCTGTTGGGCCAGCTAGATCGTTATCGAAAACACCTGACAGCTGTTCACCAATATCGCGAAAAGGGCCGTTCAATAAACCCTTTTCGTTCATAACTCGAACACAGGAGCCCCTTTCCCGGTTCGTTAGACCGTGACCCAGCTTTCCGTACAACCGTCCAAGGCAGGATAAACAAAGATCATGGATCAATCGATCGACGGAAAAACTACCCTTTATCTTGTCCTCCATGAGAAAACCTGCCAATCATTTGGAATCATTAATTTTGTAATGAAATTTGGATCTATTCAACATATCACATTTTGGGGAGGAACATCTCCATAAAAGAATACAGGGAAGTGGCAAAGTTCGATTTTTGATCCGCATCCAATTTGCTGTAATCCGGCAGAAAATCGAAACGCGGTATCCCATCGGTCTTTATCACAACCAGTTCGTCCCTCATATATTGAACTCTTCGAGCGTAAGGATCATGAGTTTCATTGCCCAATATCTTATATCTACTGGGTTCGATATTAACAAGGACCACATCCATCCTTCGTGAGCCCATATGATTGTAGGCCGACTGACCTAAAACCACACTGATACCGATGAACTCCTTGTTATCCATGAACTGAATGGGAATAGGGTCCATGCAAAGCATCTTGGAGAGATTGGAAAGGCAATCCACAATAACCTCTTCATGATTGGAATAGTGTGATTTGAGATAAAGGGCCTGACCGCGATTGTTCTCGGTTGACATGGTTCTTTGGGGCAGTGGTGGCTGAGGTTTCTGCTGCTGGGGCATCCCGGAATACTGACTTTGAGGGAATGTTTTTTGCTGAGCTCCTGGGTGATTCATTTGAGGGTTGTTCCCCTTGCCGAATATGTAATAAACCAGGTCATTGTGGCGGTTGGAAGAATAGTTGGGATCGTTTATCTCTATCAGTAAGTCCGCACCCTGTTTAATTGCATAATCCTTGGCTGCTTTTCGTATCTTGTTCATATTCCAATCCTTATCAAACTCATAAGGATCCTCCAACTGGTGCATTCCCTGCTGCTGAAGAAAACTGAAATAATTATACTGATCCTGGCTGTGGACTGACTTGAAGTCTATATTCTTTGCGTTCTTCTTTCTTCCGAAAAGCCCCATTTCACATCACCATTGACTATCTCGTGGAGTAATGGAGAGATACTTATAAATCTTTTTTAAAAAAAATTCGGATTATATCAAAAATGATACTCCAGAAAAACGATCATATTAAAAAGAAAATTGAACCGTCGGCTTTTTCAAATTTTTTAGCCGAAGGTTCAAACCATGCTTCTTTAGCATAAATAACCCATATCATTTGAGCTTTTTAAACAACTTATCTGCAGCTTTCAGTTCATCAGATTTATTGCCCATTAAACCTTTAACATTGCTCCAGTTGTTCTTTGCCTCAAAAACCTTTTTCTGGTTGTAGTAGGCCATGGCCTTCCGGGCAAGCTTCTCATGTTTGTGAAAGGTTCCTTTTATCAATCTATCAATATGCATTATTCTCTGGACATCTGACTTCATGGTTGCCTTCAGCTGTTTTGCCGCTACGGGTCTGGTGAGTATCAACGCTATTGATAGAAGACCGGCAATGCCTGCAAATAACCATGCATAGTTCAAGCCTCCCATGACCGGCAGTTCTTTCTCAGCCAAATCCAAATAAACTATACCTCCTCCAAAGAAAATATGAAGCACTACCATTCCGCCTTTGCTGGCCTGACCCATGGGTATTATGAAGAACAAAGCTACTATTGGAGATGCGACAAATATGAACACCTCATATCCAATTGTCAGGGTCTCCACATCTTCCGTTGTTGTATCATTGGTTCCAGTTGTTGTGGTTTCCTGCTTCTTCTCAGTTTCGAAAGTATGCAATCCTTCCTCGGGAAGCGGCAATACGGATGAAAAAATGTAAAGAAGACATGCTGCTGCAAAAATGAGGAAAACAAATCCTATGGCCATGGCGGATCGGTTCTGGGCTTTCCCTGCTTTTTTGGCCCATTTATACTCAAAAGTGCCCTTCTTGTAGGAGTCCTTGGATTTGCCTCCTGCATATTTATCTAAAATTTTTTGGTCATACGCATCCTTTCCCGATTTGGCGACCTTTTCAATCTTTCCGCTAAGTTCCTCTAACTGCGCCGAGATATCCTTTCCTCTATCAAGGTCCTCAATAGCTTTATCGATATCATCAGTAGCTTCATCTATTTTCTTTGCTGCATCATCTGTCATGGAGCTCACCTCCACTCTTTCAATGAATTATTTCCAAATATTCAGATTAACAAAAGAACGCGGGCCTATTCCTTATGTTTTTCTTCCTGAGGTTTTTCCTTCTTCTCCTCAGGTTTGTCAGGTTTCTCTTCGGCCTTTTCTTCCTTGGCTTCCTCTTCAGGCTTCTCTTCACTCTTGGATTCCACCCCTTTGTCTTCGGCTTTCTCACCCTCCTCTTTAGGCTCTTCTACCTTCTTCTCTTTCTTCTCATCACCGCCTTCCTTTGAGAACATGGCAGCCTTGTACTCTACCTCCTCCAAGCCAATGTGCTTTCGGACCTTGTTGATCTTCATTCTCATCTTCAAAGCCTTGGGCATGTAGCTGAAATAAGCAGGTACTATCAAAATAGCGGGTATTGCCAAGAAAGCTAGGAACATGATCGCTATCCAAGCCTCTGCAAACATATCACCGTCAAGCATGAAAAAGTCCAAGGCCCACATAAGAAGGTTCAATGCACCCAGAGCAGCTACAATGAAAAACATCATTCTACCATTTGGAAAATTATTGAAACGGGCCATGAAGAAACCTATCTTCTGGCGTGTCTTTGCTATCTTCAATTCTTTCTTTGGAAGACCCGCTCTTTCCACTATCATCTTCAAAACCTCTATGTCCTTTCCACCAGTCCTTCTTCTGCCCTTGTAGATGTTCTTCCTCTTATTCAGTATCCACATAATAAGGAAACCCACGAGTACTATTGCCATGGAGCCCCAATTACCGGTGGAGATACTGAAAGCAACACCGACCAAAGCCGATACTAGGATGGCAATACCACCTATCATTGTAGCTCTTTTGGCCTTTGCTTTCATGAACTCCTTTGCCGCAAGGTCGCAAAGGGAACAAACTGTAGCAGACCTTGTGTGAGTGGTTGTTGTCTTGACATTACCGCTCTGTGTAGAGGTTGTCCAGACCTCGTTAATCTCACTATTACATTCATCACACATAGAATTACCGCAATCGGCACATAAAAGAGGCTCCTCGTAAGAATTTGTGCAAGTTCTTGATTATTTTTCAATCGATATAAC
>CAYSHM010000001.1:0-251279 GCA_964430885.1 uncultured archaeon | reverse complement strand
CCCAGGCAGTATCAACATACTCGATATCGTTGCTCTTCTGCGTATCCACAAGTCCTGACACCCAGAGCCAGAGAACACCTGCAAGAACGATGGTTATGGCCACCATGAGAATGATAGCTATAACAGGTGAAACACCATCCTCGTCCTTCTTCCCTTTCCGTCCCTTCTCATCGCTTTTGGAATAGAGGCTGGCAATGACCGCCCCTGCAAGGAGGGCCAGAATCATTATTGCCAATCCGGGAGCGAATGACGGGGTCTCGGATGCAGGGGGGGCCGCCACGGCATGGAGTTCTATGAGTGCTGAATCATCATCAGCATTCCACTGGAAGTCACTCATATCAGCACCACCGGCAATATCGATTAGCTCGACCTTAAGGTAGTTCAGGTTATCTCCGTTATCATTGTCGTAGTTCAGAGCATTGGCCATGCTCTCAAATGGAATGAGTGCGCCGTATTCTCTTACACCTTCCTGGTCAGCATGCAGATAAAGCAGTCTGAAGGTTCCGTTGGGAGCTCCGCTGGTATGGATCACATGCTCTTCACCCTGTTCCACGCCCTGGATGTTGACCTCATGATATATTGAACACTTGACCAGGAGCTGCAGGTTGTCAGGGAATGAGGCAGCAGGAGTCTTGTAGTGGACCGGCAGCCTCAGTTCAAAGGGTGTGTCCAGAAGGAACTCGGTGGCCCCTATCTCCTCATCCACAAGCCAGACATTCAGCCTGTTGAACACTCTAACGGGTATCTGCAGGGTGACCTCGCCCTCAAGGAACTCATCAGTGTCCTCAGCTGTGATATAGACCATTCCATCCATGTAGGAATACTCACCTTCCTTGATGTCAGGGTTATCATTCAAACTGAAGTAGTCAACCGCCTGAAATTCAGCATCGTCCATCATACCGATAATTTCATCTGCATCCCAATCTGTGATATCGTACTCCGTGACAGGATTACCCCATTCGTCAAATGCCAGAACATCGAAGAACTGAGTCCCGCTTACTGGGATCAGAAGATGACCATCGGCCGCATGCAGAGCATCCATGGTAGATGGGTCGGGGATGGGTGCAAGCTCAGCCAGAGGTCCGGCCCTTACTTCAAGATCGAGCCTGCCGTTCACGGCATGATTGATGCCGGATTTCATGCTGATCTCCAGATTCTCCGCGGCCTGATAGAATACGAACTCGGTCAACTGGTCGGCAACGGTGATCTCTCCGTCTATCATCTCAAGAGCGACATTTGACGTTTCGGTCCGCCAGGTTTCAGGTTCCAGTTCACCCGTTGCAGATGAATTATGTTCTGCGATTATGGGCGCAGTATACGTGGTTGACACATGATCGCCCATGTCAACTGCCTGCACGTCAAGATAGAGGGTCTCACCGGCATAGATGTAGTTCTCGGGTCTCGGTGCAACACCCATCTCATCCCAGTCAGGAGTGACCAGAAGATGATGGACGGGACCTGCATCCACGTCCAATGAAACATCGGCACTGAGTCCGGCAATTGTCTCAAAGTGGATTATGGTATTGCCGTCACCAATGTATGTCCACGGGGTAATGAAGAAGGTATGCAGCGCCCTATCAGCCGGTGTGAACTCATAGTAGAGCCAGCCGTCGTAGGAACCACCGTCATCTTCGACCTCCACCTCGGCCGAGAAATCGACCTCTCCGGCATCAAGACGTATATACATCTTGCCTGTCCAGTCCACAGCTGCATTACCGAAATTATCTTCAACAGATACGGTGAGAATGTCGGTCATGCTGTACATATATGTGTCCAAAGCTGTTACCGTGGCTGTGCTGGCCGGTCCTGATGTCAGGGTGATCGGCAGAACAAAGGTATCCCCCGTTCCCCTAGCAGCGCCGTGGGTAACGGTGATGGTACCTTCATCACCCGGTTCCCCACCTTCGATATGCAGATATTTCTGATGACTTTCAGGTGTATCTTCAAGCCATACATCATCCACAGTCGGGAAGTCCAGGATCCAGTTATGAAATTCCTGGGGTATCATCTCGCCGGGTGGCTCCAGATCATCATAGGATGCCAGAGTGATCAAGTTCTCCTGACCTGGTATCTGTCCATGGTTGTTCGCAATGAACATTGAGTCCTCGCTGAAATCGGCATAGGAGAACTCCTGAACCCTGAGATATGGTGATTCAAGATCCATATTGATTATTTCATTGTCCCAGGATACATACTGAATATTGAAGGGTCCTATCTCTCCGGCAAAACCCTCTGCTGAGGATATAGTGAATTCAATATCGAACTCATCACCAACAAAAACTGCATCGTCGTCAGGATTCTCATCGGCAGACGACCATGTTATCTCAGTGATACCTGGATCGTTGTCGATTATGATTCCATCAGCTCTTTCATAGGTGAATCTAACCTCTGAAGCAGCAGGATCACCACCTCCAACATATGTGATAATAACTTCACCATGACCCTGTCTCCAGGAGTTCAGGTTCTCTATGTTATCACCACCAAATGTTCCAGAGCCATCGTATTGACCATCTGAAGTTGCAACATTGACACCAGAGTTATCGATGAACGAACCGCCACCACCGCCTCTACCACAGCAGTGATTGGGTGCGCCGCCGCCTGAATATCCACCTGCTGCTGCACCCCCAACACCTGATGTCCAGGTCTTACAGCCTCCACCAAAACCTCCGAAATAGCAACCGTTACCGCAGCCGCTGCCTCCGTTCCCTCCATTTCTGAAGGCCTTCCCAGCTCCACTGGGTCCGCACCAGCAATTACAGCACTCTCCATTGGTGAAAAAACCGCCGCCGGCCGGAGCACTGTTAGAACAAGACCCGGATGTACCTCCGTTTCCATTGGTACCTCCGCTCCCACGGTTCCCATCTCCACCGCTGGTGTGAGTACGACCATCCTTTCCATTACCGCCATCCTGACCATAATCATTACCGCCGCCGCCGCCGCCGGCAATAATGAACGGATCCGCGGAATTGTAGTTATTGCCCTTTGCGACATAACTACCTCCGGCTCCGCCGCCTCCTGACCCGCCATTGATGCCCCGCTGTCCGATCAGAACAAGATAATCGTCGCCCTGTTCAAGTTCAAAGTCCGCCCTCAATATAGCACCATTGCCTCCCTGATAATTATTGGAATTACCTCCCTGGGCCCCTCTCACTTCAATGGTATATAATCCAGACTCAGGAACGGTCCATCTCTGCATCCCGTCGCCAACCCTTGTGATCAATCCGTCAAGGGGTGTACCTGAATATTGGTTGTTCATCTGTGCTTGACTGGGACCTGAATAGCCAGTAGCTCCGCAATTGTTGAATGTATATATTATGGGGTCCGCCCGGGTATTTCCACCGCCGAGTGCGGCACCAATACCATCTATATTCACATTCACAGTAGCCATATCCGGATCGCCCTGGCCTTCAGCGTAAATCCTGAAGGGTTCAGGGTCCGCATCAATGGAAACCTCAAGAGATGGAACCTCGAATAGGAATTCCACTTCCGGATTTGCTCTAAGGGTTATCTCATCCCAAAGAATTGTTTCATCAGGGAAAGCACCGCCTCCGTACTGCATGAACTTGATGAAAAGGTCCTCTTGAGAATCCACGCTGTTATTGGGTAGGATGGAGAGAAGGTCAAATCCTTCATGCATATACCAGCCAGCAGGATTTACCGGGGACCAAACCTTGTACCAATTCACTCCATTGGTACTGACTGCCACTCCATCATAGGTCCATTCATCACCATTGCTGAATACTGGGGGCATTGGATCGCAGTTGCCGTATATGGCAGCTGCAAAGTCCAAGGTGAGTTCGGTAACATCCTCCTCTCCAGCATCAAGACCTATATGCATTGTGAGTTCATTTAGATTAAGATCCCTGACCACCGGTTCAGGATTGTCCATAACCCAGCAGTAAGGTCCTCTTTCTTCCTCCTCATAGGCGTCGAAACCTGGATCGTCCATCTCCTCATATCTAACTATCTCAACCAAACCATGACCGGTATTTGTATCGGCTGTGTTATCCGGATTATCCCCGTTATTGTAAGAACCGCCTCCTCTGGCAGTTGTCGAAAAATTATGGCCCCCCATGCCGCCGTGATACCCGCCACCTCCACCGCCAGGATGATGGATGGATGCCCCACCGCCGCCAAAACCTCCATCACCATTATAGTTGGAATTCCCACCAATTCCATTATTTCTGAAACTGTGAGCATATCCGCCCTGTGAATTCCCAACGAAACCTGCACCGCCGCTATCATGATAAGATCCCCAGCTTCCACCGCCAGTACCTGTATTGGTAATCAAACCGCCCTGACCAGGCTGATTGACCCCCTGATATGATGCAGTAGCTCCGCCGCCTCCTCCAGCCACTATCAAGGCCGTAGATGAGTTATAATTATTGCCTTCGGTAACATATGTTCCACCACCGCCACCACCGCCTTCATAGTTATAATTAGAAGGATTACTACCTCTCTGACCAACAAGGATTATTAACTTCTCACCTTGATTAAGATCAAAATCACCCTGCATCTTTGCACCTTTACCTCCAACATTGCTCCCATTGACCTCCCCTCCTTCAGCGCCATGTGCTATTATTGTATATGTTGCAGTTTCAGGTACGATCCATTCCTGATAACCCTGGGTATTTATTGAGACATCACCTTCAAGGCTTGTTCCGCTGTATTCTGAGTTAACATCCCCCTGGTTCGGACCTGTTCGACCTGTGCTTCCGCAATTAGTAAAAGTATAATTGGCTACCTCCACCAGAATAGGTTCAGTTACTATTCTCTCATTTCTCGCTGATTCAAGATCGCTGTTGGCTCTCCAGGCTGTGCCGAACTCAGTGGCATTATCTCCTGAAAGCGGATCCGAGAATGTTTCCTTGTAATAAGTGGCAATAGCATTGGGTGGTGTTGATATCACAACTTCCCCATGTCCTGAATTGATCCCTGCTTCGTTATCCTGGTTTTCCCCATCATTATATGAACCTGCACCGCCGCCTGATCCGGGATCGGTTCCTGCACCGCCACCTGAATAACCTCCACCGCCGCCGCCGCCGCCATAGGCGTAACCGCCCGTTCCTCCGCCGCCGAAACCGCCTATGCCTCCATAGGATGTAGGATCTCCACCGATCCATCCACTTGTGCGGGTCCTGCCGCCTTGATTGCCGCCGTAAGCATTGGCGTCACCGCCATTGGAAAGCCAACCAGCTCCCGCACCACCCCAATAAGCACCGCCGCCTCCGTTACCATTGGTACCACCTGCTCCGCCCTGTCCTGGACCCCATCCACAACCAGCATTGCCGTTCTCGGTTGCCTCTGCATCACTGTTACCCCTCCAATTATAACCGCCACCGCTGTAACCAGTATGACCACCGCCGCCGCCAGCAGCTATGAATAAAGTATTATTCTCATACACGAAAGACCCTCCGCCTCCGCCTCCGGACCTATTGGAATTTCCGGATTCAGTTCCACCCTGCTGACCAACGACTATGCTTAGAACCTGGCCTTGGTCAAGGTCAAATTCACCCTTCATACGGGCACCATATCCCCCATTATAGACACTATGATTTCCCTGTGCACCCCATACCTCAATGGTATATGTTCCATCTGAAGGGACTGTCCACTCCTGGACTCCCTGGGTGTTGATTGTGACCTGCCCCGCCAGATCCGTTCCGGAATACGAGGAGTTTACCTGTCCCTGGGTTGGGCCGTACCGGCCGGTAGCACTGCAGTTATTGAATGTCATTGAAACTCCGGTTCCTTCCTCGAACTCCTGGCCGTATTCGGATGATGTACCGCCGCCGGTATAAGTGATCTCAACCATTCCATGGCCAGACCTTATACCGCCCTCATTATCAGGATTATCACCATCATTGAAGGATCCACCACCACCTCCAGCGGTGACATCGGAGCCGCCTACACTGCCTCCGCTGTAGCCACCACCGCCTCCAGAACCGCCGCAGCATCCGCTGTATCTTCCGCCGCCGCCGCCGTATCCACCGCCATAACGCCCACCGTTTCCAGGATAGGCACCGCCGCCGCCGTCACCATAAGTATTGCAATAACCACCGGATAACCAACCACCTCCACCGCCGCCGAAATATCCCGATCCACCCTGACCATTGGTACCACCTGGCCTGCTGGGCCTGTTGGGATGATTGTTTCCAGCTGTACCATCCTGGCCAGCCTGGCCATCAACACCTTCAAGTCCATATCCTGCCCAATGACAGTGGAAACCGCCACCACCACCGCCTGCAGCCACTAAAAGATCATTCCCTTTGACCACGAACGTTCCACCGCCGCCACCAGAACCGCAATTGGCATCTTCTCCCTTTTGTCCGACCAGTATATCCAATGAATCGCCCTGGGACAACTCAAAATCGCCCTTTATACGGGCACCTTTTCCACCCATAACATTCATACCACCGCTCTGGCCATTGCTCTTACCTCCTTCCGCACCCCAGGCCTCAATGATATATATGCCATCTTGAGGGGCCTGCCAATTCTGAAGATTTCCATATCTCCCTGTACTTACATTATTGAAAGACCAGGTTTCTTCTCCTGCTCGGGATGTGTAAGTTGAGGAGATTTCCAAACTATCATCTTCAGCCATTTCCAATGAAGCCACATAATAATTGCTCATATCTGGAAGATTACCAGTAGTGCCATCGCTGTATTTGGCTGCCATACCGTAGCTCATTGTCTGGGCATCGACGGTCTTTTCATTCTGGTAGGGCAGGAAAACCACTTCATCTACCGTTACATTTGAATTAGAATCGCTTTCAAAAAAGTCTGCTACCAGAATTGCTATTCCGGTCAGCACAAGAGCACAGATAACGCTAATAAGCAATATCTTGTGCATTCTTTTCTTCCCATCAATATTTTTTTCCATGTGTATCTCTCCATTCTAAGTTATGTAATAAACAACATACAATCTAATCTAATTTCGAATAATCTAATAAAAACCATCTTAATATACTTTTAGGGAAAAAAAATAAATTTAATAATGTCGCGAATAATCAAATTGCCAGCACGATGAAAAGTATTTTAAAAAAAACATTTCTTAAATAATGGAAGCTCATCAAAAATTTTCAATAATTTAACTAATTTAAAGTGTAGATTCATTAAATGCCATGGAATGCGGAATTGAAAATAATTAGAAGAGGCTAATGAACCATTCCAAATTCAGTGTTCATGACCGCGGATTCTAAAGGACTTCGATGTTCGTCTTGCAGAATATTAATCCATTTCTTGCTTGCGCTTTCGGAGTATCAAAATTGCAAATAAGATAATGAATGAAAGTATAATAATTAAAATTACAACTAACAAAACCATCACGATAGAATAATCCGTATCATCCTCGGCTTCCGGTACATCAGCGATAATTTTTGATTCCAATACAACCTCGATGAACTGTATTCTTTTATCAGTATGAATTTGAATGTTGTCGGTCCATATTTCATAATCCAGGTGATCAATAATCGATCCAACCCCCCCATATCGGATCTTTATAAAAGTGGCATAACCGTCCACATTCGTCTTCATTTTCAATTCTTGAGTGTCATCGATCATTAATGCTATTGAAGCGTTATTGATACCCCTTGAGTTTTCATCTATTACATGGAATATCAAGGTTATTACTGGTTCAGATCCGCGCAGAACCACATTCATGACTGTAATTGTGCCCCGCTCAATTTCGAACCCCTGACTCCATAATT
Organism: uncultured archaeon; assembly: GCA_964430885.1. Lineage (GTDB taxonomy): Archaea > Thermoplasmatota > Penumbrarchaeia > JASLWR01 > JASLWR01 > CAYSHM01. The sequence goes on along the minus strand of CAYSHM010000001.1, from coordinate 243,573 downwards.
CGTAATTGGGATATTCTACATCCAACCTATAGAATCCAGGTTCAAGTGAAAACGAATAATATCCATTTTTGTCAGTAAGACTAAAATGAGCTGTACCTGAAGTAGTGTTTACAATCTCAAGATTCAACGCCTTAAACGCCAGTCCGGATTCATCTATGACCCTCCCACCGACACTACCGTTAGCTGAAATCGAATTATTGTGATCAGATATTTTCCACATGTAAATGTCCAATTTCAACTCATCCCCAGGGTGGATGGATATTCTGTGATATGACTGATTTTCATAGCCTTTTTTGGACAGATGGACATTATATGAACCTGAAGGAATGATGAACTCGTAATATCCGAATATATCTGTAGCAATGGCGTTTTCAGTATAATTCTCAGAAGATTTAAGGACTACACTTACATTCCAAATTTCATCATTATGGTCATATACGGTCCCGTACAACATACCATTGGGTTCGCTTGAATTTGCGGACCTTGCAAGGGTCACATTCACCCAGGATTCACTATCTGCAATTATTTCTATATTATATCTTTCTGATGTGACGTATCCGGCGAAATTTATCCTCAGAATGTATATTCCTTGAGGAAGGTTTAATTCAAAATAATCTGAATCTATCAAGTTTTTCTTTAAGAAGAGAGTATTATTCCTTGACAACTCCAATTCCGAGTTTAAGACCTGATCTCCATTCCCATCCTTGACGTACCCCCTGATTGTCCCCTTGGGTCTTGGAGTTGCAGGCTTCTGAAGGATGAAATCCTTACTGCTGTCATCACTATCGGTCCCATTGGGATTTCTTTTCATACCTGATCCCGACGATGATACTTTAGTAAAATCCGGATGGGTGCTATTGGATACTGGGTTATCCGAATTACCCCATTCAACCCTATCCAAGGAATAATATATCTTATTGGAAGTGAATTGATCTGGACACCACGATAACCGCAGATACCCATCTTGGCCCTCCATTCGCTTGGTTCCCAGATCCACATATCTCGTACCTCTTCCTGAAATATTCCCAAATAATTCCATCTCAAAACCTGTAGAGTCTATCAATATCCAATCTTCCAGATCAATATCCTGGAAATCCGGATTGTAAAGATAAATATAATCATTGCCGCCATCAATCGGTTCGGGAATCAGCTCATTTATCAATGGATGTATCACCGAGCGTGAACTTGAAAAAGTGAGGGGATTCACCTGCCAGCTCAATCCAGAGAGTGTGTAGGAATCAGTTTCTTCAGCCAAAAAAGTCCTATTATCCGACTGGAATATGTAATATATCAGATCACCTTCAATACCACCTTCCTTAGCCGTATCGGCATCAGTAGGCTGTGACGGGATGTCCAGGCAGTAAGATCCATCTGTGTTATAAGTATGGTTTGATGCATAAATTGTCCCATCTATAAGGGCAAAAATCTCCATACCGTTGCCAATTGCCTCACCGTCCAGAGTGGCAGTCCCCCACCTGGAATAAGGTATGACAGGGGCCGAATCAGCATAATCTGAAAACTGAATTGAAAGAGCTGATAAAATTAGAAATGATCCCAATATAAGATTTATATCCTTTCCATTCATATTAGATTCCTCAAATGGTGATAACAGTATCTCTGGATACCTCTATCCAATATGCATTGACAGGCATGAAAAAGCTGCTTAAATCCATACTCTCAAGCTTTGAAGGGTCACTGCCCCCTCCAAAAAATGAAATCGATTCTACAGGTAATTCTCCAAGGAAATGGTCTGCAGACCTGACTTCAAGCTGCGGATAACCCAATAAGTTCCATCCTTCCCTTAATTGAATTTCTTTCTGTGAGCTTGTTGACCCCGATAAGGTAATTTCAAGAGGGCCCTCATTCATATACACACACAGTCCATCATGGGGCCCTACACCTTCTAGAGTGTTGAAATGGGGTGGTCGGTCAGGAGCATATGAGAGCCAAGGACCGTTCAAGTTTTCGGGATCATATGCCCACACCATCCCGTATTTACCGCTGACAAAATTCATGGCTTCTTCAATAGGTGTATCATCTTCCAGAGTGGGCAGGGATATAAGATTCCACCCTGGAGTTAGGTCCAATTCTATATTCGCCTTAATATGAAGTATAAAGCTGGAATGACCATCAACCATAATGTCAATTCCGGATTCCTGAATATCATTTCCGGTGATCTTACCTATAGTATTGCCAGATAACAATTCTGATACTTCATATTCCGCATTCTCAGTAAGACCTAGGGCGGAGATATCGTGAAAATTCAGATGGAAATCATCCCTGTTCTCAAGACTGTTCACACCGAATATAAATACCTCATTATCTCTTCCCCGAGGTTTGCTGGCCCATACTTCCTTGAAAGCCTCACCAGTACCAATAACGCTACTAACTCCGCATTCCTCTAGAATCGCGGACATGAGGAGGGATTTGGAATTGATATCATCCGCACCCATGCTGTAATATTTATCATTATTATAGTCCCGTGAAAGATAGGTTCCCATGAAATATGAGGTCCCATTACCAAAGGGCTTGTAATAACCAACCACATTGTCGGACCTGTCCAGAAGAAAAGGGGTACAATCGGGATACGCTGTGATATCCCAGGTCGTCTGGTAATTGTAGGTCCATACCGTCCCGTCAACCTCGCCAAGGGAGAACACCATATTATCACCGTAGGGAGGATACCACCAATCCCAGGTATTCACATATTCACCTGGGAACAGATCGGATACAACTCCCGCGTTCACTGGATTTCCCTTCCACTGGAGATCCCTGCTACCGGGCCATAGAAAGTTCACCAGATTCCCTCCATTCCTCACATAGTCCCGTAGTTTCAGCATATCATCAGGACAGACAAAACCAGGATTGAGAAAGAAGAGGGCTTTGTAATCTGACAGATTATTCATATCTTCCTCATGAAGGTCAATAACATCAGGATTGAAACCCGCGGACAACAGCATCCCCATGAGCGCTGCATTCTCATAGGCGTAGAAATACTGCATGTTCTCCTCTACACCGTCCTGAGGATTCATATACGGCCAGTAATTTGCTACTGCGATGGGGTCTTCAACGTCCTGACATTCCATGAGCTTTTCTCCGAATGGTGCCAATACATTTTCCCCAAAAAGCTTGAGGACATCATAACGGGGACGAGTAGCGCCTTCTGGTGATATGGGGGCCTGGAAGTCATATACGCTGTTATCCATGTTGAAACCCCCTCTGACCACGTAAATCCCAATCCCATCTAAACCGTGGCCGATCAGCTTGGTCAGCAGCATCCGGGTCTCATTGCCTGAAACCGAAGGGGGGTCGATCCACCAACCGCCCTGTATCTCGGGTCCCATGGAATAACCACCTGCCCCCCGTACCTTTTCAGCGCAGTATTCGAAAAGCTTGACATAGTAATCAGGTGAGAAAGGAATATCCATTATGTGGGAGTTCGTAGGCCACATTTTAGTATATATGTCTAAGGTGGAAAGACCGGGAACATTCTTTCTGAAGCCGTCCCACATGAGAAGGTCCCTGAGTGGTATGTCCGCAGTTCCGTCGTTGGTCACGAACATCACATCCTTCTCCCTGATCCCCATATCCTCCCACATTTCTCTTAGAATAAGAAGATAATCCATAATATAGCACTGTGCTGCATCGAACCAATCCCAAACCCAAGGATTCTCATCCATATTATCCGGTTTATCTTCAGGAGGCGCCACATCCTCAAATGAGGAATGGGATGAATTGTAAACAGAGTTCAATTCATGTATTTGTGCATATTTATCCTCAAGATAACCATGATAATAATCCCGCATGGTATTGGAATAATCCACAGTGAAGTGGTCGACCCAAAGAAAATTGGGTTCATTATCCAGCTGAAGCATGACAATACAGGGTTTTTGGTGAATATATTTCTGCAGAATGGGATTGACCCGTCTGAACCATTTCTCGGTGTAATTGAGAAATTGGGGATGCAGATATGTAGGCTGATCGTGATGGGCGCCTCCTGATTTTACCTGCAGGGTCTCGGGATGGCTATCTTTGAACCACTGAGGGACAGCACCAAAGCTACCGGGGCCGGTTGGCCACTCAGCGATAATATAGGGACCCGGCCTTGCCATCACGTAGAATCCCTTTTGATAGCATAGATCCAATAAATGGTCCAGATCCTTTGAACCGTTGAAATTGAATACTCCTTCGGATTCCTCATGGTAGTCCCAAGGTATGTAGAAACTGACAAAGTTCATTCCTGCATCCTTCATCTGATCCAAGGTCTGCTCCCACAAGGACCAGGTAACTGATGCATCATGATTTTCATCCCGGATCCTGAAATACTGGAGTTCTCCACCGTAAAGATATACAGGTTCACCGTTTATTTCAAGCTCACCTTCGGATATTATAACTGTTTGATTAAATGAGGGGGTAGTGCTTTCCCTTGCCGCTAGGGGTTGAAAACCACATGTTTCATCATCATAAACCCAATCGTCTGATTCTTTGGAACGTCCTTCTAAACTTGGAGATTTATCAATGGGGGAGGAAATTGATGGTAATACCAGCAATAGGACTATTAAAAATACCGCAGTTGACAATTTCACTTTGCTCTTCATCGTAATTAACCTCTACTCGTTAGATTGTTTCATTCTATTTCTTCAGTAATTCTATCACATTCAATTGAACCAAAAATAACATCTCGAAATATTAAAGTGAATCCGAAATATAACTTTTACCTTTAAAAATACTATTGTAAGTCACGCGGTTATTTGCCTTAAATGATATAATTAGATATTTAGTCCTACTAAAAATGTAACTACCATAGCAATCCCAATCGAAATCCAGAGTTAGTTAAAAATAGCATTAACCACCTTTACTTATAAACCAGGTTCACGGGAAATGATGCACATGAAAAGGATAATGACCGTGGTTGGAGCACGACCCCAATTCGTAAAAGCCAGTGCCCTCAGCAGGGTATTAAGAAATGATTTCACCGAAATACTTGTCCACACAGGTCAGCATTATGATGAAACCATGTCCGATGTATTTTTTCAAGAACTCGAAATACCCATCCCTGACATTAATCTGGGCGTGGGTTCAGGAGAGCATGGTTATCAGACCGGCATGATGCTAATCGAATTGGAAAAGGCAATGCTGCTAAAGAAGCCTGATCTTGTACTGCTTTACGGAGACACAAACTCCACCCTCGCGGGTGCATTGGCCGCATCAAAACTTCATATCAAGGTTGCCCATGTTGAAGCAGGATTGCGGAGCTTCGACAGGGAAATGCCCGAGGAAATCAACCGCATACTCACCGATGTCATTTCCGACATATTGTTCATACCCACTGAAACAGCAAGGGGAAATCTGAAAAAGGAAGGCATTACCAACGGAGTTTATAATGTTGGCGATGTGATGTTAGACGTTTTTCTAAGGATGAGGGAAAGAGCACTTTCAAGATCAAATAACGTTTTCATGTCTGGCCTTTCAAGAAACGATTTTTCGGTGATGACGCTGCACCGCCCTAGAAATACCGATAATCCCGAAGTGCTGAGGACAATTTTAAGGGCACTGATGGAAACCGAAGATATCATAGCGTTCCCCGCACATCCCCGGGTAAGAAAGAACCTAGCTTCATCGGGTCTGATGGACGAGATCAAAAACACCAATATCCGACTGCTTGACCCATTAGGATATCTGGATTTTGTTGCGCTTATGCACTATTCAAAGAAGATCATAACTGATTCAGGCGGTGTTCAGAAAGAGGCCTATTTCCTAAAGAAACCATGCATCACCATTAGGGAAAACACTGAATGGACCGAAACCGTATTCGACGGTTGGAATGTTCTTGTTGGCCATTCCAGGGAAGGAATTATCAAAGCTGTGAACGAGTTCCAACCCGATGAAGAGCAGACCGAGGCTTTCGGTGATGGAAATGCAGCTGGAAAGATCCTGAAGATTCTTAAATCGGAATTGATTCATTCTTAGAATAATAATGGCTCAAACTACCAAATCATAGGAATTTTTCATTTCTTATTTAATATTTTTTTATAGAGATCAATGATGGGTCCAGGATCCATAAAACAATCGTCAGTATCCAAAATATAATCTTTATTTGATGATAGTATTCCTTTTATATCATCAGGTTCGGAAATGACCTCCCCGCAGCCTTTCTCTTTAATATATTCAGCAATGTGACCGATATCATTTGTTATAATGGGTAAACCTGCAATTTGATATTCGTAAACTCTGTTGGATGTGGCCATTTTAATATTTTCAGTATGTATCTTGAATATGACCAAACCAAAATGGTACTGGCTTATCTCAGGTATTACTTCATGCTGGGCCACTGGCAAATGAAAAATCATTCCTTTGATTTCATTGCATTTGCTTCTTATAGGTTCATATTCATTCTTCTTAAAAACCGGTGGGTATAGGTGTATCTTCAGGCCATGATCGCATAATTCCTTGAACATAGGCCACAGATACCTGGGACTTTCAGGATCCATACCTATGCCACCCGAATAGACAGCATGAATTCGATCACCAGGAATCTTTTCCTTCCTTGAAAAAGATTCTTTCACGGGTTTATTATCCACATAGGCCATTCTCTTCGGACTGTATTTCTTTTCAATAAATTTCATCATCGGAAGGGAAGGGGCCATGATCCCGTCTGCATTCTGGCATATCTCTTTCTCCCATTTATTGTACATCTTTCTAACAATCCACTTTTTCGGACCCTTTGCCCAAGGTATAGGTTTTAAACTCATAAGGTCGTGAACATCATGTACTACGGGAATATCCAAATTCTTCTTAGCCCAATATCCTAGATTATCAGGTTCATTGTGAATATGAATCAAATCGAAATTATTTTCCTTTACAATCTTCTTCAATCCTTTAATGATTTTATTTTTACCCTTGACCATACTGTTCATATCAGGGTTTACTGGAATAATATATATATTTTTAAAAATTGAATGATCCTTTGAACTGCTTTCATAGCCTAGTTCAATCAGTGAGAGATCTATGCCGCAGGTATTCAAAACCTTTGCTTCCTTCCAGGCTCTGCTGCATAGCTGATTTTGAACAAATAGAATCTTCATTATATGTCCCCGCATCATGTCCATTCAATTATCCTGTATTTTAAAATCACCAACATATAATTATTATATAATGGATTTGACTTGGATATATAAATAAGCCAACAAAAGGAATTCAAAGAACGGTGAATACAATGAAGGGTAAACGCGTTCTCATGCTGGTTACAAACACTTTCACCCATGACCCTCGTGTAAACAATGAAGCGCGTTCCCTCATGAAAAACGGATTTCATATAACGGTAATAGGTTGGGACAGGACAGGTTCATCCAAGAGCAAGGAAAATATCAACGATGTAGAGGTATTCCGCATCCCCACGAAGGGAGCAATGAAACTCTTACCATTCGACATATTCAGACTTCCATCCTGGAATAGAAGGGCGCTAAAACTCGGCATGAAACTACATTCGAAGGAGAAGTTTGACATTATTCACAGCAATGATCTTGACACATTGACGGCGGGTATCAGATTGAAGAAAAAACTGAAGATACCTCTAATATATGATGCACATGAGATTTGGGGCTATATGGTGAGAAGAAGCTTGCCGAATTGGTGGGCAAATCATTACATCAATAAAGAGAAAAGACAGATCGACATGGCCGATGCAGTTTTGACGGTCAGTCCGCCTCTTAGAGATTATTTTAAAAACATCACAAAGAGAAAAATAACCATAATTCTCAATGCCAAGAATCTAAAGAATGCTGAATACATACCTACAAAGAATCGGAAATTGACCCTAGCTTATATTGGTAAATTGAATAAGCCCCGGTTTGTTATGCAGCTCGCAGAACTCATGAAAGAAATTCCAGACGTCCATTGTATTATTGCCGGGAAGGGATCTCCGGATTTTGAGAAGAAGCTTCAGAAAAAATGCCGTGGATTATCAAATGTTGATTTTAAAGGGCTCATACCCATCGACCAGGTCATACCTACAACCAAAAAATCAGATCTTGTGGTCTGCATGTTCGATCCAAATGATCACATTACCAAAATTGGACTGCCGAACAAGGTATTTGAAGCAATGGTGTGCGGTCGGCCAGTCATCTGCAGTAAAGGTACCTACTCGGGAGATTTTGTGGAGAAAGTGGGATGCGGAATCACAGCTGATTTTAATAAGAAATCAGTAAAAAGGGAAATCTTGAATCTCCAGAAAAAAACCGGTAAATTGGAGGAACTGGGAAGGAAAGGAATCGAGGCTGCTGAGAAAGAATACAGCTGGGAACGCCAGGAAGAGAAGCTGATAAAAGTATATTCCGATATTTTAAAAAATTAGTTCTACTAATTTCAGGGTCCATAACAGATCAACATTGTCCTACACTCCCATTGCCATCCTGAGAGCATCTCTGAGTCCCGGTGCAAGACCAAGAATTATTATACCCATTTTCACGAGGTTCATCAGGTCCGGATTTTCTCTGAAATCGTCCCTATAAGCAATATCCAGAATATATATTGCCAAAATAACCAATGGTATCTTCAGCAGATACATTACAAGAGCTGTGCCCGTAAGTCCGATAAGAAAATGAGGGAGAGCATGCTTCTCATAATATCCAAAAAACTCAATTCCCATATATGTGGCGGTAGCATCCATCATATGGCCGAAGATTATCAAAAAGGACAGGGGTTTGAAAAATACTTTCAATTTATCATTATTTCTTCTGAAGAGATAAATAACTCCCATTAAAAGAAAAGAAGCTGATAATGCTATTCCTATCACCAGAAAAAAGTGCCCCCAAACTAGGGGATCCCTTACGGCAATGGTGGAATAGTGATCGGTCCATCCCTTAATATTTGGCCAGGATGCGATGGGAAGAGCCGAAATCGCAAGGAAATAAATCCCCAGAGCAAGTACTCCGGTTTTCATATCCGCCCGATCTCTCCGCCTTGCATCAAAGTAGAATAGATAAGAGAGCGGCACTGTTAAAATGAATGGATAAAGAGGGGTGAACCTGTAGGAAATGAATCTATTGGACTGACTGTGAAATAGGAGGTATAATAGATCAATGATGAGTATGAAGGCTAGAGAGAGGGCAAATCCCAGTTTCCAGTTTTTTTTCTTTTGAGATAGATAATGAGCCCATGTGTAATACAGCAGAACCACTATAACTGTGATGGCGATAGATAAATATATCATTGGAGATCTGAACATATAAATAACTGGTTCTCTAAAGAATTCCGCATCTTCAAGTGAACGGTAAGTCCCTCCCATGAGCATCCATGGAATAATGCAGTATATCCCTCTTTCATCTACGCTGATATCAAGTTTCTTCAGCATCCTGAAAATACCGTATATTGCACCTGCGATCATCAATCCGTAAGTGGTAGTATCTATCGGATTATAGGACCCATCCTCAAGATAGCTCTTGATGTAATATTTGTAAAGGAATTTATCATAGAAAACCTCAGGAAATATCAATGTCAGGATGATGAACATTGAAATTAGACCTAATAAGGCCAGGAACACCTGGTGCGGCTTAATGATCAAACTGTTATTCGATTCCGTTCCGTTCTTCTCCACCATAAGGTCATCCTCTAAAAATGATATCCAATCTGCTGAAGTAATTATTCCTTGAACTTACTCCAATTTCTCAAACCTGAAGAGGCACCGCATGTGCATTCTACCTTTTCAGTAATCTCCTGACCGCATTCAGGACACTTCTTTGAGGATAATCTGACCAGTGAATCGCACCTGCCGCAGTTGGTTATAAAATCTTCGGAACCTGGACACCAGGCGAAATTCCTCTTCTTTGAGCATTTAGGGCACTTTCTTTTCTCACTGATAAGATATCTGCCGCAACCTGGACAATTGATCCTGTTCTTATCCTGATTATTTACTGAAGGAAGAATATTACCGATGGTAGGCACCTCTTTACCAAAGGAGTATTTGGATATGAAAGAACGCAATTTTGCGAGTTTAGTGGTCTCATGTATCCTAACTCTAGAGGGAAAGTCCAAACTGGTTTCAGGCAACCACAGCACATACAGCCATAATGCGAGAACCGCTAATTCGGTAAGTATGTATCCGATGAGAGAACCCCATGAATGACTGAGCTCATAGTCAGCCCAGTACCAAATAGAACCGTTTGAGATCCAGAAAAGAGCAATCAGGGATAGACTCCAAAATCCCAAGGGTACATATTTATTACTGATATCTTCTTCCCGGCCTTGATATCTCAAGATGGCCATGGATTCATCCCTTCTATTAGTCACAGTGAAGATCATTATTCCTATACCCCAGATGGCAATACCCTGACAAATAAGACCTATGAACATCCAGAACAGATCGGATATGTTGTCTGCCGTCACAAAGGAAACTGTTCCCAGAAAACTGAATACATAGATCATTGACAGGGGAATTATTAGAAACCAGCTCTTAGGAAAAGCCTTGTATAGAGAGAACAAGAAGAACAAACCGAAAAAGGACCACAGTAATGGGTAAATAATCGAAAAACTACCTCCCTCAACTGCGCCCATAATGAGTGACAGAACATAACTCAAAGAAGCTGAAATAATCCACTGTCTCTTGAGGTTTTTGAAACCTTCTTTGTTAACATTCTTTACCATGACCAATACCTAATAAAATATCTTAACGGATATTATTGATTACAGAGCATTGTTTTTTTTTGAAGCACCCAATCATGGGATGATCATCTATAAACAATTGGAAATAACATTCTGTTAATTAAATGCTATTATAATATAGATATGGTCATATTTCCCCTGTAATGAGGCAATTAACACCCTATAAATCGATATGATGAGTACTATTTCGGACCAATGTAATACCGCCTGATTTAGGTTTTTTATTGATCCTGCTGCGGGGACACCTAACCTAGAAGACCTGCTAGGGCAAGGGATATCACAATAGCCCAACAGAACACGGATATCGAGATCGTAGCGGCATAGTAGGGTTTGGAAGTGATCTTGTAAATGTCGATTGAGGGAATATTCAATTTCAACGCTAGCGGGAGGGATATCCCTCCAAACATAGCTGCAAAGAAACCCCTTCCTAGGATCAAAGGTGCCACATTGCCGATATCGGAAGCTACAACACTGCCTTCTGTTAAAATAGGTGTCATTATCTGCGTGAAGAAGTAACCGCTGATATAGATCAGATAACCTGCAACAATGCCCATGGGGATAAGCATGGCTAAAGTAAGATCGAATTTTACACTGTTCTTTACTGGATTCGTTGCTTTCCAGCTGAATAGGAACTCAAAAACCAAAGCCTCAAAGGCAATGGCCAAAGCGGAGCATATCACACAGGTTCCAACTGGAGACCAGAATCGAAGAGTCGCTGCAACAATACCCATTCCCAACTGCATCCATAGAACTCCGTATAGTTTCCTCGTATAGGTCATCAGGCCTAGTCCGAAGAAACCCCCTAAAAGGGCGCCCATTGGAACATTCTTCAATAATCCTCCGAAATCGAAGGAACCCAATACGCACTCTACCAAACCCCATAGAGACCCGAAGGCCAAAATCCCAAGCAATATCTTCCATTTTTTCATCAATATCATCCCTTTTCATCAATTTATCAATGCTAAATTAATTCAATAACCTGATCATATTGGGTTAATTTCCTTAATATTTTTAATATGATATTTTTTATCAAGCCTGAGGAAATATGCCTTGAAATCCTCCTGAACATACAAACCCTCTGACATAGCTGTCCAATTGACCGTCTGGGAATAGCCGTCATGGGCAGTGATGGTGTAATTATACATCTCCGGATGCTGGATGCCGCTGTAATCCAGAAGGGCCGCGAATGGAATGCCCTCGGTACCATTGATCTCCGTGGTATTGAACCAACGGTCAAAGGGCATGTTCTGGGTAAGTTCAGCACCATTAATTATGATTGTTCTGGCATATTGATCAATGCATATCTTGCCCGTGTTCTTAATTTTGTACCTCCCCGGAAGATCAGGGAAATAAGTGGTGAAATCCTCTTTCATGAGAATTCCCCTGAGCATGAATCCCCAGGTGACAGTCTTGTTATATCCATCTTCGGAGGAAGCAATCTCATATAATTTTGAAGATTTTTCAACGATACCCGATGCATTAACTATATCGGACAGTGAAATTCCGGTGTTACCGTCTACGGTCTTCAGGGAAAAATCCGCGGCCATATCCTCCCAAGAATGCCCTTTACCGTTCATGGCAACCTTGGGTACATCCTCCTTCAGGGTATCCTTCTTTATATCACTATTAATGACCATGAATGCCACTGCAACCATGCAGATGACCAGCATAAGTGCGATTATAACAAAGTGCATACCTCTTCTCATCCTATGTGCTCCTGCAGATTTATTTTGCCTTGATTTCTATTACATCTCTGACCCAAAAGCTCTTGGTAAGATCTGGAAATACCGTTAGCTTCTTTTCCTTGACCAAATATCCGTTGCTGAAATCATCCCAGTCCAGTGTTTTTTGATATCCGTCAGCTCCGGCAATGGTGAATTTCTTGGTTTCAGGGTCTCCAATTCCCGCATCATATGCCAGCTCGGTTAAAGATATTCCAGTATATTGTGTTTCTCCAGCCTCAAAACTTTCCAGCTTAAAATCATCACATATATCATCCCAATAATAATCCTTACCGTTGATAATAACCTTATCTGTATCGCCCTTGGGAGTAACAGAATATACGAAGAAGGAAAAAGAACCCGCAAGTACGAATAAAGCTATCAGCCATAGAGTTACCGTGAACTTTCTCATTTTATAACCGTCCAGGTTACCAATAAATTATTATTTATATTTTTTCTTGAGGTTATTGTACTCTATCCAGTGACTGAAAAATTACAACCGCGATTCCATTCCAAATCCAGTCTTTAGCAATGGGTATTCCGATCTTCACAACCGCCTGATCTCTTTAATAATCACATCCTTCAGAGGAACATCGCCATGGTGGCCATGATCACCGACCCTTACACCGGCTATAGCATCCACCACTTCCATTCCCTTCACTACCTTGCCAAAAGCGCAGTATCCCCAGCCGTCCGCACATTGATCCCAATCCAGACCTGCATTGTCGGCGTGATTGATGAAGAATTGGCAGGTTGCTGAATGGGGATCGTTGGTTCGGGCCATCGCTATTGTCCCCCTTGCATTCCTAACCCTGGAAGGTGCAGCCTCATTCTTAATAGGAGAAGATTTACTGCCCTTTTCCTTCATACCCGGAAAAAAACCTCCGCCCTGAACCATAAAATTCCTGATAACCCTATGAAAAATCAAGCCGTCATAGAATTTTTCGTTCACATATCTTAAGAAATTCTTCACTGTAACCGGCGCTTTGTCATCATATAGTACCAGTTCTATATCCCCTTTGTTTGTCCTTATAATAACATGAGATCCATCTGCCATTATCTCACCCTTTTTACTTCATGGATTTAAAATGTCCAACAGCATTTCTGATGAACAATCGTCAAATGATCGCCCTTGATTTAAAATTATTGCACTCATTATGGCCTGCCAACCATTATTGATTGATCAACTCACTATCCGGATTGGTTTATTCACAATACAAGGGAATATTTTAATAATGGGTGAAGTTTTCATACATCAGTATTAAACTTGTGATCAAACAGTGGAGTTTCACCATTGGAATTTCACATTCAGGATGGGAATATCAATGCCAGCAAAGGACATATCGGGAAGTAAAAGAAAAAGAATCAAAAAACCTGTTAGAGGGATTAATAGATGCACACTTTCATACGGTAATTTTCAATTCCCTTGCAGGATAGAACACGACAATCTCTCAATTTCACTACTAAAAAAGCACGGAGGGGCCTACAACTACAAACGGACCATAGGGGGTGAGGTGGTGGAAAAAACGCTTGTAACAAGAAAAAATGAGATCCTCATATCTCCTATTGAACCCCTGTTCACACCCGATGCCATCACCAATCATCTATTCATAGATTTGGAAGGAAAACTAAGTATCGAACCAAAGGAGGAAATAAGCCTATACCTAAAATTTCCAATTGAACTAGGCGTATGGGTATTCTCTGGAAAAAGTTCAGAACTATTGGATTATTTCTCGCTTGATAAACAAAAATTCACACTCTATGGACAACCCATTGGAGGATTGATCTGTAAATACAGAAAAAGCACCATTCATACGAAAAAACCTAAATGTGAATCATTTGTGGAAGGAATACTCAAAATAAAGATCAAAAACAAATATACTAGTTGGGCGGAGGTAACAAAGGTTCTGCTGGAGCAATCAGGCATGGATATTTTCTATTCCGAGAAGGAAGCCGCCATGAACGCGGTGATGAAGATACATTCCAGCAAATCCGCTGAAACTGACGTTAAGAACAAGAGCCCTTTCAAGGGATGGAAAAGGGCAAAAAAGGTTTCCAGCACCAAGATAAGAGATAAAATAGGTATTGGATTCTATATGGAGGAAGGCATATGAATTTGGACACTGAATTATTCCTTAATCTGACGGTATACGACCTCTTATTTGTTACAATATTTATTGTTGGTATAGTTCTCATTTCCAAGATACTCACTCTAATAATCAAACGGAGCCTGAGTGGAAAGGTGGAAAAAAGTAATCTTGACATAATAGGGAAGATCATCAATATCACATTGGTCATAATAGGCATAGTAACCATATCGCCTGTTTTTGGTATCCATGCCTCAGGGATACTGGTTGCCGGGGGAGTGGTAGGCATTATTATTGGTTTTGCCAGCCAAAGCATAGTTGCTAATCTGATATCAGGCATATTCATGATAATAGAGAGGCCCTTGAAAATTGGGGACCAGATCAGCGTCGACGGCATCTCCGGATATATAATGGATATTCGGGTGCTATCAACAAATATTAGGACCTACGAGGGTTTACTGGTCAGAATACCAAACGAAAAGATGTTCACCAGCCGTATAAAGAATCTTGTCTTCAATGTAGCCCGGCGTTTTGAATACAAGATAGGAATAAGATATAGCGATGATGCCGACAAGGCCGTGGAGTTAATCAAGGATTATATAGATGAGCAGCCATACGCTCTGATAAATCCGCCTCCGAAAATTTTTATATCCCAGCTTGACGACAGTTCGGTAAACATTAAAATAATGGCCTGGGCACCAAACGTATACTGGTACGAACTCCAGACTACTCTTTTATGGAGAATAAAGAAAAGATTGGAAGATAACTGTATAGAGGTCCCTTTCCCACAAAGGGTGGTCTATATCAAGAATTCATAATAGAAACAGACAAAATATTCAAAAAACAGGCATTACACTAAATCCCTTGATACAAAGGGTAAAAAGGTAGGAGATAATATGGTTGATACAATATGGTTTGAATGCGATGAATGCGGAACAAAAAAAGAGAAAAAGAGTGAAGAAGAGAAAAAGGCGTACTGCTGCGGTAAGGAGATGACGGAGCTTCCCATGGAAGTTTGCACCAAAGCTGCTGCTGAAGCCGAACATGCCCGGTTCATCGACGAGGATGAACCCTGCGATGATGGAAGATAAGATCAATATCAAATTATTTGGATTAGTGCCTTGAATTGGCCCTATTCATGTTGATGGCCATATTTATCAATCTACTTCTTGAAAGGGTCATTAATTACTCACTTGATTGTTAAAAATTTTCAAATTAATTTTATATTCAGGTATATCACCATTTTCCCTCATAAAAAACAATTTTTAAATTACCATTTTGATAAGTAGAACCTCTCCAATGGTCCATTAGCACAGTTAAATTAATCAAGTAGTGAAATCCCATTACCAATGTAGTTGGGTCCAGGATGCAGAATGCCCAATTATGAGATGAAATAGAGCGGTGGAATTCACATGGATAATAGAATGAAAGGATTATTGGTAATACTTGGAATCGCAATTGCAGTGATGATATTCACAATTATTAACTACTACCAGGTTAAATACATCCAGAAGGACAATCTTGTTAAAAAGCTAATGGCCATAGGTGTCTATCAGGTAAAATTGATCCCTCTGACTTTCATCTTCTCCCTAGTTGTTGCGGCCTCGTTCAACATTGGAACAAAGGTCTTTTCCAATAGAGTTTGGGTACCGGCTCTATTATACCTAACATTCGAGGTAATATTCGCCGCGATCTTCGCTTATCTTTTCTTCAAGGAAATACCCGGTAAAGGAACTCTGGTCGGAGGTTTTCTTTGTACAGTAGGAGCCATCTTGGCCATAGTATGGAAATGAATAACAGTAGGAAGTACCGTGTCCTTTTTAGGTAAAAAACAAAAGATACAATAGAGGACAACAATTTAAAATAACTATATTACATTAAAGTTTCCGGTTTCTATGATGGACGAGCCCCGAAGTGTAAAAAAGAGAAGGTCAAGATGGGAGGAAGACAAACCTTCTGGAGACGAAAATGATGAGATGAAGGAAGCGGAGGAAAGCGGGAAAATCATTTTTGATCATGAAGAACAATTTTGTATTTCAGACCTTCAAGAAGGCAAGCTCAGCAGGGGGCCCATCTGCGATACGGACATTTCGGAAGAACACTTATTTCTCACAGACATATCCCAGCACGTCAAGAAGGAAGAAATTGTCAAAGAGATATTGAACAGCAGGGACGGGATGATAAAAAAGATAAAGGACCTTGAAGAGTTGGGATTGGTCCCAGGAAATAATGATCTGTTGAAGAAGATCTCACCAAGGGATTGTAGAGAGACATTACGTGAAAGGCCACATACCCTATCTCAAGCCTATGAGGAAATATTCTCAAATTACCCTGGACTGGAAATAAACGAGTTCTACAGATTCGACATGGAACTTATATTCGGCAAACCGCTGGGACTATTCAGACCGCAAATATCCATGGAAGGATTGACTATTGAGAATAATACTGGCCATGACATTCTTAAGAAAAAAATGAAGTTCAAAGGTTGATGGTTCAATAGGTCAATCCCTTAATCCATTCTTCGAAATGAATTCGTCACAAAATATAACATTATAATATTGAAACCCGATAGAAAAATTTAAAAATATTGATACTGAAATATTAACTGCGGAGGTATCCCATGGAGATCAAAGAGAGTATATTTAGAGCTTATGATATCAGGGGAATATTCAATACTGAACTATACCCCGATCTTGTAACGAAGATTGGAATGGCATTTGGAACATATCTAGGCGGAGAGGGAAGGGTCTGCCTCGCCAGGGATGGGCGGACTTCCAGCAGGATAATCGAGCAGGCCCTAGTAGCCGGAATCACCTCAACGGGAGTTGACGTAGAAATAATAGGATTGGTTCCAATACCCATTGCAAACTACTGGACCTGGAAGAATGATTTCTCCGCTGGCGTATATATTACCGCTTCCCACAATCCTGCAGAATATAACGGGATAAGGTTCAGACATCCAGACGGTACTGGATACACTCTTGGAAATGATGCTATAAAGGAGATCCTCCTAGAAGAAGATTTTATACTTGCCGATTGGGACCTTCTTGGGAGAAGTTACAATGAAGACAGCAGCTCCGTAATTGATAACTATGTGGATTTTATTATGGAGCACTGGACCGGAGGGGAAACTCCCTTGAAGATAGTAATTGATCCTGGTAACGGGGTGGCGGGATTGGTAGCACCCGATCTTTTCAATAAGCTTGGCATGGATGTCATCACTATCAATGCCCAGGTTGACGGAACCTTTCCCGGGAGGCCTTCGGAACCCAGTAAAGAAAATATCAACGATCTATGCGCTCTGGTGGAAGGAATTGGTGCCGACGTAGGATTGGCATACGACGGGGACAGTGACAGATGTGCCTTTGTGGATGAAAAAGGAAAGGCGATCCAGGTGGAAAAGGTAGGGGTCATCATCGCTAGGGAGCTGCTGGAGGAATATGATGGACCAGTTATCAGTACCGTTTCAGCTTCAATGCTCCTCGAACAGGAAATTGAAGAAGCGGGAGGAGAAGTAATATCAGTAAGAGTGGGCGACGCCTTTGTTGCCCAGGCCATTAAGGAAAATGATGGAATTTTCGGTGTTGAGGACAGTGCACATTTCTTTTTACCCTTGAGCTATAATTTCGATGACCCTATTCTTACAAGCATGTATCTAGTTGACATTCTCACCAGAAGCAATAAGACATTCGGGGAATTATTGGATGAAGTGCCGTCATATCCAAAGGATAAGCTCAAATTCGATTGCTCTGACGATATTAAATTCCAGGTGATAGATGCCGTTGTAGAGCACTATTCCCAGAAGGAAGGAGACTTTGAACTTGTCACCCTTGATGGTGCAAAGATAATATACCCTGAAGGTTGGGGACTGGTAAGATGCTCCAATACCCAACCATCTGTGAGAATAACCGTGGAGGCCCAGACGGAAGAACGGCTGAAGGAACTAATGCAGGAGTTCCAAGAGGTTTTCCTTGAAGAAATGAAGATTGTTTCCAGCGAATTGGAATTTACCATCCCGGTCTGAGATAATTAACAAGATAGTATTTGAAAAGGAAAGGCCTCATTTCAATAAGGTATATTCTAAATATATCTAACAAAGGTGCTTAATTGATAGATTTTTTTTGTGAAGAACTCACCGCTGAAAAAATACAGTATCATGTTGAAAATATCAAAAACTATCTGGATAGAAGCGGTGTGATAATCTACCCTACCGATACGTTATATGGCTTAGGAGCATCAATATATGAACCCCGAGGTGTCAGACGGGTATTTTCCATGAAAAAAAGATGCTACTGCATGCCTCTATCAGTTGCGGTTGGCGATTTTCAGGAAATTTCTAAGGTAGCCTCTTTTAATGACACAGCAATTGAAGGTTTTTGCCGATCCATTCTACCAGGCAGTGTAACTATCTTACTACAGAAGAACAATTTAATCGATCCTCTCGTTACAGGTGGAAGCCCGCTTGTGGGTGTCAGGATCCCGGATCATGATTTCATTAGACATTTGTTGAGGGAAATCGGACCTATAACATCCACTTCGGTAAACTCCCATTCAAATCCGCCTATGCTGCTTTCTGGTGAGACCGAACTATTTGCCGAAGAGAATAATATTAACTACCATATCAGAAGCAAGTCACTCGATAACAAAATGCTGCAGCTTATACAAGAATACGGGACACAGGTGGCACCAAAAAAAGCCGGTTCGACCATTATCAAACCAGATCATGATAGCATTGATATTATCCGAGCAGGAGAAATGCCTATTGGTAAACTCTCTGAAAAAGCTAAAGATTTCGGTTTGAAGCTGAAAAGCATTGGTTAATGAAAAAATTTCTCTTTCAGAATAACTAATATTCTACCCGTGACATTAAATTAATTTTTACTATTCAGTTCCTCCAATATGAAGGGAAATCTTTCATACTCAACAATTGCAAGAGATCGCTGGAATTTTCTTGACATCCTCATTATATTATCCGCCATTTTTTTATTCCTCCTTCCCTCCAACTTTCGATATCCCTTGATCTTGTTCACCTCTCCATCCCATTCCATTACAAAGGTCTGTGCATCTGAACTTTTGAAATCCTTTTTCTTGATCTTCTTTATCCTCATTGAATGACGCATTAATTCAAGGGTAGATATGCATTCGGTGAAAGCATTGGAATACTCTAGGTCCGACATATCTAGGGCTAATAAGGGTACATCATTGTTTTGTGTCCATCTATAGGTCTCAACTATGCACGGTGGCGGGACCTGCACCTCACCGAAATTGGATAGATTGTAGGCATAACATTCTTCAAGATCCGATAAGGACATCTCCTTTATATTTCCGGCAACAACTTCCGCAAGGCCTTCGACCTCCTCCTTCGGGATATAGATCCCTACAGCCTTAGGTTTAAGTGTTTCAAGAACATCCCTTACCTTTTCAGCCTCCGATTTCAAACCTTTCAGCGTTCCCAAAATGAATAATTTGGTGCCATCTGTAGTTTCTATACATTCAAGGGGGATCTTTTCATGGGTTCTTCCTTCTGCTTTCAAGTATTATCACCTGTCCTTCGTCTTCCCGACTGCCTTTCTAGAACTAACTGGATTATCTCCTCAGAAGTGGATATCCGGTCAAGATCCTCCCTTGAAATTATAGGATTCCCTTCAATGTTCGTCCTGATCATCGGATTGTTAACAAAGAAAACCGATTCCCTCTCCGTTATGGCAGCTATGTTCTTCATAAGTTTGGCCTTCTGCTTTAACCCAACATTGATATCCTGAAAACCCGTAAGAAATAACACATTATCATCTAGGGTAAATGCATCAAAGGGGCATTTGAAAAGAGGCACTACCTCATAGCCTATCCGGTGAAGTTTCAAGCATAGGGACTTGTATCGCTCATCCATATTATCGAATCTCTCTCTTTCCCTCACCAAACTTTTGTTATAGACCAAAGGATTTAAAGGCTTGATAACGGGTACGTTTAATGCCTCCTCTATAGCCAAACCAACCTCTAATGTAGCACTCATACCTTCCTCGTACATCTGAACTGCCTTTCTAGTGGTGCCAATGGCTTTGGCCAAAGCACCCAAAGATAATCCCAATCTCTTCCTGATCTCCTTTAAACGGGCGGGATCCATATCTACATACAGCCCTCCAGGAGCTGCAAAAACCGATGGGTAAACCCCTTCGATGAGTATATCATATAAGGTCTGGGGATTGATTATTGTAACCATATGCCGAAGATATACCACTCCATCCCGTAAAGTGTTCTTAGAGGTTTTGAGCCCTGCAACGATGGGACATGCATCCAGCATGGTGGCCATGAGCCTCAATTGGCGGGCATTGTCCTTTGAGAAAGAATCTATATTGGTCAGCATCTTGAATATCAACAGGGTCTGGTCCCTTCTGCAGATGAGATCGAATGTCAGGGAACGTGTTTCCTTGGGATCGGACACATAGAATCCCGTTCGGGTCAGGACCCGATATATGTCAGATATAATATTCACCCTGTTCATTCGATCATCTCCAAATAAAATATCCGTTGTATTTTAGGGTTTTCACTTTATTGGGGAATTAGGTTTCGGGTTCCCGTTTCAAATCCGATCCACCTTTGGTATACACCTGGAATCATCATTATATAAATCCCTGCCGTATTTTTCAAAATAAAGAGATCTCCTTACCTCGGTGGAAGAAGGATTATCGCTGCCCGAGGGCGCCATAACCAGATCAAGGGGTTTCAATCCTTTATCAATCCTCAATCTGTTTATTCTATCCCCGTGATGTTCCGTTTTGAAGCAGATTATGTTAGCCTCCAATGACGGGGAAAGGACGGCTTTTGTATATACATCATCGTTAATTACAAATTTGTACCTCTCAGGGCCGAACTTACGGGCCAAATAATCTCCCATTATCTTCATTCTCTGCTCAAGGGGCTGAATGAACTCGCTGTATTTCTTATCTTTGACCAGTTCATTGGTGGTTATCCCAATTGTGACAAATCCTGACACCTCAAAGGCTTTGTTCATCAGTGCTTCATGTCCCGAATGAAAATGATCAAAGGTACCTCCAGTCCAGACATTCTTATAAATGAAATCCTGGTTTGTCATGATATCAGTCCAATTAATTCTCTTCTGAATAAAAAGAATTTTCTCATCATTCTAAGTTTTTTTAAAAAAATCCGCAGAGAATAGGATAATTTAATATCTTGGCCATAAATTTATTCTCATTCACGGAGAAGGTATGACATATGAAAATACCCGGTCTATGCCGCATCTGCGGGAAACCCTGTATGGATAACTGCAGTCAATGCGGGTCGCCCTTCTGCAGTCAGCACTCAGGCGGCGGAGGATTTTGTTTGAACTGCAGAAGAGGTAAAGAGATATATCATTCTACGAAATGATTATCCAAGTAGGCATTTCTAATTGCTGCAGCCCTCCACAGATAATGCTTTGAGAGAGATAGTGTGAAATGGGCTAAAAAAAAATATATATAAGGTTGGTAGTTTGATGAACAATAACTCCATTACCTGCTGCCAGTGGTCTGCATTATTCGGTCTTCAGGAACTATGAATGGTGTAGATCACAGGAATAGGCTGATGGAAAAAGGGTAGGCGATAAAATGACAACCAGATATGGAGAGGACAAAAAAAGGTATGAGATAATAATCAACCAGGGTCTTAAGTATTTCACCAAGAAAGGATGGTATGTCAAGGTCCAACCCATTGACTGCCCCAATGGAAAACCTGACCCAGTAGGAGCCCATATCCCAGAGATCTGGGCAAAGAAGGGCGAGCGAACTATCATTATGGCTGTTGAGACTTGCGATTCCATAGGCAGCGAGGATGCAAAATACAAATTTAAGGATTTTTCCAGGCCTCAAGGTGTGGAATTCCATGTTGCTATACCTGAAGCCTGCAAGTTCAAGGCACAGGAAATGGTAGAAAAATGGGGAATAAATGTGGAAAAATTCTGGACATTTTCTAAGTACTGATCATATGACAAGCGGAGATGGCCCAGCCTGGTACGGCGCAGGACTGCTAATCCTGTGATGGTAACATCACGGGGGTTCAAATCCCCCTCTCCGCGCTCTTATTATTCTTATTACTAATTGAATTATAAATAGTTGTTCAACTACAGCTAAACTACATATGTTGTTATATCTTGGAAAAAGGTGGTATAATGAATTTTTGTCCAAATTGCGGTATTGAGATATTGACGCCTGCAAATTTCTGCGGTGAATGCGGGGCTGACATGAGAAAATTCAAATTCCGATGGCCTGATGGGAAGGGAATAATTAATATCGAAACTCAGGGTGTTGATAAGCAGAAAAATGAAGACATATCCAAAAAAGGTTCAGCAGACAATGAAGTCGCAGAACTCGACCTTTTGGAAGCTATCAAAAGGGGGGAGGTCACCTTGGGCGACGGCAGCCAGGATCTTTCGAAAAAGATAGGGAAAGGGGGGGCCAATAATATTATTCGTCTGGATGACATCGAGGATGAAAAAGAGGAAGGAGATGGGTCTGTAATAGAGCGGTCAAAATTAGAGGACGCGGATGAACTGCTGAACATTAGAAGGATCTGTCCAATGTGCGGGGATGAGTACCTCCTCACCGAAGATATTCTTGAACAGCGCCCCCTCAAAATCACTTGTAAGAACTGCGGACACGGACATATGCTGAGATAATCCTGTTTCTGGTTTTTACCAGCCCAAAAGGGATATAAACCACAAGTTCAAACCCCTGCTTTTTTCAGAAAAATGGTATTCAAAATTTTCCATACGCCGATGATATTAAATAATAAAAAGGTCCTTTATTTTTCTGCTATAGCGATTAATATTTTTTCATCGCACTATAAGTTTATTAAATCAAGCATATGATATTGCACTTATCGGAGGCTTAATATGAGATTTCCCGCTGTCGCAGGGCATTTTTATCCTTCTCAAAAAAGAAGATTGAAAAGAGTCATCAAAAAATCCTTCCAGCATGAACTAGGGCCGGGACCTGTTTCTGAGATCGAGAGAGGAATAGGCAGAGGAAAGGTTTTGGGCGGGGTATTCCCCCATGCGGGATATAACTATTCAGGACCCATCGTCGCTCATTCTGTAAAGGCTTTTATAGAAAGCGGTCTACCGGACACTCTTGTGATAATCGGGCCCAATCATACAGGCAGGGGCAGGGATCTTGCCATGGCGGACGAGGATTTCAAAACACCCATAGGCAAGGTCGATTTTGACGAGGAGATAGGTGAAATATTCTCTGATATAGGGATCCCTACAGATAATACATCCCACAGGTATGAACACTCCCTTGAGGTTCAATTGCCCTATTTCCAGTACTTTGAAGAGGATTTCTCTATGGTTGCAATAAATATGTACAGGCAAAACTATGAAAAAGCAAATCTTCTTGCTAAGGGCATCAAAGAGGCATTCAGAAATTATTCCAAGAAAGTTGGGATAGTGGCAAGTACCGACTTCACACATTGCGGTTTTAATTACGGCACACAGGTCCCTCCAGGTATGACCGCGGGCGAATTTGCCAAGGAGAAGGACCAAAAGGCAATTGGCGCAATACTCGAAATGGATGGGGTCGGGCTTCTTGATACGGTGGAGAGCGAAGGAATATCCATGTGCGGACCGGGAGCCGTCGCCGCAATGCTTATGGGCCTGAAGGACAGGGCTAGTGATGTGAAGCTTCTGAAATATGCCACATCTTATGACATCTTACCCGATAGTTCGGCGGTTGGTTACGGATCCATGGTGGTAGTCAAATAGGAGATTTAACTAGGTATAATCATCCAGGAGAGCTTTCTTGATTATATCCTTCTCAATATTCTTATGCTCATCGTCCGTAAGGTCCAATGATTCTCTCAAACGTCTCAGCATAGCATCCTCATCATTGGTCACTATCCCGTCGTCCCAAGCCTGCTCTAGAACCGCCTTGTAAACAAAAGCCTTCTTTGCCTTGGCATCCTCATCCCAGGCGGGTTCGATTATCTCCTTATCCTCTGTGGGAATGTCTTTTTCATCGACTCCGCCCAAATCTTCCACATCCAAGGAAAAATCGATATCCTTGATTCCCGGAACCTTCCCTTCATACTTGTTACGAATGGAAGATATGATTTCCTTTTCCAGCTCCCGTTCTTTCTGAAAGGTGATCATTCTGGTCTTGTATCTAAAAGCAATCTCCAACTTTGACAAATTCCTGTCAGTTGAAAAGCTGCCCTCGATAAGACTGCGCATCTCATTGATGAAATCCTTCAAGCGTTCCATCTTTTCCATATCCAGCCTAGAAATGGCCTTTTGAGAGATGAGCATTTTTCTAACCTCTTCAATACCCTTGACCATATCATCCCGCCGAGTTATGAATTCCTTCCGGTCCCTTCTCAATCTAGATGGTTTGGCGGGTTCAGTGATCTCGGGTTCCAAAGGCACAGGGGTTTGTATCTCAAGTATTCTCTTTATGGCCTCAAGAGCACCCTTGGCAAAATCTTGGGCTTCTTTGTACATCCCTTCCTGAATAGCTGGTTTTGCCTGCATTAGGATATTTTTTGCTGATTCTACATTATAACCCTTCATCTCCACTGACATAATCTTACGCCGAGCGCGGAGTATTTTCTCAACTGTGTTCTCATATTCCTTTTCCCTTGCGGATATGACCGCATATTTCAGAAGTTTCAGACCCTTATGATAATACCGATTATGGAAAGCATATTTTGCCTGGAAAAAGTATTTCTCTGCTTCAAGTATCCTTATACCCTGGGATTTCACATCGCTGAGTATGTTCTGGGCTTGTATAATTGTACGTATCAGGCTGTTTTCCTGATTAGGCCGGTACTGTGTTTGATCGGTCGTTCGTAGATAAATGTCATACTCCCTTCTTGAATTATTATCGAGGAGTATATCCTTTGCCTCATTGATCAATATCATCTCTTCGGTTGCCAGTTTGACCAGTTTCGGATCCGCAGAGTCAAGCATATCGGGATGATAAAGTTCGGCCATCTTTCGGTAAGCCTTTCGAATATCAACTTTACTGGTTTTTTGGGTGACTCCCAATATCTCGTAATAGTTCAGTTCCGGCATGTTTTTCACTCTTCAGAGTTAATATTACTGAATTTTATATCCCTGCACCTTTCATTCCCTCTTAATCTATCATCAAACCTTCTGGTTTTCACATTTTAATACTCCCGCATTTAGATTCAATGCAGTTCACCTGCAAATCTAACCCATTTTTCCCTTGGCACCGCAGCTAGGACATTTGATCTTCTTTGCTGAAGAATCCACCTGAAATTCGGTGGAGCATTTGGGACATTCAACCTTAATTGTGGATGAATCTCCGGATTCATCATCATCGGAATCCTTTTCTTCTTCATCCTTATCATCCTTGCTGCCTGATTGATCTTCATCATCCGAGGATGTTTTTTCAGGAGAACTATCTATCGAGGTGTCAGGCCGCTTATCTGCTGAACCTTCTCCTTCATCGGACTGAGAATCCTTTGATGAATCATTCGGGGAATCCTTCTTTTTAGCACGTTCAACCAACCTGTCGAACTCGGATTGAGGTATATCACCCTTTGCACTGCATTCAGGACATTCGATATCGGTTCTCTCCTTCACATTGAAAGCGGCCTGGCACTCAGGGCATCTGATCTTCACCTTTACGCCGTCCTTCTCATGGGCACCCCGAAGTTCGGATTCCAGCTCTTCCCTGATATTTTCCATACGCACTTTCAACAAATCTGGAACTGGCGTATCCACCTGTCCTTTGGCACCGCAGGAACACTCCATGACCATTGGACGCTCTCCGAAATCCTTCACCTCAAATGTATTATCGCATTCCGGACATAATATTATTTGGGTTAAAGGTTCCATCCTTGCCCTAATATCCTCAGGAGTGATCTCATACTCCTCTTCTAAGGGCTCGGCCTCAACTACCTCCACCTCCATAATATCTTCATCAGCTTCATCATCACTTTCGTTCCCCCTCTTTTTCCTTCTGATGACGCCAAAGAATATTACCAATATCAAAATTACAACTACCACCGCAATGCTTCCATATTGTGCAACGGCCCCTGCTGGCAGGAACGGGATCAACTTGACGCCTTCATCGGTCTCTTCATCACCGCCGCCAGTATTCGGTCTAATGGTCTGGGATACGGTAATATTGACCGAAGCCCAAGCATAATAGGATGAATGATCCTTGCTGATGAGTTCAACGAAAATCTCGTAATCTCCTGGTTGGCTAGGCTTGTTGATCTCAACTGAAATCTCATCAAACCCTGAGGTGAACTCTTTCTTGTATTCTTCATCATCGCCTTTCAGCAGATAAACTATAAGCTTATCAATAAAATCTCCTTCAGCCGTACAGGTCACCGTTATCTTACGGACGGAGGATGCTATTTTATCTCCATCATCGGGATCAGTAATGGTTATGGACGGAGTATCCAGTTCCACCTCTTCCTCAATCTCCTTTATGACCACATCTATTGATATTGTACTATTTCCGCCCCTGCCATCATCAACTATCAAAGTTACCGTAAAGGTCCCGGGTTCCTCATATATATGTGTGGGTGATTCCTTGATGGAATCGGGATCTAGGTCAGCACTCGCTCCATCAGATGAATCAAAGTCCCAATAATAGGATAGAGTATCACCATCGGCGTCGCTTGAATCCGCGGCTGAGAACGAGAGCTGCTCATCCTCGAATATATCACCGGTAGTTTCCAAGTTCAATGCAGCTTCCGGAGGCGTATTTACCGTAACTGTTACATTGTCATGGGCCTCAAGGCCGTCAGCATCGGTTACCGTGAGCATTGCAATGAACTCCCCGGCTTTCGCATAGGAATGCTCAGCCATTATCCCAGTGACCATATCACTATCTCCAGCATTCCAGCTGTAGGTTAGATTGTCAACCTCATCACCGTCTATCTTTCCGTTTCCGCCAATATCATCATCAGGATCGTAGGATAGAGTCCCGTTAAACTGGAATTCCACATCCAGATTCACCATGAAATCTTCACCCGCATGAGCTACTGGATGGGTGTTCCTTACTCCTATCACTATCTCCAATTCTGCAGTATCCTTTCCGCCTCTTCCGTCAAATACCCAAAGGACAACAATATACTCTCCTGCCTCCTCAAATATATGCGTGACCTCAACACCTTGACCATCTATTTCACCATCGCTCTGGAAATCCCATTCATAGGTGAGGAGATCATCGTCTTCATCGGAAGAAGCTGCTCCGTTGAATGTAATTTCTTCACCTGAATATCCCGTTTCCGAGCCCTCCATTCTGGCAACCGGAGGTTTATTTATAGTAATCTCCACGCTGTCCGTGGCATTGGCTTCATAGGGATCAGTCACCGTAAGTGTAACCGTATATACCCCTGGTTCAGTGTATTTGTGGGAGGGGTCGCTGCTTTGGGAATCCTCTTCTCCGTCGCCGTTAAAATCCCAGCTGTAGTAGAGTGTCTCATCATCCGGATCGCTGGAAGATGAAGCGTCGAAATCTATGGTTGTATTCACATTAACCAAAGGAGGATCTCCCGCATCAATAATGGTTATCAATGCAGTCGGCGGAAGATTTTCTACTATCGTAACTGTCATATTATCCGTGTCATTTGCACCGCTTGTGTCCTCTACCATCAATGCAATATAATACGTGCCAACCTGTTCAAAAGCATGAGTTGTGGTCTTGTTGTGGTCATCCCAAATACCGTCGCCGTCAAAATCCCAATGATAAGAGAGAGTATCGCCGTCAGGATCCGTGGATGCGCTCCCGTCGAAACTAATGTCCTCATTTACCTTCCCGGATTTATCATCTCCCGCATCAGCCGTAGGTGGTGAATTGGGGATCATTGTCACCGTTATGGTCACTTCAGCCCGTGAGCTTGCCTCCTTCGTGTCGGTAACCGTAAGAGTGATATTATGCATACCCTCTTCAAGATTCTGCTGGAAGGTTACAGATGTGGACAGCTCTCCGGATCTATCCGACTCCCATAGATATGTATCCAATTCCTCATCGCCGTCAGGATCATAGGTATCGCTCCCGTCGAACTCGATACTGTCGGAAGTGAAATAACTCTCTCCCTCGATGGGTGATGTGATGATGGCATGCGGAGGGGAATTCCCTGCAAATGTCAAGGAGTACACCTCCCAATTTCCGCTGTCATCGCTATCCCATGTCAACCAGTAACTGCCATCCCCATCCTGAAGGAGACACGAGTCCACCGAGTTTTCCTGTTCGGTATTTATTGCTTCGTAATCGCCGAAATTGACAACATCCTGTGATTTCCAGGAATGTATATCACCGTTGGAATCCGAATAAACAAGCCGGTAAACCGATGAAGAATCCTTGAAAATAAAGGGGTAATAATTATCGAGAATTGTGAATGATATTCTTCGGGGTGTTGTGAAATTGAAATCATTCACAAAGATGGTCTCCCATATCTCATAATTGCCGGACCTATCACTGCTGAACAGAATAGAAATATTTCCATCAGTGTTCTCGGTCAGGACCGGCTGGATATTCATGGGCATTCCTGTAACAGCTGTCTTTGTGGAAGGATATGTGAAAATATTGTTGCCCTTCTTGATCATAATTGTTGATCCAACTGGCGCAGGCTCATCTACAGTGTAGGCCAGGAATATCTTACCGTCAGACCTTTGAAAGATAAAAGGTTCTCTTTCATCCAAAGGTGAATCCGTTACCCTAACGGGTTCTGACCAATAGCCGCCCCATCTTGAATACTGAACATATATATCATAACTGCCTTGGACATCGCTCGCATAGGCAATAACGTAGGTTCTGTTTGCCAGCTGTATCATACTGGGTTCCGTGTCAGAAAAGGAATTATTGGTGATCTTGATGATGTCTGCCCAATCAACACCGTTTATTGAGCTTTTCACATAGATATCCCAATCCCCATCCCTTTTAGATGTCCAGGCACTCCAAAAAACTCCTCCCTCATCATTAATCGTGGATGAATGTCTATCCTGGTTGGGGTCTTCAGTTATCTGATGTGGACGAGAATACTCCCAAATAACCAGTTCTTCGGAAACCGAATCGGACCAAGTGCCGTTATTATCCTTGACCCTAAGATATATGGTGTGATTCCCCGGAGTCAAAGAAGGCTGGTTTGAAGACAGGAAACTCTGTTCTGAGGAGATCACTCCGTCAATGGAGGAGGTCCAGCGCCAGGTGACTATCTGTCCATCATCAGTACCGTCACCTATGAACTCAACCCTGTCAAGCTTGAAGGCAGGATTAGGCAATATTGATATTATATCACATACAGGCCGAGGATTCACCCCGCTGTTGTTGACCAAGACCTGGATGGACACGACCTCGGAATAATCGATGGAATCATTGGTTCTGACTGATATCACATGAATCCCTTCAACCACCAAGGTGGTATCCCACACTGCGGTCCAATTGGCCGTACCTACCGCCCTGTGCCAATTTCCACCGTCAAAGGATAACCAAACATCCTGAATCGTTCCATCAGAATCATGTGCAGTTCCTGTTATCACTATGCTTCCGTTAACCTCCTGACCGTCATCAGGGGAATCTATAGTGACTGTAGGTATCTGATTTCGATTTACCGTAACTACCAAGGAATCCTCTGCCGTACCATTGTCATCGTCAGTCACTTTCAGGGTGGCAGTGAACACTCCGGGAATCCCGTACATATGGGAAGTATAACCTGTTCTCTGGGAGCTCCAATCAAAAATTCCATCACCCTCGAAATCCCACTGATACTGAACAATATTGCCATCCTGATCAGAAGCAGTTCCCTGCAGGTCCACCATTGTTCCTTCCCTTACTGTTACATCGTTTCCAGCATTGACCGCGGGTAGAAAATTGGCTTCAGAATAATCAATGGAAAGCGCCGTATCAAAAAATCTAGAGTCATAAAAGAACCTAAGATCATTGCTGGGGGTCCTTGCAGATAACTGGACGATAAGTGATTTGTCTCTAGTAAGATAGGTTTGAGGAATATTTGAAGAAGCGGTATACGTTCTGGCTCGTCCCGGGGCCAGGGCTCGGAGGGTCACAACAGTTTCTTCGATCACAGCATTATCCGCTTTTAGTGTGAAATTCAGTTCAAGCTGTGGGACAGGTGTAGCTGCCGCGTTCTTTACGGTATAAGAGTAGGTCGCAACGCCTTGAACTCCGGCTCTTTCCTCAGGTACAACATAGGACCAGGTTCCTACTTCTCTCCATTGGTTTCGAGGTAATGAGCGGGGAATGGTCAAAACCTGATGGACCGCTTCAAAGGGTGCATCCTCTGATAACTGACCGGGATCTCTGAAATAAAATGTTTTCTGAGCAGGAGGTTCCACATCATCGGCTCCTGCGAAATCAGTTGATATGACAAGGAATAAAGGATTCAAAATCAAGGCTACGAGCATAATATATGCCACTAAATCCTTTTTAACTGATAAAATTCCATTATACCTCATCTTGCTTTTAAACAAATCTTTGGTAACACTCATTCATAGCCTCCCAAGTACTTTGATACATCATCATTCCACATCATCAATGTAACATTAACTTTCGAAGTGAATTATTATGATCTTATATCTATGAAATAATAGTTTTATTCAAACTCTGCTTCACATTCTGGGCAGCTTTCCGCATTCCCTTTTACAACTGCTACGCAACCTGAACAAACCATCTCATCCGCTCCGGCAAATACTGAATCACATTCTGGGCACTTGTTATCGTCGAGTCCAACTTCTTCTCCGCATTCCGAGCAGGTGAAGGATTCCAAGGCGGATAGAAGTTTTTCAAGCTCTTCCTTTTCCAATCCCTTCTCCGGTTCAATATCTTCCTGGAATTCCCTTCCGCAGCCATCGCATTCCTTATCATCAATTCCCACCGTCTCCCCGCAATTGGAGCATTCGAATATAGGGGCTGTGAATATGTCATCATCATCGAAATATGCCCTTGCAGGACCCCTAACCCGGTATGGATAGGGCACTTGTCTGCCTGAAACATCCTTCGGCCTTCCATAGATGTCCTCGCCTGTTGTGATCCCTATATTCTTCAAATAGTCCAGGTCATAGACCTCAAGGGGTTTCTGATCATGACGGATCCTTCCGCCTCCCCATGATATATCCTCGGGATACTCTATTTCACCAAGGTCTTCCAGCCTGAAATATTTTGGGCCCGACTCCTGTTTCATCACTGACATTCTCTTTTTCCTAGTTATCAAGGTGTATACTAAAACAGCAAGCAGCGTGATAATGGATAATACTATCAAGGTGACAGCAACGGGATCGGTGCCTTCTTTCTTCTCCTTGGGGACATCACTGACATTCGGGTTCCTTCCGGATAAATACTCCTCCAGATTCGTAGCTCCATCTCCATCACTATCCAACAGGGAATCGGATGAATCCAGTGGGTCAAACCCATTGTTCCATTCCCAACCGTCGGGAATACTATCATTATCCGAATCATAATTATTGGGATAAGTGGAGTTCAGGAACTCCTTGTTGTTGGGCATTCCGTCACCGTCAAGATCCTCAATCCCATCCCCGCTGTCTTTTGGGTCCAATCCGAAAATCCGTTCCCAATTATCCGGCAGACCGTCGTCATCGGAGTCCGCCCAATAATCCATATTTCCAGGGAAACGATCAGCAATATTATCACCGAAACCATCCCCGTCAGCATCCATCCATTCATTGGGATTCCTGGGATAAAGATCATCTTCATTCCTATATTGATCCCCGTCCCAATCTAGATCGCGGACAAAAACTCCCATCACAAGGGAATATCCGGTTTGACTATCCCACTGATACTTGATCTCTCCATCCACCTCATGCAGTGTATTAAGCTCTTTCCAGGTTCCATTATTAATATAAAAAAAGGTAAGTTCTCCAAGATCACACAATCCAAGCTGATATTTGTCATAGATATCATTATCTGAGGATGTCTGCCGGAGCTCATAATCCAATATGATATCCGCAACTGACACCGCAAGGTCAAAGTTCACTGAGAAATAAACATCCAAAGTCAAGTTATCCGCTGGCGGAGAGTGGGGAACATCCAATTCAGTTATTAATTGGTTATGTGGTATCGCCTCGCCCACCCTAGAATAATCAATCTTCAAAATATGAATTCCCAGATATTTAGTTTCAAGGTAGTTGTGCTGTTTGGGTTCAGTCTTGAAACTATAGGATGAACTGTCAAATCTATCGAATAAATATACATCTCCGAAATTGCCGGCAATATCCTTGACTGTTGTTTCAACCCTGTATCCCACTTCCTTCTGGAGGGGGGAATCGGGAATGAAGAACACTGATGTATCCCCGGAACTGTATACCGTTGACCCGTCCACAACCTCCCAAGTGCTGGGAGATCCTTGAGACCTGTACCTGTAGAACAGTTCAATAGTAACATCGCTCACTGATTCATCAAACTCAATCTCAATCGGCGTCTGGATGGAAACATCGGTCTCATTCATTTCGGGAACGGTCCCCACAATAACGGGTGCATCCTGATCCAATACCGCTTTTTGCGGGTCCGACCATTGAGATGTTCTTCCAAAGGGATCCTCCAATTGAGCTATTATTGTATTTTCTCCCAGCTGCAGAACAACATAAATTGAGAATTGACCTCCTGCTCTGGAATCAGGGGCCGCAGTGTAGGGATTGTCATAATCATAGTTCACGATTACAGTAAGAATTGAATCCAGGGGTATTACACCTTCTATAAGAAGATTCTCAAATCTGGTAAGGTTAGTGGATAGTTCAAATGCGGGTGGGAGGGGGGTGTCCTCATCTATGATTATTGAAAATTCTTCGGAAGTGCCGTTGTTACCCAAATTATCCTCCGCACCGATAGTTATGTTCCTTAAACCCGCCTCCATCCTTTCAAGGTCAATAAGTTCACCTTCGCTGTACTGGCCGTCTACAGAATACCAAGTTTTTAATACTCCGCATTGAGGGTTTTCATCTTCAAGGTCTGAACTGCTCAAAAGTATCGCACCTGATGGCCTGATATGCAAAAATCCCGTTTCAGCAAATTCGTGGGTCTCGCCGACAATGGATTTTACAACTACCGGTGCTGTAGTATCCAGTATGAATTTATTAGTGGGGCGGACGTATTCTGAAAAGCCCATATTTCCCAAGTTATCTTCTGCGCCTATAAGAAGAATATGGGCTCCCTCCCTATCCCCAATATCCATCCCTGAAACCATATCGCCGATGGTCAAGTTCACCGTATAATCATAATCATATCCATCCAGTCTAAAATATATCCTTTTTAAACCGCATAGTGCATCGGTTCCAGTGAGATTGAATACAGTTGAATTCGCGACAAAGAACTGTGAATCATCCAGGTCCACGATGGAATGTGAGAACCATTCAATCACTTCCGGGGCAGTATTGTCCAATACAATAGTTATATTTGCTCCGGTGGTGTTGTGACCGAGATTATCCATTGCACCGAACATTATCGTATAGGTGCCATCGGGGATCCCCATGAATTCGCTGGCAATGATAAAAGTGGGGAATGGAGACTGATAATAAATCCCATTTATATAATACCAGTAATATAAGATATCTGAAACGTCGGTATAGTTCAGGGTGATCTCCGATGTACTCGAAAGATTCCAGATATGAGCAATATCATCCCTGTAACCATCCTTGATATCAACATCGTTCAGGAGAGGGGGAGATGTATCGACGTATAGGTGTAATATCTGGGTCTCCTCGGTATTCCCAGCAGAATCTCTCGAGTAGAATTCCATGGTATAATTGCCCTCTACCTCTCCACTTGAATTGTAGGGCGTTATATTTCCTGCGTAGGGCATGATCCCCGTCTCTCCCTGGGACCAATTAATATTGTAGAATATTGTACAGCCCCCGCAACCCCCAGTATCGTCAGCTATCAAGGATATTGTCGATGTCTCGTTTAGGATATAGGTGACCGTCCCAACAAAGTGTTTGATCATGTACTCGGTCATGGGAGCCATAATATCCCTCATGGAGAATGACAAATGATGATTCTGGAATTGTGATATGGTCTCGTTATCCCCTTCATAACCGATTTCCTGGGGATGAACGGTCAGTGGGCTGTAAAAGGTATAATTTGTGGTATTTGTAGCGTTGATCATTCCAAATGTGATGTTGAGCCACCTATATTCTCCCAGGTTATTTCCAGGGTATACCTGCTTTGTTATGTTGTCCGAAGCGATCACAGTAATATTGTTCATGAGCAGATCAGTCCCGCAGAGATTGGATATGTCCGCGTTAAGGAAAAATTCGATGTACATATTCGAATAATTCAGCCAAATCTCTTCTTGGACAAAGGTGCTGTTCAGGCTCGTAATATTTGCATTTGTTGCGTTAAGATACTCCTCTCCGTAATCCGAAAAGGTAGTATTGGTGATTCTTACACTTGTTCTATCGGTCATATTGCCTCTTAACAGTATGCCGCCTGACCCGTTGAGTATATGAGAATCCTGAATATTTGCCTGGGCCAAGGGGGAAAGAGTGTTATTTATATTGACCGGATAGGATAAAGGAGTATAAACCTCCATATCCATAATATTAATGCTGGATACGTTCTTATAATGAACTCCACCCCCAATATCATTCCAAAGAGACTGGCCTGAGATATTTATCATACTGCTGTTGAAGAATTCATACCCATAGTTGCTGCAGTTGGTAATGAATACGCTATGGAATTGCTCAATGTAGAAATCAGTAACCCGCTCACCAATTATACCGTCTGAAGTATTGTTTATGGATATACCCATCCAAGCCTCCACGGAACTATTTTGTATGTGGATTCCAGAAAATGTAGCATCATCAATATCAATTTCTTCTAGATTTATTCCCTCTGAATCCAAAAAAGCTATTCCATACTGTGTGTCCCCTATCACTGCATTGCCGATGTTAATATTGATACTGGATTTGAAATGAACTCCAAAAGGGCAATCGGATATGTCCAAACCAAGTAAATTTATTTCTCGAGATGCGTTGACACCGATACCGGCCGAAGAAATCTGTGATATTGTAACATTACTGATGCCTGTGTTGTTCATTTCCTTCAATAAAACGCCATTCGTAAGGTTTTGTAATGTGATCATATCAATATGGCACCACGAAATATTCTTCGCCTGGACACCAGTATCAAATCCCTCAATGGAAATATTAAATCCAGCCATAGCAATTAGATCCTGAACTTCCATTCCCATTCCGTCGCCCTTCCCTGTAACGGTGGAATTTGCCATAGTAAAATTTCCTCCAATCAAAGAGAGGCCGTGCCCGGCATCGGATATGTTAAGGGTGGATATTAGAATACTATAATTAAAATTCGAATTGGTCTGAAGTCCCCTGGAAGTAATATTATACATATTAATATCCATTATATCAAGGGTGGCATTCAGCAGAAAATCGTTGATTTGTATACCGGCCGCCAAATTCGAGAAGGTCACATTCTTTATGGTAATATCATTTACCATATCACCAAGGATTCCGGTACCGCTGCCGTTCACCAAACCATCATTGAAAACAAATGTACTATTATAAATCGAAATCGCGTTTTCAGCTGAAGTATCTATTGTAATATTTAAGAGCTCAAGTGTGGTGTTTATGAGAACCAGGGGTTCAGTAGCATTATTGATGATTGTGTTATTTATATAAGAGGTCGTTGTGTTGCTCAATATCCTTATACCCTTGAAAGGCTGAGAGGAATTCGATGTGACGTAAACATGTGATCCGGGTTGACCGTCAATTATCAGCTTGCCCCAGACAAACATGGATTTACCAGTATTAAATTTCAGAACTGTACTTGAATTGATTTTCAGTGTGGAGTTCCAGGGTAATGTAATATTGGAATGAACAATGAAAACATTGGTGTCATTGGTCACACTACCGTTTGAATAGGTAACCAGATCATCCAAATAAAAAACATCTCCTTCAGGAATGGTGTAGTCTTCCGGACCTTGGGCCAAAACTGGCGTTATTTCAAAGCTAAAGAAGTTGTAACCTGTGAAAATTAGCATGAATACAAAATAATATACAGTAATACGTCTTCGGAAGCTTGCCCTGCTTACCGCTGTTGGATTATTATTCCAGGCACCTTTCATAGGTATCACCAAATAGATTTTGGCTGTTGCATCGATTTAAATTATTCCATACTAAAGAATCCATATTGGATCATGAATCGGATCCCAATACGGTCCTTTGATTTTCTTCAAAGTTTACACTCTGCAATATACCCTGCTGTAAATGACAGGTATATTCCTAGTTAATATATCGAACATATGCATCTGATCAGATTGGATATAAGACTGCATATTGAATATAGGTTGATCATCTCACCTGACTTGCTTTGGACATATATCTAACACCAGGTTAGGCCCTATAGCTGTCAGGTTCAATAAACACCAACAATGAGGAACACTAATAAATATATATGGATTAATTCAGCGATTATTTATAAGGTAATACTTTCAACCCAATCAGCCAAATCCCTTTTTAATTCTTCTCACTCCAACTACCGCTTCATATTTCATCAATACTGTTTCATGTACATTCAGCCAGGGGTTTTAACTAGTTGTATGAAATGGGGAATATGTGAGCATAAATTATTTAGACTGCGGGCGGTTATGGTAGAGATAATGAAGGGAACCATAGCAGGAATTTTTGCCCGAAAAGGTTGGCTCATAAACGGCCCTGCAACTGAATATATTGCAAAACAAAAGGAGCCCAAAGTATTTATCGAGGGTCTAATCCCATTATTGAGAATCTATGGTTCTAGAATAATAGACCTGGGCACTATCCACCATGTCTTGGAAAACAAAGAAGAACTTGAAAATGACCACCCTGATGAATCCGAGGAAGAAGGGGAGGACATATCTTCAGATGAACTAGAATGCATCCCACCCTTCACTTTAGAATGCGATAATGAGAATAAGCCCTTGGGTTTTGCAAAAAATTTCGAACCCTCTTTCAAAGTTGAACCTGGCTACAGCTCAATTGAATCCAGTATAACTATTGATAGGGATATCACCGGAAAATCATTGTGCGAAGGGGAAAAAACAGATTTCATTAATCTTTTCAACTCCCGTTTTTCGAAATTGAAGGAAATCATACAAAAGGACAGAAGTCCTGTTACCTCAGTAGCTCAGCTTAGATCGGGAAGCCGACAGTTGTACGACAGTAATGAATCGCAGAAACTCGTGGGTTTGGTTGCCGATATTCGGTCTAACAAGGAAGGCAAAGTATACGGCTTTGAGCTGGAAGATGACTCAGGAACAATGATCTGTATTATCCCAGACGAGCAGAAAGGACCTAAACCTATACCTCGGGACATGGTTCATGATGAGGTCATTGGGGTAATGGGAAGGCCCAACAGGAAAAGGGACCGGTTCTACGTTGATGGGATTACTAGGCCTTCCATCAACTGGAGCCGGAAAAACAACCTCTGCAGTGAGGAAATATATGCTGTTTTCATATCAGATATACATTTGGGATCAAAAACATTTTTAGAAAACCAGTGGATGGCATTCGTCAAATGGCTGAATGGAGGGTTTGAATCCGGGTCTGAACTTGTGAACAAGATAAAATATATTGTCATGGGCGGGGATGTGGCTGATGGAATAGGGATATATCCAAATCAGAAATTTGACCTTGATATTGTTGATATTGATATGCAGTACAAAATGCTGGCCAAATATTTGGATGTGCTGCCTGAACATATTTCCACCGTCATCATACCCGGAAATCACGACGCTGTCAGACCTTCTGAACCTCAACCTGCCCTCAAAGAGGATATTAGGGATCTATTCAATTCTAGGGTCACCTTTCTAGGGAATCCTTCCATGTTCCAACTGAACGGTGTGAGAGTTTTGGCATATCACGGAGCTGCCATAGACGATTGGATTACAATACGCTCCGAACTGAATTACACCAACCCCATAGAATCCATGAAGCAAATGTTGGATAGAAGACACATACTTCCGATGTATGGTATGAAAACGCCATTGGCCCCTGAAAAGGAAGACTATCTGGTCATTGATCCTGAACCGGACATATTCCTCACCGGGCACACCCATTCTTTCGGAGTGGATATTTACCGCAAGACGCTTCTTATTAACGGTTCCACCTGGCAATCCCAGACCGATTACCAGAAAAGGCATAATTTCGACCCGGTTCCGGCTAAAGTAACAGTTGTAAATCTGAAGGACCTTAAAGCCACTGTCATCGATTTCATGAACTGCAGACCCGAGATTCAGAATATCAATGCCTGAATCGAGTCCCTGCAATGTTCTTTTTCATCAATATCTATTAAAATCAATTTTCATTGGAGATAGCCCATGGAACCTTCTTCTTCAAAAGAAAAAAATACCGAAGTCATTCTAAAAAGAGTAACTAGCATCTATCCAGTTAGAAATCCTGTCAAGTGGGATATGAGAAAAGGGATTGTGGTCATTTCTTATAGAAAGAACCTCAAGGATTTCGAGAGAAGGATCCAGAGAAAGATAGGCGGTCCTGAACTGATCCGCAGACCATTGGATGACATGGGATCCAGAATATGGCTTCTAAGTGATGGAAGAAGGAATTTTGCCGAAATATGTACAATAATGGACGGTGAGTTCCAGGAACGGATAGAACCCGTCAGCAGGAGGGTTTGGGCCTTCATTGAAACACTCCTGCAGATAGGACTTATGCGCTTGGAAAATGAGCCGAGGGGAAAATTGGCCCAACGGGTTCCGAAAAATTAATCAAAAAGGAATTAATTCCTTACTAATAAATTTTATATATTTATGTCAATTCTATGATGAAATGCTAATTAAATATTTCACTCGGAATATTTTCGGATCAAACTGTGAAGAACGAGAAATTGTAATCTTTGCCAGAACACTTAATTATCCATTTATATTTCATCTACATAGTTGAAAGCAAATATGATAAAAAAAATGGTAATGGT
This sequence comes from uncultured archaeon, assembly GCA_964430885.1. Lineage (GTDB taxonomy): Archaea > Thermoplasmatota > Penumbrarchaeia > JASLWR01 > JASLWR01 > CAYSHM01. Next base: position 204,177 of record CAYSHM010000001.1, on the reverse strand, counting down.
TAAGTATATATCATTACAATTAAGCAGCCATGAACTATATTTTATATGAGAATGAAGATTCATTTATCCAAGAAGTGTTTTCTTAAGGATGAAACATCAAAAAAGGTGAAACTAATGGAAAAACAGCAGGAGAGACTACTTGAAAAAAATATCACCTATGAAAAGCTTTACAAGGAATTCCATTGGGACGTTCCAGAATATTATAATTTTGGATTTGAGGTGGTGGACAAATGGGCCAAGGACAGAACAAAACTGGCTCTCGTCTCCATCCACCCAGACGGCGAGAAAGCCAGTTATCACACTTTTTATGACCTTAAGAGACTTTCTGATAGATTTGTAAATGTCCTAAAGAACCTAGGCATCAAGAAAGGGGACCGAGCGCTTGTCATGCTGGAGTCCATACCTGAATGGTATATTGTCTTAATAGGTATGTTCAAGATGGGTGTCATACCCATGCCCGGTACGGTACTTCTCACTTCAAAGGATGTCAAATACCGAATCAACCGGGCCGGAGCCAACATGGTCATTACCGATGTCAACCATGTGGGAAGAGTGGAGAGAGTCGCGGCAGAATGCCCCACACTTGAACATAAAATGGTTGTTGACGCACCAGTTCTGGAATGGCTTCATTTCAAGGCAGAAATGAAAAAGGTATCCCCCTATCTGGACATTGAAAAATTGGAATCCACCAGATCTGATGAACCCATGCTCCTGTACTTTACTTCCGGTACGACTGGACAGCCCAAAATGGTACTTCATAATCATTCATATGCAATGGGACATGAAGTGACCGCGAGATTCGCCCAGGCCCTGAAATCCTCAGACCTTCACTGGACCATCTCTGAAACCGGTTGGGCAAAGGCTGCCTGGGGTAAACTCTTCGGCCAGATGATAGTTGGCGCAGCCATAATTCAATGGGAAACACCAGGAAGATTTGACCCTGACGGTCTGCTTAGAGCCATGGAAAGACACGGCGTCACCAGCTTCTGCGCGCCGCCTACAGTTTACAGGATTCTCATACAAAAGGACCTTGGGAAATATAACCTGCAATTGAGACACTGCATGTCAGCGGGAGAACCATTGAACCCTGAGGTTATCAAGGTATGGAAAGAGACATTCGATCTTGACATCTATGATTTTTACGGGCAGACCGAAACCGTATGTTTGCTGTCAAACTTCCCTTTTATGAAGATCAAGTACGGATCAGTGGGGAAACCAACCCCTGGTCATGACGTAAGGATAGTGGACGATGAGGGAAATGAAATGGAACCCATGGAAGAGGGAAACATCGCCATTTACCTTGGTGATGAAATACCCCCTGGTCTTCTCAAAGAATACTGGAAGGACGAGGAAGCTATGTCAAAGGCGTTCCTGCATGATTTCTATTTTACCGGGGATAGAGCCTATAAGGATGCTGAAGGTTATTTCTGGTTCGTGGGCAGAGACGATGATGTCATCAAATCATCCGGATACCGGATCGGACCTTTCGAAGTGGAATCCGCTTTAATGGAGCATCCCTCGGTTGCTGAATGTGCTGTAATAGGGGTCGATGATCCAAAGGGAATAAGAGGTATACTTGTAAAAGCCTACATTATACTAGCCAAGGATTACGAACCCTCTGATGAACTCACAATGGATATACAGGATTATGTCAAAAGAACCACTGCACCATACAAATATCCGAGGATAATTGAATACGTTAAGGATCTTCCAAAGACAATATCGGGAAAGATAAAGAGAAAGGAGCTAAGGGAGAAGGAAATGTAGGATTGGATAATTGAATTTCATTCTATGACTTTTCTCATACGGTAGAATTCTTCAATACTTATATCCCCGTTCACCAGACGCTTCTTCAGCTGGAGTAAAAGATCATCATCTTTATCATGCGGTATCTTATTCTCGAATTTCTCGCTCGTTCCGGTTTTACTATCCATAACATTTTCTATAAGGGCATTCTCATCGGCATCCTTAAGAAAACCGGAGTAATCACTGGAACAGTACGGACATTCTCCCACTCTTATAGCACATGACGAATGGTGGACTTTGCCACAGGAACAGTGAATAACTTCCAAACCGCTCTTAATAGTCCCAAAACATATCTTGCAGTTCACTGAGCGATCAATAATTACTAGAGCAGGTTCATCTTTTGAAGGAAAGAACCTTTTTTTCTTCAAAGCGATTTCTTTTTTCGATTTACTAGCTGTGCGAGAGCTTTTCTGCGGCTCCTCAAGTTCAATTTTTAATTCCAAATCTTCTTCAACAAAGACATCTTCAATTTGGCGCTCAATACTTTTTACTGGAGCCTTTCCCTTTTGATTGTTAGTTTTTATTTGCGGCGATTTGCCCTCTATTTCTATTTTTAATTTTTCCTTGACTCCCGATTTTTTTGAAGTCTTTGTTTTATCAGAACCGGTTCCGAGGTTAACACTTGGAGTGTAACTCTCCTCTGCTTCCTTCATTTCTCGGTATGAAAACACTACGCGGCAATTTGAACATTCTCCAACTCTGAGAAGGCACTGATCATGATATTTCTTCCCGCAATTACACCCTACTGCCAACAATCCCTCCTTCATCTCTCCGAAACATATATCGCACGATGTTGATTCATTTATTCTGAAAAGATTATAGCCGAACTCCTTGGTATTTTCTGCCACTATCATTATAGGTCTTTTTTCGGATTTCTCTTCAGCATTTGGGTCCAAATCAATACCATGTCCCATATCCCTTGAAACTGGTATCACAGGGAGATTATCGCAATCTATTACAGATTCCTCATTGTTTACTATAGGCTCTGCTATGACATCATTCTCGGATTTTTCTTTAATCTTCGCGACCTTAATTCTCCTTCTTCTTTGACTGAAAAATATGATTATCATAATTGTCAAAAGCAGTAAAAAACCCAGAGAAATGGACATGAAAACATATGTGTACCTTACCATATGCAAACAACCTCAGTTGATGAATTACTCAGGCATGAAACAATAATATAATAATTATTTAAATATTTTCCAAAATAATATAATTCATAATCATCATCAAACTCACCGGCGACATTATTATTAATATTATTTCAAGAACCGTGAAAATCTGGAGCTTAATATTCTAAATCGACTAGTTATCATGACTGACCAATTCATTTTGATTAATGAATAATTAAAAGCCAGCAATGCTGACAGCAATAATATATCAATCTGCTTTTGCTTCCTGCAGCATTTTCTTAATCTCTATTTGAAAAAGGCAGGCTTGACATTTCTCGCCTGAAGTTGGTTCGTAGCAAACAGTGCATTTATTTAACTTTGGAATAAGGTCCCTATTATCATTCATCGCATAGATGGTCTCGTAGGTTTTCAGCAGTCTGTGTCTGGTCCCCGGTGTGTTCCTTTCAACCATATTAAGAACATCCCTGAACAAACCCCGATGAGCTGTCACTGAGTTAGGACAAGAATCTTCGACAAAGGGGATCTCATTCAACTCCGCCCAGATAAAGGTTTCCTTTTCAGGAATTGTTTTGAAGGGCATTATTCGAGGGATGAAACCAGGTATTATCCTTCTATGCGGACCCATTCTGAGCATCCTATCCACCTCTGCCTTGAATACATTCATAAGTATTGATTGTGCCATGTCGTCAAGATTATGGCCCATCACCAGAGCATCGGCGCCCATATCCTTGGCCGCTATGTTAAGACACTTTTTCCTCCATACACCGCAGTATGAACAGGGAGTCAGAGCAGTGTTCAGTAAGGTCACTTCATCAATGGTCAATCCAATGACATCCTCGAAGGAAACAATCATGTGTTCAATTTTCAGCATTTCACACAGAAGGCCAGCTGCTTCAATTGAAGCCCCCCTATAACCGGATATTCCTTCATTGATAGATAATGCTATGATCTTGAGGGCGGGGATTTTGCCCAATATTCTTTTCAATACCAATAATGCAGATCCAGAATCCTTACCACCGGATAAAGCCACTACCAGTGTTTTTACTTTTTTCAGATCTACCTGCTTTCTTATCTCACGTTTCACCCTTTTCATGAAAAATTCATCGAAATGATTCTCGCAGAGATGTAATCCACTGTACCGAGTGAATATTATTGCTCTTTTCCCGCACCTATCGCATCTTATCATGTTACCATCTTGATTCGGAATTGAATGTGGCTCAAATATCATAGAAATAGTCGTATTTCTTTCCTTCATACATCTCATGAATAACTGCGGATATCTGATCCGGTCTGAAAATTCCCCTTTCGGTTATTATTCCCTTTATCAAATCAGGAGGCGTCCTATCGAAAGCTGGATTGAGAACTTGGATGCCACCGGGTAATGGTTTATCAATATCACCTATAATCTCTTCGGGAGATCTCATCTCGATTTTTGTATGATGGCCCTCCATGGTCCTGGGCGAAAGCTTGAAAGTTTCCGCCAAACAATAAAATGGTACCGAACAATCCCTGGCGGCAAGTGCTATCTGGTGAGTCCCTATCTTATTGAACAGAGCACCATCGTTTGTTACGGTATCTGCGCCTACCATGACAAAATCCACATCATCCATGAAAAGCCGGGCGGCCGAATCCACCATCATTCTGCATTTGATATTGGCCTTGGCGAGTTCCGTTACTGTTATCCTACCCTGAAATCTTGGCCTAGTCTCACTGGAATGAACCAAAATTTCCTTCCCCATGTCTCCGGCATGTTTCATAGCCTCCACTACGGCAGTGGAATTACAGTGTGTGTGGATGGTCGAACTGTCCTCTAAAATGCTTGCGGCCCGTTCTGCCACCTCATCCTGGGCACTCAATGCTTTCTTGATGAAAATTTCTGAAGCAATAATGGTTGCTTCCTTCTGATCCTTAATGGATTTTTCACTAATCCTGTTCAGCACGTGAAGTAGAGCGTTCTCCAAGGATACTGCGGTAGGCCTGGTCTTATATAGTGTAACTGCCACATCTAAAAGAGCACTGAAATACTGGTCGGAATCTCCTTGATATCCCCGAGCGAAAAGTGACAGAGCAAAAGCGGCCATTCGGGCAATTTTATTGGCTCCCCGAATCCTCATATTCTCTATGTCCTTGGTAATCTCTCTGAAATCTGAATATTCAATAAATTTCTCCAAAATATCACCCATTTATTACAGTATAAAGGGCCATCATAAATAAAACAATACCTGAATACAGGATCAAAATAATCCAAGATCCCAGGAATAAAAGAACATGAATATTGCCAGACCAAAGAAAAGTCCGGCAAGCAGCAGCTTCACAAAACCCAATCTTTTTTGGAAAACCTTGACCATCTTCTGTGAAGATGTACCCCAATAAGCAAACATCAGTATAATCACCAAAGGCAATATGAACATAAGGTTGTACAGGACCAGATAGAAAAAGGCCTGAGCACGGTAGCTGGGATAGGTCATTATTCCCACTATTGTGGGTAAATAAACCTGACCAGTGCACATGAACTCCAGCAGGGATATCACAACTCCGGTGAAAGCTGCCAAACCTACAAAATATTTGGAACGGCTGTGACTCCTGATCACCTTGCGGTTCAGTTTTTTAATCGAATCGGGCAGCTGAAGGGACATATCCTCGGCCTTGCCACTTTTAACCTTGTAGTAATCATATATGCTGAATATACCAAGTACAAGGGCTACCAAACCGGTGATAGGATATAGCCAGGCCGACAATGTGGATAATCCCGTGGCATAACCTACAATCTTGTAAAGTCCCATTCCCATAAGCAGATAGGTAACGAATATTCCTGTTGTGAAAGAGATTCCCACCAGCAATATGTCCTTTTTGGATTCCTGCCTTATTGTGAGATAGCTAATGAAAAATATCAGCGTTACAAAAGCGCACGGATTGACACCGTCTATCAGACCCGCCCCCAATATTCCCAATAGAACAAAAGACTCAAAACGATCCTTTATTGCCTTGCCGCCGTCCCCTGGATCCGGGCATTGACAGCCTTCAGGATATTCATCAATTTTATCCTCAAATCCTCTCTTCAAACTTGCCCAGCTGCTGAAATAATTATCTCCGATAACTACGAAAAGAGAGCCTGCGGTGGTATCAAAATGATTCGCATATGCTTCCTTCTTTGCTAGATTATCAAGATTTGCAGTATTATAGTAAGTGACATTCAGCCGCGGATATTCATGTTCCAATTCTTTGATGTAGTTCACTGCCTTATAGCATTCGCTGCAGGTAGTTGTATGGAACACCAGAACGCATATGGTATCATCACCGAAAGGAGTCGAGTCCGGGATGGTCACATTCTTTAGCGGTATGTTCTTTCCGGAATACCTAACTATGGTTTCATTGATATTTGACCAATTTATGAAAACGCCTTGAAGGGTTACATTGTCATTCCCCATGAAAAATACTGGTTCAGTCTCATTTCCAGACAGGCCGTAGGCCAATTGATAATGGTAAAATAGTGTTCGGTTCAGCTTGCTAGAGGCCGTATCAAAATATAATTTGTTCAAATGTGTATCAGGAAAAGATTCAACCAATGATTGGGACCATGTCCCGCCGGATTGCACCTCATGTGTGGAATTGTAAAATAGGGCCGCCTGCGTAGACCAGGAAACGTTCCATTCAGGATAAAGAGGTACATAAATCCCCTGGTAGGATAAAATGGTCGCTGAAAGGGATTCATAGCTGATACTTTCAAAAGAAAAATAATTATCCCCAATGAAAAGCAGCGGATAATCAAAACTGGTCTCATAGGGAACATTGTATATGCTAATGAACTCATACGCTAATGTCTGATTGCTGACCTCCTCCTTGACATTGTGCTGAAATACCTTCAGATTAGTATGATTCTCCTCCAATGGAGGCAGGATATTGTTCTTCACATGCATACAGGAAGGACATTCTGGATCAAAAAAGAAGGCCATGTGGACCTCTGGATTGTTTCTTGAAGAATGGAAATTCGAGGTTGCCGATAGCTCAATATCATCTTGGTACAGGAAGAGAGACACAGAGATCATTAAAAAGGTCAATAATAAAATTGGTATTGTCCTCGGGCCATTTTTTTGATACATATCTTATTCACCATTACAGATTATTTAAAGATCGAATATTCCATTGATTGATATCACGCCGTTATATTTTAATCTTCCTTATTTAATTATAGGGTCATTGGTAAAATAAAAGGAACTATATTAATAAATACCCGCCAAGTTGTTTGAATATCAAGATATTATTCCAGCGCTTAAATTTGTGCCATTTAAATAAAAATTTTGAAAAAAGCTATTATCTATTTATGACGCGGACATGATTATGAAAGTCAATGAGGTGTTAGGTGTGGACATCGTGAAAAACAAGAAGAACATTTCTGCAGGTATTATATTTTCGTTGTTACTTCAACTGATATTGCTTTCCCCGCTGGGATTAGCTGATGATGATGCCTTCTGTTCCAGCGTATACCAAACTCGGGAGGGACCAGGATATGAAGAAGTAAATATTACTGAAGCCAAGAACATGGTCTACAATATGGAGAACGTTGTTATCATAGACGTTCAGGAATATGAGGAATATCTGTCTGGACATGTTCAGAATGCTGTGTCCATTCCTCTTTCAACCCTTTCGAACAATACCCATCTTATTCCTACTGGAAGAACCATTCTCACTTACGGAAAAGGAAAATATGACGGGATAGCTTCAGGTGAAAATCTGAGCACGGCAGGGTTTTCAGACATCAATATAATGTGCTGCGGAATATCAGGATGGAAGCTTGATGGAAATAAGGTTTTCACAAAATACCCTTCCCTTCAGGCCTCTATAAATTTTGCTGAAGATAATTCTATCCTGTATATATCGAAAGGTACATATGAAGTAGATCTGAAAATCGATAAAAATATTAATCTCGTTGGGGAGAACACTGCAGATACAATAATACGGAGCAATACCAAAGGAATGAACATAACGGCCGACGATGTCCGAATTAATAACTTTACTTTTTTAGATGGGGAGATTGGATGTGTGATATACCAAAGCAGAGATGTAACCATTACCAATTCCGTCTTTGAGTATCTTTCCACCGGTATAAAACTTCAACGGAGCATTGCATGCTGTTTATTGAACAATGATTTTACTGGCTGCGGATTGGATATTATCGGGGACCAAACCATCCATTGGGACAGCCATGATATCGGATCTAACAATCTCGTTAACAAAAAACCCATATTATACTCAAAAGAGAATAATTGGGCGGGTAATAAGGAAAACCTTGGACAGATTATCTTCTCCAACTGCAGCAATATTGAACTTTCTAGCTCAAGCCTGGAATCTGCTACTTATGGATTATTAGCCAGCTTCATAACAAATTTGACCATATCTAATTGTAATCTGATGGAAAACTCGCAAAGTGGTGCAAAGATCATTCTATCCTCCGCCATCTCCTTAAATGGAAATAAAATCGAAGGGAACCGGAAATTGGGCTTGATCATGGACCAGTGTACGGATTCTTTACTGGTGAAAAATACATTTAAGGACAATCAGGATTATGGATTGAAGGTATTGGGAGGAAAAAATAATACAATATTCAATAATACTTTCATAAGGAATGGTGAATATCTGAGATCACAGGGATATTGTGGACAGGCTGGAACTGAATGGGACAATGGGACAATGGGTAATTTCTGGGATAATTACGAAACCAGGTATCCCACTTCGGCGAATGACGGCTTAACCTGGGATACCGCTTACGAGCTGGACGGCGTTGCAGGGGTAACTGACGGGAAACCTTTGTTAAATCCTGGAGGTAATGGGTCCGCCATTGTGTTCGCTGATGCCGGATTGGACTTCCACATAAACCAGCATGAATCCGTGGATTTCAATGGCAGCGGCAGCCACCCTAAAACCGGCATCGATAATTACACTTGGATATTTGAATATGATGGTTCTGCCATTGCCCTCTATGGTAAAGACTGCAGTTTCGATTTCAATCTAGCTGGAATATACCAGGTTACCTTAAAGGTTACAAACACAAAGGGGATTGTTGACGAAGATGTTCTAATGATATACGTCAAGGATACTGAAAATCCCATTTGCAGTGCCGGAAAGAATCGAACTATCATGCAAGCTGAGACACTGTACTTTTCAGCATTGAATTGCAGTGACAATGTAGGCATAAAAGAATTCACTTGGGAATTTATCTTTAAAGATAAAGAATATGTCCTGCACGGACCTACCATAACATTCAGATTCAATGAGGCTGGAGCCGTCAGTGTGAAATTGACAATAGTGGATGAAGGAGGAAATTCAGCCGATGATCAGATATTGGTCACCGTGATGGACACCGAAGCTCCGCAGGCGGTAATCTCTGGGGATCCAAAAGCCTATCCTGGCATATCAACGGCCTTCAATGCATTGGAAAGCAGCGACAACACCGGTATTGCCAATTATACATGGCATTTGACGGGGTTGAATACAAATATTACATTATTTGAGGATTTCGTGAACCATACCTTCAATATACCTGGATTTTACATGGTAAACCTTCAGGTCAGGGACACTAATAATAATTATAATTCAACCGCTTTCAAGATTACCGTTTTTGATATTCATCCTCCAACAATATATCTGGCGGATAACATCTCAGCGTTAAAAGGTGAACCTGTTATTCTAGATGCCAGTAACTGTTCTGATGACACTGGCATTACAAATTATACTTGGAGCTTCACCCATGATAATGAAAACATAACCCTTTATGGTGAAAGGCAGGATTTCATTTTTCAAAGTTCTGGGAGTTACCAGATCACCCTTAGAGTGAAGGATGGGTGGGGCAATCAAAACATCGAAATTATCAATATAATCATTGAGGATGAAAAGAAGGATGTTGATAGCGAGGGAGCATGGCCAATTATTATAGTCATCATTTGTATCTTAATATTACTTGGCATTATTTCAATACTAGTTTTATTTAATAAGAACAAAAAGGAAAAAAGCTAGACTAAAGAACTAATCAAATCCGCTTCCCATCATATTCCTTTTCAACCCCTATATTGGTAATTTCATCAATTTTATTATTATTCGGTCTTGAATCAGGACCTTCAGATCCACCTATCAACCCACCGTCCGGATTCACTTCGTTTTTCTGCTCAATATCGTCATTGATGGCCGGGTCATTTTTTCCGTTATTGACTGTAAAATTCCTCTTTGACTTCATTTTGAAAAACAGTAAAACTATCAGCAGGATAATGACAATTGAAATAATTGATATCAACAATTTAATCCCAGGTCCTACCTTCTTTTCAGAATTCTCCTTTTCAGTATTTGGAAAATCGTCATCTCCAATATCGTCATCTATGGTATCATCATCATCGTTATCTACGGTATCATCATTAGGGTCATTATCATCATCTTCGACATCATCATCCCCAATACTTGGGCCTTTGTTCAAAACCGTGATATTCAGGATTGAAATCCCTTCATTGCCTGCATTATCCGTCACAGTCAGCATCAACGAATAGTCACCTAATTTATCGAACTTGAACTCGAATTCCACACCTTTGTGTTCTATTGATTCCCCGTTATAATCAAAGGACCAAAAGTAACGGGCAATACCGCCGATATCTGTGCTTTTGGATGCATTTAACAGCACCGATTCATTTTTGAATACTATCAAATCATCAACACCAGGGTCCGCAACTGGAGGATGAGTATCTATAACCGTTACTGTCATTGTATCCTGGGCCATGTTCTCGAAATCATCCCTTACGATCAGAATAACTGAATATTCGCCGGTGTTATTGAACCAGAAAGCAGCATCTATTCCGACCAGGGTTTGGCTGTGTCCACCATATGTGAATATCCAGATATAAGAGCCTATGGATGAGTGGTCCCAGGTACCGCTTCCATTGAATTTGAAATAAGTACCTACTTCTATGGTGGAATCATTGCCTGCATCAGGTAATGGCAGTAGTTCGTCAACCACCTCAACACTGCAGTTTTTCCTATCCGTATTACCCTCTGCATCCCATACCTTTAGATTAATGACATACTCCCCAGGAACCCAGAACCTGAAGGATACTTCTTCCCCGTATAAACTGACGGGAGTATTGTTGTAATGTAAACTCCATGTGAAGTTGACTATTCCTACATTGTCCTGGCTGTACCCCCCATAAAAAACTACTTCATCTCCTAAAGCCTCGGTCCAATGTTCAGCCCTGGTATGAGCGGTGGGGGGTGTAATGTCCCTGACTGTAACTTTCATGGTATCAACTGCATAATTACCCCTTTCATCTGAAACATTCAATGTAACATCATATATTCCCGCTTCATGAAATTGATAATTGGGCATTGGGCCAGTCAAATGACGCATTTCCCCGCCATAGCTGAAATTCCAAAGATAACTGATAATATTCACGTTATCATGACTGTTTACAGCCATAAAGGTTACGTTCTCATGCTGATCAATAGCCACATCATCCCCGGCAATCGCTGTGGGAGATTCCACATCCCGAACAGTAACAGTAAGAGTATCTTGACTCCAGGGTGCGGAATTTCCTGCTGCATCGGCCACTGACAGTTCTACCGAATACACCCCTGCGAGATCGAAACGGAAAGTGATTTCTACTCCGAATAAATTGATCAAGATCCCGTTATACTGGAAAGACCAAGTATAATTTACAATTCGGAAATTATCCCCGGAAGAAGATCCATTGAATGCAGCTGTTTGAAATTGGTCAATTACCAGGTTGGACCCTGCATTGGCAATAGGCGGGACAATATCGATCATAGTGATATTGATGGAATCATTGGCCCAATTTCCAGCAGCATCAAATACATTGAGGTAGACAGTGAAGTTTAGAACATCACCCCAGATCAATGGCTCGGGACCATAGGCGATATGATACTGACCGCACCCTGAACAATGCCAGTTCCAGGTATAATTTACAATCCTAATATTGTCTGTGCTGTTCGTTCCATTGATGTAAAAATTGGCACCCTGGGGGACATCCCGGTCCGGCCCTCCATTGGCAACGGGAGGAATTATATCAATTATTGAAACAGAAAACTGCTGTGTGGTACTATTGTCATTTGACCCATCACAGGAAAAAAAGATATATTCCAGGCTAGTGTGATTGGAACTCAGCTGGACCGTTAGATTCCACATATCGCCCGCTATATTGTTCATGGACTCGTTGAAAAATATATTTTGGCCATAGGTGTAATTGACCTTTACCATGGAAACTGTGTCAGGATCAGTAAAGTTTACAGAGAAGGTGAAAAGCTCACCTGTTTCTCCTGAAACCGGAGTATTGTCCACAACCATTTCCGGGCCATCGTTTGGGCCCTTAGATCTTCTGAAGTCAGTCTCTAAGGGAAAACGTATGTGAGAAGAATCGCTTTGAAATGCCATTGGAAAAAAGCCATTGAATAATAGGAGTATTGAGAAAAGAACGGTGAATTTAAAAAAAATTCTCAAAATACCACCCCCGTTTGAATCATGGCCTTCGCCACCTATTAACGGCAAGAAATATGATGATTATTAAACCTATCAACAACGTAAAAAAATCAAACCCAGGAGTATCTTCTGAACTACCGCTACCATCATCGACATCATCTGAATTATCCACAATAACCATAACCGTATCATAATACTGCTTATGTTTTCCCAAAGTCCTTAGCTCATGGGTACCGTCCCCCATAGAGGCGGTGTCCCAGTGGTGAATAAAAATCTCAAACCAGGAGCCGTTGACCAGTTTTCGGTCGTCAATAATTCCATTGGAGACTGGTTTTCCATCTATCAGCAATAGAGTCGTACTGTTGCAGTCGCAAATTACCAAAACCTCTATTGATATGGTGACCTTGCCGTTCAGAACTGTGTTGTTTAAAGGGTACAACAGTCTTGTGTTCTGAACCATTTCCTCCAGTGGATTTAGGACAAAAACCGAAATCAGATGAGAATGCTTCATATTTCCAGACATGACCATGATATCATGATATCCGTTAGTGGAGGATCGACTGTTCCACTGTAGAATATACTGCCTGAACCATGCACCCTTCCTTTTTATTCTAGTACTGTTATCATAGTTGGCCATATAATTGCCGTCGATGTACAGGGTGCATCCGTTCTCATCTTCATTCTCAAGAATATCCACCTTTATTATGGCTATACCTTCCACATTGGACCTATTTGAAGGTGATACTATTTTCATGGTATCAGGTCGGATTGCTTCTGTATTGTTCACATAAACTGATATAACATCCAGATAAGTCCCTCCCGAGACCTCAACCTTCAAAAGATGAACTCCGTCAGAATGATTACTTGTATCCCATTTATGAGTAAAGTACGAATATTCCCCAACAGAGATATCCAATGTTCCTTCAGAGATGAACTGCTCATCAACATACAGAACAGAAGATCCATTGATCTCTTTGGAATTCACCTCAACCCTTATGGAAACCGTATCCTTCAGTTCTGCATTCATATCAGGAGTAATAATCCAAACAGGCTTCTCAAGTACAGCGGCACCACTGTTGTTGACAATTACTGCAGCCGTCGTTGACAATCCTCCCTTCGAGTATTTCACCCCTATTTCATGCTGACCGTCAGAGACCGAGGCGGAATCCCATTCATGGGAAAAATAATCCAAACCTCCTATAGATGAATCAAGAGTACCGTTAGAGGAAAAATCTCCATCAACGTGAAGTGAGGTATAACCTATACCTAAAGAAGATGATACCTCCACGCCGATCCTGATTCTACCGCTGACCGAGGAATTATTATTTGGAAAAAGCATCCTTATGGAACCATTATCATTATGATTATCATTGTCGATCATAACTTCGATCTCATGGTAATGTTCCTGGTGTTTTCCTAATACCATCAGGGTATGAACTCCGTCAGAATGATTACTTGTATCCCATTTATGGGTATAAATCTCCCACCAAATGTTTTCCTTCTTGACCATTTCCACAAAATTTCCAGAGGTAATATGTACACCATCGACATGAAGCGAAGTGAAGGATGTGCAGTTGCAAGTCCTCACTTCGGCCGTGACGGTCTCTAGTCCTCCAACAATTGAATTGTTCTTGGGCTCAACAATTCTAGTATTGTCATCGTTTCCGTTATTTTCTATAACATTGCTGACGTAAAGATATATCACATCATAGGACACCATGTGTTTGTCAAATACTATTATCTCGCATTTGCCATTGGACACTGTTGTTGTGTTCCATTGATGTCTGAAATATTCAAATTCGTAATCAGTATCAAACAAGGTTCCATTTGAGATGAAAGCTCGGTTAACGTATAAGGAAGTATAATTGGAGCAATTACATCCGTAAACCTTGGTTTCAATTATTATTTCGCCTGACACTTCCGTCCCATTGGAAGGCGATACTATCTGCACAGGATCCGGTACCTGTTCACCCGATACAGACCGATAATTCACCGAATAAGGTAGTATTGAGATGAAAACCAATCCTACAATAATTAAGAAAGCAGACCAGAGTTTCTTCAAAGGGCTCACCTATATTTCAAAATGAAATAGAATATAGTATTATTATTAAATTTTCCACCCTATTTATGAAAATATGTAGATTAAACCTCAAATCTAACTGATATCATTCCTTAGGTAAATTCAGTATCTATCAGGCAATTCCGATTTATTCTAACCTTCCAGTTCGGATTTGAGCTGGTGGTATTCCTCAAGGGTAATGTCACCCTTGATCAATCTCCCTTTCAGGAGCTTTATCTGCTCCTCCTCGTCCATTAATGGCAGAGGAGTGGTCTTGACAGGTTTAGGGGGCTTGGGCGTGTCATCGATATCAGGAGGAGCAGGCGGAAGTGCCTTGGTCACAAAGACATCCTTTACGCTAGCTCCCCCAGGTATTGTTACATCAGGGGGGAGCGGCAGGGTTTTTGCCATGCTAATATGTGGATTATCCGGCGGAGGGGGAAAATGGTCCTTGCTCCCGGATGAGGTAGGTAGATCCACAGGAGGAGGCAATGATTTAATACTGTCATCTTTTACTCCTGGAGGCGGAGGCAATCTGTAGCTTGAAGTTTTCGTGGGTGGTCGGGGTAAACTCTTGTGGCTGTAAGCACCTGCAGGTGAAGCAGGAGGGGGCATCAGACCAGGGTCGGTTGGTGAAATATAATCGTCATCATCGTCGTATTTACTGCAGGTGTCACACCACCATTTGTCACTTTCTTTGATATATTCCAGCTTGGATCCGCAATCCTCACAATCAAATATGCTATCCTCACTAGAACTTGAAGAGGAGACGAAGGGCGTTGGTTTTTCCGCATCAATGGATGTTGAAGCTTTTTCAATATCCGATTGATCAATTACTTCAGAATCTCTCTCATTCACTAATTCTTCATCTAATTTCTCCTCATCCTTGTCATCCTTCCTCCTTCTGAATACCACTAACAGAATGATGAGAAGGATCAATATGAGCAAGACTGCCCCTATAATCATAAAGAGAGCCAACATGCTGTCATTTTTCGAACTCTTCTCGTCATCAGGATTGATATCATCATCTGAATCATCGTCGGGGCCAACATCATCGTCTGAATCATCATCATCGGGGCCAACATCATCGTCTGAATCATCATCATCATCGGGGCCAACATCATCGTCTGAATCATCATCTGGATCATCATCGTCGTTACCTGTGCCATTCGGTGCCTTGATAACAGTTACCTGAATCTGATACATATCGGAATTGTTGCCTGGATCTACCACCTTCAATGTGACTGTATGATTGAAAGGCATATCAAAGGTGAAGTTGACGTTCATACCTTCTTTCTCACCAACAAATGTACCATTACTTGTCCTGAAGGTCCAAATATACTCTTCCAGTGGCAGATTATCAGTACTATCATTACCAGTGAAGTTAAGGGTTGAATACTGATGGACTATCCTGTCAGGCCCCCCCTTAGCAACAGGTGGATCATCATCATGGACCGACTTATTAAAATATTTGGTTGAATTGTGATTATCCCAAGTATCCTGAATATAATATCTATATTCGATAACTGTAGCATTGGCAGGGAGATATAGGAACTGCTCCCATAACCCGCCAGCAAGATAGACCATGGACTCGTTGAGAATATTGCCATTATCTATTGAGTACATGACAGACACCTTGAAAACTGCAATATTGTCAGTTACATTGACGGTGAACAGAAAACCATCACCGGTTGTGGCGGAATTATTTACCGTGATATCTTCCACTAACCAGGGTTTATCATTATCAATCACCTCGATCCAGGTCTTGGAGGTGTTGAACCAGTTCCCGGAAACATCGGAAATATTGAATGAATAACGAACTATGGCAGCTGTAAATGGAACCTTTATAACTGCAGAGAAATTGCTTTTATTGATCATAGTTGAATTGGCCGCCATTTTGACCGTAGTATAATTAATCCCGAAGAAGGTGTAATAGAGATACACTTCTGAAAGGTCCAATTCGATATTGTCCTGACATTCCATCTTGATCTCCATATCCTCACCGGTTGTGGGTTCTGTAAAAGAATAGTCGAACAATAATTCAGGCATGTCATTATCCCTCACATTTATGAAAACGGGATCAGTAATTACCTTGTTCCCGCCTACATCCTCCATGTAGAATCTATAATACAGGCCGGCAGTTGTACTGGAAACCCTGAATGTGGACTCCCAAACCCCTAAGCCTACCATCTCCATAGATACATTGGTATAGTTCAGACCATTGAAAGAATATAGGGTTTTATGATCCACCACACCGTAATTATCATAGAATCCGGCAGTGATGGTCAAATTATCACCAGTAGTGGGAGTTGAGCTCAAATCAGCCCAAAGAAGCCGGGGGGGAGTCATATCAAAGGGTTTTGTACCATATACCAAAGGATAGGTATCCGTTATATTGTCATTGCTGGTGATCTCATACGGTGTATCCCACACACGTCCGTTGTGAGTGGCATTGGGATACCGCTCCATATAATCCGACCAGAAATTCCCCTCATTTGTTGCTCTATTGCCGCCCCTCGTCTCCACCCGGCTGAACCATTTATTGTTGAGACCGTAATCCTTGGTTTGGGATTCACCGAAACTGTTGTTAATGATGTTATTATGATCAATAGTATTGTTCTTGGATGTGTTGGAACGGATATAAATACCGTATGTGTTGTTCATTAAAGTGTTGTAGCATATTCTGTTCATCCAATTGTTCTCGTAAAGATTGATCGCCACCTTGACAGAATTGAGAATCGTATTGTTCTCAAAATGACCGAAACGCGAAGAGTCAATGAACATTCCTTTATCTCTGCTCATATTTAGCGTGTTATTCAATACGTGGGTGCCCACCGAGGTTATGATATGAATGGGAATGTGACCATCGAAAAAATCGTTATCAGTGATGTTCCCGAAATCCGACTGGTTAAGTAGTATTCCAGTGTTGTTCACCGAAAACAGTGAATTATAAATGACGAAGGAATCGTCACTGTTTTTGATTTCAATACCCTCCTGACAAAAGGAGAGGTTATTTGCACTGAAAATAACTCCTTCGGCATAGCTGAATGTTGAGGCGTCCTGGCACCATGTCAGATTGTTTGCATTGATAATAATATCATCAGTATTGCTGAAGCTCAAGGGTTTTCCGCAATCCCCGAAATTATTGTTTCTGACCCTGAATGTCTCCCCTTGGTTCACCAATATTGCATTACCAGATATATTCATGAAATCATTATTTTCAAAAACCATGTTGGAGGAATCCAATACATCTACCGATTCCATATTCAGAACGAATAAATTGTTCAGAACTCTGTTATTGCCAGAATACTGGCAGTAAATCCCATTTGGATTTCCTATAAATGAGTTATTTTTTATTGTATTGCCCCATGAAGTGGACATATATATGGCTAAATTGTCGTTATAGTAAGAATTACTTGTAATATTGTTGTTATGAGAACCTATCAATTCTATCCCGCGCTGACTGCACAAACTGCAGTTGTTATTGGAAAGTAGATTGTTATCTGATTGATCCAGCTCTATACCGTTTGAATTTTCAGAGCAGAGGTTATCAGATACATTATTGCCGTTACTCTCATCAAGTCTTATTCCTTCCCAGAAGCTATTTATTTCATTGAATGTCAAGGTGCTGTCATCTGAATTGTAAATATATATTCCACTACCAGAAGCATCAGTGATGATATTTCCAGAGACCAAATTGCTGTTGGAATTCTGAACCCTTAAACCATATGAACAATACTGCATCCAGTTGGCGATAATATCATTGCTGTTGCTAGACGAAACATCAACAGGACGGTAATTATGGTCCAATATGTTCAATCTAACAGAATTGCCTGAACTGGATGATGTTAAATATATGCCGCTCCCGCCGTTGTATTGACAATCATTCAGGGTGATGTCATTGTTGGTAGAAGTGGTAAGGAAAATTCCATTTTGGGAATTGCTCTGACATGTATTGTCATAAATATCATTGCTGTGGGAGGATGATAACTCAATACCTGATGAATATGATCCAACCTGGTTTTCTGTAACATTATTGTTGTCTGAATTTGTGAGAAAAATTCCTGAATTGGATATATCGTTTACATCGTTGCTCTTTATTACATTTCCATCTGAGTTTTCCAGTACTATTCCCCATTGGTCGTCATTAACTGAATTATCCAAGAGCAGGTTATCAGCGGAATCCTTTATCTTTAGGTTTGTACCTGCATTCTGATATAGTGTGTTTTGGATAAGACGATTCGAGTGGCCTCCCTGTATCTCCATCCCATCCATATTATTTTCTATTTGATTTCTTCGGATATCATTATGCTGGGATTGAGTACAGTACAAACCGATATTATCGTTATCATAGATATGATTGTCAGCTACGGTATTGTTGTTGCAGTTGACCATATTAATCCCACTGTTAACAGTATAGTAATTTGAAACGGTCTTATCGATCTTAACATTATCCACATACCAGTAATCATAACCTGATCCTGAACCTCTGGTCAAATAATAACGGATCTTCATACCGCTATGAAGAGCAGCCTGAGGCAGATTCAGATTCACATTGTAGATCGTGCCGCCTGCAGCAGACCCCCAGTAATCCTCGAGATAATTATAACCACCCTGTGCATTTCTGTAATATATTTCCAGATCTTCGCCTGATTCAGGCTCATTGCTGCAGGCCCAATTATCCGACCCCTGTCTTATCCAGCAGCTCAGCGTAGCGGAGCTTGCTCCAGCTAGATTGATATAAGGCGAATAAGCCGAAACCGTATCATAATAAAGTGAAAGGGAATAATATGAAGAACTGTAGGTGCAAGTTGTCACATAAACATATCCCGCACCCGATTCGGACCATGGAGATTGTGTTCCATCATCGAAATTGTCAGTATAAACAGTTGAAGTATAATCTATGGAGGCTTTGGTTATCGTATTGTTATCGATCTCACATCCTCCAACATTGTTCAAATCGATAGCCGCATCCCCCTGACCGCTGCCGCTGCCTGCAATTTTGAAACCTGAGAAACGAACATTATCGGCAGTAATGGTCACAACATCTCCGGTTTCTGTGCCGTAAATAATTGTTGAACCCGATCCCGCCCCTATCACATTAAGCTGCTTATTGATAGTTATATCCTCTTCATAGGTGCCAGACCATACATCTATGGTATCCCCCGGATCGGCAGCATTTATCGCTGCCTGAATAGTGTTGTAATCAGCTCCGCCGTTATCATTGACCGTCAAGGTTGCTCTCGATTCGGCTTGAACAGAAGCGGACCTGAATTCTGACATGTTAATATCAGAAGAATGATCCGTCTGAAATCCGGTATAAAGCGTTGACAACATCATGAACAAGATGAAGCAACATAATGCATTTAAAATCATTTTTCTCATGGGAATCATCCCCTCATATCAAAATAGCAATATTTTTCAATGAACCTTTTTGAACCTTTTCATAGTTTAATGCTTATTTCGGCTTTATATTTAATCCATAATTTTGGATAAAACATGGGCAAACTGAAAATAATTTACGATACATTCTACCCGGCAATCCAATGGTGGTCAGATGAAAAAAAGTCCTGTTGTTCTGATAATTCGAGACGGTTGGGGTTTTAGGAAGGATATGGAAAACAATGCCCTAGCCACAGCTGATGCCCCTAATCATGATAAATATCTGAAAGAATACCCCAATACGCTAATTGATGCTGCCGGACCTGCCGTAGGTTTGCCTGAAGGATACCAAGGCAATTCGGAGGTTGGGCATCTCACAATAGGTGCTGGAAAGGTCATTTTTCAACCATTGATGAGAATAAATAAAGCCATAGAAACGAAAGAATTCTTCGACATACCCGAATTCAATTCATCCATTGAGAACTGCATGGCAAATAATTCAACCCTGCATATAATAGGGCTGCTGCAGGTGGAAGGGGTACACAGCCATATTGATCACCTCATGGCGCTTCTGGATCTATGTGCACTGAAAGACTTCAAAAGAGTGCTCGTCCATGTCGTGACCGACGGTAGGGATGCTCCTGTTGACCACAGCCTTATTCACCTGAATACATTGTTAGGAAAGTTCAAGGAACTGGGATTTGGGCAGATTGCAACGATATCCGGAAGGTTCTATACTATGGACCGGGACCAGCGTTGGGACCGGACGAAAAAGGCCTATGACTGCATTGTTAAAGGTATTTCGAAAAATACTTTCCAAGATCCCCTTGTTGCAGTAAAGGAATGCCATGGAAAAGATGAAACTGACGAGTTTATAGTCCCCAGAAAAGCTGATTGGTTCAAAGGTCTGAATGACGGGGACTCCATGATCTTCTATAATTTCAGGACCGATAGAACTAGACAGCTGACCAAGGCCATTGTAGAGGAGGAATTCGAAGGCTGGGAGCGTGAAATGAAAAAGGTGCATTTTTCAGGGATGACTCAATATTACCGCCCTATGAACGCACATGTAGCTTTCAAGGATGTGGTACAGAAAGGGCTACTAGGTGAAATAATAAGTGAACACGGTCTTAAACAGCTCAGGATATCGGAAACTGAAAAATATGCTCACGTGACATTCTTCTTTAACGGACAAAGGGAAGAGGTTTATCCCAATGAGAACCGGATAATGATATCTTCACCAAAGGTCAATACCTACGATCTGAAACCTGAAATGAGCGTTTATGAGATTGCTGACGCCCTTGTTGAAGAATTGGATAAAAACCAATATGATCTGGTGGTTGTGAACCTTGTAAACTGCGACATGGTTGGACATACTGGAAAGGTAAATGCGATACTGAAGGCAGTGGAAAGTGTGGATAAATGTGTTGGGAAAATAGTTAAAATGATTCTGGAACTTGATGGTGTGGCCCTGTTATTCGCCGATCACGGCAATGCCGAGGATCAAAGACCGGAATGGAGTACCAGTCACACATTGAACAGGGTCCCATTGACAATTGTATCCAATCTTGACCTGAGAATTAGGAAGCAAGGCGGATTGAAAAACATAGCTCCTACAGTGCTCCATTTACTCGGTATCGAGATACCTGAAGATATGGCAGAATCCATGATATTATAATATGAAAAATTTCATCGGGCCTACTAACGGATTGACTCTAATGGAAACCGCCTAAACTGAATTCTTAAGAAAAATAAATCAAACCGCAGAGAATTTACTTTCCCTTTCAAATAAAAGTTGTTTTAAGTCCTCTATACCATGCCCTGATACGGATGAAAAGCGGAACCATTCATCACCTTCTTCATTCTTATTGTTTTCAGCATATTCTTGAAAATTATAACCGGGAATATCGACCTTGGATAGAGCTAAAATCAAGGGGATATCCCTATACTCACCTTTTACTGATTCAAGGAGTGATTCCTGCTCTTCAACTGTATAACCGCAGAATTCCGAGATGTCCATCACGAACAATATACAATGGGCAAGGTTCTTCATGGCGCTGAAAGCGGCCTTTTCATAATCATTGTGTTTTACCGGGGGTCGGTCTAAAATTCCCGGCGTGTCTACTATCTGGATATTTTTCTTGGCCCAGCCTTGATCCCTGACAAGATGCCCTATGGTAACTTCATGTGTTGTAAAGGGATACTGGGCAACTTCCGGAGAAGCAGTTGAGAGGGCACCCACCAAAGCTGATTTCCCCACATTGGGATAACCGGCAACCACCACTGTGAACACGTCAAAATCGATGGTTGGGGTTCGATTCAAGGTTCTTCTGACCTCCTCCAAAAATTCTAGGTAGTTATTGAGCTTATCTATAAGCGACGATAGTCGTCCTATTCCTGAATTGAAATGGCGGGATATTTCTTCAGGTGTTTTGGAATGATTTAGAGATCTGATAGTTGAACCTGAAATACTCCTGATTGCTCTAACGGTACCTCCCACCATCCCCAAGGATTTTCTTATTCTGTCGATGGAAAAGCGGATATCAATTATCTCCTTTTTGAATGGATCGAGGTTTTCAAAGGTAGGGAAAGATTTTATTGTATTGTTGATCTTGGATATCAATGAATCAGAAATTGTCTGCATCTTCTTGACAGCAGTGTTTCTTTTTTTAAAATATGGTTTGGAATCAGTTGTGGATACCTTGGCCGCCCTATGCAGAACAAAATCAAGCAGTGTTTGGGAATTCATTACTGGAGGAATCTTTTTCATTGGCGGATGAAGAGCATTTCAGCGATATAAAGCTTGTTCCCTGTAACCAAATAATACCTAAAGTACAAGGCCCAATACATATAAATCCTATAAAATTGGGTGAGATCCGGAAAGTTGTCGGAACAGAATAAATATCATCCCAAAAGTTCCTTCATGGATTCGAACTGGTCCCTCTCGTCCTCCTCCTTTTCCTTGGCCTCCCGCCGCTTTTTCTCCTCTTCCAGTTGTTTTTCCTTTTCAATAATATGTTTGAGCTTGTGGTCCAAACAAATGATCGTGATACCTGGATGTGTGGGGCATTTTATACCCTTCTTGCATACAGGACATTCTTCAGGTTGTGGATAATTAATAGCCTTTATCAATTTTCCATATTTGCGTCTAGGCACAATATCACTTATCAAACAATAGTATTTGCCATATATGAATTAATTCGATAAATCATCATATATGCCGATTAAATAAGGTCTCCGCCGGATATCAATGTTTGAGCTCCCAAGGTTTCAGGATCCTTCTCATACCGGTGTCGGTAACTGGTCACAATGTTAAGAGTTTGGAATTGAGCCCATATCTCTGTACCTTCCCTTACCCCCTGTAGATCGCCCTCCTCAGCTCCTAGCTGCTGCCAATGAACATCGCTGTATTCTAGAAGTGTACATCGAAATCTGACCTGGTGGTTGACATAGTTCTCTTCCATGAATTGCAGATCCTCGATCATTACTTTGGTAGCAATGTCCGCCCTATTGATGAAGTCCGACGCAAAGAATAATGGTGCCCTTTTCTTGTAGAACCATTTCAGAAGTTCAACCTTCAATGTAACCACCTGATCTTTTATTGCCGGCCCCTGGAGAGGATCGTTCTCTTCTAGAGTATTGTCCCCTGTAAGAACTCCTTCAAAGGTAATTCTCATTGGAGATCGGCCCATATCCTGGATGATGGCTGACGGGACTGAAGAATCCACACCTGACCTGCCGGGAATATTATGCTCCACAAACCATCTCTTGCCATTCATGACAACATTATCCACGGTTATAATTTTCAGAGCCTTCATATCCTTAACAAGGCCCTTGACATCTGAGCCTGAATCCGTTCCTGATTCCTCGGCGCCGGTTCGTCTCATCTCCTCCATTGTATCAGTAAGATCGTTCATCCCTGCCACAATGTTCTCGACCTCTGTTTTGAAATCTGAAAGTGAAGATGAACAGCTATTATCTGCAATTACAGCTTCAACCCTATCAATTCCCTCTGAATCAAAACGGCCAAAAGGTACCTGATAAGATCCTGGAGTCCAAACAGATCCGGTTTCGGAAACCCTTTCAACCAATCCCTTGAGTTTATTGACATCATAGGCAAGTACAATATTATCTCCTGAACCGTGCTCTGGACAACTTTCCCCTCCCCTGGCAATCCAAGACCCGCAATCGGTGCAGAACGCATCTGGTGGTTCCTCGACATCCAATCCCTCCATGCTGTATGTATCCTGAAAAACTCCTCCTACCTCAGCCCAAGTTTTACCAGAATCAACACCATTCAGTTTTAAAAGGTCTATCCATTCACCCTTTTCCTCCTTTTTTAGGGACTCATCCAGATCTTTCATGGAGTTCAAAAGGCCCGTTTCCAAATTTGTAATTGCCTCATGTGCAGTTGTGACCTTTTCGATTGAATCCTTAGCATTATCAATCAGATCCGAATCCTGAGATCCGCCTTCTGTATCGGGATATCCTAACCAAATCATCAAAGCACCAATCCATATCTTTTAGCTTCTTTTTTCAAGAGTTCTTCGACTGCCTTGTACAGCTCTTCCTTACCAATACCGATATCATTGCCGGATTCATTGATCTCCTTGAGTTTGGAATCAACACCCCGGTCTATGGCCTTTTCTCTCTCGACCTTGGTCATTTTCTCCAGATGCTGATCCTTTAAACTCCTCAATACCTCAAGTGATTCCTTCAATATAACGTTGGAAGCCTCCTTCTCACCATCCTCCGGATAAGTGGGGAGCCTGCGGTAGGTAGAACCATCCACTGTAGCTGCCGGTTTTATCCTCTGTCCGCCGTATACATTGCTGACGTTCGCATCCCTGACAGCGGGCATTGACAACGGCCGTGTTGGTACATTAGTGGAGGGAAATTCATCTACTAAACCCTTGCCGGATACAAAAAAACCATCATCCTTGCTGAGAGGAGTCATCGAAGCTGGACGGACTCCAGTCCTGCTGAATTCAAAAGTAATATCCTTGGCAAAACCATTGACAACTTTGCCCTTTAGAGTGGGAATATTAGGTGAAATACTAGACAATACTTCTCCCGTGGCTAAATTCACATCTGAACCGCCGATACTGAAATTGAAAACACGGTTCCCGCCGCCCATCGAATCGGCCATTCCTTTCAGTAGATTACCATATTTGCTAAGTTCCGGAGATTGAGGCAATTGTCCTACCCCCGGCCCCATGGGCAAATTACCGCTCACTGCTTGCGAAACTGCATTTAGGTTACCAGGAAACACTCCAAGAGCCATATTCGGTGCAGCCACAGTGCCAAGAGCACCCGTGGCCCCTTCACCCATTTGTTCCATTGCTTTCAAACGGGCCAAAGGAGATTGCATAGCATTTCCCACAGCTATAGCATTTCCCAATGAGGCCCTAGCACCTATTCCAAATGAAAGCTCCCTAGCCCCTATGGGTTGACCTGGAAGCGGAGCCGCTTGGGAGGCTGATGAAAAGGGCGCCACTCCTGCAGGTGAACCCCCTATAATCGGAATGTTACCTTTACCCATCTGGAAAACTGATTGGGCGAGCATTGCTACTGCTGATGCGGGGGGAGCAGGGCTAGCAGGTCCCGGGGCTCCCGAGGGGCCATGTTGGAAAGGCGGTACCGGAGGCTGGCCACCTGCTGGAGCGGCATTACCTATTGGGGATCCTGAAGGCCCTTGTTGGGAAGGCGGTGCCGGAGACTGGCCACCTGCTGGAGCGGCATTACCTGTTGGAGAACCTGAAGGTCCTTGTTGGAAAGATGGCCCTGGAGACGGCCCGCCTGCTGGAGTGGCATTACCCGTTGGAGCAGTTGGAGTACCACCCGGTGAGGCAGGAGGGACAACATTGGCCCTTGATGGGGCCATTTCGTTCACCGATATTGCACTCTGGGATAACAGGGCTATTGCTCCGGTATCTGTTGGTGAGGATTGACCGGCCCTGCCGGGGCCAGTAGGTGCAGTTTGAGGAGAATCTCCAGGTGATACCTGTTGGTTTGCTGAAGAAGGCGGCGGGGTCACCTGCGAGCCGGTCGGTGGTGCAGGCGAATTATTACCTGGTTCGATGGGCGGTGCAGCACCAGTTGATTGAGTAGGAGGTGTGGGGTCTGAAGGGCGCGGATAGAACTTCAATTGTGAAGATGTAGGCGGGACTAGCTGTTGGCTTTGAATCCCACCGGAAGTGGGTAATGATGTGGGAGAGGAGGGCTGCTGACTAGGCAATCCGCCGGAAGGAGGAACGGACGTAGGTGGGGTGGGCTGCTGACTAGGCAATCCGCTAGAAGTAGGTAATGGAGTAGGGGGGGCGTATGAATTGGGCGGGACCGGCTTCACACGATTAACCCCATCCATTCCATTCAACGCCTGCTGTAATTGGGATATTCCTGTCAATGAAGGGGCCATCGGACCCATATTTGATGGAGGAGGTGAAGGCATTTGTTGACCGCCGCTGGTTGTAGGCACCGTAGGCAAACTGCCCTGGTGGCCTCCAGTGGGGGAACCTTGCGGTAAAACCTTGGCAACATGCTCCTTCGGTATCACAACTTCTCCTTCATGGACATAGGCCAACCCGGTCTTTTCTACAAATCCGCCCTGCTGGAAAGCCGGCACTCTTAACTCATTGATGCCCCTGATATTATCTGAAGTTAGATTTGCTGCATCTGAATAGGAATGGGAAGGAGGCGGTAATATATTCTGCTCTTCATTGACCGAGGGAACAAGGGTGATAGTAGCAGCAGAACCGAGCATATTTATTGCTTTAACGATATTTGGTCCTTTTTTCACTCCAGACAACCTCGGATTTTTAAGATCTTTTGAAGGAAACCTGGCAGATTCCAAGGCGGTTATCTTGGAAACCGCCATTGGATCTTTTGAAGATGCCTTAATAGAATCTGCAACTTTTATATCCTGTTCAATATCACCATCATATATTTCCCGCGAATATTCTGATGAATATGAATCTCCATCATCAATAATCTCCCCTTCATCCAACTGAATTGATTGGGACAGATAAAATAGAGCGGAGCTCATATCCAACAGCTCTTCTTTACCCTTAATGGATTGCAGTATTCTATCTTCAGGTATTCGTTCAACGTCTGAAATGGGATTTGAGGATCTTAAAAAGGGTAATGAGGGGTCAATTTTTTTATCTCTCAAATTTCTTTTTAAAAAACGCTTTTTTCTGGATGGACGAATATCCTTAAAGGGCTTTGATGGGTCTATTTGAATGTCGGTTTGATCAATATCCATTGAAGAAGATAAATTTTGTTCGTCGATATCTATGTAATAAATATCTAATTCAGGGTCGCCATCTTTGGAAATAGGTCCGCTTTCAAATTCATCAGGTTCAGATAGCGGTAATAAAACTGAAACATTTCCGTTCTTATTTGCCAATCGTTCCCTGAGCATTCCCAATGAACGCTCCCGGAATCCGACAACCCGATTATCTTCAGGGATTACGTCCTTTCCTTTGGTCCCTATTGGATCTGATTGGCCAAAACCTCCAGAAAGAGGGACTACAAATTTTCTATTCGTCAAATATCTAAGAGCTGTAATGAGCTCATTGAAATTCATTTGCTGCTCATAAACAACCTCGCTCATTTCCAACTGTACATCATTAATTAAATCGTTGAAAAGTAGCATATCCAGTTTCACAAAATCTAGTGAAGGGAAGGCTCCCCGATCAATATTAAAAGCCATTGGCGTATTCATTACAGATGAAGCCATGCCAAGATTATTAAGGAGTCCTAAAGCTTCCAAATCGGAACCATTGAAATCCTCTTCATCACCTACGGTCAATAGCTCATCCAAATAAGTTGAAATATTTTTTTCTCCGTGGGATTCATCATTAAAGGATTTCATCCATAATTCCCTCTTTATTTAACATTAATTCTGCGTTGCCCGCTGCAACTGATTTGCAACAGATTCCATAAAATCGACCCCCTCACATCTTCCAAATCTATATGATGAGCCTAATGAGGACAAAATCCACCATTTCACTGATTGAAGAGTGAGAGGGACATTACTCCTGATTATTCAATAAGGAGTAGATATATCGAACATCTATTCTTCTCTGACCCTTACTGCAGACCATGTATAGGTCGTTATTGCATAACCATGGGCATCCAGAGAAAATTCCCTATCATCCACATGAACTTCGTCGAAGGTCATCTGTTTCATAATCCCATCAACACCCGGTTGATATGGATCTGCAGGCATCATAACGACTATCTGAAATGTTGTGTCTGATTCCATGTGCTCGTTCATAAATTTACTGTTTGAATGAACCAGGACCTGGCCTCGTATATGCAGCTTACCATAGGAATATCCGAATGTTTCCGGAGAACCTATGGCAGGTATCTCCCTCTTGTCCTTATATACCTTGAAGGTCAATCCTTTTATCCCAGCTATTGGGGCCCCATCAAATAATATCTCTACTTTATTTGCGCTTACTAACTCTGGCATTATTTCACCTCATTTCTCTTTAACTATTATCATGGTTCTTATAATTACTGCATTCCATGATATTTGCTGAAATAATACGAATATTACTATTTAAAGTTTGCCATATGTTTCCAAAAATATTAAATAACACATATTGTAAACCGGGTCATTTATAGACCGGAAATGGTATTTATTCTCAAATTATTTTTACTAAACTAGCCGTGATGTACTATTGATTTAAACACCTATTGGGTAGAAATAAAAAATCCATCATATAATAAATATACAATAAGTTAATAAATAATATCTCTGTTTTAGGGTGGTCGCATAGTTCGGCAAACAATATGTCATTAATAGGATAGAATAATGATTAACTGATAGAATTCGGGATTATATTTTCACAGGAGGGGCCGATTTGAAGAAGAAGGAAAAAACAAATCCGTTGATGGTACAATTGATTAATGACCTTAAAAAGGTTGGGTGGACAGAAAAAGCACCCATTTGGAGAGATATTGCTAAGCGATTGGAAAAACCTCTCAATAATTGGGCAGAGGTAAACATATTCAAAATTTCAAAAAACTGTCAAAAAGGAGATACAATCGTAGTACCTGGTAAATTATTGGGAACTGGAGATATCGATTTTTCATTGACCGTCGCTGCCGTGAAGGCCAGCAAGATGGCAAAGGAAAAAATAAGGAAAGCTGGCGGCCAGGTAATCGACATTTCCACCTTGGTGAACATGAATCCAAAAGGTAAGGAAGTAAGGATTATGGGGTGAGAGAATGAAGGTGATCAATGTAGAAGGACATATTCTCGGCAGAGTGGCATCTCTGATCGCGCAGGAACTATTGAAAGGAACTGAGATCAAGGTCGTCAATGCTTCTAAATCAATAATTACCGGTAAGAAATCCATGATAATAGATAAATATCGGAAAAAAAGGGAATTGGTTCATCGAAGAAAGGGACCTTTTTATCCAAAGAGGGCAGATAGAATATTCAAAAGAACTGTAAAAGGGATGCTGCCCATCAAGAAGCAAAAAGGAAAGAATGCCTTTTCAAAACTTCAGGTATATATGGGAATTCCAGATGAGTTGAAGGATGTTAATAAAATTCAGATCAAGCAGGCAATGGAGCTTACTTCACCAAAATATATTACACTTGGTGAAGTTTCTTTGCATCTTGGGGCAAAAGGATCGGGTGAGTAAAAATGGCCAAGGAAGATAAAATTGTGATATCCAGTGGAAAAAGAAAGAGCGCTATAGCAGTATCCAGAGTCAAACCAGGGAAAGGGATTGTAAGGATAAATTCCATGGCCCTGGAGCATTATAGTACCGATCTAGCAAGATTAAAGATCAAAGAGGCCCTCAATTTTATTCCTGAAAGGAAAGATACAATTGACATTTCTGTTAACGTTAAAGGTGGAGGTATAATGGGGCAGACCGACGCTATTAGGACAGCTATTGCAAAATCATTAGTGGAGTATTTTAATGACGATGTACTGAAACAGCATTATTTGGAATATGACCGTACATTGCTCGTCAATGATACAAGAAGAAAGGAACCCAAACATCCGCTTGGAAGAGGGGCTAGAAAGAAGAGACAGAAATCTTACAGATAATCAATAAATAATTACATATCAAATCATCGCGAGGGCAAAAAAATGATAATTCCAGTTAGATGTTATACTTGCGGCAAGGTGATTGGTCATTTATATGAGCAGTATAAATACCGAATAAATGAGATGGGGGAAAATTCAAAGGAAGCAATGGATTCCTTGAAACTGGAAAATTATTGCTGCCGCAGAATATTCCTGGCTCATGTCGACCTCATAGATGACCTGATGAAATACGAGTGAATAGGCATTCGTCCATCACGGTCAAAATATTTGCTCATCTATTGATGTTCATTCTCTGATGGGCCCGTGGGGTAGCTTGGTATCCTTGTGCCTTGGGGAAGTGATGAAAAAGCACTCCTGATTGGCATTAACTCCGGTTCAAATCCGGGCGGGCCCATTTTTCGCCTTAACATCAAAATAATCGTCAACATACTAAATTTCTTATTTTTACTTGGTTCCAGCACACATGCTACCAAAATATTATAAAGTATAAATGGATTATATTCATCATGACTATAGGTTTTCTGGCCTACTGCAGTCATTGTACACGGATCCGATTCTGCAAGGATTATTACTGTGAGCACTGCGGGCACGGACCTGTGAAAATCATGAAAAAGAAGCCGGATAAGAAGGAAAATATTGAAAAAACTATAGTTGGGCTAACTCAACGGCGATTCTGCCCTGAATGCGGTGATCTAAGGCACCCATATATTAGTACTGAAATAATGGTATTTGGCCTACTGAACCGAACTTTTCCTGCATGCTCGGAATGCATTATTGATCTCGCTGCGGCTGACTTCGACATCGGAATTTCATATTTGGAAAGCTCCGGACTTTTATTAGAAAGCTTCACTTTCAAGGATATTGATAATAGCTACCCCCTGATAATGAATTTCAGAGAAATAGAAGAGCATTTAAGGAACAGCCAGGATCTGAAGGGCAAATTCAAAAAAGAACTGTTCAATTGGAGAAAATGGTGTTTGTCAGAAATTTTAAATGACATCGGTTCCACAAGTCATCAAAGTGAAGGGGCCCTTAAGCAATTATTATCCAAGTTTGAAATGGATAAAGATAGTCATTTAGGTAAATTGGTAATTGACCTAATTAAGGACATCGATCTGAAAAGTGAACTGCTTGAATTGTTTAGTTATAACGAATTGATCAAAGAGGAGAAAAGGGTGATTAATGATAGATATAACATGAAATTGGCAGAATTAAAAGAAGGGGAGCACAACCCTATGGTCATCCCAACTATCCAGATGTACAGATATGAGCTAATTTATATAAAAATTCATTTGGATTATAACGAAGAGGAAGAAGAAAAAAAAGGTAGTTTCTCAGAAAAGAAAATTGAAGAAATCGAACCGGATTACGGCAATCTCTTCTTCAACGCTAGAAGCCAAAGTAATGAGGAAATTGACGGAAAAGATGCTACAATTGTTAGATGGCAGGCGATAATTGTAATAGATAATGATGACCAGCTTTTCTACTTATATCGTCCTGAAGGTTTCGGTACGGACAGGGACAGCAATAAAAGCTTTGAAAGTAGAAGTATTCTAGATAATTTATTGGGTCGTGAAATTGATGATGAGCGGGAAGAATCCTATGAAACTCTGTCCAGGGAATTTTTAGAAACCCTCCCTCCAAACGATCAAACCTATATCTCCTGGAAAATGGGGAAACCTTACCTTAATCAATATGAAATGGTAGATATTCTCTTCAAAGGTAATGATAATGAAGAAGGCATGGGTATCGGAAACCGTGGCAAAAAGGGAAAAAAGAATATCAAATTAGCATTGTTCAGATTGGTAATGGGATATGATGAGGAAGAGAAAATCCAGAGATACCAGCGATTGGGCATATGTAGGAAATGCACTGGGTTTTCCAGACCATTTTTAAATGAGAGATGGATCTGTCCTAACTGCGGTGCTCAAGATCCTTCGGATCAATTTTTCTGCAGCTGTTGCAATTCCGACCTAAAGGCTGATGAACAGATATGTAGTAATTGCAGGGAATTTTTAATTTGATGAGGGATTTAATTGGCCGAGAAAGAGATAATGGAATTGGAGAAGGCGGTTATGTCATTCATTGGGCGAGGGGAATATTTCGAGGTTGAGAAGGATTTGAGAAATCTCGTTATTATTGCATATTCAATACTTTTCCTTTCCGTCTTATCCCTAATATATTCGTTGATTTTCAAACCTGAAGTGGGATGTGTTTTTGGAGGAATACTATTAACGTTGCTGTTTGGTTTCCTTTTAGTTACATTTTCCCGTTCTAGCGCCAGTTACTTGACAGAATTGAAATATGAAGATGAAATGGAAAAAGAAATATTCTGGTCATTGGATAAGAGGAGGACAAGAATATTATTATTGACTAGTTTAGCTTTGGGCTGTTGTTTGTTAGTTATTTCCATATTATTGGATTTCATATTGAAGAGTTCCACCGTGTTCACATATGTAAATATAATATTTTTCTTAGTATTGATGTTAATTTTAATTCTAGGGAATTTGAAAATATAAGGAAGGATAGGCTTCAGGTATTTTTATAAGGACTATTCGGCACTATTGTTACCGGTCATTCGCTATTATTTATTAATTTTTATTATATACATTTGAAATAATTAATATGAGGAATATTTAAATATTATCGGAAAAATTGTCCTACAATAGAGGAGTGAAAATATTTTTACACCATTTTTCAAATCCTATTTAAAGAGACATTTTGGGATTTGGTTGACATCTTTACAATATTTTTAATATAAATTTAGATGATAAAGCTAATTAAAAATACTGACATTACGCCGTAATAATCAAGGGGGAACCCTATGTCACCAAGAGAGAATAAGAAAAAGGTTTTAATGGAAATAGTAAAAAGCCCTTCAACAACCAATAAAAGAATTGCTGAAAAATTAAATCTTTCTTCCGCTGGTGTGGGCAAAATTAGAAAGAAAATGGAGTCCGATGGAACCATAGATAAATATTTTGTCAGATTGGATGCTGATAAAATGGGATTAGAATCTCTATCCTTTGTTCATTTAAAAATAAAATCCAAGGGATGGGAATTGAAAGGAAATAATAGAATCGAAGAAAAATTGATTAAATATCCTAACGTCGTCGGCGCTTATAGAATAATGGGCCGAGAGATTACGCACATTTTATTCTGTATCTATAAAAGTCAAAAGGAACTCGAGGATTTCCTCCATTCCTTGCAGGCGGATCTGTCTGAATTCCTTAGTATAAAACAGACTTATATATTTACTCCTAACCGAATTCTTAAGGATTCTTACAATGATCTCTATAATCAGCTGATTGATGAAACATAGAAATCATTTAAGTAAATGATTGGGATCTTGAAAACTATGAAAAGTCCCCAATCATGTTTTGATTTTAAATCCTTTTTACTTTAGAACAGAGGGATTTTTGCAATATTTTGGATTTTCACCTGCCAAAACATCCAATATTCCTCCTGCTGTCATAGTCCCTGCCCGGATCTGAGCTTCTTTTGTGCTCGCTCCTAAATGAGGGCTGAAATGAATGTTATCCAATTTAAGCAGTGGATTGTTGGGGTCAATGGGTTCTTTTTCAAAAACGTCTAAAGCGGCGCCAGCAATCTCTCCATTGCTCAAAGCTTCATATAGTGCTTCTTCATCAACAACTCCACCCCGGGCACAGTTTATCAGGAAGGCGGTATTCTTCATTAATTTAAACTCCTCGTGTGATATTATATGTGTAGTCTTAGGTGTTTTTGGAAGATGCATGGATAGAAAATCACTTCTAGATAAAAGTTCTTCTTTGGGAACCTGCTCCGCATCCAATTCCTGATTGCACACTATGTCACAATAAATGACTTCCATACCTAAATACTGAGCTAATAGGGCTGTTTGGTTACCAATATTACCGCATCCGAAGAGGCCGAGTGTCTTACCGTATAGTTCATTACCTTTGAGCTTTGATTTTAGCCATTGGCCTTCCTTCATTGAATTTGTCGATTTCACAATATGTCTGGAAAGCGCCAACATATGTCCTATGGTAAGTTCAGCTACGGAGATCATTGCTCCCGTAGGCGCAAATACTACTGGAATTCCAAGGGAGGTCGCTTTAGATACATCAATATTGTCAGTACCTACACCTGCTCTGCCGATGACCTTGAGTGATTTGCCGTTTTCAAAAATTCTAGGATCAAGTAGCTTTGTTGCACTTCTGATCAAAATCGCATCGAAATCCACAATTTTTTCTACAAGTTCTTCTAGCTCGTAATGATGAGCTGTAACCTCATGATGTTCACCCAATAGCTCCAATGCTTCCTTTGCTGTTGCATCATTCACCAATATTCTCATTTTATCACCCATTGATTCTTTATATTCTGTCGTCACTAAGGTTTTTTTCAATATAACAATCTACAGATAACCTATAATTCGAAGGTGTGAAACTCATTCGTTTATAATAGTACTCTTTTACAATTCTCAGAAATTGATATTTATACTCGAAACGAAGAGTAATCTTCCATTGTTTATCTGACAGTATCTATGGCCAATATTTGGTTTATTCAAAGGGCAAAGATTTCAAATAAAATGATAAATACAAATAAATAAAACAAATTACGATTGGGGCCTGTACTATATCCGAGATATAGTGGCTGAATGCATAATAAGAGTCAAATAAATCTAAAAAGTGTATCAATAAACTTAAATATCCAAAATACGTAAAATGTAACATGAATACACTGAACATCATACTGTTAGAGAGATATCCAGGAGGGAATAACATATGGACGTAGTCAAAGGAGTTACCTTGAGCCTAGTTGGTTTTCTATTATTGGCCGGCTTAGGTTTTGCTGTAATAAACATATTGGGCGGTGTAGGAGGAGGCGATTATTCGGAAGCTGAAGACGTTGACCCATGGGAAGAAGCCGTGGCTAGCGCTTCAGGAATAATAATGGCCGATTCAGATTATTGGGATGATGACGGAGACGGCGTTCAGGACGAGAATGAACTGGATAGACCAGATAAACTTAGTGATATTGAGGAAAATTATGTTTATGGAACAAACGCTTCAAATCCCGACACTGACAGTGATGGTATGATGGATGGATGGGAAGCATTTTATATGGTTAAAAACCCAGTAACAGGCAAATTCACAATCGATCCAAACATACCGGATGCAGGGGCAAATCCTGATGGTGATGGATTAGATCTTTCAAAGACAGGTGCATTGAACGCTCATTTCTCGGATACTGCAGACTGGGACGGCGGTGAAAACCTAACCAATCTGGAGGAATACTGTAACGGAAGCATTGAGAAGATAATAGGTAGAGAGAGGATGCACGACCTTACCCTGGAAAGTGAGAGACCAAAGATTCTCAGGGAAATTGCCGAACAGGGAGGATTCCACCTGTGTGATGAGCACATTAACCCTGCCACCCTCCAGAACTTTGATTATAATGACTACGACCCATGGAGGCAGATACACCTGGGAACACCAATTTACCCCACTACAAATCCCTCTTCTTTTGATTCGGATAATGATGGCATGGGTGATTTCTATGAATTTTACCACGGTGGGAATGAACGGCCAGAGGAAAAATGGCATGGTGCCACCTACTGGAGAACTGAGAAAAACGTGACAATATATCAGTTCAATGAGAATTCCGAGAACTATGAGATTTTCGACTATAATTTTTCACTTAACCCTATGGACCCTAATGATGCCGATCTAGACATGGATCTTTCCATTATTGAAACCTACAGCCATGTCTCGATCGCAAGCAATAACAAAAGGGTTTCCAGTCAATATGTAGGGCAGAAAGAATACAGGCCTGATGGAATGACCAATCTTGAGGAATATTTGGCCGGAACCGATCCCCTTAACTGGGATACAGATGGAGATACCTTCAAAACACCTGACGGCAATGAGTATGAGTTCTATGATTGGTGGGAAGTCCATCATGAAGATACTAGCCCAATAGATCCCGATACCGACGGAGATGCCATGTGGGATGCTTGGGAGAAAAACTATGGTCTGGATCCCCTTAACGCGTCCGATAGATTCCTGGATCTTGATGATGACGGCCTTTCTAATTATCTTGAATTTGCCTATCCTTCACCAGATGAAAAATGGTGGGAATCAACAGACCCCCTTATCAGCGATACTGACGGGGATATGATTCCTGATGGATGGGAAGCCATTAATGCTTTACTCATCAACTATGATTCATCTTATGGCCCGAATGATTTCAATTATTACGTGACAAGTTTAGATCCAACTGTAGCTGATTCCGACTTGGATGTAGATACCAGATGGATCGATGAGAATGGAGATTCTATCGCGGTGCCCGGCGAATACATATTTGAAAGGGATAACCTCACCAATCTTCTAGAATACACCGGAACTGAGCTGTATCCATACAGCACAAACCCAAATAACCCTGATACCGACGGAGACGGATTAATAGATGGTGTGGAACTTCTTGAAGGTTTCTACGGAGAACTCATCGATGGCGTATATTATACTGTAGAAGGATTCGTTTCCCTTTACTATACCAACGCATCCAATGCCGATACGGATATGGACTTTGACGAGAAGAACGCTTCTAGAGTCTTGGATGATTGGGAAGAAGTGAATGGTCAAACCCATGATGGAAGCCTAACTTTCCATCCCACTAATGCTTCAAACCCTGATACCGATCTAGATGGACTTCAGGATGTAGAAGAGGTTTTCGGCAAGAAAATGGAGGATTTCGGCTGGGTTTACCCTGACCCATGCAATAAAGATACTGATTTCGATGAACTGGAGGATGCTGAAGAGGTTTATTCCACATATGGATATATCACTCATCCAACCCTGCCAGATACCGATTTCGACCAACTGCTGGATGGAAAAGAGATAAAGACTGATTTCTACCCTTACAAGAATATTCATGATGAAACAATTGATTCATCAGACCCTAGAGATCCAGATACTGATGACGACGGCTTACTTGATGGATGGGAGGCCATCCATGGAAGGACTAGGCAGATCAGCATCATCCGGTACTATACAATGTTTCACGGTGCCGAGGTATGGTTCGACCCCAGCTACTCCCAGAATCATTATGACCGGCCATTCACAGGCAGTTGGGAATCGTTCCTGGACATCAATGGAGACGGAAGGGTGGATGATGAATTACCGGCAGTATACGTAATCAATCCCCTTTACCCATATGATGGCGAAGACGATCCAGATAATGACGGACTGAACAATTTCCAGGAAATGGATAATACCACCGATCCTCTTGATGAGGATTCAGACGGTGATGAACTTCCTGACGGATGGGAAATTAAATACCGAGCTTGGGTTTACAAACCTACCTCTGGAAAATGGGGATGGTATCTTGATCCTACCGAAGCGAATTCCATGGGATTGAAAAAGGGAGAAACTGTAGAGCTGGACGTATGGAATGAATCATCTGGGAGAATAGAGGATGTGGAGATTTCAGGCACTGTTCAATATAGGCAATGGAGTGCAGAAAAGAACAGTATTG
Organism: uncultured archaeon; assembly: GCA_964430885.1. Classification (GTDB taxonomy): domain Archaea; phylum Thermoplasmatota; class Penumbrarchaeia; order JASLWR01; family JASLWR01; genus CAYSHM01. The sequence goes on along the minus strand of CAYSHM010000001.1, from coordinate 166,734 downwards.
AAGACGTTTCAGTTGAAATGACCGATTCCTTATGGTCCTTGGATTATCAGGATGGGGTCTGGTATCCCGATGGAGCTACTTATTATATGATAGACCCCAACGAGATTGATGGTGCGACCGGAAAAGCCATGGTCAAGGAATATTATCATCCCTTGACCTCGGAAATGGAATACAAATACGGAAATTGGGACCCTGTGAACGGAAGTGATGTAACCCTCAATCCAAATAAATATGATGTTGACGGGGATTCTGTTGCTGATGGTAAGGAGATTTTCTTCATGGATTATCCCCTGAATGCCTCCAAGGCCTCCCCCTATGAGGACAATGATACTCTAGCCCGCGGATGGGAAGAAATATTTAATCTGTCAACAAAACTCTTCACAACGGATTATAAGCCAACTGGTCATGTCATCGCACCCGATCTCTATAAAGGTAAGTTCTGGCCTACCAAAGAAGATTCTGACGGAAATGGCGTTCTAGACGGAGATGAGGACTGCGATGGCGATACCTGGAACAATTCAGCGGAGTACCGAGGGAACAGTGACCCGACAGACAGCAGTTCAGTTCCGAACAATGACCCCTATAATCTCCAACCAGGGAGGGGCGGAGAGCAGGATGTCCGATCCGAAAGGATCGAAGATGATTATGATGTGAACGAGCACAAGTTAGAAAGATATGAAGAAAATGAAGTAAACAAGATGACCAAAACTAATATCGGTGCTTATTACTCAGAAAAGAAAATCATCAAGAAGAAGAGATAGGTTCAGTTGATCTATACCTATCTCCAATTCTTTTTTATATATAATATATATATATATTCAGCTCTAGTTGTCGGATTCAAATTTATTTAATTATCTGTAGAAATTTTACTGCTGGAGCTAGACAATAACAAAAATCAGGACAGGACCAGTTCGCCAGAGGGAGGGGGTTTTATGTGTTATTTACTGGGTTCGGTAAATGAACACAAGAAGGCAAGGGATAATAAAAATATCCTTGGCCCTGTCCTCTATTTTATAAGGCATTTAATATTTATAAACGTTCCGCTCAATTAATTCCCGATTGGCTTTAATAAAATTAATCGGCCTCATTCCGAATATAACTTCATTAATTGTAAAAAATTATTTTTAATACTTCATTTTTTTAATTTCATTACGAAGATTATTTATAAAATCTCCCTGCGATTCCGCATGACTTATTTCATATTGATTGGATGATAAATCATCATAGTCAAAGTCCACATCCAACATATCGGAAAACTCATCAAAGAGGTCCAAATTATCTTGTCCGTAAATATCATGATTCTTTGATTTTGACATCGATATATCACCAATAGTGTGATCTACTTTAGCATGATTCTTCACATCCTGTACTTCATTGGCCTCAATAACAATTTCGGTGCCTGCGATTTCATCCCTTGGTTTTGCAATTATATCTGTTTTCACCTTCGAGCGGCTGATTTTTGAGGTTTTCATCTCGGATGATTCACTGCTGAGCTTCACTTTTTTACTGCCACTCTTTTTTCCTTTTCTCTCCTTGGTTCGGCGTATAATAAGTAAAATAACTACAAACAGTACAATAAATCCCACTGCTATCAAGATATCATCATCCTTTAATTTGTACTCTAATGATGCGGTATCGGTACCGGTTCTGCCGATCTTCACCTTCTGTTTATAATCATTATTAGTCTCATCAATTTCAGTCACATTGCCATTTATATCTATTGCTAGAGAAAGTAGCAAATCACCTTCTGAATCTGAAAATCCAGTTAAATCAATCAAGATATATATTGTGCTATTCTCTCCCGCCCCTATCTCCTCAGAGATAATATATAAGCCAACATGAACATCTCTAATGCTCAGGTTCTGATCTGACATTTTTATCAGGATATCGATATCCTGAACTAAATCCACAGTAGTAGGATTACCTAAATTGACTTTTAGATAAGGTGTCATCTTTGAGTTGACCTCGGAGAGATTATTTGAATTACCTTTGAAAGGAACCAAAGACATTGAATAAATCACAATGTCAGGCCGTAAATCCAGGTCCTTTTTGATGACCTTGTTGATATGATTGCCTTGCACTATATTATCAGGATCGGCCTCGATAAAGAAAGAATAGAGACCATATTCGTCAAGGGTCAAGGAAAAACTTATCAATACATACGAACCTGCAATAAGATTGGATACATTCTCAGTACTCAATAGAATTCTAGAACCATTGACATCATCATATAATACAACTGGAAATCCCTTTGAATCAGCAGTTCCGTTATTGAATATTTTACATCTTATTGAAAATTGCTTATTCAGCTGTGGTCGGACTGGTGAAAAAGTGACATCATTATTAGAAATGGACAACACTGATTCACCGTAAACAATCGAACATAAAAGGTGTTTGGAAAGGCCCGTTTTTTGCGATCTTACTGTTATATTAATATATAGAGGAAAATTCCCCAGATCATCGGTAGAAATCATGACTGTAATCTTTCTCGCGAATTGGCCTTCCACGGAGACAAGTTCTGGGAATACTGAATGAATATTTTCAGCCGAATAATTTACTTTCAACTGATAGTCCTCTTCAGAATGACCATTATTTTTTAGTGTGAAATTCAGTTCTCCGCCATATTCATTATCTGATATTTTTTCCGCTGATATGTCCTGTTCCTCCTGTAATATGTCGAAATCAGGGTGAATTGGTATGACATAAAAAAACTCACTTCTGTTGTAGCTGGTTGAACTATGTGATATCAATATTTCGATCTGGGCCCTGACATCCAAAAATGTGTCCTTCGGTACAGAAATCAATAGGCTTAATTCATCCGATTCTCCAATATCCAAAGATATACTATCCATACTTAATTCATAAAACCAATTCAAATCCTCATTAGTATTGATATTCACCAATCCATTGACGATCAAAGAAACCTGAATCTCTTCTTCGGCCTCATTAACTACTTGAAAAATAAAGGTCATATTTGAGCCAGAATTCACTTCCCTTGTATTATTCCCCGATATTATGATATCAAAGGGCCCGGTTTTCTTTACCAAGAGTATATTCTTTAATATTCCACCGTCCTCCGAGTAGGGATAAATTACTGACTCATACCCTTCATTCTGATATCGTGCAGTAATTATAATCTCTTGGCCTTCCACATATCCCAGTGAGAGATTTGCTAGATTCAGAGAGTAATATCCTTCATTGTCTGAATAATCCCATATCTTCTCAAGGGTTATAGGATTAATCAGCTCCACTTTCACATCCGGGATTTCCTGGAAATCTCCATTATAGGTAAAGCCTTCAACAAGATATGATCTCCCGGAAGCGTCGTTATCCAGCACATTGATCTCATTATTGTAGTAATTATTACTATCATTGAATTCCATTATATCATTTTGATTATCCAAAGATATATTTAATATGAAATTGCCATCATCGAAACTGTGTATTACCTCAAAATAATGTTCTTGACCAGTGGTTATATTATTGATATTGCCATTGAATATATCATCATCATTTATCTTGATAAGAACAGGGCAAATATCCAAATCTTTCAATCCCATATTCTCAACAGTAATATTGATTAGAGATGATTCATCCTCAATAATATGAGTGTTATTATTATCAACAATCACTTTGTCCGCTCTTATTAGATCTACTTTTCTGATTACAACATCTGGCAGAGCCTGCTCAATATCAAGGAAAAGGCTGGCCTTGTTGTTCTCTTCGTCGGTTTCCTGAATTGTATCGTTGAAATCAATGAATACTGTAATATCTTTAAGGCCGGGACCCGTGGGTATCCAATCGAGTTCGACCTCCCTGCTGTCATCACCTGGGATAGATCCTAAGGTAACATTATCCATGGATGTTGTATTTTCGTAAAGATATACTGAAACGGAATCCGCAGCATGTTTCCCAAGATTGCGTACCATAACCGAAACTGGTGTTTCTACACCATCGTATATGACATTGCTATCTATCGTGATATCTTCGGCATTCACGGTAAGGTCAATTATTGCGTTTGAAACTGTAAATCCATTCGTCGTTATATCTAAGAAATCATCTCTGTCAAAATCTCCAATTGCTGGCGATGAAGTAATCCTATTTCCTGGTGATGATATTTCCCACATTCGATTACCACTAACACAATCCACCGCTATAACTCTTCGTGATGTCATGAAAGTCAGGTCAGGGATTTGATCCTGGTTGATTAGACAAAAGGACGGTGAAATGATGGATGGGTCTGAAGGAAGGCTTTCATTCTCAATTATCCTCCATATAATATCTCCCGTATCATCAATCAGATATAAGTTTGTCTCTAGATGAAGCGGGATTCCAACACTCCTCCAGGATACTACACCTATCTCCATAAGTGAATCCCCGTCTATATCCGCCAAACAGGGGCTAGCATCGAACTGACCTGTTACGGTTGTAGGAGTCTGCCATATTTCGTCACCTGTTTTTGAGAAAATCCTCATATTTCCGTTGCCCGATTCAAATGGGCTCAGAATTACTATCTCTTTACCCTCCTGAGTAAGGGATATCTCTCCGACAGATGGTGAAGGAAGAAGTGATACAGGCAGATTTGGAACAGATGAAAGCTCTATGGTATGGTTCCATGCTGTATCTCCTTGATGTGTAACCATGTATATGTTGAGGTCATCCCCATCAAGAGTTGTGAAAACACATCTTGAATCTCCGTTTGACATGGCGTATATTACAGGTGCACTTGCCATATTGCCCAGAGCTTTATCATATTCAAATATCAGGGAATCTCCATATACATCAAATACAACTAGCTCCAAACCCATTATGGCCGCAATATCCTCCCTTCCGTCATTATTGAAGTCGGAAAGGGTTATTGAGGCCTCTAATGTATCACCCTGATGGGAATATTCCATAATCCTTTCATTTATTGTATTATTAACATCCCAACTAAAACTCGAATTGTGAAATTCAATGATTGGCTCAAAAACATACAGGGTTCCAGTGTCCGTTAAATCATTATCGGTAATGAAAGCTATATCGGTCTTACCGTCCTTATCGAAATCTGCCACTGCGGGAGAAGCTGCAATTCTATCCCCTACAGTCGTCTGGTTAAGGTCCTCAACATCAATAACCCACGTCTGTTCCCCGGTCACGGGTTCAACTATTTGGACATAATTGGATGTTATATTGGATACAACATAGACCAAAAAATTCAATCCTTCAAGGGAATCTCCAACTACATTTCCCTGAAAATCTCCCGCAACTGTGGAAAGAGAAATCTGATTCTCCTGATTGTCCCACTTTATTCGCGGTTCGGTTATTCCTTTAGTATTTATCTCTTGATTTGAGGTGTGGAACTTATCTCGAAGAAACATGGGCCATAGGTGATCCTCCATTGACCTATGAATGTTAACGTCAATGCTCTCGTGAATGATTAATTCGGAAGAAGAAGAAGGCGATCGGTTCGATTTGCCAGGGTAGTAGAATAGTGACATGGATAATAATAAATTAAGTAAGATAAGAAGAAGAAGGAAATTTTTATTCCTTGAAAATAAACGAACAATTTCTCCAAACATAGGTTTTCACCGCTTTTAATCTAATTTTTAATTCACCAATAAAACAGCTGTTATTGGTAGATTACTGGTAGTCAATTATACTATATATAAGAATAATTACTATTCATAATACCCCTATTTTTATTTTGCGGCATTAGAAATTAAAACAATGTTACATTGAAATGAAAAATATCTGAATTATAATTATCAAGTATTTGGAAAGAAAGGGACTATTCAATCGTTACACCATATCTCCGAAACCATCCTTCCTCGGGACTGACAATAGAATTCAGCAGACCCATTTTTATAAGTTTTTTAAGACGATGCAAGGTAATGGAGAAATCCCATCCGAATCCATCTTTCATCAAGGTCAATATTCTATGTTCCATCATTGACCGGTTATCATTGCCTCCAATAATTAATTTAATCAGATCATTAAAGCCTGGTCGTAATATACATCCTTTTTTTCCTGTTAATGTGATTTGCCCGTTCATTGAACTGCTTAATACCTCTTGATCAACGTAGGTTTTACCGATCTCAAGGGCCATACAATGAAGGGTGGAGGCAGATAAAAGGGCCAATCGGGGATTGCCCCCAGATAAATTGTGAACAAAATCCACAACTTCCCCGGAAAAAAAGATTGGTTCAGTTCTGACGGAATTAAAACTTCTTTCCTGATTAAATTGCCATATCCTTTTGATCAGTAAGGTGCTCAACTCTTTCAAAGTGAGGGGGGCTAAAAAATTCATATTGAATTGATACAGTATTAGATTGGGATTGTCATTTATTATATTATAATGATCATAATTTAGGAAGAGAAAAATAGAAAATTTACTCCTGTAAGCTAAATCGATGAGTGCATCCATTGAAATCTTCAGGTCACGGGATACAAATCTTTTGGGATAATCGATCAATAATACAACATTTCTTTCTTGCTGAGATCTATAATCGCCTGTTTGGCGGGAAGAGGAGATGAAATTTATAAGGTTCTGCTCATCCCAATATCCCTTCTCTTTTATATGAATCAAATTATATCTATTTGATTGGAGTTTTCCCTGGTTGGTAGATTTGATATATCTTAGACTATGAGTTTTTCCTGAACCTTTTTCCCCAATTATTATTGTCCTGATTGGGGCCGAATCCGCATTTATGAAATAATCATGTAAGACTCTATGCATATTCACTTTAACATTCATCTTCTCATTCCAATAAGAATATGCATCAACTGAATCAAAGGGATTGCCGTAACATACTTTTCTCGCCATATACATCATTCCTTGCAGGGTCAATCAATCAAACAATTCTATATGATATGTCAATATATATGAACTCGAGTGGGAGAAGGAGTTGAGTAAAAGTAAAAATTATTTATATGGGAATGTTTACCTTAAAACTATATAAAAAGAAAATATCAATATCCAAACTGCTTGATTTATTGTTGAAACGGAAAAAAATCCATTATTACAGGAAATGGTGTGTCAATTGAGGTCGCGTTTAGAAGAAAATAGGAAGGGAAGGGTCCCTTTTGCTTTGGTAGGGGTCGTTATTTTAATGCTTAGCGTGGCCAGTATTTCCGTTCTTATAGAACATGATTCAAAAATGGCGATTGATAATGCCAAAGAAAGTATTTTCGATACATTGGGGATATTGGAAACTGAATCGTCGATACTTGAAACAAAGGCCTATTACATATTGCATGAAGTGCTCAGTGAAAGGATGGATGTTCCTCTATCTGAAGACACAAAAAATCTGGAACAAATTGATGAATTGGTCAGATCAAAAATGGAGGTTTTTGTGAAGCAAAACTATCCGGTGAGCCGGGGGATATACGATATAAATGTGATCGATTGGGATGTAAGGATTTTTGTTGAACAAATGAAAATGAAAGATTTTCTGCAAACTGCCAATATTACCGTCCCAGGACCAAAAAACATTATTGACAATACTTCCATGAATGAACTTAACACTTATAATGCACCTCTTCTAGACCTATCCTATAGAGCATCATACCTGAGAATTACGGGATTGGCTTGTTTCAACATCCAAAATAACGATGAATTGAAAATGTTCAATCAAACCAGGACTTTTAACAAAATCGTTTATTCTCCCATACCCCTGCTTAATAATTTAGCAGCTTCTTTTCAATGTGACGGGCATGGGGAACTGAGCTCCATGGGAAGAATGGTAAAATACATGACCACAACCTTGGCACAGTATCGTGTGCTTTGCGGATTTGGAGGGGGGGGATACGGAGGAAGAATGGAGAATAGAGGAATTTCCGATATCATCAAGGTAGAGGACGTTGAGACGGCCGTTAATCTGGCGTTACTGCTGTTTCAGACAAGATATTTCCGGGATTATGATGAAATAAGCGCAAGTCTGCAGAGAGATAGTTCCAACGAATACTCCAACATTGATAGGCTCATGGAAAGGTATGTTCATAACGGTTCCATTGATCCTGCAGACCTCATTTCTGTTTTCAATGATTTCGAAAATGAGAGCATAGATGCAGGAAAGATTGCAGCACAATCAGCATATTCATTCAGCGATAGGTTCATTTGGGAATTACTGGACTTAATCTGGGGTTCAGAATGGGGAGAATACGGCGGTTGGGATGGAGATACTTATTTCGACCCAGTATTGGAGGAACCAATTATTAGTTGGAAAGATATTGAAGAAAAGGATAATACTGAAGAATGGTGCCGTGACCGTATCTGGCAGTGGTTGGGGGTCATTGGAAAATGGCTGGGGGCGACTGACACTTCTGATGAGAATGGGAATATCATATCCATCCGAACCCAGGAAGAAGAGAATCCATTAATCAAGGACATATATGCCAGATATAGGCATCCTGCACAAGCCGGCGAGGGTGTTGGCCAGCCTTCAGGAGCCGATCTGTGCAATGTTCCCACACCTCCACCCGGTTACGGAAGTCCCAATTATTACCTATCAGGAAATGATGCTTACCACGTTGATGGCCGTTATTATCTATTCGGTGATGCGGCTGACAGCACCTCCACAAATCACCGCTGGTATGTGAAATCCTATATCAGAGATGAGGAATCCGATCCCAACGATACTACTGACATCAGGTATCTGATGCTGGGAGAAGATCCGGGTGTGAATGGCGGCGATGACCAAAGACCCTATACCTACAAGATGGTATGCCGGGATGACTGGAACAGCGGAGTAGGTGAAAGAACCTATGAGTATTATATGGTAAAAGAAAGCCTTATTGAAAAACACGGGGATTACCAGGATGATGAAGAGCCCTACTACAGCACTTTTCGTTTCATAATAGACGCACTTAACCGTTCCATCAAGCAGCAATCCCACGACATTAATAATACTGATGCAAAAGGAATGATGGATTATGCATCTTTCGATATTCAAAATGAGATAGGTGTAATCGATAATATATTCCAGATAGATCCCGAAGATGAAAAGAGATTACTTGAACATCAGGCGTATAGGGCGTTTGGTGCCGAAGGGGACGATGTATTCGAAGAGCTGCTTAGGATCGAAGACTTTGCTGAACAGGAAATGGAAAATTGGTTTCAGGAAGGGGCATTCATAAACCATACTGATGATCCCGATAGTACGGGTGAATATTTCCTTTTTGACATTATCCGAGAGAGTGTGGATCTATGGTATGAAACTATTGTGAACATTTATGATGGTGGTTATAGGGATTTCGATGAAGACGGGGCGTCCATTTATGATGAAAATGACGGGCCGGATCATTGGCCAAATTTTAACGGTGCTTTGAACTCCGACTTACCCATCCTACAGTATCAAAGCAGCCAAAAGGAAAATGATGGAGGAAGCAATGAATTGGCGGGGAGCTTCAAATATAGAAACGATGCACTCCGGGACTGCTACAATAGGGTCATGCAGATAGTACAAAGCAGGGACGATTCTTTTGAATTCAATTTCAACAATTGGGAGGATTTGGGGAGCCAACACTGGCAATGGTCTGCAAAAGGTGTGTGTGGAGAGGCAGGAATATTATATGGTTGGGTATATGCAGGAAGCGGTACTGTAGCCGTACCGCTTCAGGATCAAAACCAGATACCCCGAGAATGTTTTGACGGAACCGGAACATTTGAGGATCTTACGCCCTATGATGATGGTTGGAAAGAAACCGGTGAAACCTATCCTGAAGGTATTTGGGATATTATCAAGATAGGAAACAGCGAAAGGACCAATCTTGCAAACAACGACGGTGAAGACGGAATTTACCCGGCAATAAGCAACATAGTGGGATCCGATAATTGGCCGAAAACCACCAATTATGGAATTCTCGATGATGTGAAATATGATAATTTGAATAATGTTGAAACTACAACAGATGAAGGAAAGTACGGGGCAACAGGTCAGAACTATGATTTCCAGTGTGATTTCTATGAATTTGTAAAGGAAAGATTTGGAATGATTTATTTGGATGATGATGGCCTCTGGGAAAAATTGACTAAAAATGACGGATGGATTATGGAAATCATATCCGATATCACACTGAAAGAGATCAATGAAAACCTCGATCTTTTCAATATGCCTATTGCCTCTGTATCATCATACCACCGCCCTTGGAATATGTGGGATGGCAATTACTCTGATGAGAAAAAAAATGGAAGTATTCATTCTGAAAAATTCGTGGTTGACCAGATACCTGATGTGTTGGAAAATAACAAGGAAAGCCTAATTATTAAGATATCCCAACCTGAATTCGGAAGACACATGATTGACGTTCAGAATATTGAATATGGTATGTACAAAGAATGTTTTTCAACCTCTTGGAAATTAAATCTATCCGGCAATGTTTCCTTTAAAATCAGGAATTCCATACCTTCGTTAGTAACCATTTACGGACACAAATACTTTTGGTATAATTTTTCAATGGATTTTGATCTTGACACCCCTATTGTTGTATATTCCGGTTGGAACTTGGAATCCGCCTGGAAATCCAATGACATCAAATATAAAATGACGAGACATTATTTCGATAAGCATTTGAACGATACACCTGAGGAACCCTTCTTCATTTCCAGAGAGTGGAGCGATACAATTCATGGTTTCAATGACATTCAGGACTGGATTAGAGATACAAATACATTAGTTCACTATTATTCACCCTTATGCATAAACAATGGAGGAGATGTCAGGTCGAAGATAATAGCAAATCTTACAAACTGTATGAATAATCTAATAGATCCGTCTGATGAAAATGAAGGATTATTGGAAAAAGCTAATGATGACAATGACTTTATGGGGAACATTTCTGATAATACTCAGATGTTGAAGGAAAAAATGGTGCGATATTCATTCGAATATTACGGGTATTCTTCTGAATATTATCCAAATGAAGTGAGATTCCGAATGATAAATGGAAACATATCCAGTGAAAAAGGTGGTTCCGGCATGATTTTTGAGATGTCCATGGAGGACGATATTCAGGTAAAGGGAAAAATCCGGTCAAATTTAACCACTTCATTGTCCTTTGACATGAGTACTCTGAATTCTGGCAGTTATAAATATGATGGGTCTATATCTTTAGACAATAATATTCTAGAAGGGCGGAAATATAATTTTTCCATTCAAACCAATTCCATTAAAAGAGAATACTCCTCTGAAGATATGACAATAGAACATTTTCCAATTGAAAATTTAGGAATTGAATCAAAGGTGAAAATTGGGATATTATCCAGCGCAACAATCCCTGAGAAATTACAGGAAGCTATAAAGAATTCCAAAATACATTTCATCAATGAGTGCAGAAATGAAACTCTCCTGAAACAGAGTGAGGAACATATACATTACTTTCTTGGAGAACTCTACAATAATCATAGAGTGCATTTCAAGGATGCTGACCTGCTTGGCCTATATGTTAACTTGACATACATACAAGAGGGCGTGGAAAATTTCATCAACAAGACCTATGGATTAAATCTAAGCAATACATATGATGAAGAGGCTGATTTATTCATCAAACAGTATATCAGACATTTAATAAATAATACTGATAATATACTTCAAGAAATCGGTGATACCCACATCAATCCTGTAATATTGTCCAGCATACCAGAAAGTATTGCTGATCGCTATAATGAGTACATTTACAGGAATATTGGTCCATATCCTTATTACTGGTTCGGTACTATTAGCGATATCGCAGATTCATCTCCTTTTATTGGATCACAATTCAATTTCGGCAACAAATACTTCAAAGGTGGAAGGATCATACGCGGTAGCAGCGATGAACTATATAATATCCAATTCTCATGGAATATGGGAACATAAATGTAATTTTGGTGACCTTGGAAACCTGCACCCCCTGACTGATTTGGTTACAAAATATTGCTAGGACTATAAATATATATAGAAAATCTGCATATTATGGTGCCAATAATTATGCAGGTGTGATCTAGTCTGGTAGGATTAAGGCCTTCCAAGCCTTCTGCTCGGGTTCAAATCCCGGCACCTGCATCTTTTTCCGACTAAACGGAGGAAACAGGGTAGGAGTAGGGCAATCTTTGATTGGCCGAAATGTAGTGGACACCTGCATCTTTTTCCAAATCATTTTATGCCATTTCCTGAGATCTCCTTCAAGAAATAATGGATTTAGGAGGAGGCTAAAGTTCATTTTTAGATTGACTTCTTTAAAACAAATGGAGGCTGAAGATGAAAAACCCAGTCCTAATAACAGCAAATTATGTATCCAATATTTCTGAACATGTAATAATTAACAAGAAAATGATTGAGGAATTTGTAAAGGAACAAGCTTTTACAACTACAAAGAACTGGTTAACTAATGCGCCGTTGGATATGGGGCCCATCAATGATCTCAAACTTGAAGATATACTGAATCTGCTATTCATATTCAATTCGGTGAATTTTTGTTATTGGACTGTTCCGAAATGGAAGATCAATTATTTGGATCGAACATATGATGGAACTTGGGCTATGCTTGCAGCTTTCAATAAAGGTATAATGAATAAAATACCTATTTATGATCCTAAATACATATCAGAATTGAACTATTCGGAATTCGAGCACATTTTCAAAGGAAATGGGTCACTAACTCAAGCAAGGGAACGATTTCAATTTATGTTAAATAGTGCTGAAATATTGATGGATAAATTCCAAGGACGTTTCTCAAATATTCTTTCTAAAGGAAACTACGATACCACACAGGTAATGAAAATCATAATCAAAGAGTTTCCGTCATATAAGGATCAGGAAGAATACAATGGTAAAACAATCTTTTTCAATAAGCGCTGTCAGCTTCTTCTATCGGACATCCATGATATAATTCCATCCAAATTCAAGAGCAATATCAAATACAAAAATCTTGTGAATCAGAATAAATTAACTGCGTTTGCTGATTATAAGGTACCAATGTCGCTCAGAGCTTTGGGAATATTGAAGTATAGTCCTGAACTATCAAGAAAAATCGATAGAATGGAAGAAATTTCCCAGGGATCCTCTGAAGAAATCGAGATCAGGGCCAATGCAATTGCAGCCGTACATATGATGCAATCCACTATCAACTCAACATTCGCAGGTAAAGACAAAATCATGGACAAGGACATAAATGATATGCTTTGGGTCATGGGTCAGAGAAGCGAAATGAAATTGAAACCATATCACAGAACAATGACTACTTCATATTAGATGGGTAAATCAAAGATAATTGAGAAATGAAAAACATAAATGAAAATTAAATGCCCGAACCGGGATTCGAACCCGAGTTCAAGGCTCCGCAGGCCTCGAGGATATCCAAGCTACCCCATTCGGGCAAATTTTTCTAGGTTGTGCTTTATTATGGGTCAATGATGTTATATTAAATGGTATTATTTTGAAATGTTATGCTGTGAAAAAGCAATATCATTAAATAATTTCTATCAAACTTCACAAGAAAAAATGTCAAATTATTTAAATTCTGGTGTCCGGAAAAGTGCTTCCAAAGACCATCAATTACACCTAAAATATTATATAACATTACCAATATAAGAGGGGAAGAAATAGATTGGCAGTAAATGTGGTGGACTGAGGGGAATCAGTTGAATAAAATATTTAAAAAATTCAATGTTGCTGACATCTAATGAGGGAGAATCCCATGTTGAGAAGAATTTTCTTAATAATCGTTACAGCGATACTTTTAGCAATATATGTATTATTCCCCATCGGGCTTAATATATGGGCCGAGGAAAATACCAACAGTTTTCTGGGATTCCAGGATAATTCTCGGGACATATCGCACTTCGTATCCGATATGCAAAAGGACAATTACACCGTACAGACCATTGTCACAACACCTTCGATTTTCGAGCAGAATATGATCGACTCAGAGAATACTCTTTACGTCGCAGCAGGCATTGAGAGAGAATATACCTTAGATGAGATTTCCGCCATAAAATCCTTTGTGAAGGAAGGCGGTCATGCGATTATTGCAGATGATTTTGGCTATGTGTCTTCATTGGCAGATGCTTTCAATATTACATATTATGATGGACAGTTCTTCGATCAGAATTATGATAAGAGTACAAACTTCCCCATATGTGAAGCCATTCTTGGAACGGATAATGGAAAATGGCTGTTGGATCCTAACCTAAATGCAAAGCAAAATGCCGCCGGACAGAGAAAGATATGGTCTGATGAAAAGGATGGCATTTGGGATGATGATGATGATTATGATAACCTGGTTGATGAAGATCCCTTGGACGATATAGATGATGATCAGGATAACCGAAAGTTGAAAAGGGACGGCTATGATAATGATTATAATGCACTTGTTGATGAGACAAACGAGGGCATTGATGAGGATGTATGGGATGATGACGGTGACTGGATAGATGAGAACGGAAACGGACGTCAGGATCCCTACGAGATAGGAGTTAATGAAGAGAGACTAAACGGAATAAATGATGATGCAAGAGTCCATCTCTTTGACTACTTCGCCGACGATGATATAATCAGGCTTTTGGACCAAGGAATATTCCCCAACGAGATCAAAAACCAGTTCAGTTCCAAACTACATTTATCATTGGCTAACGAAACTCTGATAATTGAAGAAAAACCAAACGGTCAGGGATGGTATCTTGAAGATCAGAAGTGGAAATTCGAGGCTACCGAAGTGGACATCCCCGGTCAAAGCCAAAGCAAGCTTGAGTTCTGGAAATTGGATGATATGATCGATGAAGATCTTTATCATTACCGGCTAATAATGAACACCCCTGTGGCCATCTATTCTTTCAAAACCGATACAAATACAATTGCTAGAGGATCAAAAAACAGCTATGTTGACCTTAACAAGAACGGTGAAATTGAACTTCCTGATGAGGATTCCACTTCATTGGCGGACCGAGTATCTACCGGGGCTAACAGAGTCGAATTAATACTGGAAGTTGTAGACTCCAAATTTGTTGGTAAAGGATCCATTGTTTTCATGCCTGATGCTGACATATTCACTAATGATCTCTACTCATTAAATCACATGAGTATTGATTATAATGATGTTTTCCATAATATCATAGAAGAATCAGATATCGAACCCAAAGATAGTTTAAGTGAAAAAGATCAGAAGGATATCAACCTTATTGCAGATAATACTCCTGACAATAGGACTGATTATGACAACAGAATATTCATGAAGGATCTGGTCTACTATCTTTTCAAGAACAAAATCGACAGTGAGGAGGAAGACGAACTGCTGATACTTATTGATGACAGCAGACACGGTGAAGATAAAAAGTGGCTGATCCCGACCTATTCCACACTGAAAGTAACAAGCGTATTGACATCCGAATCATGTTACGTGGTAACTTCGGCCATTGTCCTTGCAGTGTTTATTGTTTTTGGTATCCTGTTCTCCAAAGGACGGGAAAACTGGGAACATAAATTCAATGTCAGAACTTTCAGACAGAGAAGAACATTGCCTACTAGAATCGAACTAAAGAAACGAAGACTTCAAGAAATTGTTTTGGACATTGCTAGAATGAACAAAGGATTGTCAACTGAAGAATTCAGGGCGATCAATGACAGAGATGTAGATCAGTTGATTGGAGATCCCGAATTAATAAAATTGGTCAGAAGCGAGGCATCATATTCTGAAGAGGAAATAACTCGATTAATTGAACTTGTTAATAAATGGAAAAAATAATCAATATGAATAATTCAAAATAACAGTCATAAAATATAGTTGTATTCGAAAGGTGATAAGATATGACAAACGGAGCACAAAAAGTAGCAAATATAGGAAACAAGCCACAAGGCGGACCCAAACAATTACCTCCTGGACCTAGAGGGAAAGCACCTCAGGGGGCAGTAGGAGGCCAGAGGCCCATGGGAAGACAGCAGCCTGGCGGGGCTAGACCCCGAGGTGCCGGACCCCAGCAAAGAGGATCACCGCCCAGAGCTAGTCCCGCAGCTGTGCGGGGCGTTGCCGCTACATCTAGCGCAATATTGGAACAAGTCGAAAAGGCCATTATTGGTAAGAGAGATATTCTAGAAAATGTTCTCACATGCATATTGGCAGATGGGCACACTTTGATGGAAGATTTTCCAGGAACTGCAAAATCACTTATGATTATGACATTTGCAGATGCCCTAGGATGTAAATATAGAAGAATTCAGTTCACTCCTGATCTTTTGCCATCTGATATCACTGGTACCTATGTGTATGATGAAAAGGAAAATGAATTTAAGTTCAGAGCTGGCCCGATCTTTGCAAACATTCTGTTAGCTGATGAGATTAACCGGGCTCCACCCAAAACCCAGGCGGCCATGTTAGAAGCGATGCAGGAAAGACAGGTATCTATTGAAGGTGTAACACACAAGCTACCAAAACCTTTTCTAGTATTGGCTACACAGAACCCCATCGAGCAGGAAGGAACATACCCCCTGCCTGAAGCTCAGGTCGATCGTTTCATGCAGAAAATGAGTATGGGTTATCCATCCAGAGAAGATGAGAGAGAGATTCTTATCAGAAGAATGAGCCGTGGTCAAGATGATGTTGAAGTTGACACAATTACAAGCCCGGAAAAGATCCTAGCCATGATGAGAACTGTCGAGGGTGTTCACTTGGACCCCGCTCTGCTCACATACATAGTAGAAATAGTTACAAGAACCAGAGAAGACCCCCGAGTGGTTGTTGGATCATCCCCGAGAGGTTCCTTGGCTCTATTCAAACTGTCAAGGGCTAGAGCTGTGCTTCAGGGTAGAGATTATATTACTCCTGATGACATCAAGGCGATTTGCTCTCAGGCAATTGCACACAGGATAATATTGAAACCAGAACCTCGTATCAGAGGTGTACTGCCTGAAGATATTCTCAATAAGATTTTAAATGAAGTGCCTGTACCCGCGGTGTAGATAATGTGGACAAAAAAGGCAGTATTGATGCTGTGTACTGGAATCGGCCTGGTATTCCTGGGTTTAATATTCAGGAACCTGCTGTTGCTGGGAATAAGTATAACTTTATTCCTCTATATCGGTTTCAGCATATTCATTAATCTGAATATGACTGTCAGACCCTTCAGACAAATGTCCAATGAACGGATATTTGAGGATGGTATGATTAAAGCCGAACTTCAGCTAACCAGGCCTAAATCCATTAAGCTTGTAACTTCAGTCGTCGGTGGAGCCATTATAGGTTTAGTCCTTTCCCTCCCACTTTCTTTCTGGATCTGGGGATTCGACCCGATATTCGGATTTTTACCCGGAATCATAGGAGCATTGATTGTGGTAATACTGGGACTAGGAATCGGTCTGGCCATAGGTTATTTCTCCTCAAAGGGTGGTATTGTCGAAATCAAAGACAGCCTACCCAGCCAAGTGGAATTACGAAGGGGGAGCAATTATACCTATCTAGATCTTAAACCAAAGGGCAAAACACGATTGAGATATGCTATTAGGTGTCCTTTGAAAGGAGTCTATGACATCGGACCAGTGTCAATAAGGTCTCACGATCCTTTTTATCTTTTCTACAACGAAGAAAATGTTGATTACACCAGTCGCTTGACCGTTTTCCCCCAGACTCGTGAGGTAAAAGAATTATCCTTGAAATCCAAACAACCTAAAATGTATCCTGGTGAAATGCGTGTTAAAATGCCCGGACCGGGTTACGAATTCTGGGGTATCAGAGAATATGTCCCGGGAGATCCTTTCAAGATGATAAACTGGAAAGCATTTGCTTCTACGGGTCGGCTTCTTGTTAATGAAAAGGAAAGAGAAAGCGTTTCGGATGTTACTATTGTATATGATGCGAGAGAGGTTTCATCCATAGGTATGGAATCTGATAATGCGAATATCTACGGGGCAAGAGCCGCAGCAACCCTTACCCAATTCTTCCTTAACAGACGTGATAGTGTCTCCCTGGTCATTTACAGCGACAAGGTTCTTACTATCAAGAAGAAAACAGGTAAAAAACAATTGTATGAAATATTGACCGCTCTAGCCAGTGCTATGCCAAAAGGAGACATTCCGCTCCAAGGGGTAATTGATGAAGCATTGCCTTATCTACCAAGATTGTCTCCAGTTATAGTAATAACTTCTCTGGATGACGATGACTCTCTGAGAAAGGCAATAAGCACCATGAAAGTACTGGAATTCGATGTCACTATCTTATCACCATCATCAATTGATTTTGAACTGTTGGCAAAGGAAAAGGGTGCTGTCGAGAGTGCCGAGGGTGTTCTCGGTACGGCAAAAGAGGTGAAAATTGACCCGTTAGCCTACGATGTTATCAGACTGGAAAGAGACATATTAATAAAGGAACTTCGAAGATATGGTATTAGTGTTATTGACTGGAAACCGCAGACTTCATTACAGCAGGTCCTGTTAAGAGCTACGTCCGCAGCCCAATCTAGAGGAGGTGCATTATAATGGCAGACGACGAACCCATCCAATCAATTGATGCTGCAAAAGCCAGCACATTACTCACACTACTCCAGGCGCTGGGCACAATCAGCCTCTTGATCGCAGGAATTATGCTGTTCATTCTAGTTGATGAGGCCGGGGCAAATAATCTGCCAAAACTAGTGGGTTTCATATTCATCGGATTAGCAGCATTATTGGGTCTGTTGGGTCTATGGGCTTGTTTGCCTTTCAGCATTATAGAAATATCTAAATTCAAGATCGTCCCGTCCCTGAACAATATCTTTGTAATGTCATCCATGATATTCTTTATAATTGGGGCTATCATAGGAGTTTGGGGGACTAGAACCTACACTGATGTAGGTGACCTATCTAGCACAACATTGTTCTATGTTCTTCTTTTCTCCTTTGGATTGATTCTATATGTCGAATTGGCAAGCACCTCAAACCATTTCTATGGAATAAAACAATTTGCGTCCAAACACAACCTTAAAAAGGAAAATTTAAATTTAAATCTACTGTCTGGAAAATACCTATTGTGGTTAGTGATATTCTTTTCCATTATCTTCTTTTATTCATGGTTCATCTTGGACCTACAGAATGTTCTGATCATGATGATGGATAAAGGATATGAGATCCCGCCCTTCACTATCGAAGGACTTTCGCCTCAATTCGGTAATTCACTGATATTGAATTCCATTTATGGCGTAATGCTTTCAATAGCGATAATCTTCGTTCCTTTTATAATAATGGTTGGATTGCTCTATAGAGGAAAACAGAAAGAAAAAGAGACCTGACATTCCATCTGAATACTTGGGTCTCTCTCTTTTTTATTTATTATTTACTCTAATGCAATGTAGAAAATTGATCTTTCTATTCTTCAACTTGAATATGTTGATTTGCTGATGTCATAAAAAACCTTATAATCTTGGCAGACGATATGTAAATATTAACTAATCATATTGGAAATCATCCTGTAAGGTTCATATCTGATCAGGCGAAGGTGTTTATTATGAGATATTGGCATTTATTTGTATGCACATTGGGGGCACTTATGATAACGTGCATGATTGGCATTCCTTCTTCATTGGCTTCCAATGCCACATCCCTTCCGGAACTCACCTGGACCGGAGAAGATGGATACATATATGATGGAGCTGAACCTGATATTGGTATTGAGGACGATTTTTTTGAATTCCGGATAATGTATCAAAATAGTTCCAATATCGATCCCAACTGGGGTGATAATCATCTGCATTTGGTAATAGGATCTGATCATTTTGAGATGGAAAGCATAGATCACACATATGACGATGGTGCCATTTTTTCTTTAGAAATCAATGGTTTGGATCCAGGCACACACCACTATCATTTTGAAGCCTTGATAAATAATGTGACCTACCGATGGCCCCACCAAGGTCTGAATGAATCAGTAATAGTGAACAATAAACCTTCACTATTGGTTCCGAATGTTTATGGAGGTGCATTCCATGAAACAACTATTTTCCCTGAAAGTGGCACCATTTCAGACACTTTTACCTTTCAAATAGTGTACTTAGATCTAGACAATCACAGGCCAGATCTAACTCAGTATCAGAGCGGAGTTTATATTGATAATATTTATTATCAAATGGAAGAAATAACCGGTGTTGGAGACTATTTTGATGATGACTATACTGACGGAGAATTATTTCAGTATTCCACAAAGCTAAGTCCAGGGAAGCACCAATATTATTTTGAATTCATTGACGAATTCGGTGCTTCGGAAACCAGTCAGTTATTTCTTGGACCTGAAGTATTGAATGGCTATCCAGATATTGCAGTAAATAAGATTGGAAATACCTATGATATTCAAGTTACCACTGGTGGACCTGAAGCGGTCCAGTGGAACAATCTTACCATTAAAGCGAATATTGAAAATATTGGAAACAATGACACTTATGATTCATTCATAACAAAAATCCAGTTGTACCAGCTTAATCCAGCTACAGGGAACTTCACTCTGCATGAAGAGAATAACCTGCCTTGTTCAGGTCTTGACATTGGGGAAAGATATTCATTGATATATAATTACACTCCTCTGTCAGAAGGAATTTTCGAGGCTAGACTCCTCATTGATATTGAAAACGACATTGTAGAATCCAATAATTACGATCCAGATGTCAATATTACAAACAATATTGGATACAAACGTTTCAAAGTAGGTCCTGATCTCAGTATAAGGATCAGTGATATAAAACCTCATGCAGCGTATAACAATGAATATACCTACATCACTGCCCTCATATATAATTCTGGCATGACTGAAGCGGTATCGAACAATGACTTAACGGTTGAGTTTGAAATTCCCGAAATGTCCCTCATCTTAGAAACCTCCATTCCCGGAGGAGCAATAATCCCGCCAGGCGGTACATACCTAGTAGGTGTCGAGACCATTATTCAGTTGAATTCAAATATTTCAGCAATCCCCGTCAACGTAAGGATAGATACTACAAATAGATTGATAGAAGCAGCAGAAGCCAGCGGTGAATATAATAACAATGAAGCTACAAAAATAATCCATATAGCTGATAGAAGATACGAAAGTGTTACACCCTCCTTTGAACCACCGATTACTTTAGTGATATTGATAATCTTTATGACAACAATTTTACATTTTATTTTAAAAAGACAATAAACCTTAGGTTACTACTTTTTTCCTGAAATAATATTTCAGGCCTAAGGTATTGGTAGTTGAATTATAATGAAATTGTTAATAGCTTCGGATATTCACGGCACGCAACGAGGAATAAATCTTATTCTGAAATACTCTAATTTATTCAAATCCGATTATGAAAATATGGATCCCTCACTGCTGGTGTTCTATCAGACATTGGCCATGCTCTGTATATTCGGTCTATGCTGGATATGGCATCATTTCCGGGGGGATCCGACAGAATGATGGGATGGAAATTATGAAAACCCGTATCAAAGAGCTCAGAGCGAGATTCGATCTGACCCCGGGCGATCTCGCATTGAAGGTGGGAGTGCGGCGGGAGACAATAGTCTATCTCGAGAAGGGAAAATACAATCCCTCGTTGAAACTGGCCCATGACATCGCTAGGGTTTTCAAAACCACTATCGAGAAGATTTTTATTTTTGACGATTGACATCAATTTGAAACAGAAAATGTAGGAGAATGACGGAATGAAAACGAATAGAACCATTGCATCAATGGCCTTATCGGCTCTGATATTTTCAGCGCTTCTAACAGCTCTCGCTTTCCTCCCAATATCGGGGAATGTCCGGGCCCATTCACCGGCTGCGGTATATCCGACCTACAAAGAGGGGATGGTAACAGTCTACATTGACCATGAATCAGCAGAGCCCGACACCCATTATATCAAAAAAGTGACCATCCACGTGAACCGTCTCGAAGTACTGAATGAGACCTACACGAGCCAGAAGGTTGACGATGAAAAGGGCAAGGGCATGGTGGTATATTCCTACAATGTGACCGCTTCCGATGGAGATGTGATGGCCGTTACCGTGGAATGCAGCGTTAGCGGCTCTGTCACCGGAACACTCACTGTGGGAGAGGATGACGGGAAAGATGAGCCCCTCAGGGATGATACTGATAAGGATAAGCCCGAAGAGGACGATCCCGCAAAGGAGAGCGGAATGAAAAGCTGGGTCCTGTATAGCATTATCGGAGCGGTCATCGCCATCATCGTACTTGCAGTGGTGATCCGGATAATGTTAAAAGGTACTGCCACAAAGGGGAAATCCAAGGATGACGACTGGACGACCTGCCCGAAATGTGGAACTGACCTGATGGTGAAATCTCTCCAGGCACATCTCGATACCTTACATTCCACTTCATCAAAGAAGGGAAGAGAATAAGTTGCGGGAAGGGGGAATGAAAATGAAAAGACACTCGATAAGGCCAGTAATTTTGACGATTTTACTGATGACATCGGCATTATTTATTATAATCCCCGCTCAGGACGCGAATACAATTCCAGAAATCCTGGATAACACATCCAAGGGCAGCGTACTCTGGCAGACAATCGACGGCATGACCGGTGGGATAACCACCGAGATAAAGCTGGTGGACCAGACAAATACCGGTACTCCGAACACCGTGCTGGTGGGAACGGACGGCGGTGCCATGGCCATAGATCTTCTTACAGGTGAGGTATACACTCGTTACACCACACTGAATCCTGTTTTATCAATTACCGATATCGCCGATATTGACAATGGCGGTCGAAACGATTTCGTGATAAGCACTCGAAACCAGCAAACGCCCAATGTCATTGCAGTGAGCACGGAGACCGGGGAAAAACTCTGGGAATTCAAACCCGAAGTGGAAGCTTTTACCGAGGAAGACGGACTTATTGATGCGGAAACCATCTCGTGGTGCGTCGACTCAATCCCTTCAGGCGGTAGAAAGGATGTTATCGTGAGTTCATGGAAAAGGGTCTATCGCCTGTCGGGAGAGAATGGGGATGTCATGTGGACATTTACTGGCGGAAACGATATCTGGAGCGTTGTGGCAGCCCCGGACCTTACCGGAGATAACGTGAACGATGTTCTCGCGGGTTCCCAGGACGGGGATATTTATCTGCTGAACGGTAAAAACGGCAGAGTGGTCTGGGAACATGATCTGACCGAAATATATGAGACGGTCATTGAATTGGACTCCAAAAAAGGAGAAGAAGGCGGGACGGTGGACATCAGGATCGACCTATCTCTTTGGTCCATTCTCACGTTCGAGGATGTTAACAGCGATAATGTCCCGGATGTGGTTGTCAGTTCGGAGGATGGTTTCGTTACATTGATGAGCGGAAGCGGCGGAAATATCATCTGGTCCAAGAAGATCACCCTTCAGAACCAGCCGAATATCGATGAGGAGGACAATGTCGGAATACAGGCCGGTATAGATGATCTGTCAAATTATTTCAATCCGCGCATAAAGACCATCGAGGATTTCGACGGCGACGGGCTCCGAGACATCCTGGTCATGGGAATTAACCGGGATCACAGCGGGACGGCCAAGATAATCTCCTCGTCCCCGGCCGGTGTCAGGACAAGGCAGGGAAAGGAAGGGGATAGGAAGGATGATGATGGTTCAAATGATGATGAGTTTGTGGAACTGGATCAGGAAAGTATACTTTTCAATACTACAGGAACCAACGCCATCGATATTCCTGTTCTGTGGTCAACGGAAGTTCTCATAAACTGGAACGGCAACGGTAATTATTCTCTGGTGATCCCGCATAAGAACAAGATCAAACTGGTGGATACCGAGAGCAAGGAACTTGAAATCTTTTTTGAACATCCCATCCTCGATAATGCCTGGCTGGGGAATTTTCAGCTAAAATTCTTTGATAATCCCAACGGCTCACAGGGGCAGTTGATGATAATGACCCTTGGAACCTCTGGCCTTCTGGTAGTGGACCCACAAACTCAGGAAGTCCTTTGGGATGTGAACAACATGGAAAGTGTGGAGGTACAAGACATCTCGGACATAACCGGCGACGGGACCGGAGACCTCGTGGTCCTGTCCTTCCTGGGCTCGAATTCTCATGTAAGGACCATCCAGGCCGTCGACAGAGTCACCGGCGAAGAGCTCTGGAGACATTCCGTATCTCTCGCAGATCTTCCGACGAAGGGCGCAAGGGACATCAGCTTGGAAAACGACTTTACCGGTGACGGAAAGATCGATATCCTGGCCTACCGGCAAAGCGACGGGGCGGACGATCTCCTGGAGATGAGAAATCATACATTCGTGTTCGTCATAGATGGAGCCGACGGCAGTTTGGCCTGGGAGGCACCCGTCACGGACCAGCTCTGGCTCAATTCCTCCCTCAATGCATCCCAGGGTCTCTATGAAGACTGGAACGCGGTGAACCGAAGGATCGCAACAATGGACCTAATTGCGGACCTGAACGGAGACAGCATCACGGATGTAATGGTGGGGGGCCAGGGAGGAAAGGTCTATCTTCTGGACGGGGCGGACGGCTCACAATTGTGGAACATGACCCAAAATAATATCAGTTGGCTGCCGTGGTATCCCCAAGTTTTTGCCGTGGACGATGTTGCTCAACCGGGTTTACTCATCACAGATTTTTCATCCCTGATATACTTTTCAAACATATCGGACAACGGCAGTCTGTCGGCAAACTACTCCTGGAGATATCCCGGGGAACTCAGCAGTCCAGACAATGATGAGGTATTGTCCGACAGCTTCCGGCTGATCGAGGACATGAATGGGGACGGCAGGTCGGATGTGATGTACTTCTCTGTTGTTCCTGGAGATGACAATAACGACGAGCAGCATGAATGTCATGTCCTGAGCGGCCTTGACGGCAGCGCCATTGGGCCAGGCTTTTCCGTTGGGGCGGGGAACCTGCCCCTGGAAAACTTTGCTCCGGGAAAAAACCCTGTGGACGGGCCTTTCCACCAGGACCTCAATGGCAACGGGGTCGAGGACGCTCTGATCTTCAAAAAAATCGGGGGCAAGAGATCACCTCCCCAGATAATAGCAGTTGATGGACTTACCCACCAGGAGATATGGGTGAATACGGAGATATTTGATTATGCTTTCAGTGGGGGCAACCCCTTGAGGATAATTCACGATACCAACGGAGACGGAACAGCCGATATAGCCGTGGGTTCCGGCCGATGGGATGCTCTGGGCGCTGACATTCATATATTGGACGGGAAAACCGGAGAACAACTCAATGTCATCCAATACGAGGAACAGACGGAATTTACCGATTGGAACATGGCTCAACCGGTTTTCGGTATCTCGGTTACAAGCGATGTTTCCGGCGATGGGATCAAGGACATGGTGGTACAGAGAACTGCCGTAGTAAATGATGAAGAGGTCCCTGTATTGGAACTGGTGGATCCGGAAACGGGCACGTTGCTACGACAAATCCCTGTCGGATATGCGGTAGCGGAAGACAACGGTGATATCAACTCCGATGGAAAATCGGATATTCTGGTATCCAGGGGAAACAGCCTGTATTGTCTGGACGGTTCTTACAGTCTATCAATACTCTCACCTGAAAATGACGATCCCATGGATGACGAGTTTACTTTGAAATGGGATCTGGAAGGCGTGGAGTGCGAGGTCTTTGTGGATGGTATCTGCTACGGATCACACACTGAAGGTGAAACTACCCTTACTCTCAGCGGCGGCAAGCATGAGATCATAGTGGAGACCACCGATGAGTTCGGAGGCGTCCTCTCGGATTCCATAATCGTCACGGTGCCGGAATCCAATGCGCCCCTGATCATTAATATCATTGCAGGTGTGATACTGATCATAGCAATAGTTGTGATATTGGTAACGAGGCGGATCAAGTTGAGAAAGAGCGCGGAACGGTGGAGGGAGAAAAGGAGAGAGATAGAAGCATCGAAGGTTGAGAATGCGAAAAAGGAAAATGATCCACCGTCCGTTGGTAAAGATGAAAAACAGAAGAAAATGCCTGCAAAATCCGAAGCCGGGGAGGCGAAGCAATGATCCACCCCATGATCGAGGCCAAGAACCTCACCAAGCATTTCGGTAGCGAAGCCAGTATCGTAAAGGCCGTGAACGGCATCGATTTCAAGGTCCTTCCGGGACAGGCCCACGGCTTCCTGGGGCCCAACGGCGCCGGGAAGACAACCACAATAAAGATGCTTGTGGGGGGTCTCGGCATCACCCGGGGAACAGCTACGATTAAGGGATATAAGGCCGGCTCCGTCAAGGCGAACTCGCTCATCGGATACGTGTCGGAGCATCCCAAGTTCTTCGACATGACACTCTATGATTATTTAATCTACATGGGAAGGCTCGGGCACCTCGGCAAGGCTGATGCCGCAACAAAGGCAGAAGAGCTGATCCTGTGGCTGAAGCTCGAGGAGGCGGCGGACCGCAAGGTCAATAATTACAGTTCCGGTATGAAACAGAAAGCGGGCCTGGCCCAGGCGCTCATACACGAGCCCGAGATACTAATCCTGGACGAACCCACGGCAAATCTCGATCCCGTGGGCCGCGCGGGTATGATCGATCATATACGGGAGCTTGTCCGTGAGCGCGGATTGACTGTTTTCGTAAGCAGCCATATTCTGGGGGAAGTTGAAAAACTCGCCGATACAGTTACCATCATAAACAAGGGAGAGATAATACTCTCGGACGATGTCGGTGCCATCAAGGATCAACTGGCCGGCAATCATTTCCTGCTGGAAACGTCGAAGAACGAGTCGATATTGAAGAAATTGAAGGGACTTCCCTATGTCAAGCGTGCTTGGATCGACGATGAAAATCGGATACAGGTGGTCTCGGACAAGGACGACGTTCTTCAGGAAGCGGTGACCGAAATAGTCTACAAATCAAAGGCCGTGATGATGTCCTTCAAGAAACGGGATGTATCCCTAGAGGATATCTTCCTCACTTCGGTGTCCGAAAATGGAAAGGAAATGAACGGAAAAGGAGGTGGGTTCCATGAGTGAAACGGGGATATCCGGGTCGCGCTTCCACATAATCGCTGCAAGGGAACTTCAGAAGTTATTGACATTACCGAGAGCCCTAATCTTCCTCGCTGTGGCCGTCATCGTTCCCATCATCACCGCCTACGGCGCCGATGTATCAAGCTATCCCGTAGGGGTCCAGGCCCTCATGCTCAAGGATCGGCTCTTCGTTGTCACGTATTTCTGGATCGGGGGAATAGTGCTCTCTTTCTTTTCGGCATGGACCGTTTCGGATTTCATTGCCGGCGAGGACAGCCGGGGCACCCTGTTGTCGCTTATCACCAGACCCATTCGCAGGTGGGAGGTGATCCTCGGGAAGTTCCTGGCTTATCTCGTGTTCGTGGCGGTAATGGAGCTGATCGCCATCATTTTATCGGTATACGTATTTGTCACGGTCTCGGGTGCGCATCTCTCGGTCATGTGGGAGCTGGTCCCGTATGTGCCCATACTGCTTCTGTATACTCTGTTCGTGGCGGTGGTCTTCGGCACCATACCTCTCTTTCTTTCCACGATATCGAAGAGCCGCGTGCTGGTGATGATAATATCTGCCGGGCTGGTAATATTTATCTATCTCGGTTTCTACATGATCAGGTCGGGTTTCTCCGAATTCTACGTGGATAATAGCCTCTATCATTTCGATCCTGGCTACCATCTGGGGAATATCTTCATCTCGTTCATCGAGGCTGGGGGGATCTATCTCACTCCCACGTTCCAGGAGCAGATGGGTTTGTTCGCGGGGACCCATGACCTTGGAGTGTCCCTTGATGAGCCCGACCAGGGTTTCCAGCTGGCCTCGATTCCTTTGACCAACTATAATTCGAAGGCGACCTCCTGGTTGATCTGGACGCTGATCCCTGCGGTCCTAGCGGTGCTGTCGGTGTTCAAGCTGAAGAGGAAAGAGGTTCAGTAATTGAGGCTCGGAGGTTGGATGATGGTAACAAAAAATACGAGTATAATACTTCTGGCTTCCATTAGCAATGAAACTGAAGGGAAGGAACCTGTGATATAATGAACGTAAAGAAAAAGAAATTACTGGTCAAGTGCCAAGACCTGAAAAAGCATTTTTCCATCCCAGGTGGAGGGATCAACAAGGTTCTCAAGGGCATTGACCTCAAGGTCTCCGGGGGAGAGTTCGTAACCCTCATGGGCCCATCCGGATGCGGGAAGTCAACCATGCTCAATATCATCGGCGGCCTCATTTCCCCGTCCAGGGGCAGCTAAAGATGGAAGGTGCGCTCTGCTAGAGATAAAAAATAAAATTATAGAATATAATAAAATAAAATTTGTCAGATCGGATTATATCTAACAAATGTGAGATTTTAATCTTAGAATGGGCATGAATTTAACTGTAAGCCCAGGGTATGATTACTACAGGTTTCTCGGAATTCTTGAGGACTCCACTAACTATCCACTCAGCGACGATCTGTCCTTGGCTTGCCCCCATCACCACAAGATCCGCATCAATACTTTTAGCAAATTCGGATATAACTGAAACTACTTTACCCTCTTTGATATATGTCTCAATCTGAAGTCCATAATCCTTTGCAATCTCTTCGAAAATGTTCAGGGCTTTGCGGCCGTCATCATATTCACCAATATCCAAAACGTGGAGAACCGCCACATCTGCATTCAATTTCTTTGCCATATCACAGATATAGCTTGCATTCTCCCTTGCTGGTTTTGGTCCTGCTGTAGGTACTAATATCTTCATTTATTTCAATCCTCCATCATGAAATCTATTACTGCATTGATTGTATAGTTTATTATATTAAGATTGGTATAATATTACTAGTCTGAAAAATTCATTGTACTGACCAAAATACCACAAAGAATGATGTGACCTATTTTTTTATAAATAACTACCTATAAAAATTCCAGTTTAGTATTTATAGGAAAAGATTTGATATATATAGGCATCTATTTACTATGGGCAATTCAGCAATATTACGGTCCAGAATAAATAATCAATATTGATCTATTCGGGGTTTGATATATGTATATTGATGATGGGAGAAAAATATCGTTCATGATATTGATTCTATTTCTTATATCTATTTTATCTTCCATAAATATCATGAATAGTCCCAGCTCGAAAACTGAGATTTTGGACAACAATACATCCATAACAGAAAATAAAAGGGCCGAAGGATTAACTTATCTTACCCCTAAATGGGATGTTGGCGATTATTGGGTTTTGGTGCGTGATGCAGAACATATGGTAATAGACGAATCCGATGATGGAAAAACAATATACTACTATCATGATGAAAAAAAATTCACCATGATCGGAACTGAAACACTGACAGTAAAGGGAACCTCCTATGATTGCTACAAACTGCAGCTGACTGGAACCGTTCAAGCCTGGGGTGATGGTGTCCAGAAGATAGCCGGTATTAAAGTGAATTTCCACTTCGATCTTGAAGCACCTTTGAGCGGTGAGATATGGATAAACAAGGAAGACATGGCATTTGTCAAGGTACATATTTATGCTGAGGGAGATGCTGAGACAAATACTGTTCTGGGTGATGTCCATCAGAAACAGGATATTACTATCCTATATGAAACGCCCGAAGAAACCTTCGGATTCCCCATACAACTAGGAAATATTGGAAGTTATTCCAACAACGTACATGTAACTGGAATAATCAATATTGAAGGACAAACTGACGGGGATGAATCCATTAATGAATATCATAATGTCATCTGCGATAGGGATATTCAAACTCAATCTCAATCAATTACAATACCCTCAGATTCATACGTATCCGGTCAGGCATACCCATTGGCGGGTGAACAATTCACATCTTGGAAAATAATTGGGAAAGATGATGGGGGAACCCACAATGATGGAGATAATATAGACCCACCTTCAGGTGGAACGGTTACCACTTATTTCTCTCCAAAGGTAGGATTCTATGTAAAACAGGAAGTCCGAGATATGTGGACCGCCTGGTGTGGAGTAGATGAGTATATTATTCAATCAACGGAAGTCCTTGCTGAATACAGCTATAAATCCGAACTGCCGGGAATCGTGGAAGCACAAGGCGGCCCCCTACCTAATGATGGAATAACTGAATGCAATATCACGGTTGAAATATCGGAATCGGACGGGCTTCTGGATATCATGGAAGTTACTATCGACCTAACATCTTTAGAGGGTTCTATGACCGACCTTTATGATGATGGAACTAATGGAGACCTCAATGCCAATGATGCCGTATTCTCCATTTCCAGCATTTCCACTACAGTTGTACCTCTAAAGTATTTCCTACCGATAACTATCAAAGATTGGTCGGGAAATGTAGTCGTGGAAACACTTGAATTGATCGTAGTTGACCATAGAGATCAGGAACCGGCAGTTTCTATCCCAATAATCAGTCCCGGAAGCATCAAGAATAACGGAGAGGAAACTACCCTTATCACGCTTGCTGCAGATGATGATAAAGGAATAGAACGGGTATATGTTGATCTCGGCCCCATATGCGGAAACCAGACCGCACAGATGTACGATGATGGAAGTAACGGTGATGTGATATCATCGGATTCCACCTATTCCAGGTTGATTACTGCAAGTCCGAACTGCAGTGCGGGGGTAAAGGAGCTTACCATATACGTTCAAGACACTGGAAATAACATTGTATCGGTAATAACAAGTCTGAACATCATGGAATGGAACAAAGCCCCTACTATTATTGCAAGCGGACCTCTGCAAATGACCAATAATGGCGAGGAAACCGGTTTGATTGAAGCTGAGGCGTCTGATGACGAGAACAATCTTGAATCAGTAGTTATAGATCTTTCTCCTCTCGGCGGAAATAGGAATGAAGTAATGTTCGACGACGGAACTAACGGTGATCTCATTGGCAACGATAGTATATATTCCAGAGTGATTATCATAGATGTTAACTACACAAATACAATTCTGATACTGAACATTACAGCATTTGACATATCTGGACTTTCCGCAAGTTCAGTCGTGATTATCAATGTGAAATCAAGTGGTTTCGCGCCGGTCCTAAGAGATCCTTCAGTTTCATCTAGTATTAAGAACAATGGAGAAGATATTGTAAGGATATCTGTTTCATTCTTTGATGCGGATGACAATATCAACTGGATAACAATAGATCTTAGAGAATTTGGTATAGATATGCCTCAGGGACTATTACTTCAGGATGGAAAGGCCATTATCGAAATATCTATACCTGAGCATGTAGAACCCGGCAATTACAATCTAACCATTACTGCGATGGACCTGGACTGGAAATCGTCCCAGATTACAGTGGAACTACTTGTACTCGATAGTGATAAATTTTCCCAGGATGATAAGGATTTTGATAAAGATGGTATTCCTGATTGGTGGGAAATACAATATGGTCTGGATCCACATGATCCCGAGGATGCTTTAGAAGATTGGAATAATGATGGGGAAAGCAACCTAAAGGAGTTCAATTCCAATGAAAATCCCATTTTAGAGAACAGCGGCGTGATTTTACTAGATACTGACTTTGATGGTATGCCAGACCT
Organism: uncultured archaeon; assembly: GCA_964430885.1. GTDB lineage: Archaea > Thermoplasmatota > Penumbrarchaeia > JASLWR01 > JASLWR01 > CAYSHM01. The sequence goes on along the minus strand of CAYSHM010000001.1, from coordinate 135,292 downwards.
GTGGGAGAAGCAGTTCAGTTTGGACCCCCTTAATTCCAACGATGCCAAAAGGGATGAAAACAGAAATGGCATAAGTAATCTTGATGAATACCATATGGGAAACAATCCCATTGAGGTCAAACTTCAAATTCCAAAAGAAAGCGGAATACTTGAAAATGATGCCCTCACCGAAGAGGACCTTGATAGATGGTCCACCAGTATTACAATAATTATGATTATCAATGGTCTATTCCTATTATTTTCAATAATCCTTTTCCTCCTCGAAAGACGGTGGCGCAAGAAAAGTATTGAAAAAAGTGAAAAGGTTTCCAAGGAAGAGTTTGAGAAATATAAGGAAGAATTGAAGGAAAAAATTGAAGAGCAGAACCAATCCATTCGAGAATTAATCGATCTTATTAATGAAAATGCCCTGGCCAAAAAGGAAGTCCCTTATTTAGTACCTGTATTCAAGGAGGAGGAATGAATTTTCCTCAAGGAGATCGGAGCCATTTTGACCAGAAACAAAATTAGTTTTTGATAAATATGGATATGTCTTCGTTCGGGCTTTCTATTGCCTCCACTGTTTGCCCCTTTATTGACATTCCACGCTCAAATATAATGCATTTTTTATCAATAAAGAACTCTTCATCATCAAGTTTCAAAGAATAAATACCCTTTTTATCTATATCCGCCCAGAGTGAAGCCGGGTTTAATTTGATTAAACTTTTGACAATATCATTTACCCTATTCTTGAATCGGGGACCCATCACTGAAAAATTTGGTTTCAAACCAGTGATATTTTTCTCGATTAAAAGTTCATCCGCAAATTGAATTCCTGATGATGACGTTGGTGCAATAATATCTTCAATGGAATCCTGGATTCGCCTACCCAATGCACCGCCTATTATCAGTTCTCCTATGGATGCGTTCAGAGGAATCTTCTTCTCGGATTTGTATGATCTGACGGCTGAAGTAATATCAACTACCAAATCTCCGAGCGCTTCACCATCATCATCTATATTTATCGGTTCGGGCCAGGAACTAACATGAATACTATTTCCTTTGGTCTCACCGGCAAAAATATTTTGGTAAATATCTTCAGTAATATGGCATAAAAATGGCGCAAGCATTTTCAATATGCCTTTCATAACATTATAAAGGGTAAATAGGAGGGCTTTATCATTACCTGAATAAATCCTATTTTTACTTATTTCTAAATAATGATCTGCTAATTTGTGCCAGGTGAAATTAATGATATCTTTCACAAGATGGTCGAAACGGAACTTTTCCATATTATCCGTAGCGTTCCCCACCATTTTTGAGTATTTTGAAATCAGCCATCTATCCACATCATGAAGATCTGATTCAACCTCCTCAAATGCAATATTGGCAATGTCAATGGAGTTATCAAAACCTTTATCAATAGCGGTTTTGACCAGACGGCCTATATTGAACAGCTTTCTTGAAACACTAAGACCTCTAAGCACATCCTGATGGCGATAGGGATTGTCCTTCCCCAAAGCGCAATTGGATGCGTAAAATCTCAATGGGTCCGCCCCAAATTCATCTAGGATTTCCAATGGGTCTATAACATTTCCTTTAGAGGCATGCATTGGTGTGCCGTCTGCTGATAGAATAAATCCGTCCATCATGATGGTTTTAAAAGGTTTATCACCAGTTAGAAGTTTGCTTCTCAATATAGAATAAAAAGCCCAAGTTCTGATTATATCGTGAGATTGAGGTCTTAATGACATTGGAAATACTTTATTGAAATAATCCTCATTCCTCAGCCAATAACTATTATAAAGCGGTGTAAGTGAAGAATCCATCCAGGTATCAAACACTTCAACTGAACCTTTCATCACACCTCCGCAAGAGGAACAATCGCGCTCGGTGAGACCCTCAAGGGTGAGATCGATATAGCATTCCTCCTCGTCGGGAACTTCGATATGCTTACACTCATGACATTCCCAAGCTGGTATGGGAGTGCCGAAGTATCTCTGCCGGGATATTACCCAATCCCAATTCAGTCTATTGACCCACTCCTCCAAACGAGTTCTCATGAATGAAGGGAACCATTTCATACTGTCAGACGCTTCCAGCACATCCAACTTGAAATCCAAGGTCTTGAGGAACCATTGAGAAGTCAATATGAATTCTATTGGTGTAGCACATCTCCAGCATGCTCCAACATTTTGGTCCAGAGGTTCCTGTTTAACAATAAGGCCTGCTTCTTTCATGTCTTTTATAACCGCTTCTCTTGCATCTTCAAGATGCAGACCGCTGTACTTCCCAGCCAGATCGGTCATCAATCCATTCTCATCGATTCCCATTTCCATATTCAATCCGTAGTTGAAAACCCAATTCAGATCATCCCTATCCCCTATTGTACATATCATCACAACTCCTGTGCCGAAATCCGCATCCACCTCATCATCCAGCATTATTGGTACTTCTCGATCATACATGGGGACCAAGAGGGATTTTCCTCCCAATCTGTCCGCCCTTGGATCATCCGGATGTATGGCCACCATTTGGCATGTGCATAGAAGCTCTGGACGGGTTGTAGCTATTGTGATTGGACCGCCAGTCTCCTTCTCCTTGAAGTGGATGTAATTTAGAAAGGTTTTCCTGTCCTTATATTCAACCTCGGATTCAGCCAAAGCCGTCCCGCATCGGGGACACCAATTCACAGGGAATTTATCCTTGTAGATTAGACCCTCTTTGAATAATCGAATGAAAGATACCTGGGTCAATCTTCTATAGTAAGGTTCATCAGTCTGATAATAAACGGACGGGTCCATGGAATGGCCTAAAATTTTAAATTGTTTTTTCATAGTTCCAATGTTGTTCTCAGCAAAGTCCTTACAGAGCGAAATGAAATGATGTCTATCTGTTTCATTCATCTTTATTCCATATTTTTTCTCAACATTCACCTCAATAGGCATTCCATTAACATCAAAACATAATGGAAACATGACATTTTTTCCCAGCATCCTTTGATATCTAGCAATAAAATCAATATGTGTATAATGCACAGCATGACCGATGTGAAGGGCCCCAGAAGCATACCGCGGGGGATTGTCTATAGTATAAGGCTCCCTATCACTCTCTGGATCAAATCGATATATTTCATTTTTCTCCCACCAATCCTGCCATCTTTTCTCGACCTCTTTAATATTGAACTCATTGCTCTCTGACATTTTCATTACCCCAGTAAAAGATGATGTGAAATCATAACAAACGGAACCATTTTTACATATTTTGGAATTAAACAGGTTAGAGTCACCTATTTTTGAATTATAGCGAAAGCGGACGTGAGGGGATTCGAACCCCTGAATCCTGGCTTAGGAGGCCAGTGCCATATCCTAGCTAGGCTACACGTCCATTTGATAACTGGCATCATTCATCTATAGACCAAATTTGACTAAATACTAATACCAATATCTTTATCAATCCATTTCTTTAGGATCCATATGGGAATCCAGAAGAATAGTTATTTAATTGGGTCTTATATAGATTTTTACTTGGATTTATCCCTCGGGGAAATACCCATCATCATATTAAAAATATTTGAGGAATTGTTTTAGTTTCCTCTGGAATACTGATATCCTGCTACAATCGACCATTTGTCAAATGGACTTATGAGGTAAAGTGTAATTCTAAGAAAAATTAAATACTACCTAGCGGTATTCATGGCCTAAATCAAACTTAATCAAAGGATAGTTTGATATTATTTACAATCGAGAGGAGTGAAACTATATGGTTGATGAGAAGAAATTTATCAATATACCAAGCGTTGGTAGGAAAATAGGATTACCGGAAAAGTTATGGGATAATTTCTGCGAGATAACCAAAATCCCCCGGTGTTCCAAACACGAGGAAAAGATTTCAGAATTCATTATTCAAAAGGCCAAGGACCTTGGACTTGAATATAAAACCGATAGCATTGGAAATATATTGGTCAGGAAAAAGGCAAAGGATCCTAGCAATATCATAGAAGGAATTATCTTACAAAGCCATATGGATATGGTATGTGAAAAAAATCAAGGAACTGAACATGATTTTTCCAAAGACCCATTGAAACTGCGGATCAAGGGGGGTTACCTTTTTGCTACAAACACAACTTTGGGTGCTGATAACGGTATCGGATTGGCGGCCATGCTGACTGTTATGGAGGACTCTAACATTGATCATGGACAATTGGAGTTCCTTTTCACTGTTGACGAGGAAACTGGATTGACCGGTGCCTTCCAGCTAGAAAAGGATTTTTTAGATTTCCAAAGAATGCTTAACCTTGATACTGAGGAAGAAGGGGCAATATATGTTGGCTGTGCAGGAGGCGCAGACACCCAATTATACTATTACCTGGATTTTGAACCAATTTCTCAAGATATGCAGAAACATATCAAGGTCACAGGACTGTTAGGCGGACATTCTGGTGTCGACATCCATTTAGGAAGAGGCAATTCAAATGTGCTATTAGCCCGATTACTCAATGCTATCAATATGGAGTGCGATATGAAAATTATTGAAATAAATGGGGGAACCAAAAGAAATGCCATACCTCGTGAATCTCAAGCAACAATCGTAATCCCTGAAAAGAACATTGATACTACTAAGGCAATTATTGAGAAAGAACTAATAGGTTTCAAAAAGGAATTCACCGTGGAAAATGATATTCAGATAATATTTGAAGACTCAAAGAATGGAATGGATAAATGCCTCACAGGAGATTGCACCGACAATATAATTGCGTTATTAATGGCCCTCCCCAATGGTGTTCAAGCAATGTCACAGGACATTCCTGACCTTGTGGAAACATCCACAAATCTCGCTACTCTGTTAATGAACAATAATGAATTGATAATTGGATTGAACTCCCGTTCTTCAGTTGCTTCGGCAAGAGAGTGGGCAGTGGAACATATAAGATCCATTGCATATCTTTCAGGAGCCGGTTTCAAGAAAGGCGGAAGTTACCCTGGTTGGAAACCGGATCTTGATTCGAAGATTCTTTCTATCCTGGAAAAAAGTTTCAAAGAAATAACCAAAAAACAACCGGGCATAAAAGCCATTCATGCAGGTCTGGAAACCGGAATTATCGGAGAAAAGTATCCTGGTATGGAAATGGTTTCATTCGGACCCCAAATAGAACATCCGCACTCACCAATGGAAATGGTGAAAATATCTTCTGTAAAAGAATTCTGGGACATCTTGACCCATGTTCTTGAAAACGCCTGAACCATACATCAAAAAAATGACTAAATATCAAATTGGATGTAGTAAAAGGAGAACCTGGAAAGTGTAATAATTGGAGATAGGTAAGATATCTATCTCCATTTTCTATATCTTTTCAGTAATTTCAAAATTTCTTCATAGGAATCTTCACTAAATAAACCTTCTTTGAACTTTTCCTCAACATATTTTTCAGCCGTGGGAATATCCATACGACTTCCTCTAGAAAAAAGTGTGGCGATAAAAGGAGCTTCCTTCTTCTCATCAATATTGTCCCTTTTGAGTATTGCCCTCACATCATATTTGAATTCCAATTCTCTTCCCACATTTAACATTGGTTGTCTTTTCTGCCTGCTTTTATGACTGAAAAATTGTCTCTTCCTATATCCCAAACTTATACCTCTGATCCCTTTTTATATATACCCAAAGCCCGTTTATGTTCTTTAGAAAATTATATAAATGCAAACCTTAGATTGATATAAAAAGTTTTGGGAATATAATCAAACTTCCCTATATATGTTCCAAAAACCCTCTTTTGAACAAAATGAAAAATCAATTAATTCGAATGTCTTTTAATTTACTACCACATACTGGACAGTCAGAATAAGATTTTTCAACGTCCGAAAATTTTCTTCTGCAACCCTCACATTTCTTACCCCATCTATATATTTCCTTGATGCCCCTCTGTAATCCCGTTAATACCTCTAATCCTATAACCGCCGCTATATTTTGAACTGAGTAATCATCTGAAATCACTATTGCATTTTCCCGTTCAGCTAAAGCCAATAACTCCACATCTATTTTCGAAAGTCTTCGTCCTTCACCCATTTTATTGCAGATCACTTCAATGCTTCTAACATGCTCGTCGGATGGATGACTAACTTTTAGACCTGCCCCCAAAGCATATTCCAACCTGTATTGGTCCCCAATTCTTTCCACCTCAGATACAATCCCAGGTGTGGTCATTAGAATGAATTTTTCCCTATACCCATCCAGATCAAATCCTTCAATGAAAATATTGGCATCGACAACTAGAACCCTTTTCAAGTAAACATTCACCTCCAAATAAAACAATAATTGATATAAAATTATAAATGGAATAATGACTGGTTGTAATGACAACTTAATAATAATAATAATAATCGTTTCATGATGATAATATTGATGTCTATATCATGTTAAGTTCGGCAAGTTTTTCCGGAAGATAGGTATCGGTAACAAAATCCAAGCCATACTTGGCCAATGCCTGCTGTTCTGCCTTTTTCCCCATTTTTAATTGATACTTTATCTCGCCCTGCCAAAAAGGATCCAAAAATCGAGGATCCTCCAATTCTGACTTGAGTGCCTTGATATCCTGCTTTGATAGAGAATCTGTGGGAAGGTCGTAATTCTTAATATCCGATGGAGTTATTCCCAAATAAGTGGCAGTTGGAGTAGCAAGGTATTCCGATATATGTGCGGTTTTTATTGCCCCAAAAGCCACTGATGCAAAGATTCTGTACGACCAGGGATCACCATCGGTAAAAACTACTACTGGCAATTTCAATTCATTGTTCAGACGTTTAATGAATGTCCTGGTACTTCTGGCAGGCTGGCCTTTGAGATGCACCAATATTGCATCATAGTTTTCATCAAATCCATTCTCAACCAATCTATCGAACATCCCGCCGGTTTCGATAGCGATAATAAACTTCGCATCGCAACCCTCAAATTTCACTTTTTCATAATCGACGTTATAAGGAATTGAATAACCGGAATCTCCAACATCATCTCTGCAGTTGAAAGTTTTAAATTCCCCCTTCCTATTCTTTTCCCTCAGGGTAATATTGCCTATAACCCTTGCACCGTCCTCTTCAGGCCTCAATTTGAAATCTTCACGCATGTATTTAGTTATAATCTCAAGGTCCTCAGCTAATTTGTTGGAATCATTCTGATCGGTGAACTTGGCCAATTTCCAGCCTTCACTTATGTAATACAATTCCCTAAGGGTCGATGATTTACCATTATTTATCATCTCCTTGATGAAATCAATTACATACATCGTTCTTAATATTCCATAGGCCCCACCTAGTTTTTTTGCAGATCTCTCCACCTTGTTGCTCCCATACTTCCATACTCCTTTCTTCTCATTAAAAACGATGTTTGAACGGGTTCTAGAAGGTAGTCTAATCTTTGGTATTGAACCCTTGTTCAGCTGATTATAAATATTCCGCGCAACATTTGTCAATGATACGATTACATCATCATTACTGTAATTTTTATTGGTCATAATTTAAACCCCTGGATGATAATTCTTGATAATATTTTGGGCTTAGGCCAATAAATATCCAGGTACATTATAAAAGGATTTAGTTAAAATGAAGTTTTTAATAAAAAATCACCCGAGCGGATTCCAAAAATGTACCGATTTTTTTAAATATCAGCTTAAAGATATATTTATAGCGGAATTATATAAATCATAACTGGAATCATATACATTTAATTTATATGAAGTGCTTTAACTTCACATATAGTGTATAATAAAATTTGGCGATATATATGGTAGGAAGAAAAAGATTGGGTTCATCAATATTAATCATCTCTGTATTGATCCTATCCGTTTTCGGAGCAATTTCCATTGCTAACAGGGCCCCTGGCAATCAAAGAGCCGGAGGACCCGGTGAACTATTGACAGAGATAACTGGAAATGTTCTCTACACTCCTATTTTATTGGATTTCGAGTCCGATGGAAAAATTGAGATTATTGTCGGCAGTCATGATACCATCAGATGTCTCGAGGATCCCGATGGAGATGGAAGCTGGTCTGAAAGATGGTCGAATCGAATCGGAAGTTCCATACACAATTCCCCAAATATTGCAGACCTGGAGGGGGACGGCGAGGTAGAAGTGCTTATCATATCTGAATCAGCGGATTCTCTATTTGCTATAGATAACAACGGAAATACAAAATGGCAGTTCAACTACAGGAACATTGGAGGTTGGTCCGACTGTCATTCATCTGTTGCAAGCGGAGATCTCAATATGGATGGAACCTTGGAAACTATCTTCTCACCCCAGAGTTCAGGTACCATGGCAGTCATATCCGATAATGGCAATGAAGATCCGATCGGCGGAGGATCCGTAAGTTCAGGAGGTTGGCATTCATCACCAGCAATAGGCGATCTCGATGGAAATCCAACTAATCTGGAATATATTCATCAGGGTGCTAGCGGTACCATATACGCAGTGAGGATGGGGGGTGCGATCATGTGGCAGAAGAACATATTCACCGGTACAACTACAAATCCATCACCAGCAATAGGCGATCTTGACCAGGATGGGACAAAGGAAGTAATAGTTGTTTCGGAGGCATCAAATCAGCTCTATTGTCTTGATGCTGTAACAGGAGATCAGGAATGGTCTTTCAATATGCAATCCGGATCCATGTCCTCAGCAGCCTTGGTCGATCTGGATGTCGATGAGATATGGGAGGTCATAATAGGTGATACCAGCGGTAATCTTTACTGTATCAGTGATGAAGGAGAGCAGATATGGAGCGTCAATCTAGGAGCGGATATCAAACCTTCTCCTGCTGTTGCCGATCTAGACGGCGATGGATTACTGGAAGTTGTGGAGGTCAATAATGACGGGAACTGCTTCGCCATAGATGAAGATGGTTCCATCCTATGGCAGTATGATACTCATGAAGGTATTCCAACTTCTTCGGTGACCGCAGACCCCTCACCTGTAATAGGCGACATTAATTCAGATGGCTATCTTGAGGTTGTGTTTGCTACTGGATCGGGTACATTAAGGGCATTGGAAACTGACGGACAAGTGCCGTCCAGTGCATTGCCTTGGCCTATGTTCAGATACGATAGAGAACATACTGGTTTCTACAACGGTACCCTTGAATACGGGGCCTCAATAACGGTCGATGAAGAACATACTGATACTTCTCTGCAGTCCCCGCTCATTCATTTTATTGAACCCGGGGCGACCACACAATACAATCTGACCCTTACAAATGTTGGGCATCAAAGTGTAATCGTTGGAATGTTCAGAGACCGCTTTACACTCAGTACAAAGAATATCCCCGAAAACTGGACTGCTACCTTAATTGCTAAAAATGTACCAATCAATGATGGAGAAACAGTTCATGAGGATCCTCGTTACGAAGATTTCACCAATGTTGAAGTTATCGAACATATACAGCTCGAAGAAAGACAAGGAGTGGATTTCACTCTTGAGATTACTGCGCCTAAGGCGAATGTATCATTTGGTGATTTTGCAGCCATAGAAGCCTTTGCCATGAGTGAGAGCGATAATAATGCCACCGATTCCATTACTACGACAACCTTCATTGATATCATTGTGGACATGTCTGTGAATATAGCTGCAGATATAGACCCATTTACCGATCAGAAGATAAGCGGTATTTCGGCCGGGGCGGATAAAATGCTGAATATTGAACTCACCAATACTGGAAATATAAATGATACCTATGATATAGATATAAGGTCAGGAATACCTTCAGGATGGACCGTATCATTTGATCCCAATGATAATGGAGTTCACGATATAAAGGATATTTATCTTTCTACAAGTCTTTTCGGCAATGAGGATAGCCGAACCTCATTCCCAATTTACATACACTGCCCCATAACTGCGGAAAAGAACGAACAGTTGGATATAACTGTGACTGCTACCTCCCAGATCTCCAAACAAAGCAAGATAGAGACCGTGACCAATGAAGATACTGTCATTTTAATTGTTGAGGAAACTAATCTATTATCACTGGAGATATCCGATTCAATAAAGAAGGTTGATCCTGGTGATACCGAGGCCTATAATGTAGTGATCACCAACAGAGGAAATAGCAGATCCACTGTAAGATTGACTGTAGATCTCCCTCCCCAGCAATTAAATTTGGAGGACGATGAAAAATGGATAGTATATTGGGAGGACAGTCTGACCAACATTCACACTTTAGATCTCAGAAAGCATGAGCCCGTTCCTTTAAAAGCAATTGTTGAATGCCCTGCTGGAGCCATTGCAGGAACCCGTATTGTTATGACTATAAGAGCGGAGGATGTGGATGATCCTAGTGTTGTTGCAAGAGGAGAAATAACTGCCATCGTCAATGAATATTACGATTACCAGTTGAATTTCTCAAAGAAAGCAGACAGCCTTACTCCAAAGGCCAGCATAAAATATGAAATTAATTTTGACGAGAATAAGGACGGGATCCCTGAGAAGATATCCGTGAAGGGCAGGAAAGTAATATATAACTTTACCATGGAGAATATTGGCAATGCCCAGGATCAGATAAACATCTATATCAAAGATCTACCTACCATTTATTGGACCGGTCATTTTGAAGAGGATGGCATTGAGATTTCCAATTTAATACTTGCTATTGGAGAAAAACGGGAGCTGAGCTTTGTGGTCTTCGTTCCGGAAGACGCTATTGCCGGAGTCTACGATCTCGGCATATCCAGCAGAGGAAAAGGTGATAAATTTGGTGAAAGCATCAAATCGGAGGATGATCCTAGATTCAGAAGCGTCCAGATCACCGTTTTCAAGGTTCATGATATAGAGATAAAATCTCTCGATAGGGATGCATCCAGAGATGGGATGAGCCTGACAGTAAATACTGATCCAAACTCCCAGGGTTCATTTCTGTTTATTGTTACGAATAAAGGTAACTGTGAAGACTATGTGAGAATTTCTACTGGTAATTTCCCGCTGAATTGGGATGTATGGTTTTCAAGCATAGCAAACCAAAGAACCGGTTCACTTACCGAAAATAAAATCAAATGGGATTTCTCCGAATCCCTTGACCTAGTCGGCCAAGGTGAAATTGTGAATTATATCTACTCCAATAAAACAGATTTTGCAACATTCAAGCTGGATATCGACCAGAGTGTGTGGATCACACTTAATTCCAATATTCCCCGGGCAATATCTGATGAGAACATATCAACATACATCAACGTGTCTGCGTGGGATGACGGAGATGAACAAACTTTTGTGGAGAAAGTCAAAGATGATAATCAGATTAATATCCTTTATCTAATAGATTATGCTGAATTATTGATTATTGAAGAAAGCCTAACCTATGAAAATAACATGAAAGATGGAATGGACTATTCAATAAGCATTAGAGTGTCCAATATTGGAGATATTCATGCGGAAAATGTTGAGACAGTCCTGAAAATCGATGGAGAAGAAACATATTCTATGACCATTGAGGTTCTAGGTTCTGGGCAAAATAAATTTGTTTCCTTCCCCTGGACCGCAAAGGCGGGTAACCATGAACTTGAGATCATTATAGATCCTATCGATGAGATAGTAGAGCTGAATGACCAAACTCAAGGGGTAAATAATAATGTTGTTAAGAAAAAATTTACTGTTGAAGATAAAGCCATAGAGGTCTTCGGTATTTCAGCCGGTTCATGGGCTGTTTTCGGCGGCATAGTGGCCCTTGGGGCTGGTGCTATTGTAGCAGGCGGGGTGCTGATTAATAAAATGAAAAAATAATTGCGGTCTTACATTGCCGATTTAGATCAACTGCATTCATTTCATCCATTGGGAAAATTAAGTTGAAAAAATACATTTGATCTGAGTCTTAAGTCTAATCCTCCTGATAATATCTCTCATTCTTTTTTTTCTTATTAAATAAATATAATGGAAGTCAAACCAAGGTTTCAATTCCATAATCCTTCTCGAAGTGAGGAGCTTTACCACTCTTCTAATCAATTTTTCCCTGTATATTACCCTTTCGATGAAACTTGACAAAACTTCATCATAACTATTTTGTGAAATGTTTTCATTGCAATCCATTTCAATTAATCTCAGTTTGTTGTATCTTTCTTCCTTACTGCCCTTTTCTTTGCACATCTGTTCTCACCAACATTCATTACAATGTTCAGCATTAGAACTCATAAGATTCTCTTGCATCATTTTTCAATATGAACATTTCTTAGGTTCTATTTAAGTTAAGGGACAAGGGGGGGAGGGCCAGATAAAAGTAAATTACTTATATTAAGATTTAAGCTTATGCCCAATGACAAATAGGTTTCAGTTGTGCTTGGAAGGGACATTATCTCAAACTTAAGGCAAATTTAATATCTAAAAGTAGAGATATGTCATATATCAAAAAAATATATCTAGATTATTATCACTGCATTTATTTCATGTGAAATCCAACAAAAACCAGAGTGCATTTTCCCAGAGGAGGTGAAATCATAACAAATTGGTCAATCTATCTTATGGATGTTCTTATGGCTAGTATAGTTATACTGTCTTTGAGCATTACCACTATTGCGCTACTCTCCTACCGGAGGACCAGAAATAATAAAATCCTGCATATTGCTGTTGGGTTTTGTCTGTTTTTCATTAAAGGTGTAGTTCTCACCATAACACTATTTACAGGATTATTAGAGCTGGAAGGCTCATCCATTTATGTTCTGGCCATACTGATCACCATCGACCTTCTCATACTGATCGCCCTTTACCTTTCCATATTCAAGAGGTAAATTATCATAATAATTCCCATCCTTGAGGTATCCCATGAAACACAAAGGAATCCTGGAGCTGGATACCCGAAAAATAATATTTGAATATGTTTCCCAACACCCAGGGTGCCATTTCAGAGAAATCTATCATTCATTGGATCTCCCTACTGGAGTTGTGGACTATCATTTAAGATACCTAGAAGATAAGGAACTCATCGTATCTAAAAAAAGCAGAGGTTTTAAAAGATACTACGTCAGGGATCAGGTAAAAACATTCGATAAAGAGTTACTGGCGATATTAAGACAAAAAACTCCTCGTGAAATCATTATTTATATTCTTCTAAATGAAGGCGCGAGTCATGGCGATATAAAAAAGGAATTCAACCTTTCAGCATCTACATTTTCCTATCATATGAAAAAAGTTGTAAAAACCGGATTTGTTGATTTTGAGAAAATAGGACGTAAAAAAAGATATTATGTAAAGGAACCCGAAATGGTCGCAAAGGCATTGGTCACATATAAGAAGAGCTTCACCGATGAGATCGTGGATTCCTTTGAGGATGCCTGGCTAGACATTCATCTTTAACAAGTTTTCAAATTATTTCCCAGGGGAAATGCACCTATTCTTACTAGTATCTGGTATTGGCCTGGGGATTTAAAATTAGTCAAAATGTTTATAATCAATCAGAAGGAATATGGTATAGAGTAAAAAATATAAAAATTTAAATTCGAAGTATTATTCTATATGGAGTGATCAACTATGAGATCAGCAACAAAAGTGATAATGATAACGCTATTACTAATCACAGTTAGCGCTGTAAGCATTACCATGGCCTCGGAAACCACTAAGGACGATGGAAGACCCTGGAACAATTTTTCTGATGTCTTGACTGGAAGAAACATTTATTATATCTACTCCTATCATAAAGGTGCAAAGATCTGGCATTTGGACGATTATTCAAGTGTTGGGGGTGGGAGCAATCAGTTCAACATGGCAAATCTGAACTCATCCTTTGATTCCAGCAGTTCCGCCATGACCTTCTGGTTCCCTTGGCATCACGAGAATACCGAGTATCCAGGATGGGAAGATGGTCTTACTTCCAATTTCAATGCAAATATCATCCCCACTCTCAATCTCACGATAAACACAAATTACGTGGATAATAAAGAGATACATATGGAGTTGAGGTTTGATACTGACGGTAATGGAGATTGGGACACTAGAGCACAGTTCGGAACCTTCATCACTCAACAGCCAGGTGGACTTACAGAAGAGTATATCAACTTTGAATCGACGGGTTATACCAATGGGGCTCCCGGAAATATGAATGGAGGATACATCCAGCTTGCATTATGGAGAACTGATGGTATAACTGATAATCCTAACACAGCAATGGATGAAGACTGGTGTACAATTTACGGCGGAGCGTTCAATAAAACTAGCAGGGCCATACTCCCCTATGAGTGGCAAATAGTGAATCCTGTTGCAGTGATTGAACCGGACCCCGATCAGGATGGTTCTGATTGGTGGGTGGACCCAGCTTTTGCTACTAATCCAGTTCATAGAAATGGATTCCTCACAAATGAAAGTGTCCATCTTTCGGCTATTAACTCAACAAGTCCCGTCGGTGCTGAAATACAGACTGCAGCCTGGATAATTTGGTCCGATACAGATGGTGATGGATGGTATCAATACGATCATGAAGTAGCAAGTCTTAATGGGGTAAATGTCAACCATTCCTTCGATAGCCCAGGCATATTTTGGATAGAAATGAATGTATGGGACGAAAACGGTAGAAGTGGATGGACTTCTCATTGGATAAATGTAAGCCAGAATCCAGGTTCAGACCCATATGTGGAGAACTTCTTGGTAAGTAATAATCCTGCTTTGGTTCATACGCCTGTTGATTTTACCATCCATGCTGATGATGACAGACACGCCACCATCTATAATGCGCCCATCTTATATCAATGGGATTTTGATGGTGATGATGTTTGGGATACAAATGCCAGCAGAGAATTCCATACTTTGCAGCACACCTATGATATTCCTGGAACATATGATGTTGCGGTCAAAATATTCGACGGGCCAGTAAACAATAAATGGACCCGGAATATAACCTATGTCTATGAACTATGGATAAAGAATAATGAAGGGCCAATAATCAATTTCAATGTTTCATCCGAATTTGATGATGCTCAGTATCCAGCAGATAACGACATCCTAGTAATGATCGGAGACGATATTGTATTTGATTTCTCAGGAACTGATGACCCCGATAATTTGCCAGGTGTTGATAACGATCATGAATTGAAAATAGAGATAGATTTCGGCGATAACTCGGGAACCCAGGTAAATAGATCACTGAATGCTGTCTTCACACACAGATATACCACTGGCGGACCCAATAATATGTATGAAATACACATAATTATTACTGACGGCGATATCACCGAGAACATCATGTTCTATGCTCACATCGATGTACCTCCGATAGCCTCAGCAGGGGCCACTGAGAAAATGGGTACCCAGGTATTCGGTGAAGGTGAACTCACAACCGACGATATCATTGTTTTTGACGGTAGCCGTTCATATGATCCTAATGATGATACAAATGGAAACGAAACAATTGATGGAGGTGAGGGGGACAACTGTATCTATAACTGGGATTTCGGTGACAACTCAACATCAGGAAGCCAAAATCAGCCCAATGCATCCCATTCATACGATGAACCTGGCACCTATACTGCGACCATCACTGTCACAGATCCCCGCGGACAATCAGATAAAGATACGATTATAGTATATGTCCTGGTACCAAACAAGATTCCTGTGGCTGCAATAACCATCGCCGATGAGAAGAGCTCATATGATTCCCTTGAAGAGATCAAGTTCAGCTCCGAATACTCATATGATCCTGATAACGAGACAGGCGGTGATATTATCAGATATAATTGGGATTTCGGTGATGGAGCAAGGTCAACTGATACCAATCCCAGCCACAGCTTTTCCAAACCTGGAACATATGATGTAACCCTGCTAGTTGAAGATGACCGACGAGACCAGAGCGACTTGGTAATCAAAACCATTATCATCAATAATCTGGTTCCCACTGCAAAACTCATAACACCCAGCATAGATAAGGACCAGTACAAGCTAAAGCAATTCTATGTTTTCACCGGTGACGGAACTGATTTGGATGGAAATGTCACTCAATATAAGTGGTCCATTGACGGAGAAGTTATTCAGGATTGGGGAAACGAAACTGAATTGAATTATACGTTTACTAAATACGGAGAACATGTGATAAGCCTGTGGGTAAAGGATGATAAAGGAATGGAAAGCAATGCTGATAACTACACTCTTGAAGTAAAGAAAAAAAGTAAACCTAAAAGTCCTGGATTCACCAGCACCCTTGTTGCTGTTGCTGTAATTTCTGGTATTATCGTAGTAGCTATTTCCAACCGAAAAAGAAGGTAATATATCCTATTTAAAGTATCAATTAATTGATTCGTTTAACAATGGAACTAACTAATGTTAAGCTTAAGATGAATGAACCTCATACGATACTGCTTTCCAAAAAGGGATTGGAATGAGAATGCTGAAAGGTGATAAGGATGGCATTGCTCCAGTTATCGAATACATATTCGCATTTACAGTGTTCATTCTAGTGACCAGCATTTATTTCACAGCCGTATCCACATTATTTGATTCTTCAAGTGGTGAAACTACGGGTGTTGAGGACAAATGCATCAGTGTGTCCGAAAGTTTAGTAAGCAACACAGGAATGGTTTCTAATATGAATAAACCCCATATGAAAACCCGTAATTGGGAATATATACCTGGGGTACATATCAACAACGAGAACGTATATTATATGGAATCATTGGGATTATGCAGGGATAATAGAAGCTACGGCGTTCTTAGTTATGATAAAATAATTGCCCTTGTTGATGTGTTGGATATACAAATAATCAAGGATACCCTCGGATTGAAGAACAATATGGAAATAAACATCACGATTACTTCTGTCAATAACGACATTATCGATCTAAGTTGCGGAGCAAGCCAGACCGAATCCAGCAAGAACACGGTCACAATACATAGATCTGCTGTTGTGATAAACGATAAGGCTAGAATAATATGTGATATCGGAGTCACCTTGTTCTATGGTGGAAGCAACCTCTAAGCCCTGGGTTATTATTATTATTATTTGGTATTAATATAAGCTAAATATATACAATGTAAAATCATATTTCAAAAAAAGTATCTAATTCGGTGATAAAATGAAATGGAGAATAATGATAGTTGTGATAGCTATACTGGTATTACTGGGACTACCTTCCGCAATTGCAGAGGAAGTTTCCATTACAAATATGGAAGAAAATATCTCAGGTACAAACTACGAAGATGCAATCTTTGTTCTAAATATCTCGGTAAGTGGAGATAATATTGAAAAAATTGATTTCATGATACAGAAATGCGAAGGTGAGATGTGTCTGCGGCCTGACACATTGCCAATGACCCAAAATTCTCCTGGGTCTTATGAAATCACTTATGAAGATTTTGATGTACAATATCACTATCAATACAAGATAATGATCACATATAATGGAACTGAGACCTATCAAAATGATTTTGAAGAGATCGATCTGGATGGTCACTTGGATACTGGCAACGAAACATCTGATGATGATACACCTGGTGACGATGATTCTGAACCAGATGGTAACACATCCGACAATGGAAAAGAAAAGGATAGTCCAGGCTTTCATATGATTTTTATTGCCTCGGTCCTTATGGTAGCAGTTATTATATACTACCGTAACAGAAACTAATAATAGAAGTCCTTCCAAAAAACCGGTGCAACAATGCTTCCTAAAGATATTAAAAAGGAATTGAAAAATATTCAGAGCCCCAAACCAAAAAAGAGAAAAAATGCTATTGAAAAAATTGATAAATATATCATTGGTAAAAAGGAGAAACCACTTGAAGAAATATTGAACCAACTAGTACCCCTCCTGAAGCACCGGAACGAAAGAGTCAGAATAGGGGCCTCCAATCTTATTAAGAGTATCTCAGAGATAAATAAAAGACCAGTGATCAAGAATTATAAAAATTTGGAAAATATTCTGAAATGGTCACTTATTGAGATGAAAAACGGAAGGATAAAAAGATGGAAGCCCTTTACGAATATTATATACTGTATTGGTAATATTATAGGAAGGGTGCCAAATCTTGAGGGAAGGATGTCAGCAATTTTAAATCGGCCCTTGAAGTATCCATTATATCCACCCCACACATTTACTGATGATAAAATCTCTCTGTATGCCTCTTCTTTGTTTGCTTTAGAGAAAATAAGTAGAAAGGAACCGGTCTATCTTAAAAAAAATATTCAATACATCCATAAATTATTCATGGACTGCTATAAGAATGAAAAATTAAGACAATATAAGGTAGATGAAAATTCTGATATTCGAGAAGCTTCGATGTCGATCATCAAGAATGTTGGAATGCAGAACCCGGACGAAGTAATACCCTTAATAATAAACGAACTTGATAACAAAAACAACCTTGTAAAACAAGATGTTTATGATATTCTATCGGATCTGTCAAAAGACTTGACCGCACTATTGAACTTGCTGATTAATGCCTATGCTTCCAGCGCCGTAACGGATAAGAATACCATTACCAGTTTCATAATAGATATAGGGAAAAAACAAACTCGGTTAGTTATTCCCATTCTACAGGAACAAATGAATAACAGGAATATAATCGTAAGAGCTGAAACAATATCCGCACTGGGATCATTGATACCATACAGCCCCAAATCATGTGAACAGCTAGCACCTATTCTTATTGAAAAATTGATGAAAGAAAGAAGTAATGAAGTTAAGAAATCAATAGCTAACACATTGACAATTATCAGTTTTCTGAATATATCAGTATTCAAGGATAACATTAAAGAGATCATTATAGGATTGAAGGACAATTATTACTTCGTGAGATGGCGAATAGCTCAAATTATTAAGAACATAGGCATAATCAATAGAGAATACGTAGTTGATACCATTCCTGCCCTAATCAATTCAACTGAAGATTCCAATCCCCTAGTTAAAGACAAGGCAAAAGAAGCCCTTGATACACTTAAAATTGACCGTTTTGAATACCGAAAAGCTATGACTTATATTGTTGAGGGATCTAGAATAATTGAAAAAATGAGGAAAAATGATGCCAAAAGAAAAGAGATACACATGTTATTGATAGATGCTATCAAATCGATAAAAACATATGATTTTGGCCATTCTATATACTTATCAACCACGGCAATAACCATGATGGAAGAAGCGGGTATTTCCCTTGGTTCCTCAATGTACACCCCTGCAATTTGGGCTGACCTTGAACAATATTCCAAATTCAGTATTGATTCCCACAGATGTCGATCACCAAAAGGTTTAAAAGAAGATGTATTTTCATTTACATTTCCAGAAGCGAAAACCATTAAAAAGGGAAAAGCTTCGGATATGGGCATTGATGAATTGTTCCTAATGACAACCTATGGAATACTTATAGAACATATTGTTTTCAGACAGCGAAGTATTGTTGACAAAGATATACTGGGGAGCATGTTGATAGCTGTAAAAAACTTCATTAAAGATTCATTTGACCTGCCGGAAAGCATAGCCGGTGAAAAAATATTTCTCAACACCATTGACTTTGGTAAATTCTCGGTTGTAATAGCTACAGGAAAGGACCTCATACTTGTGGGAATCTCAGAATCAGGTAATAAGAACAGAATATTCAGGCATTTATCTAGTAGCATTAACAGGATAGAGAAAAAATATGAAAATATTCTGCTGAACTGGAGAGGAGAAGTGGAAAGATTAATCGGAATCTCCGATTACCTGCAGAAAGTAGTCCTATAAAAAACTAAATAAAAAAGGGCCGAGACCGGGATTTGAACCCGGGCCAGAGGATCCACAGTCCCATATGCTGCCAGGCTACACTATCTCAGCCATAAATAACAAAAAGGCGCTATACTCGATAGCGCCTTATATACATTTCCTTCGTATTTCTGGCTTATGATACTATTTCTTTAATATAAGTCTCATGCCGCATTCGTCGCATTCAAACTCCAAGGGACGTTTGGGGGACGTGACTGTTTGGATCTCATTACACTTGGGGCATTTGATCTTTACCTTTTTTGGAGGTTTCTTATCCTCACCCTCTTCCCCCTCTTCCCCGGCTTTTTCCGGTAAAGCTGGCCGCTCTTTCGAGGCTAGAAGCTTCTTGTCCTCCACTTCTTCCTCCTCCTCCTCTTCCTCTTCCTCATCACCTTCGGATTTAGCTTTGGCTATCTCGTCCTTGTAGTCCTCCGGAAGTGATCTCCTTGTACGGGAGAACAGTGCAATTATTATTATTATCAAAATAATAATTATTACACCCAGAATGCCTATTGTGTATAGTGAACCCTTTGGAAGTTCATCGAAGAAACCTAATTCCTCTGGAACCTCAATTTTCTTTTCCTCTTCCTCTTCCTCGCCGGATAAAGGCTGGGACACTGTAACCCTTATCTTGTGCTCACCTGACGTGATATCCTCTGCGTTCCAATCTGAAAAGGTTATCTCTTCACTATCACCCGCTTTAAGATCTGATACATCGGCACTGCCTATTAATTTTTTATCATCGTAGAAATTGACAGTTATATCCTCTGCATCACCCAGACCTGTGTTCTCTAGTGTAACAACAATATCGATCTCTTCACCTGCCTTGAGTTTATCCTCATCTATCACGGGTTTATTCAGTTCGAGGACTGGCAGCTCTATTGTAACAGTAATTGAGAACTGATCGCTATAGGTTCCATCGCTGCTCTGGGCTCTGACCTTGATATAGTAATTGCCCTCCTCGACTTCTGAATCCGGTGATATCTCTAGATTTATTGTCTCAGTTGATCCAATATCCACTTTTCTGGAAGATGGGCTGAAACTGACTGACCAATCATCAGGGTAATCCTTCACCTGGAACTTCACCGTATCATCTTTATTGCCTGCATTCTCAGCGTCTATCTTATAGGTGTAGGTGATCTTCTCTGAGGGGTTCATAGTTATAGTCTGGGCATCGGAATAAGGTGTGAGTATAACATAAAAGGCTTCCTCTATGGTAATACTCAAGGTCGTACTGAGATATTTAGTATCGTCACCCATGGAGGTCACTTTCAGCGTAATGTCATAATCTCCAGCAGAGAATTCCTCGAAATCGTTCTTGTCATTTATATCCACAATAACATCAACATAAAGAAGCAGTGTTTCCCCAGCCTCAATGTAATCGGTTGTCTTGGTTGTAAGATCATTGTCGAATTTGGCCCATTTTGCATAATCTCCGCTTAATTCCAGTTCATATCGGTCCCTTCCATTACCAGTGTTCTCCACCTTGAATGAATATCTAACTGTCTGGGCGGAGGGATTTCTCACATTATCCACTTCCAGGTCCTTATCCCAGTCGGTACTAGATAGGTCCAATCCATATTCCTGATGAATAGTTGTTGATAGATTCAGTGTAGTGGTGAACATGTCATCACGGTCACCTGCTTCGGCTGTTATCATTGTTACATAAGTTTCGGATAGTGCTTCGCTGTAATCACTCGAAATCCTAACTGTCATGGTTGCTTCAGCCTCATCATTGCTTCCTCCTTTGGCATCAAGAGAAATAGACGAGGGAGAGATGGTTATGGATGAAGCCCAATCCACCAATGTATTTGGAAGTTTTAACGATATGTCGCTCTTTTCATTACCGAGATTCTCCACCTTGATAGTATAAGTGACTGTAGAACCAGGATTTCCTTCCTGAATGGCTTTTGGGGAGGTGATCTTGACCTCATTGATGACCGTTACCTTAACAGTGAAGGTGATCTCTTCGAACTCATCGTTCTCATCTTCATCGTTAGAATCGGTTACATAAAGAGAATCATCTCCCCGGGAAGTTACCTTTACTTTGATATCGTAGTTCCCTGTTGCTACCTCTCTATCAACATTTACAGTCAGCAAGGCATTGATCTTGGCGCCCTCGGCAAGGTCTTCAGTGGACAAATCGATGGATACATCGTTCCAATCATCCGGTTTATCCTCAATCTCAAATTTCACTGCATCATCGCCGGTTCCCAGATTTTCAACTGAGAATGGGAATGATACGGTTCGATATCTTGCTGCTGCATTGGGCAGTGAGGGGGTTTCCTTCTTCTCGGAATTGGCACTTAGTTCCAATCCGTAAGCTGTCTTTATTACTGTAGTAATGTTGATCATCATACCGATATCATCAGCAGTGCCTGATTCACCCGGTGAATAAACATAGATCACTGTATTGAATCCATCCGAGCTTGTAGGCGCTTCATTGTTGGGGATTTCTATTGTTACTGTAACAGTCTTCTCCGCATCCGCTGACAGGGAGGAAATGGTCTTTGTAGACAATCTGACCCAAGAGGGATGATCAGAATATGGGGCTCCCATGATCTGTAATTTATATTGGTCCGTATCAGTCCCTTTATTAATTACTTTGAGATCATAAGGGACCTCTGCTTCATCGCCGCTCAGATTTGGTACGATTTCCTTACGGTCCTCCGGCAGTTCCAAAGAAATGTCTCTTTTTGGATTGACTGTAACGGTTGCAGTAATAGTATCTTCCACATCTTCAATACTCCTCAATGATTCGGCTTTTAAGGAGACCTGATAATCCCCTACTTCGGTATCGGCAGGGATCGAAACATCAATGACCACTCTTTTGAGCTCCGAAGGCGATAGTGTGAATATCGTATCCTGAATGGGGATTGATACCCAACTGGCCTGAGCACCAGCTGCTCCTTCAGATACAACTGTCAATTCAAATTGATCGGTTCCAGTTCCATCGTTCTTAATATCAATATTGAAAGTAACGATTGAATCAGGGTCTGCATCCTTGTTGAGGTCATTGCTGGTCAATCGTAAAGCATATTTCTGGGTAACAGTTGTTATGGTCCTAACACTGACCTTCGCAGTATCGTTTTCTCTTGATGAAATATTAACGTAAATGTTCACATTTATCGGCTCGGTGTTTGACGGAATTGTTATATTCATTTCTACTGTCACTATTTCTTCGCTATCTAGAGTGAGACTGCTCGCGTCCAACACCGCCCAACCGAGATGTGTGACATTTGAGGAATATTTTGTGATATCGAATGTATCTTCTCCATTACCCTGGTTCTCTATCTCAATTTCATATAGAACATATTCGCCGGGGGCAATTTCCTTGGCATTCTGGGAACAGGTTGCCCTGATGTCGAACTTCTGTTCAACTCTAATCTCTAGGGACAATGTAGCAACAATTTCATCCCCTCCGGAAAGGATTCCGTCAGCTCCGGCGGATTTCGCAGTTATGTTGAACATATGTGTTCCCATTTTGGCATCTTCGTCAATTGTTACTGTAATCGTTATTTCCACAGTAGCTGAACGGTTTATCTCAATAGTTGAAGGTGATATGTAGATGTTCTCAAACTCTGAATCCTTTTCTTTAACACCAAATATGTCTGAAGCTGACGATCCAGTGTTCTTCAAGGTCACAGTAAATGATGCATTGGAGCCAGGCATTGCACTGTCATAATCATTTTCAGTTGAAAGAGTCGCGCCATACTCGGCTTTCACGACTGTTTCAAAACTAATGGCATAACTCTGATCCGGGTCCCCTCTTGAAGTACCTGTTATGTTAATAATTCCAGAGGTCAATCCTGGGTGATTCTCATGAACATTTGCGGGTATATCTACTGAGAAAGAAATCTGTTGAATTGCATTTGAAGCTAGGTCGGTCACCGTGTAGTTCTCGTAATCCATAACTACCCAATTTGTGAATGGATAATCACCGGAGAATTCCATATCAAATGTGTCAACATCCAAACCACGGTTCTGGACGCCCAACATGTATGCTACTGATTCGCCTGCGGCAGCCTCCTTTAAATTTCCGCCGTCAGGGAATAAATATACTTCATAAAGGGGTTTAACAGTTGTTTTTGTGGATATCGTATCTGTGACAACAAGGCCCTTGTCATCAGCGTATTCTGAAGTAGCTGTTAGGTTGATGTAATATTTTGCCGCTTCCTGATTATCAGGTATCTCTACCGATAATGTCGCAACTGAATTATTATTGGGACCTATGGTGAAAAGAGAAGAATCCAAAGATGTCCAGTCGCTGTAAGGTCCATCATCAACCTCTACTTTTATTAGGTCTTCCGCGTTCCCTTCATTAGTAATTGTGATGGTATAATTAATAACCTCTTCAGGGAAAGCGCTCTTGGCAAGACTATTGCTTGATAGTACTACATTGTAGAATTTCTGAATATTTATGATAATTTTGCTTGAATTATCGGAAACTTGGGCATCGCCATCAGAGGTAGCTATAACCTCCGCTTCAAGGGGCCCAAATTGTTCGTAATCACCGGGCACTGTAACTGTGAGGTTGACAGTCTGTATCTCTCCAGGATTGATGGTAACTGAACTATCTGAAAGAACCCATGACCAACCTGCAGGTATTCCGCTTTGATCAATGGAAAATGTATCTTCTCCATTTCCTTTGTTCTTGACATCGAAAGTGTAAGAGACCGTGTCACCGGGATTGACGTCCTTGGAGTTTGAACCTGGTATGCTTACCTGGACGCCAAATTCCTGATCCACATCTACTGTTACACTCGCCTGTGTGCTCGCATTTGCATCATCCCTTGACTGAGCAGTAACCAGCAATGTATAACCTTCGTTCAATGCGTCAGAAGGTATTGTCTGCTGAACTGTAAATTGATCCGTCTGTCCAGAATCTAAAGTGAAGAAGATTGGTGAAATGTTTGGGGATGACCAGCCATCAGGAGGAGTCGCTGTAATATCCACTCGGTCCTGGCCGTTACCGGAATTCGTCAATTCAAAATTGAATGTTACAGTATCATCTTGTGCTCCAGATACTGTTGAGTTATCTACACCTAAGGATAAGTATCGCTCTTGCAGTATAGTTGTAATTGTAAATGCTGTTTCATTCTGAGATTCATTTTCTTGTGAAGAAACGGTTACGTTTGCGTAGCCCAGATCAGAATCCAATGCATTTATTGGTGATCTGACGTGCATTGTTACCTCGTATGACTCACCTGCCGATAATTTCGGAGTTGTTTGGGTCAGCAAAGTGACTGTCCAGCCTACAGTTTTACTTTCAATGGCCAAGTCAAAACGATCCTGAGCGTTACCCTCGTTCGTAACCTCTAAGGTATATGTTGCCTTGCCACCGGGGCTGACTTCCAAGCTAGCGCTCGGTAATGTTGTTACAATCAATCCGTACTCTGCTTCAACTGTTATGGTAAGTGTTTTCGTGGTGGTGGTAATTGTATCTTCTGAAGTTCCAGTCATTGACACAGAATAAGTGCCTGAATTAGTTCCGGCAGGGATGTATACTGAAACTCCAAAATTAACCAAACTGAATGCTGGTAGATTTTTTGTATTATCATAGGACACTTCCCAATCTTGTGGTGCACCGATATCGCTGAAACTTGTGGTATCTACTCCATTACCCGTGTTATTAATTGGTAGTGTGAAAGTGATTATAGAATCAGGCAATGAAGATTTTATGGTATCTGCCGATTCATATATCAAACCAAAGGTTTGATCTACATTCACGGTACATGTATCCTGCTTATTATTTGTGGAATCCTTTACGGTCATGGAAGCCGTGGCAGTCTCTAGAGCCTCTTCATATATATGAACTGTTAATATTTCAGTGACACTAGACCCGGCTGAAACTGTAAAATCAGTTCCCGTCAAGGTACTACCCCACGTAACTGGAGTTCCAATGATTGTAAGATTAATAGTAGCTATTGTATCCCCATTGTTCTCCACTCTAACATCAAATAATATATCCTGACCTGGATCACCAGTTTCGATAGAAGTTCCGCTCTGCTGACCAGTAATATTAATCAAAACGATCGGGCCCGCACTAGCATAATCTGTTGCAAATATTATTGCTCCGAAGGAAGCAAACAAAAGAATAGTTGCTATCATTAAGTTATGAAATCTCTTGTTACTTTGTTTATTCTTGTTCATTTCTATTCACCTTTTCTTTTCATACTGAAATATATTTTTTCAACTTTTTTAAAAATTATGTTCACATTATTCTCATAGATTATATTTTACAATCGAATAAGGTAAATGGCTTTCATCATTATATAAACATTACCGCATATGAGAAATACCTTTTTAAAATAATAATTTGACATAAATAATATTATAGTTAAACAATAATTTAAATAAAGTAATTTTCATTCCTAAAAATAAAAGGGAGAATGAAAAATGAAAAATAAAATATTCGCACTTAAGGTACCCTATAAAATTAAAAATACTATGGAATTTATCTCTTCCGAAGTAAATATTCCACTTTCTAAACTTTACTTTTCCTCTATAGAATGTAAAACAAAGCTATTTCTAGGGATAGTCGCTTTAAATAATTTGGATATTACTTACATTAAAAGAACCGGAGGCATTGATGAAATAAAACACCTCAATGATATAGAGATATTCCTATCTAAAGATAATATATCACCAATTAAAGAATTTATCCGATTGATGAACAACGGACAAAACAAAACCCGGATGAGAGAATTGTTCCACAATATCATGTTTGAAGATAGAAATTTCAGCTACCAGGATATAAACATTGGAGAATTATGCACGTATATAGGTGAAAAATATCTTAATATGAATAAAAAGATTGTTGCAATTGATACTGATCTTGTAAAGAATATTTTCCTGGATAAAATGCTGAAGAATTATTATGACATTATGGCAATCGGCACCTTCACTCAGTTGGAAAGAGAGTGGCTGAACGGTTCGGCAAGACTAGGTCTTTTTAAGAATCATTTATTGAGTGATTTGAATAAACAGTTCCTGACATTGATAGTTGAACCAATAGAGCTTGAAGAGGCTGTAGAAGTCACCAGTGCAGATACCAGAAAAGCAGACAAACGCACCAGGAAAAGAAGGAAAAAAAGGGTCACGAATAAATAATATCTGAATCGCGCAATCAATTTTCATGAATGGGGTATCTATGCCTTACCTTTGGAAATATTCCTTTTCAGAATTGATGCTACCATATGCGCCTGTCTCAGCGGTTCAGGGAATTTTCCATTCACCAACAGATTATTGATTACGATTTGTGAATCCGCAGGATTGATTCCAAATCGTTTGATATACAAATGACCGCCTGGTATTTCCGTTTTCTGAATCACATTCTTGGTCAGTACAGCATATCTTTCTTCCCAATCAGGGAAGTTTTTAATCAATGCCTGTTTAATAGATATCAAATCCGGATTTCTTCTGCAAACTGTGATCAAGGGTATGTTTAATTTGTGGAAAATATATTCTGGATCAAAAATATTAAAACCCCCGAAAGATGCTCCATCCAGCAATATTAATCTAATTTGGTCACGCAGGTGGGACCCCTTTACCATAGAAATGATTTTTTCCGTAGAGTCATGACCATCTACGACAACTACTTCTTTCATTATTATTTCCATATAAGTGGGGCCTTTGGAAACAATACCAATTATTTGTGTCCGTTCATCTGAAAAAGTAAAAGGCGAATCATCTATGGCTAATACCCTAATATTTCCCTTTCGAATATCGTAAGACATCATACCAACTTCAAATCACTCGTTAACCTGTCAATATCCTTTTCCTTACTTGGTCCAATTCCCAGGCAGGTAATTGTACCTGGCTCCAGTTCAGTATGTCCTGCATCCGCAATGATCTTTGATGTCAAACCCTTTACTTGGGCTTCTTCATATAGATCTAAGAGCGCTTTTTTGTCTGGAACCTTCAACACTACCTTCTTCTGCCCTTGATTCATCCACCCTTTGAACAGTGCACTGGAGTATTTATTTGACTTCATAGCACAGGATACCGCTGCATGTGCCACTTGGGCCGCCATTTTTCCTTTAGACATCTTCAGATCTGACCTAATCACAATGACCATCTTATACACAAACAACACCTGTAATAATTAGAGTGATAATCGACTACAATTTTTTAAACAACACCAGACTTAATTGAACTGAATGAATTATAATATTAAAGACCATAAAAACAACCCCATAGTATCCATACAGGGGTTAGAAGTATCAAAGAAATCAATATCAATGTGCCGGGGGCGGGGTTCGAACCCGCGGCCTCCGGATAACCCAGGAGGCTGACTTTTTTTTCCCTATGAGTCCGACGCTCTAACCAGCTGAGCCACCCCGGCATAGGTTTACAATCATAGACCCGAACTTATTATTGAATAAATATATTTTCCTACTAAAAAACCTGGCTGAATAAAATTAATCGGACATACCAAATTGATTGCATAAATTACCACTGAAAATGATCAGCAAATTACCATTTCAAGTATCACCATTGCTCCAGGGATTGTAATTATTTGAACCAGGTTTATAACTAGCAGGAGTAAAGGCCGGATCTCCATAAATAACAAACATGGCCACCTCTTTCCAATGAACTGCCGGGTCTTCCCCCGTATCGCCATCTCCTCCACCAGTCATACTGGATTCAAATGGAGTTACAGGCATTCCCCTACCCGTCTGATAATCAATATACCTGTTCTCGGCCCACTGCAGTGCCTTGCCGATGGAACCGTGGGTTTTTTCAAAGTTCAGCATGCCGTCCCAGAAGAAAGCATACCAAGCATCATTCCTATTCCATTCATGATTCCCATCAGACCATGCTGGATTGATTATTCCAGGCAGGTATTCCTCAGGGTATGAATATAAGTCTTGGCCAATATTGCTGTAGCTCACTTCTGTAGCTCCGCCAAGAGCAACAGCTCCGCCGTACAGATAGTTCAAGGAGAAAAGCTCATCATACACAACATCATCAGCGTCGGCACCAAAATCCGTACCGTGGATCTTCCCGTTCATACATGATACCCAAAAAGCTACTTGAGGCGGAATGAATAAGTCCCTGGCCTCAGTACCTCTTAGTACTGCTTCCTCATTTCCAACTACATAGGAGGCCATATAAAGGGCCCCTGTGTCGCTCCCATGACCTCTGTATGCAACAAAGGCACTTGCCTGGACCGCTGGCTCCAGAGTAGTCTCTGGAGAGAGGGTGACTTCCTGTTCAACCATTGCAGGACCATAATACTCATATTCCAGCCCTTCATCCGTATAATCCTTGCAGATAAAACGACCGGGTGAAACCTGCATTCGTTCATAGGTGATCTCATAACCACTGAATGAAGCGCCGTGCCTCCTCCAATCCACATTACGGGGACCGTCAGAGTATTCAACGCTAACAGTGTCAACAATACTGTCATAGGCCAGGGTTCTCACCAATTGATTGGATGCGCCCTGTATGTTCAGATTGATAAACCTTGCAACCGCTGCATCCATATGATACAGGTCATCGTCCAGAAATCCGAACATCACATCGACATTGACCAGATTATCACCATCCCCATTACCAGGTATCTGGAACTGGGGGATTGCTGCCGAACTTCCGACAATACAAACATATTCAGGTGTGTCTGCAAAATCTTCCGGCTGAGTGCTATCCATCTTTTGTACATAATAATTTGCAGATAATTTTTTCAGCTCCTTGTAATAACCGGTAGAACGGGCATTTAAATGATAATTGGTATCATCATAATTCGGGTTGTTAAATGTATATATCTGCTCTGTGGAGGGAGTCATCTGGGTGAGGACAAACCCGTTGTGGAACGCAGCTAACTGGGATGCAAGGCATGATAGGGCAGGTGTGTGGAAATTATCATCGTAAGGATCATAGAATTCCGATGCAGCCGCAAGGGCCTCAATGGATATATCGTTAGGATTTGCCATAACAATATAATTGGCATTTATTCCCAATTCCTTCAACCTTCCCCAGGCCATCTCCTGATCTGCAAAGGTTGCCCTTCCCAGGCGTATCACTTTGTTCTCTACCTTGGCTATGGGAGAGACCCAAAGAGCCTCTTCATGAGAAGCCACGTCGATCACTCCGCTGAATCCCTTGAAGGTGGAAAGGATGGTGTCGGTCACGTTATATCTAATTACATCATTAACTTGGCCCTTAACATTCTCATAGGTGGCATCATTATTGGTAAAAAGTATTTTGGGTGCATTTTTGTACTTATCCTCCATATGGTCAATTGTCCAAAGTTGATGAGAATCCAGGGAACCCTCATCCAAAATAAATAGAGGATTATAACCCTCATTCCTGACTGTGATAGACGATAGTGAGGATATGAACATCATGTCATCTTGGTTGCTTGGAGCTTCCACTAAAGCAATAAAATTTTTCGGTAATTCCTTGGAAGGAGCATAAGGAGGTACTACTTCTTTTTTTGACCGAGTGAGATAATAGAGCCCAATTGAGCTCAGAAGCAGAATAATGCATATGATTATTGCAATATTCTTTCTGCTGATATCCTGAATTTTCATCCTACATCACCCTAACCATTTTATTAATACAGTGTAATATGTATTTGTTGAGATAAATAAATTATTCCTGATTTGAATTTATTTGGAACTTACATAATATGGCATAGGATCATCCTATTCAAATGGAATATAATTCTGCGTTTACTTTAATAGTTTTGCTGATCAAACCTTTTTGAAATAATTTAATATCCGTACCATAAAAAGTATTTATTTAAAATATCCTATGAGTTAGGAATCATGAACTGCTTCTTAATCACTCATGTGAAAATAATATCAAAATAACCGATGTAATAATCCATTTTTATAAAATAGGACGGTGTTTTAATGAAAACAAAAACTTATAAGATAATAAGCTATGTCTTGACGGCATTGATATGCCTAACCGGTTTTTTTTCTTTGGTCAATATTGCTTATAATGTTAGCGGTAATGCAATTGCGCCGAACACTCCCACATCCGGGCAGATATTAAGAGGGAATGTGGAATTCTCATGCGATTCCAATTCGGCCGACAGCGTGGAACTGAGAATAGATGGAATACTGATAGGAACAATGGCAGAAAATGCCAACACCTGGACCTATACAATAAATACATCTGGTTGGGATGACGGCGCTCATATCATCAGATATGATTCAAATGGAGATACCACAAATGATGTGATGTCTATCCCAGTAAAATTTGATAATAACGGTCCTCTGATATCAAACGGATCCACAATTTATCCTCAGGGTCAGAACAATGCAAAACCGGGAGATCAGGTAGCGATTACTGCAAAAGTGACTGAAGCTGTATCCGATATTGCCTGGGTAACATGCGATGCTTCCCCCATAGGGGGTGGGAATAATATCACAATGTACGATGACGGACAGCACCAGGATGATGCACCAAATGATGATATCTGGGGAACGTCACCAATAAACATCAGCTCCGGAGGCGGATATAAAGCCGCATATGTCAAGGCCGGCGATACAATGGGCAATAAAAGGAATGTCACAGTTCCCTGCAATATCGATATTTACGAACCTACCATACTGGAGATCCAGACAATACTTCCTGCAGGACAGGAAGCTGTGAAGAACGCCGACCAGGTCCGGATCACTGCTAAAGCTCTCGATTACAAAATAATTATAGAAGAAGTTGTGAGCAGAAAACCTCTGGATGTGGTTCTAGCTCTTGACAATTCTGGTTCAATGGCTGCGGACAACGGAAGCGGAGGTATGATGTGGGATGATCTTGAATATGCTGCTACAACCTTTATCGATCAGCTCGTCGATGATGACCGATGCGCTGTTTTCGGATTCGACCTTCAGGCGGGTTTTCCGGTTGAGGATGTGAAAATGTATTCACCTTTCCTTACCATGTCTGATACCTATAACGATCCTCAAGGGGCAGCCTACACTTCAACTGGCAAGAACGTTACAAAATTCGTAATAACTGAGGATGATAATGCACATTTGACGAACTTCTTCGGGAGGCCTGCCTGCAACACACCTATTTGGGACACAATTGGTATGGCTATGCAGTACGCCATTAACAACCGTAGAGCTGATGCCGTTCCTGTTGTGATAGCCATGACCGATGGTGACGACACTGTAGGACAGAATGGAAGGGAAGAAGGATCCGAGACTTTCTGCCCAGGGGCCAGTGACGGTGCCGTGGGGCAGACCTGGACTGTCAACGGGGGCTGTGAATGGGGCTCACCGGTTAGGACCTATCCATCGGTCCAGAGAGAGACGGATACCAATCCCAATAATCCCTTGACCACTGTGAACTTCGATCCCGGAGCCGATGAGAGAACCAGAACTGGATTGATCAATTCGAGTATCCCCGTTTTCACAATAGGTCTGGGAATTACACCTCAGGCATCGGATCATCTCGTCCCAGGTTATCTAAGCGCCAATGAAGCATCATACAAATACACCACTGAATTCGATCTTTCTAGTATCGGAAATACCTCTAACGGCGGTAAGTACTATTACGCTCCGGAATCTACAGATCTTTTTGCAATATACACCAATGTTTCCCAGATAATACAGACCTTCGGAACCGACGTTCTGGGTTTGGAACAGCCCAAAGGAATTGCCTCTGTCCAGGGCGACCTATCATCGGTTGGAATCCCCTTAAAGGTCAACATGTTCGATGACGGGCTTCACTCTGATGGGAAGGCAGGGGACAAGGTATACGGTTCAGATCTAGTAACAATCAACAGCCTTGATACCGGGAACATAGTTTTCCAGGTTGAAGGTACTGATGAGGCAGGAAATGTTAACGGAACCCAGTATAATATTCAGCTGGATAATCTACAGCCCAACGTTGCCTGGGTCAATACCACATATCCCCCTGGAAGAGACGTAGCCCAGGACCAGTATTCAATCTATGTGGAATCCAACTGCAGCGACGGACAAACTGGATTGGGAAATGTTTATCTTGACGCATCCAATATAGGAGGGAGCGATCAGGTCCCCATGAAAGATGATGGGAGCGGGAACGATCAAGTGGCCTTTGACGGTATTTACACTTCAGAAAATGTCACCGTGGCAACTGGATTGATATCCGGAATTTATACCTATACGGTAAATTCCTACGACAGGGCAGGAAATAAAGGTTCCCAATCAGGAAATATTGAGATATATAACGATGTTGACATCATTCTGGAAAACATAGCTGAAGGAGACATATTGACCGGTAATTATCAGCTTATCACAAATATTACAGATCCAGATGGAATACCTGATGAAGCTGACAATCCAAGATACCGCATTGATGCAAATCAGTGGATAGATATGACCCTCATATCCGGAAGCAGATTCCAAGCGGTGATAAATACCTCAAATTATCTGGATGGAGAACACACTCTTTATGTTCATGGTGAGGACATATACGGAGCACAATCCACCTATGAGACAACTGTGATATTCGACAACTCACCTCCAGAACAATGCTCCATAGTGGCTCCTGTGGTGAGCGAATTTACTGATGGAGTATATTCATTCAAGATAACCGCCAATGATAATATTGGCATGGAGCATGTCAACATAACAATATTGAATGAAACTGGTGCGGAAATGGTATCGAATGTTTCTGTGGGATATAACGCAGATTCCGGTTACTATGAACTATCCTATAACACCGCCAATCTTCCTGACGGGGCCTTTAATATTACTGCCTATGCCACTGATGGGTCCGGGCATACTACTCCTTCAGTAAAAACTGAATTCTATATCGATAATAACGAACCGTCAATGAGCATACTTCATCCTCAGGATGGAGACATCATTTCAGGCAGATTGGAATTCAACATCTCCATCGATGAGGTGTTCCTGACCAAACTGGAATATAAGATAGACAGTTCCGGATGGACCAATTCAAACCTGAGTTGGGATACCTGGCTATATTCTGACGGCCAGCATACCATCAAAATAAGGGCTGTGGACGGTGGAGGACACCAAGTGGAGGAAACAATCATTGTTACAGTGGATAATAACGTTCCCACCTCCACGCTCAGTCTGCCCACGGACCAGCAGTTCATATCCGGCATCTACACCTTCGGCGCTCTTGTTAATGATAATGTAGGTCTTGACCGGGTTTGGATAGTAGCGGAGGACAATATTACAAATATATCAATTCTGAATACCACAATGAGTTATAACGCCAATACAGGTTATTACGAAACATTTCTAGATACAAATCAGGTTCAGGATGGAAATTATACCGCCAGGGTCTTCGCAATGGACGCCGCGGGGAACATTACAGTTTCGGCCAATGTGACCTTCATGATTGATAATAATGCTCCTGAGATAACCATCAACCAGCCTGATGACATGGATATCGTATGGGGTTCGGTTTCCTTCGGCATAGGGATACGCGGGGAACCTTTCCTCCATATTCTTCAATACAACATCGACAGCAAGGGCTGGGTCAATATCACAGTACCCTGGAACACTACACTGGTATCTGACGGGGAGCACTCTGTAGATATAAGAGCTAGAGATCGCTCGGGAAAAGAGAGTACGGTAGAGATCACTGTAATTGTCGATAATAACCTGCCCTTCGGTGATGTTCTTTCTCCCAATAATAACGAATATATCAGCGGGAAATATTCCTTCAAGGTCAGCGGGGGAGATACTGTCGGAATTCAGAGCGTGAGGATTAACGTGTTTTCCAATTCTTATAATGCAACCTACAACCCCCTTACCAACACCTACGAGGTAGGTATAGACACCACGCTTCAACAGGATGGGACCTATTTCATAACTGCCCAGGTAATTGATCTGGCCAACAGAGCAGTGATAATAGGAGGGCAGCAGTTCAATGTTGACAATCACATTCCTGAAATTAATATCAATTCTCCAGGTGAAATGGATTATGTTGAGGGGATTGTGGATTTCAATGTAGAGGTCCACGACCATTTTACTTCTCTCACTCAATGTGAATATAATATTGATAACAAGGGATGGATACCTCTTGTTTGGGATCCGGGAAATTCCACCTTATCCTACGACAATTATATAGGCCCCTGGAATACCAGCAGATTCAGCGACGGGGTTCACACAATAGACATCCGCGGCAGCGACATGTCAGGTTTAGAAAGGACCTATACCATAAGCGTAATTGTGGACAACAGCGCACCGACATGTGAGATACACACTCCCATCCAGAATCAGCATATGGAGGACACTATCACTTTTAAGATAAAGGCCACTGACAAGGTTGGATTGGATAGGGTGATCCTATATTTCCAGGAAGAGTACATAAACGCTTCCTACAACTCACAATCCGGCTATTATGAGTATACCTTCGATACCACTACCATCGCCGAGGATGGTACCAAGTCCGTTAGAGCCACAGCCTACGATCTTTCAGGGAAGTTCGTGAACACAGGCATCACTACCTTCAATATCGATAACACACCGCCAAAATTGGGGATAAACTCACCTAGCAATCTGCAGTTTGTGAATGGTACAGTTATAATAAATGCCACTACCACCGATACCTATCCCCTTCCCACAGAATATAATGTGGATTCATCTGGATGGCATGATGTCGGATTTCCATGGGACACTACCAAGATACAGGATGGAACACATACAATAATCTTCAGAGCTAGGGATTCCATAGGGCATGAGACCGTGGAAAGCATAGAGGTAATTGTTGATAATAATGCCCCTTCCTGCACCATACACACACCAACCCCTTCACAGTTCGTAGAGAAGTCCATTACCTTCAAGGTTCTGGCATCCGACAATCTGGGTATTGATACGGTCCTTTTCAATATATTCACCGACACCCAGTACGAGAAAACAATAGAAGGTACCTACAATTCGGTCACAAACTACTACGAATACACACAATCCCTATACGGTATCGAGGACGGAACATACAGCATGAACGCCGAGGTAACGGACATAAGCTTGAAAAAGGTAGTTCTGGATTCAGTGAATTTCCATATTGACCAGTCATTTCCGGTCCTGAATATTCAAAAGCCCCTTAACGGAGAACATCTATCTGGAATATCCTATTTCAACCTCTCTTCAGAGGATTCCTTTGATGTGAAGATAGAATTCAATATCGATGAAGGAGGATGGGAGACCTACGGCAATACCAGAGGCAATACCTGGGACACAACACAGTACAAGGACGGAGAGCATGAGGTAAAGATCAGGGTAACTGACAACGCAGGGCATGTTACCGAGAGGGAGATTAACGTTTTCATTGATAATTCTGCACCAATAATCAAGTTTGTCACACCGAGGAATGGGGACTATCTCACAGGAATCATCACTGTAAAGGTGTATTCCCAGGATTCGGTATCACTTGAGAATACATTCATGGTGATCGACAACGGGACTCAGGAAGAAGTGTTCATCAACCAGATAACTGGCCTCTTCGAATCTCCTTTGGATACTGAGCTCTATCCCGACGGTGCACACACCATAACACTGGTCTCAAGGGACAGAGTAGGGAATTCCAACACCGCCACACTCCAGGTCAGATTCAAGAATGCCGGACCCGGTTTCATCACTACAGACCTCCCTGAAAAGGACAGTGGGGATATAGAGTTCAGGATAAACAATACCGATAACGCCACGAAGATGTACATCAACATTGACAGCAGCGGCTGGAGAGAGATGGCTTACCGGAGCAGTGATAATACTTTCTGGTATATCTGGAACACAGATACCGGTGATAATGGACTGCATACCTATCAGATAAAAGCCGTTGATGCCTATGGAAATGAGAGGATCAGTTCAGATACAATTGAAGTGAACAACGAAATCACCTTTATGAAGAAGTTCACAAACATACTCCCGCTGATATTGTTCATCATGCTGATATTGTTCCTAATAATTCTGATATTCCTGCTTATTAGAAGCGGAAAAGTAAGGAAATGGGTGGCGAAAGATGATAAAGAGGAAGAGGAGGAGGTAAAGGAAGAAGAGGAAGAAAGCGGACTTGTAAGCGGGATCTGGGAGAATGTCGGCGATGAAGATGATGACGACTTGGAGATGAAGGGCAAATCCAAAGAAATTGAAGATGAGAATCTGGATTATGAATGCCCAGACTGCGGTACTGCAGTAGGGGATAACGACACGGTCTGCCCAAAATGCGGGGCGGAGTTCATGGAGGACGACGAGGAGGGGGTAAATATGGAGGAAAAAAAGTTTTCCATTTATGAGGAAGATGACGGCGCCGGTAAGGAGGAAAAGGGTGAAAAGAAGAACAAAGTAGGAAAAACTTCACCTGGGGACGATAAAACCAAAGGTAAAGGTAAAAAGAAGGGAAGTAGAGGCAGTAAGAAAAAAGGCGATTCGAAGGGGAAAAATAAAAATAAAGGTAAAGGGAAAGGACGGGGGAAAGGCACTGACAGGAAAAGGGGCGGGAAAAATGAAGAAAAGAAAAAAGAAATTGAAGACGAACCGTGGATCGAGGATGATGGCGCTGATTGGGTGGACGACGGTGAAGAGAATGGAGAATTAGGCGGATGGATAGACGAATGATCCAATTTTAACCGTATTACACTACATATTTCAGAGAGCTAAGTATCATAATCCAAGTGAGCTGAGACCATGAAAAGAAAGGTATTATTATCCATATTGATTGGGCTCGGAATCATTTGGCTTGGTTCAGCCTCGATGAGGCTATTCGGCTCTTCATCCTGTCTGCAGGATGATTTAGATGATGATACTGCTGTTGAAGTAAAAGGTAATGAAGAAGGAAAGCCGATTTCCCTTCAACAGTTTGGAACTGTGCCTGATCAAGTTCAGACCCGTTTGCAGACCGGTATTGACCCTGACTCCCCTCCCCACCTTGAAATAGATAAGTCAGTAAATTACGACGAGATATGGCGTCCCGAAGATAAAAGAACACCCAAAACATCCACGGTTACCCTGAATATCAAAGGTGAAGGGAATCCGGCTATAAACTTCAATTCTCAGGATGTAGTTTTCACCATTGATTGCTCAGCGAGTATGGACAGTGTTGATCCCACCTATCTGAGACGTGAAGCTGCTAAGAGCTACGTGGACCAGCTTATCTCGCCTGACAATGCTGCAGTTATTAGGTTCTCGGATACAGCTGAGGTCATCAACAATCATCACTTATCCTCGAACTACCAACAGATTCTTCAGGATCTGAACTACCTGGATAATGGCGGTCAGACCAATTTCACCTCTGCCATGGAGTTGACTAACCAGGAACTCATTGACCACGGATCGGACGAGAATCTCAAAGTATGTATTCTGTTGACCGATGGGAAGCCGGAGCCTGCTTCAACGAATATCAGTCTGGAACTGCTGAATGAAACAATATCCAATGATATAGTCATCTTCACTATCGGACTATATCAATATGGTTCCTCAAATCTTCTGGACGAGGACCTTCTGAAATGGTTGGCAAAAAAAACCGGAGGCCAATATTACACCGCAAGCCGGCCTGAAGATCTTCTTCAAGTCTATAATTCCATAGCGAACAGATTTAGAAATTATACGGCAGGCTACGATGATGATGTTTCTGACAGCTACCCCATGATACGGGATATAATAGCCGGTAATTTTCAATTTGACAACAATTCTTTCTCACTCTATCCTGATTCGATTTACTACGGAGCCAATGACAGGACCATACTGGAATGGAATTTCAGCAGGATAATGATAGGAGATGAGATAACCATAACCTATAATATTTCAGCCCTTGAAGGGGGTAGATTCGATCTTCACCCATACGGGGCTTCCAGGGTCAGATATTTACTGGATGACCTGGTGACAGAAGAATATTTCCCTGCCATTACATTTTTCGTGCTTGCTGATGAGCTTGGCGTTACCCCACCCCCACCTCCTCCGCCAACAGGACCTGTACCTCCGCCCCCCCCACCAGGAGGATATCCCATACCCATAACCACTCCGGCCTCTCCGACGGTGGTACCGTTAACCACCCCCACCGGGCTGCCCGCCTCCGCCTCTCCGGCAGTATTCCCAGTGGAATATTTCATAGGTGGATTCATTGGTCTGGGGATAATTGAAAGGCTCAAACTGAGAAAAAGGATAGTTGCTAAGCAGAAAGTAACTGTCGGAACATGATGTAGCTTATGAATATCAATCTATCAAAATGAAAAAATTACATTATCCAGCTAAAAAATATACGAATCAGAATCAAAACCAAGGTGTACCAAGATGAGACACATACCACTAAAGAGAATCATGACATCCATGACCATACTGGGATTCCTGCTCATTTCATTATTGATCCTAACTAACCAAGCATCTGCAGCACAGTTCACAGGCGATAATTTCGAGGATAATATATCGGTGAAATTCAGCCCGAACCGGCCAAGCGAATACCAGAGTGTTAACGTTACCATTGGCAGCAAATACGGAGTACCTATAATACAGGCCGATCTCTGGGTGGAAATAAACGGTCCACAATACACTTCATCGGGTGCCTACCAGATGGAAAGAATTAATACCACCCACAGGTACACTGTTCTTAACGGTTATGCAGCCCAGACCAATGTTACTTTCCATATCACGGCCTATGATGGTCTGAACCAAATAAAGTCAAAGAACTACTATTACGATGTCGCGGCAAAGAGGTCCTGGAAGTACCCTTCATTTGCTCAGAACGTCAATCTTCAATTCGGGCCCAATCCGCCGGATTACAATCAGGGAGTCAATCTTACCATCACCTCAAAGGACCTTGATGTAAAGATCCAAAGGGCAGATGTTAACGTTTCTATTAAACTACCCGATTTTCAGGAGGAGCTGAAAGGTGCGGAACTCATGGACAAAGTGGATGATTACACTTTCCAGGCCGCAATTCCTCCATATCCGGGATCCGCCGAAATAACCTTTTTCATCACTGCCTATGACGAACTGTGGAACCCTACAACCTCAGACAGCTTCACCTATACTGTTACACCGCCCCAAGAGAAATTCCTTTACGGAATATATGTGGTGGTTTTCAACAATATTACCAGCCAGTATATGGAAGCGAACATTACTGTGACCAACACCAGCGGTTATCTTTCAAGGGGAGAAACTGTTAACGGTATATACTGGACACCCAGCAATATGGCCCCTGGTGAATATATAATTAAGGTTACTCCTCTGATAGAAGAAGAAGGAGATATGAAGACCATACCAATCACTATCTATCAGGGAATGGATGATTTCAAGTTCGTCGTATATTACGGTGAGGAGGACATATCAACAAAAATGGATATTTCCAAGTTCCCAACTACCAGGACCATAGTTGCCTATGCTGCCGCAGCGATCTTGATGCCCCTGTTGTTCATTGCCTACAGGAAATATCTTACAGAGGAAGAGGATGGGACTGGGAAAAAGGGCAAAAAGGGGGGGAAAGGATCATCCGATCCAGGTATATTCAGTAAATTGTTGGCTGTTATCGAAGAGGAACCCGAATTGAAGAAGAACCTGGGTACTGGGGCTGCCTTTGCCCTTTTAGGATTCCTCGCTTCTTCCTGGTGCCCATTCTATCCTTGGTGGATGATACTGCTTTTCACACTTATCCTCGGCAGCGTAGGCTACAAGTTCCCCTTTATCGGTCTTATTATGGTGAGCTTCATATCCATTGGCGCCGCAGGTTTCCAGACTCCTCAGTTCGGACTGATCTTCCTGGTATTCTCTCTGATCGTCTGTATTTGTTCCCTGTTCAACTGGAAGTTCGGATATCTTACCTTTATGATGGTCTTCCTGTCTAGCTTCGGGCTGTCATTCCTCGTACCCATTGCGGCCATATTCATGTTCTCGCTCTTCCTCAGTGTGACCTCTACACTGGTATCAGGGATATTCATGACAATATTAGTTGCCACGGGAAACCTGAACAACCTCTCTTTCCTAGTTACCGATTTTGCAAGCCAAAAGGAGAGCATAATCACTTTTTCAAGGTCCGCGGATTATGGGATCTTTACCCCTAGGAAATTTCTTGATTCTATTTCCGGGATCCGCAATCTAGACCTCTCCATACTTGGCAGCTTCATCAAGAACTACATGGACTCCATGGTTCCCCTAATCCAGCTTCTGTTCTGGATAATTCTTATAATTGGAATATATCTTTTCAAGAAGCATATAAGTGGGAAAAAGGAGAAGATCAACCCCTGGTTCCTTGGGATAATAGCCTATTTCATTTTATTGTCCGTATCCATTATAGGGATGCTTGTGTCCGATTTTGATTCTGATGTGATTTTCAGGACCAAGAACATTGTTATCTACCTATTGATGTTTCCTGCAGTAATGACTGCTGTGCTGTCCGGAACCGTGATCAGAAATGCATTCGCGGAGCTTTACCAGGATACCAAGAAGACCATAATCGGTACTAGGATCGGAGAATCAATGAACCTCCGAAAAACAAGTTTCAAGAAGGTGGGCGGTCTGAAGGACGTAAAGGAGGAGATCAGGGATTCCATCGTCGGTCCCCTTTTGAAGCCTG
This sequence comes from uncultured archaeon, assembly GCA_964430885.1. Classification (GTDB taxonomy): domain Archaea; phylum Thermoplasmatota; class Penumbrarchaeia; order JASLWR01; family JASLWR01; genus CAYSHM01. The sequence goes on along the minus strand of CAYSHM010000001.1, from coordinate 94,154 downwards.
AAATGTCCAAAAAATTCGGAGTGGAGCCGCCAAAAGGCCTTATACTGTTCGGGCCACCAGGATGCGGTAAGACACTCTTAATGAGAGTGATTGCCACCGAGCTGGAAGTGGATATGATAGGAGTGAAATGTTCGGATATAATGTCCAAGTGGTACGGTGAATCAGAGAATCTGATTGCCGCTCTTTTCGAGAGCGCAAGGGAGAGAAAACCCTGCGTTCTTTTCCTTGATGAGATCGATGCCATAGCCAAAAGAAGGGATTTCTACAGCGCGGATGATGTGACGCCGCGGCTTCTCAGCATAATGCTCTCCGAAATGGACGGTATGGACAAGTTCGAGGAGATAATAATCATAGCAGCCACCAATAGACCCGAGCTAATAGATCCGGCCCTGTTAAGGCCCGGCAGGTTCGATAAAGTGGTCTATATTCCTCCCCCCAAGGCCAAATCCCGGATGGATATACTGAAAATCCACCTTAAGGGTAAACCCGTATCCAGAAATATTGATCTTAAAAAGATAGCAAAGTTAACAAAAGGATATTCTGGAGCTGATGTTGCCAACCTGTGCAAGGAATGTGCAGTGGTAAACCTTAAAAGAGCCATCAAGACCGGGAGGAATACTGTTATAAACATGAAGGATTTCGTCAAGATGAGCAGAACCTTGAAACCTTCACTATCATCGGATATTATAAAGGAATACGAGGAACTCCAGATCAATTTTGAGAGGAAGATAAAGAAGACCCAGACAAAAAAGGATAAAGGAAAAAAACAAACCATCACAGATGAAGACGGGTGGATCAAAGAAGAAGAGGAGGAAAAAGAAACAGTGGATGGAAGAGAGTACGATGAGGATGGAGAGGATGAGAGTTCTGAAGGATGGATAGAGGAGTGATGGAAATTAAAATTTAATATTGAAATGATATTTCCTCCAGGAGTGTGATAAAATAGATGCATTGGGATGGATAATTCTAATTTGGCTGATAGCCCTAGCTGTTTTGGCAGCCATAGGTTTGAAGTTTCCAATACCGCACGTGTTTTGGCCCTTGACGAGGAGGCAAACCTTGAAAATGCTGGCCGGAGTGATGATCTTTCTCTTCTTCCTGGTTGTTTTCAATATCCTAAAAAATGAATTCGGCCCATTCTCCTGGAACAATATAATATATTTCGGGGGTTTCATTATATTTGCTTTACTATTCATAATAGGAATATTCTTCCCCAAAGGTATCGATACCTCCTAGCGGTAATTAATTCATTATAGGACTGGAACCATTTCCCTGAAAAAAAGCGGTTGAATTTTCGGTATATTGTTATATATCTAATTGCCCTATTGATTATCCATACCCCTATTAGCATTACATGAACAAATATGAGGTTTGATCCATATGGAATGGAACAAGATTAGATCATTGATTGGTATTTTAATTATAATTATCCTGCTGTCCAGCGCCCTACTGTTCTTTCAAGGTAATGAGGAGAAGAAAGGTGATAAGGACCTAGAAGAGGAGGGATCCATAATAGATGAATATCTTGAGTTCTCAGGCGAGAACCAGCAGGTAACCTTCTCCAAACAGAACACATGCGAGACCACTATTGCAGTAAACCCAAATGACCCCCTTAATGTGGTATCGGGTGCCAATGATTATACTACTCCAACCGGCGACTCTTGGTGCGGTGCATACTGGTCTAGGGACGGCGGGGGAACATGGGGGCAGACCCTGATCCCAGGCTACAGAGGAGGTCCCGCATCCGCTCTAACAGGATATGGTATAGCAGGTGACCCTGTCGTGGTATTTGGACCTGACGGAACCTGTTATATGGCAGGTTTGGCTGCCAGACGAAAACAGCTCAGTCCTTTCAGGCCCTTCCAGAAGATGTCCTGTATCTGGGTAGCCCGATCTAGGGACGGAGGGGAGACATGGGATCAGGTAAGAACACTGGCTACGGCCATCACTTCCGTTAACTTTCATGACAAGGAATGGCTCACAGTTGACCCCAATGACGGAACTCTGTATGTGACTTGGACCGTGTTCAATTTTTTATACGCATCTGAAATAGTCTGTGCACGATCGACTGATGGAGGAAACACCTGGAATGACTATGTTCTCATTTCTGAAATCACTGAAGGAGAAACCCAGACACAAGGATCCTATCCAGTGGTTGACGACCAAGGAAATGTTCATGTTGTTTGGATAGAATACAATACCAATCATATTCGTTATTCGAAGAGTACCGATAAGGGTTTGAGCTTCTCCACACCCATGGATATATCCACGGTTGTGCCACTTCCTTACAATCTTGACCCTCATACCTACCGAACTCCTACCATGCCTTCATTGGCAGTTGATAGGTCTGACACCAATATGTCGGGATCACTTTACGTGACCTGGCCGGACAGCAGGAATGGGGACGGAGATATACTTCTTTGCTACAGCAGGGATTCGGGTAGCACCTGGTCCGACCCTGTTAGAGTCAACAATGATACTCTGGAAAACGGCGTTCACCAGTTCTTCCCCTCGGTATCAGTGAATCCCAAGGGAGACGTATGCCTGATATTCTATGATATGAGGGGCGATCCGGAGGGAATACTGCTGCATGTGTATTTCGCCATGTCAGTGGACGGAGGTTTGACCTTTCCTATAAATTTCAACATAACAAATGAGATGTTTGACGGAGAGAATTCAGCAGGTTCCTTCCTGGGCCAGCTGACCTCCAGTGAACATACTGCATTCATAGGTGACTATATCCAGGTGGATACCAATGAGATCGGTGCCTATGCATGCTGGTGTGACGTTAGGAATGGATCCCCATCCGAATACAATTCCGACGTATATTTCGCTTTTGTGGAATTCAAGGACATCTATCCTGATTCAAACGGGACGGTGGAGGAATGAGATATCGGCCCTACTTTGTTTTATTAGGAACGCTGCTGCTGTTATGCATTGGATTTCGAAGCTGCGCTATTAATAAGGAATGCGAATTTCAAACGGCAGGCCGACGTAACATTGAAGGAAATAATGAGCTATTGATCTGGAACGGGACCATCCATCTGGATTCGAATACCACAATATTATCCAATCAAACATTGAGGATAGAACCTGGAACCAAAGTCATTATCGGACGGGATGTTGCCTTGAGGATAGAGGGAGCGCTGAAGTGCGGAGGGAACGCTGACGGGAACGTGTCAATGAAAAATACGGTAATATTTGAAAACACCGAAGAACGCCTATCAGGAATGATTGAATTGATAAATTGCAGAAATGCAGTATTCAACCAGACCATTTTCAGAGATCTCGGACTGGGGGCTGAAGCGATATATTCCCAAGCAATCTTCAATCACTGCGAATTCAACAACACTGGTCTAGGGATTCTATCCTACGAGAGCAGAATCCGATTGAAATGCTGCAGATTTATCTTCTGCGACATGGGCTGCAGGCTCGTAAGGTCAGAAGTAAATATTAATAACACCCAATACCTGGACAATCTCCAAAGTCTGATGATGCATTCAGAGATCTGGCAGATAGGCTCATATTATAAATTCAAGATAGACCGCATTGATAAATTGGAAACTATCATTGAGAAACCTCAATTGATGGAAGCGCAAATACAGGATACTATCTTTTACAATACCGGTATCGGAGTGGCGGCCACTTCCCTGGAAAACCTGGTTCTCCTGAACATCAGCCTTGATTCCTGTAAGAAAGGATTATCAATAAGGGATACAAAAGGAGAGATGAAAAAATGTCAATTTCATATGAACAAAATGGATTATGAGATATTTGGTATCCAGAGATTTATTTCAACCGAAAAAAATACCGGTGCTTTAAACTTTACATTGTACAATATTCACAACATACGGGTGGCTGACGATAAAGGCCTTCCAGTAAGCAGAGCACAGCTTAGGCTCAACGGCCAAAACATACTTGAGCATAGATATATTTCCAATGATAACGGCCAGGTATCCAATATCACCCTATTGTGGAAAAGCGCCGAAAATGGTAGAATTGCTGATACTGAAGGATACAATATCTCGATAGTGCATGAGGATTTCCAGGGACATTATTTCATGAGGAAAAATGAAACTGATCTGACAATTACACCTTCGTCATTATCAGATGATGTTAAGGAAGAGGAGAATGAGATGGGAAAGGAGGGGTGCCTTGTTATTCTGGGAATATTCTTCTTAACTGCCATCATATATCTATTTCTGCTTAGGAAAAAGAAAAAGGACTGATGATTATTGTCCAGTCGGAATTTATTCAATATTATTTCCCGAATACTTTTATCTTCAAGAGTACAACCGAGCCTATAAGCAGGTCCGAGAATAAAGCCGATACAATAGCAAGAGTGGAAAGTATGGCATAATCCACCAATACGCTTGTTCTTGAGAATATGAATATCATGAAACCCAATGACAGTGTTACTGTGGTAAAGCACAGTGCCTCTCCAACCTCCCGCAAGGCCTCCTTCATTGCTTTGACCCGGTTTCCATATTTGTTCAGACATACCTTGAAATGGAAGAAGAAATGAACAGTATCATCCACCACTAGACCTATAGCTATGGCGGCTATTGTAGCGGTGGCTATATTGAGAGGAAAACCTGCATATCCCATGAATCCGAAAAGAAGCACTATCGGCAGTATATTCGGAACCAAACTGATCAATCCGCCCTTAATACCGAAAAGAAGCACCATGAACAGCAGAATAATTGCAAAGGAGATTATAAGGCTCCTAACCTGGGTTGTTACAATATCCAGTGTGGTCTGGTGAATTATCTGCTCGAAACCGGTTACTCTGACCTGAAAATCCTCAAAATTATCTGCGCAGTAGTCATCAATATCTGATAAAAGTTCTGTTCTCTTCTCACCGCTTATCGACCTGATCCTGAAGGATATAAGGACCTTAGAACCGTCAGATGTTAAATATGGGGACAAGACCGAACTGTTCTTACCTCCGACGGAGGAATTGGAAGTAATCCTTTCCAGCAGCGGTGAAATATCAATATCTGCAGGGATCGAGGGCATTCCCCGATTACTGGAATTATATTCTTGTGAGCTGTTTTGATATGACATATTGCCTTCAAGAGGCATTATGCTACCGGATTTTTGGGTCTCAATATAGAAACTGCCGATGATAAGGGACAGGATATCAACCATGGAATAGGACTGCACCACCGATTCCTGCTTCTCTATCTTCCATTGAAAGGCCGCTATACGATTTAGGGTATCCGCCTTCTCAAAATCGCCCTCTTCACCATAGAGCATTACCTCGACATCAGATATGCCATTCATGTTCTCGTCAAGATATTCAGCATCCTTAACTATCCTGGTATCCTCCTTGAGATATTCCATGAGGGAACCTTCAACCTTGATAAGTGGGATACCTATTGACAGTATCAATATAAAAATCACAAAAAAAACAAGTATCTTCTTGGGATGGGCCAGGTTGAACCTTCCAAGTCGGGGCAGAGCTCTGTCCCGCAGCAGTTTTTTATTCGGTCTTTCACTTCCCTTTCCCTTACTGGCCTTTCTGTTCTTGGACAGACGGTCCTCTATCGCGCCTTCCAGAAGAAGGCCCGTGGGGACAAGCACCATTGTGCATATGAAAGCACTCATTATTCCGAAAGCCGAATACATTCCTAGATTTCTCAGAATCAACAGAGGGCTGAACAGCAGGGACCCGAAACCCGCACTGGTGGTCAGCGAGGTGAAAAGACACCCTACGCCTGCCTTGGAATAGGTAGCCTTAAGAGCACTCTTTCTATCGGGTGTCCTGGTCAACTCAATACGGTAATGCGAAATAAAATGTATGGAATCGGCTATTCCTATAACAACAACCAGTGCGAAAAGAGTGGTGGAAACAGGAGAAATGGGCGAGTTGAATGCACCCTTCAGTCCCATTGTCCATACTAGAGCAAAAAGAACGGTGATGAGAGGGAGCACCACCCTGAAGAACCTTCTGAACAGTATGACCAGGATAAGAGTATTGACAATGACTGCCAGGGGCAGAAAGGTGGTTATATCCTTCATCATCATACTGTTAACATCGCTGTGGGTTACCAGTGTTCCGCCCACATGGAATTTTTTTCCTGTTGATTCTGATTCGTCATCAAGAACCTTTCTTATCTGGGAAATCAATTCCTCATCAGGGGCCTGGCTTTTACCTGGATCATCCCGGGCAATCATCTGAATGGATAAACCCAAGCTCTCTCTATCCCTGCTGATCAAAACGCCTTCTACAAATGGATCAGAAGAAATGTAAATTTCAAGTTCGCTCATTTGGCTTTGATTCATGTTCTGCTGAATCAATGGTATTGATCCAGTCACATTCGATCCGGGAATGATTACTGTTTTTGTATAGTTGGACAGAGTGGTAACTTTTACGACATCCTGAACCTCACTTGAGATCCTAGCTGATAGATGATCCAGATACTCTAGTTCATCCGAAGAAAATGGGTCATCTGTTGAATATGCAACTGAAATGAATGGTGATATCTCAAAATTATCCTTCATCTCCCTGTACTTGACATAGGTCGGATCATCCTTATCGTGCCAGGTCTGCATGTCGCTCTTCAATTCCAGATCCGAGAGGAACAGTGAGAATACTGCAGTTATCACTAGAAGTAGTATGAAAAAGAAGTATCGGTACTTCAATATGAACTCTCCCGATACCCCCATGATCCTTTGAACTGCGTCCCTCTTCATGGATGACCTCATATCTCCATCATATTAATTCATCAATTGTAAAATCCTCAAGAGCCAGATCCCCAACTGCCAGCCTGAACTCCTGGGGTGTGATCACTGGAACTGGATAGGATGACATATCATCATAAGCTATCCTGGGGCAGGCGGTTGATACTATACATTCAAGTCCCAAACCGGTGAAAAGTTCAGGTCTTATCTCATCCGCCAGAGCCATTGAGACTGCATATCCCCTTTTCTTTCCAAGTTCAACCAGTTCTTCGGCCACATCTATCCTGCACTGTCCGGATTTGCTTGTGCAGACTATCATAAAGTTTTTCTTTTCAGAAAGGGAAAGGGCCAAAGCTGCCCTTTTTTTAAGAAAATCCCTGCCATCTACCTCTGTGTGCTTTCCCGTATGAGGATTCACCTTGATCACACGGTGACCTCCGTTGATAGCCACTCCTCGAGGGTGAAATAATCCTGTACCAATGTAGATGACATCCTTTACGCCTGCACCTGCGGAGTTCTGAAAATTGCAGCCGAGTATCTGGCCTTTGCCATCTGCCCGTAGGCTCTCTTTCAGCAACAGCACCTCCATGCCCTGCTTTTTCAGATATTCATAGGCTGACCCAATGCCATCTGAATACTGAATCGTTGTAACCAAACACACCTTTTTTCCCTTCAGAGAATATGCATCCACTGCATCATCCAGTCCCTTTTGAAGAACTTGATCATCATATTGGATATGAACTGGTACAAATAGAGTTGGAATTGGAGATCCCAGACTTCTAATAGGTGAATGACCCACATGTATCAAATGGGTATAACCCAAACCCATCAGCTGAAAATATGGAATATCGCAGGAACCGTAGGTAGGTTTCAGATAGAGGGATACCGCTGAACCAAGGGAGCTCTCAATAAGGTCAATAAACTCCCGGTGATACCTTATGAGGCCCGCTGGGAGCTGAAGCGCAATATTTATGCTGTCATCATCCTTCAGACTAAGATTGTCGAAAAATGGATCAATCCAATTTTCCAATGCGAAACCCAGCCCCTTTAGGGCTGAATTCACCAAAGAGCCTTCTTTTTCCATATCCTTCACTAGAGACCATAACATAGTGTAAATTTAAATCATTTCCCGAACAATTTATTACTGAATACCAACAATTCATGGATAGGATCATCCTTTTGAAACGAAAATGAGCTAAAACAGGGCTTGGGGCATCTTCATTATGAAACTGATGGAACATCTTGTGAGGAAATTCGGACCGGGCATTCCAAATGAAAAACGGAATATCTGCATTTATATTGAACCAAAGGCCGCACCGGTTTCCTCCCTCGAATTGAAGAATAAACTTCGAAACCGAGGCATATCAGGAGAATCGATATGGGGAATGACGGCGGATATTAGAAGTCTGGCTGAGAATGAAGTTGAAAAAGTCATAGATAATATCAAAGACATATCAGATTTCTGGATCAAAAAACATATCCCGTCGAAATTGAAGATAGATATTAAACAGCTGCAAGGATTGAAAACAATGGATTGGAGAAGGTTGGCCCGTCATTTTGAGATCAAGGATATACATCTCCCCATTTCAAGAACCTTGAAGAATAATTATATTTCAGGCAGTATCAAAGTTAAAGAGATTGAGGAATTGAACACTCGCTTCTTCGCTGAAATCGAGGATCTAAAGGAAATGAAAACGCATTACCTATATAGCCAGTATATGCTGACAATTGTTTTGGATGAAAAGCCTCGTGCTGGCGGATTGAAGACCCTGTTCGGTCTGGTTGAAAAACTGAACATCAAAGGATTCAGAGTGGTGGAAAATAATAATAATGGTCCCGGGAAGGAGAAGTGGGAAAAAATGAGGCAAAATATCATTTCCCATCTGGTTAAGAAAGGCAAAAGGCATATTTTTGATAAGGATGATGAATCCCGAAAGCAGCCTGCACATAAGAAAACGGTAATAAAAAAAACAATAATACAATAATTATCCGGCTATTTTCAGAAGGAGAATAATGAGGTCTGCTGGTTCTTCTTCAAACCAAATTCCAGCTTTTCAAGATGCTTGGCTATGGTCTCCTCCTTGAACTGGTGACCCCCTATATATAGTTCCTTTAGATCATCAATTCGGGGACTTGACCATTTCAGATCATAGTCATCAGTAACATCAGGATCGAGGAATATTTCTCTGATCGCCCCATAATGGGGGAGCTCATATCCCTTCTCTTCAATAACTTCTTCAAGAGTCCCGTGGTTTTTAAGAAGCTTCAGGGCGGTCTTTGGGCCGACTCCCTTAATACCTTCATTGAAATCGGTACCCATGAGTATTGCCATATCAATAAGCTGTTCCCTGCTTATCTCCAGTGCTGAAAGGGAACTGTTAAGAGCAATCTGCTGGACGCTGACAGATACATACTTGTTCCTTCCAGGGAGTTTCCTTCTGCCGGATATGGATATGTTCCTGATCATTAAAGGACAGCCGTAAAGCAGACAGTCAAAATCCTGGGAAGCTGTACCATGAACGTTACCCTTCCCGGCCATGTAACTTGCCTGTCCTTCACCGTCCGAAGGTGCCTGGACATGGGGAATGCCCATCAGGTCCAGAACATGCTTGCACTCTCTCACCATCTCTATTGTGAAATGCGATGTCTGCTGGGCCTTGCTCCTGGCCCTTTTCATATCCCCCTCCTCAAGAGCCTTCTTCCATTCTTCCATAGCCTCAAGTTTTCTCATCTTCCTGTAGGTAATGGTGCTCTCCTTCAGGGGGTGAGGTTCACCGTCAAAGACAAAGACCGGTTTGATACCTGACTCAATTAGATTCGATGTCCGGGTGAGGAGGCCTAAAATATGAGATACTACATTCCCATTCTCATCTTTAAGTGGTTCTCCATCGTAGGTTCTTATGGATGACAGAAACTGATAGATAATATTATAGGCATCCAGTGCAAGGACCTTTCCTGACAGGTCATCCAATTTGATATTCTCTGAAATCACCAGCGCTTTTAAATTGATGCCCATTAAAACACCCTAAATCATTTTCTGTCATGCGTCACTAAATATATAAATGCATACTTTTATCAGACCTCTGCTATAATTCAGAGCCAATAATAATACTTCTCATGAAGATTGATTGTTTGGAATCATGTGAATGAAAAATATTTGATGAAATTCTCCTTTAAAAATCTAAAAATCGAACAACCCCTTTTGACCCCGTCGACCCACGCTCTGGCAGGGTGTCTCGGAGGGCGATGGCGCTGGTGAAGATGTGTCGGCCTCCGAACGTTTTACGATATCATCTAAAAGCCGAATCTCTCCGTATCGGCCGCCTCCTCCGGGAATTGCTTTGAACTGACCTGATCTCAGCCTTTCTGCAGCAATTATTACCATAGGGTAATTGGCCCGCACCCTATCCTCATAGTTGCCCAGCATCTTTCCGGATGTGATAATATCCAGTTCACTGCCCCCAATAGAGATAATATCACTGTACATATCACTCACCGCCCTCGAGTTCCAGGGTTTCCCTGTTATCTCGCTTAGTATATCATGAATCGGTAGTATATTATTGTAAGGAGGTCTTGAATTTCCGTTTTTCACCCCTAATCCTGAGCCGTAATTCTTCCTTGCAATATCCACAACGCCCCATTTGATATTCCCTCCGCATGGACATCGCAGCCTTATTCTTCTAGCCTCCTCCATATTATAGTGATCATAACAGGAAGAACAGGCAGTCCGGTTATATCTGCCTTCTTCGGGAGGTAGACCGTAATTGGCAACTACCCATCCCTTCAGACCAGGATGGTTCAGTTTCTTTCTGCTTCTGAGAACATCCATTAGAGCACCATAGGAAATTCCTCCCATTTCCAGCAGATTGTATTCCCTGCCAATTCGTCTAGGATGATGACTGTGAGAGTCGCTGTTGGAAAGAAAGGTCCTTTTATCCAGATCCTGGATGGGGGATGCAATATCAGTATCAGCCGAAAGGCCAAGTTCTATGAAATCCACATAATCCTCCATCTCCCGGTATGTTTCCCTCATCCCTCCGTAAATGGCCAATGCACCCTTGAATGGAGTGAAATAATGAGCAGGACCAATAGAGGCCCTACACTGTTTGGCCATGACTGCAATGTCCCGAGGGAACAGATCCACTTTAGGCCTGCCTTCGGTATCGAGGTCCAAAGAATGATCCCCTATCATTCCCCTGAACCCTATTACTGCATCAATGTTCGGGAAGAAAAGAAGATGATGAGCTCCGTTGATATCCTCTATCTCAGCTCCAAGGACCAGATGAATCCCGTTCAATTGAAATATTCCATTTTCGAAAGGCATAGTTCTCAATAAATTCAGATTTTCCGGATGAAGACAATCCCCTGAGGATATTAGATCCACCCCTTTTTTTACCGCGGTGGCGGCAATATTTTCAATGGAAGCATCCGGCGATGTGGATGATGCATATTTGGTATGAATATGGAGATCTGCTCTTATTTTCATCTGCTGCTGCACCTTTCTCATTAGGGGGTCAATAAAATGCTGAAAGACAAATTTGCAATTATTTATATTATTTTTTCATGAAATTTACCGTCAATAGGTCAGCCTTCGACTATCTCCAGCTCAAGCCGATTACCAACTCGGTCATATGCAGCGATGGAGTTATCATTGAAGGGATAACCTATTATCAGATTGGTTATGAACAGGGAGAAAGAACGCAAGTCTGCTTGAGAGGGGACTGCGCCCCCGCTGGGGTGAGAATGAACAAAACCGTCAACCGATATCCTTGTACCCGCACCGTCATACTTAGAGAACATGACTGAATTCCTGTTTGCCTGGGTATTGTAAAGAATTTCCAGGTTCTCAATCACCTCATTGCCATGGAGAACAGCCCCGAACTCATTGGGATAGGAATCCTTTGCATAGGATATTATTTTTATGAGAACTGTTCTCTTAAGGTACACCTTCTTCGATCCCTGGAACATTGGGGCCATGGCCTTATCTTTCTTGAGCCAATTATATTTCATGACCTCCTCTTTCAATTTTGAAAAAAGATTTGGATACTGTTTTATCGGCATGGAAAAAACAATCTCCTTCAGGAATTTTTTAGCCTTTCTTCTATTATCTACCTTCAGGGAGATCAAGGCTAAACCTACCAAGGCTTCAGTGTACCCCTTTTCGTCGCCCAATTTACCTGAGGCGGACCTCGACTTCTTGAAAAACCTGGCAGATTCTCGGAATCTTTCATTTTCAAGATAGGCCCAGCCGGATGTAAAATGCGAACTGGTGATCAGCAGCGGATCATTGATGGATCTAGCCAAAGCCCTTGAGAGATCTGAAAGCAATAGAGAAAGATCAAGATCATCTGAATCCAGGAAAACTCTTGAAAGCACCATCATGGAAAGTGCCGTTTCTCGTCGGTTGAAACATTGGATGCTCAATTTCAGGCTAAGATTGCATAATACTCTTGCAACTTTAACATTATATTCCAATGCGGACTCTCCGGCGGATAGAAGGGATTTTCCAAAATAGAAACCTTCCAGTACTGGCAGATCATCAAGTTTGCTAAGGAATATTGAGTGATTTCCTTTTTCTCCTAATTGCTTTAAAATTACCTGAAAATGAGATATTGCCTCTTCATCCTCTCCGGCAGCTATCTGCAATGTGGTTAGGAGGAATATTTTCCTGTATTCTTCACCGCCTCTCATATAAATCATTCTTACCAATTCAGAAAGAGAATTCAGGATACTTTGCCTGTGCTTTTCATCTTCTATGAAATAGAGAACAACCGCCCGATTCATAACCAAAGTGAAGATGAACCTTCTTACAAGGAACATAAATTCGTCAGGGCCCTGGGCGGGTATCCTGAGCCTCTCTTCACCGATATCGAAGATTAGATCATTCATGCCGCCTTTTTTTCCATTCCTTGCCTTAATTTTTTTCTTTCTATAGTTGATAACATATTTATCCAGGCATTTAAAAAGAAAAGGCTGGTATTTGTAGGACAATCTCCGGCTCTTTCTGGAAAACTGCTTCAGGAGGGGATACACTGTCAGATAATGGTATAGGAAAAAATCAATATGATACTCGGCCGCCCTCTTTTTAAGATAACGCTGGCAAACCTTGGTCATGTCGGCGCCGGTGATCATTGAAATATCCAGAACAGCGGCGGAAAGGGGATGTGAACGGGGACCTTGGTCAAGACTGTCTTTTAGATATTTGGATAGGCGGTTCTCCCAGGTCCTCCCGTGATCAATGAGTGTATCCACATTTTTTTCAATTTCATCAAATTTCAGACACGAGGTTTTTAAAGTGCCCGGTGAATTGGGATCCGGTTCTGAAAAAAATGATACTCTCTCCAAGCTTAAATATTGAGATCCCAGCTCCTTCAATTTACTTCGATATTGAGAGAGAAAAGAGGCCAATCCTATTTCCCCGGGGTTGCCGTCAGTCATTTTTTCATACCGCCGATTTCTATAATGTTTCCCATTATACCCATATATTTCATAATACGGATTTCCTGTAATTAGTTCAATTTTTTCTCATTGGAATATCCTATATGAATATAGTTCAACTATACTAATTGAGATGATATAATATTACTTTCCGAGTGTACAATTCAGCTATTGAAAAAGTGCAATTTTCCAAGTACCCGATATAGTATTGTAAATAGATTTACTTTTTGTAAAAAGGTATTTATTGCTTCGACACCGTAATCGAATTGGTATTGTTATGGCAAAGATAGATTGGTATGATGAGTTTGTTGACCCGAACTATGTTCCGGCAAAGGACGACCTTACGGTCCTTTTTTACTTCGAACCTCCCAAAGGCATGACAAAAAAGGAATCTGCAGGCAGGATCGCTTCCGAGAGTTCAACAGGAACATGGACCACCCTGGCAAAGCTACCCCCTAGAATGAAAGGGCTGCAGGCTACTGCCTTCGAGATCAAAGAAAACTACCTTAAGGTTGCCTACCCTAGGGACCTCTGGGAGGACGGAAACTGGTGCCAGCTTAAAAGCGGTATCGCAGGCAACATCTTCGGTATGAAAGGCGTGGAAAACCTGCGCCTCATAGACGTCTCCCTTCCCAAAAGCTACATAGAACATTTCAAGGGTCCAATACTTGGCATTGACGGGATCAAAAAGAGATGGGGTGTTCACGACCGACCACTGACCGGGGCCGTACCAAAGCCAAAGATAGGATTCAGCGCTGCCGAGCATGCGGATATCGGATATGAGACATGGATGGGCGGCTTTGATTTTGTAAAGGACGATGAGAATCTTACTTCCACCAAGTTCAACAAGTTCGATAAAAGAGTCCAGCTCCTGGCAAAGATGAGGGACAAGGCAGAGAAGGAAACGGGGGGCAAGAAGGGCGCTTTCATCAATATCACTGCCGACGTGGAGACAATGAAGAAACGGGCAGACCTGCTCCATGAATACGGATTTTCATATGCCATGCTTGATGTTGTCATCGTGGGTTCTGCCGGGCTGATGACCATGCGCGATCACCTGGGTGACCTGGGCATGACAACACACGCCCACAGGGCCATGCATGCTTCTTTCGATAGGAATCCAAAGCACGGTATGACAATGCAGTTCGTTGCCAAGGAGATGCGTCTATTGGGATTGAATCAGCTACACTCGGGTACGGCAGTTGGAAAACTCGTCGGTACCAAGGATGAGGTTCTTTCAATAGCTAGTGTTCTAAGGGACAGGAAGACAAAGGAGAAGAAGAACATGCTTCTGGACCAGGATTGGGGCAATATAAAACCCGCATTCCCGGTTTCATCCGGCGGACTTCACCCCGGCTTGGTGCCTGATGTGATGGACATATACGGAACGGATTTTATCCTGCTGGTAAGCGGAGGTATTCACGGACACCCCTATGGTACAAGGGCCGGAGCCAAGGCATCAATGGCTGCCATAGATGCATGGAAGGACGGGATGACCCTGGAAGAGAAGGCGGATTCCTCCAATGAGCTGGCAGAGGCATTGAAGAAGTGGGGACGCCATAAGCCTCAATGAAGCGCATAAATTCATTTTTCAATTTCAATTATTTACATGACGAGGTGTTATTTATGAGAGAATTTAGTGTTAAAAAGATTGATGTCAGCACTGGAAAATATGAACTTATCATACATATTGATGATGCAAGAGATTTCAGTGTTTACAAAGAAGACCGTATGAAGATAGTCAGCAGGAAGAAGACAATTACCGCCAAGGTGAACGTTACTGATACTCTAATTGAAAAGGGAGAGATAGGACTTTTCAACAATACTTACAAGATACTTGAACTTGATGAGGGCGAGAAGGTTCAGCTCAGGGTCACATCTAAACCTGAATCGGTTGATTTTATCCGGAAGAAACTGGAAGGAAAGGAGCTAGATGAAAAGGAATTGAGAATTATTGTAAATGATATTGTAGACCATTCCATATCCGATATTGAGCTATCTGCCTATGTCACAGCTTGCTACACTAGAGGAATGTCCATAGATGAAACGGAGAAGCTCACACAGGCCATGATAGATACAGGAGAGATACAGAAGTTCGACAGGGGACCAGTACTGGATTTTCATTCCATCGGCGGTCTGCCGGGAAACAAGATCACCCTGCTTATCGTGCCCATGGTAGCTGCCGCTGATCTTTTGATACCAAAGACTTGCTCCAGGGCCATATCCAGCGCCTGCGGGACTGCTGATATTCTTGAGACAATCGCTAACGTGACCCTTTCCTTGGAGGATATCAAAAGAATCGGTGAAAAGGTGGGAGGTGTGATTGCATGGGGGGGAGCAGTTAATATCGCTCCGGCTGACGATCTGATCATTCAGGCTGAATATCCTCTTTCAATTGATCCCTATCCTCAGGTAATAGCATCAATAATGTCAAAGAAAAAGGCAGGCGGTGCTGAATACCTGCTTTTGGACATTCCCATGGGCCCTGGAACCAAAGTAGAGGAAGAGGATATGGCCAGAAAATATGCCGCGGATTTCGTCGAAATTGGAAGACGGTTAGGGATGAAGGTGGAATGCGCCATTACATTCGGGGGGCAGCCTATCGGCTCAGGTATAGGTCCGGCACTCGAGGTGAAAGAGGCACTTATGGCCCTTGAAGGAAAAAAGGTCCGAAGCTCCCTTACGGAAAAAGCAACTGCCCTTGCCGGGACCATCATAGAAGCAGGCGGAGCTGCTCATAGAGGAGAGGGAAAGGCCAAGGCAAGGGAATTATTGGAATCCGGTTTGGCCCTGGCCAAGTTCAAAGAGATAATCAGTGAGCAGGGCGGCGACAAAAATATCACATCTGATACCGTTCCCATGGGTCAGTTTACCTACGAGGAAAAGGCTGATGAAGAGGGTTACATTGAGGCAATAGATAACAAAGGAATTGTAAAGATAGTCAGGGCTGCCGGTGCACCCAAGGATAAAGGTGCAGGAATTTGGCTTTGCAGAAAAAAGGGTGAAAAGGTGGAAAAGGGCGAACCCATTTTCACCATCTATTCGGACAGTAAGCGCAAACTGAAAGAAGCAATAAACCAGAGCCGGAAGATCAAACCCATTAAGATACAAGGGATGGTACTTGAACTGTATCCATCCATCAATACACTTTGAACTGATCGGGATAATCGGTTTAACCGGGGAATAAAATGTATAAACTTAAAAAAAAATATATTCCGTGGAGTTGTGCGGTCTCCCTATTGATGATAATGTTCACCTCCACCCTATGTTTATCGACGACAAAGGGAGATATACTAAACATAACCCTGGCAGATACAGCATTGATAGGTCATAATGCCCCTGTTTTCGCACTGGACTGGTATGATAGTGAGGATAAAATGGCCTCAGGTTCCTTGGATGGTATAATCAGAATTTGGAATACCGAAAACGGTAATTATACACTCAAATTCACTGAACATTCATCGGGAATTACAGATCTGGATTGGTCTCCAGACGGGAAAATGATAGTCTCCGGGAGCATGGACAACTCGGTAATATTATGGCAGGAAAGGACCGGAGATATCCTGAAGAACATATCCCTTGTTAACGAATATCCGACATGCGTGGAATGGTCTCCGGACGGGAGCAGGATAGGGATGGGGACCAGCAATGGGTCAATCTACATCTATACCAGCTCCATGGAGCGTTCCATCATGAATTTCACCTCACATGACGATGCTGTCACTGATCTGGATTGGTCTTCAAATGGTAAAACCATCGCCTCTTCGGCTTTCAACACAATATTGATATGGGATGTGGAAACCGGAAACATATTCAACACATATCACGGGCATACCGATACCATACAGTGCCTTCTGTGGCCCTCTCAGCCGGATGAAGGGCGCTGGCTCATATCTGGAGGGAACGATGGAAAAACAATAGTCTGGGACCTTAATATGGAAATAATCTATAAGGTCTTCAGCGGAAATCTGGATAAGGTTTATGATGTAGAGTTTGTGAAAAAAGAGGAAACTATAATTTCAGCCGGTATAGGGGGGCCTGTTTACCTTTGGTCCCTTCATGAAGGGGAGGCAATTTTATCGATAGGTGATAACTCCTTGACTGTTCGGGATATTTCTTTTCATCCAGGGGATAATCTGTTGGCTATGGGGACTGCAAATGAGATCATAGATATATACAATGCTGATCCAGATAATGATGGGAAAATTCAAGATGAATATCCAAACGATCCCGCCGTCAGCAAGGACAGTGATGG
Source organism: uncultured archaeon (assembly GCA_964430885.1). GTDB lineage: Archaea > Thermoplasmatota > Penumbrarchaeia > JASLWR01 > JASLWR01 > CAYSHM01. The sequence continues at coordinate 76,774 of CAYSHM010000001.1, read as the reverse complement.
GGACGGGTTTCCCAATGAATGGAATCCCGGTTATGAGGAAGACCATAACATGTCAGATATTGATTACATCGATGATTTTCCGACTGACCCTTCGGCCAGTATGGATTCCGATGGGGATGGATATCCCAATAAGTGGAACCAGGGATATGATCAAACTGATTCTACAACCAGCATCCCATATCTGGATGATTATCCTGATGATCCTGCGGTGAGTAGGGATTCCGATGGGGACGGATTCCCGGATGAATGGAATCTGGGAAAAGGAAAAGAGGACTCAATAGGAGGAATCAATTATACTGACTGTTTCCCCCTGGACCCTGCTGTAAGTTTGGATGCGGACGACGATGGATATCCTGACCAGTGGAACCCAGGATATGAAGAAGAGCATCCTGATTCCAATGTAACCCATATCGATTCTTTTCCGAAGGATCCCGCTGCAAGTCTGGATTCCGACGGCGATAATTGGCCAGATAATTGGAACCCTGGTAAGACCGATGCTGATTCTACCACTGGACTGCAATTGGATGTATTTCCTCTTGACCCTTCATTACAGGTTAATGAGAAGGGGCAAAAGAAGGGTTCGAATATTTCACTGTGGGGAACCATTGCTATTTTGGGTATCGGTGCATTCATTCTAATAATTGTCTGTATAATAATAATCCAATTTCTTCGGAGTAAATGGGATCTGGATGAGTTTGGAAAAACAAAAAAGAAGGGGGATAAGACCTCTGATGATACTCCTGCCGGTGAATCTCCGCCAGAAAAGGAAAGCACTACTAGGGCCCCAAAGGATAAGAAGAAGGAAAGATGGCATGAACAAAGGAGAGAGGATGTACCCCCAAGGGGAAAGAGAAGAGGGGTGAGAATTAAGGGATCATCAGGAAGGGCAAAATACAGAAGAGAGGAGGACAGTAGCGAAAGATTCGGATATGAGAGGAGGAGTAAAAAATTCTGGGATGACGATGACGGATGGGATGATGGACCTAAGATGGCAGAGCCGGACGATGATGATTGGTACGATGATAAGGAGGATGTTTCCCCAATTGCCGGAAGGAGAAAAAGAATAGATGGCCGGCATCCAAGCATGACGAGAGGAGCAGCGGTTAGAAGACAGCGGAAAGGACGACAGAAAGTTGCCGGAGATCATGGGAGAGAAAGGATACATCGATCACGCCCAGATAAGGATTGGTGGAAAGATGATGATGAAAGCAGCGATGACTGGGATGACGATGACGGATGGGAGACATAGAACTTTTTATTGATGCATATTACATGAAATTCGGATCATATCCATTTTTATTTACAAATAACTAACAAAACACAGGTTATCATATGTACAGACATAAGGGGAACAAAGGCCCGCTGGTACTATTCGATATGGATGGGACGCTCCTTAGGCCCGATTCCTGGCGGGAGAACGGGGTAGGATACCTGTATGAAGGAATGGCTGATCTGTTAGCTCCCTTTATTGAAGATCATAAAAGCGGCCTTCTTACCGGATGTGAGATCTACAGGATAAAGGGTGCTTTACGGGAAACTGATAAAAGGCTTGAAAGATGGATCCAGATGGGGCATTTCTACTGCGAAATGGGGCTGGTTCAGCTAAACAATGGAGAAAAGCTTATCGGAGCAGCACATGAGGAAAAAGAGATGCTTGACCAGTTGAGGAAAGAGATGAGCCTTCATTATGAACTTTTTCCAGGCTCTGAGATCATGGTAACACTGGTCCCGAGATACGAGTTGAAGGAAACAATAGAAAGCATTAAAGAGGATTTTCTTTCTATATTTCCCCATTGGGCCAATAAATTGACCGTTACAACCTCATCAGAGGCAGTGGATTTCATGCCTCGAGGATTTACTAAGGCAAACGGTATAGAAATGGCTCTGGACTATGGTTACTATCCAATTCATTTTGTGGCAGATTCATGGGGGGACATTGAAGCTCTTGAAAAGATTAGAGATGATAAATTGGGCCTTGCGGCTTTGGTGGGTCAGGCGAAGGATGATGTGAAAGAGAGGTGGAGAAAGGGACTTCAGGATAACAAGAATTATGCTGTTCAGCTTCAGGGTAAAAAAAAGACTGCCATAAAGGAGTTCATGTCGATGATAGAGAATTTCCATTAATAAAAATTACTGAATACAAAAAAAAACATTCCTAAATGAAAAATTTGTTAATAATATTTTGTCATATCAATCAGATATCACCTGACCACATGAAAAGCATCTGTTAGTGACCCTTCGATTAACAATAGCATTGCACTTTGTACATCTGTATATTTTACTGAAAGTGACGCCTGGAACAACTGAGGGATTTGGTTGTGGTGCGGCTGAAGCGTTTTCGACTTTGAATCTTGCTGGAGATGACGAATCAATGATCCTTTTTAATTGTGTTATGCCTTCATCTGAATTAGGGCGCCCCTCATGGGTTTTCTTTTTGTCTGCAACGTCAATCGAGGTATCTGGGGATATCTTTTTAAGTATGGGCAGATCAGATTTTCGTTCTTCCTGTATTCCCGGTTTTTGTGTGATCTTTTTGATGGAATCAAAGTTCTTTGTTCTCAGTACCTTGAGATCCTCCCAGGTCAATGTTGTGTATTTTTTCTTTCTTTTCCTCTGCCTCAATGTCTGCTTAATTGCATTATGCTGTTTCTCATGTAGCCTATTCAATCTTACCCTTTCTATATCTGTTAGTTTTGGTTTTTCCTTTTTCTTCTTCCTCAATAGGCCTTTTCTAGCCATCATCTGCTCAAGGGCATCCTGGCGTTTCTTCACTTCATCATGGATAGGTATTTTTTCAAGATCAGTTCCTTCAGGGCAGCCGTCCATTTTAGGATATACTTCAGACCAGGATGGCAATTTTATTACTTCATTAATTCCGGTTTCAACCTCTCCTTTTGATTTCACAGGTAATTCAATAACACTAGGCTGACCGCGTCTAATATCTCCACCTGATTTGACTGGAAGCTCAATGATACCTTCATCTCCATCCTGCTCAATATCTGATTTTTTCATTCCTTTTACCGGCAGTTCAATCACACCTTCTGCAGGTTTATCTACTAATTCCCCGGCGCTCTTCACTGGCAGTTCTATCACACTTTTTAGAGGCTCATCTACTGATCTCCCAGCACTTTTTACCGGGAGCTCTATTACACCTTTAGATGTTACTTCACCGCTATCTTTCTGCGCTCTAACAGGCAATTCGATTACTTCCTTTAATTCATCTTCATCGCCTTCATCCTTCTTTTCGGAATTGTCCTCTATATCATCAATATTGCTATCTTTTTGTGTGTCTAAAACCTGTTGTTCCTTTACGCCTTCTCCATTTTCATCAGCTTCTTCTGCCAATACATCTCCCTCTTCTGCCACTTCATGAGAATTATCATATACTTTTTGGGAAACCGCGCCATTACCTTTATCAGCCTCCGTATTATCGCTGTAATAATCTTCGGAGATCTGGCCCTTGGTTTCCTTCCGATATTGCATGCCGTCTTCAATTTTTATATACTCTGGTTCTTCTACATCCTGCGGAGTATGAATTGTGGGTGGCAGTTCAATCACCTTATCCTCTTTCAACGATTCATCAGGCCCGGAAGACTTTACTGGCAATTCAATCACATCTTTACTGCTGTCCGGCGGCATTGTTATGTTTCCCGGTGATTTTCCCCCGGATTTCTTGTCATTATTGAACTCATCCAGCCCTTCTGATTCCTTTTCACCTGTATTTAGATCATCATTTTCACTTATAATTGTGAAACCTACTTTTTTCTTTGATCTTTTTCTTCCCGGTTTAGAGGCCTTTTTGGTAGCTGGAACATTATCAGCATCTTCTTTGATATTCCCTGAATCGACCGTATGGGCATAGGCATCATATGAATCATTTGCAATTTCAGATCCCTTACTTTGTGGAAGAATGTGGGATTCCTTTTCGCTGTATCTTTCAACGACCTTACCCAGAAGTTTATGGATATCTATTTCATGGGTCGACAGATTCGATTCCCTAGAATCCTCCGGCTCTATTTCCTTAACTTCGATGTCATACTCATCCAAGAACGGAAAGTCAAAGAGAATATTTATCTCCCTGGTATCCAGAAGTTCCCTTTTTCCTTTTTCCAACATGCCAGTCACTATGATGATGATAAAATAAAAACCGATGAATTCAACATTGTTATACACCTATATTACTTTTATCATACTTATCCTTTAAAAAATTTCATAGTTCAGACTGGCTAATTCTGGTGTTCAGGATTTTTCCTGAAAGGAAGGGATATATGTAAAAATTATTTTTTATTTACCTTGCCTTTCAGACCTTTACCCTTTTTTCCTTTTCCCCCACCTTTCTTGGGGGTGGGTTTTGAATCTCCTGGGCCTCCATCATCTTTCACTACTGCCCCTCCGGCAACGGTCTTACCTCCACCAGTTTCTGCCTGTTCACCTGTCATACTTCCGCCGCTAACGGTCTCTGATGAACTATCATCCGACAATCCCAATCCTTCTTTCTCCTCGCCTGTCCCAGTCCCTTCTTCTGGAACTCCGAGACCGCCGGTCTCCTCTCCTCCATCAGGTTTCTCTTTGGTAAGGTCCATACCTCCCTCTTCACCAGTCTCAGTATCATCCGGAATACCAAGTCCTTCACCATCGCCCTCCTTTCCCTCACCTTCTGGAATTTCCAAGCCTCCGTCACCCTCTTTCTCTCCGGCCTCTTCACCTGGCAATCCCAAACCGCCTTCATCAGTCTCGGTACCATCCTCATCACCTTCACCAGGCATACCCAAACCTTCCCCAGACTTGCCATCCTCTTTCTCCTCGCCCTCTTTACCAGTATCCTCTGCTTCTTCATCCTTCTTCTTGGCAGGTTCACCTTCGCCCTCTCTTTCCTCCTCTTGCTCTTCTTCCTTCCCCCCCGACTCATCAGATTTTTCTTCTGTCACAGCTTCACCTTCCCCAGGTTCATCTTCCTTCTTCGCAGGTCCCTTCTTCTCTTCATCTGGAGCCTTTTCTTTATCTTCACCGGCTCCTTCCGTCTGTTCAGCAGTTCCAGCACCTTTCTCTCCGGGCGCACCGCCACTTTCTTCCGCCCCGCCTGATTCACCTGCCTCCTCTCCACCTGCAGCTTCCTCGCCTCCGGCACCCTCCTCAGCACCTCCGCCTTCTCCGCCAGCGGCTTCCGCTCCGCCCTCGCCTGCCGGGGCGCCACCACTGGGTTTACCTGCATCCTTTGCGGCTTCCATTCCCTTCTTACCCGCCTCTCCAGCAGCTTTGACCGCCTCGGTGGCCTCGTTCAACTTCTCGTTCATCTCGCTTCCAGATTCCTTGATAGCACCGCCTGCATCACCGGCTGATGCCATTGCCTCATTCACGCTCTCCTTGGCCGCTTCAGAAGCTGAAGCTGCAGCCTCATTGGCAGCATCGTTGACCTCGATCATACCCTGTTTGGCATTTTTACCCACTTCCTCCAGTTCCCCGGTTTTCTCCTTGACTTCCTCTAAAGTGGTCTGGAATTCCTCGTTCACCCCGCTCAAGCCTTCCTCGAAATTGCCCCCGTCCAGAGTCTCACCGGCCTTGCTCTGGAAATCATCTGCTGCGGACTCAACATCCCCCATCAAGGCATCCTGGGCACCGCTTATCTGATCCTGAATGCTGTTTCCGATATTATCGGCCTGCTCATCTATGGTTGAACTTATCTCATCCATCAATTCCCCTGCCTTTTCCTTCAATGCATCAACCTCATCATCCAGACCTAGGGCTTCAAGGTATTTACTGTCCACCTGACCGAGGACATCATTCATCTTCTCCTCAATCTGACCCACAACCTTGTCCTTCAATTCCTTAACTGCATCGACAGCATTCTCAACTCCCTCTTTGAGTTTTTCAAGCTCTTCATCTATAAGGGCCTTCAAATCGTCCACCATGGAAGAGACCGTATCGGTTATCTCACTTACCAAATTCTCTACATTATCCTTGATGCTGTTGTAGAGCTCCACAAATCTGTCCTTTATGGTCTCAATGGTGTCCATTACTGATGATACAAGATCGTCAATAAGATCCTCAACTGTGGACTTGATATCTTCGTAGAGTGTGACGAAACGGTTCTTAGTATCTTCAACCAATTTCTTTGTTTTCTCCACAGTATTGGTATAGAACTCCTCACCCATGTTCTTCAATGTGTCCACTGCCTCCATTACCGAGGTCTTACAAAGCTCGATATATTCAGGTCCTTTCACCGTTATTATCTCAGTAATATTGTTCTTGGCGGTCTCGAAAGTGGATATGAATCCATCAATTTTTTCAGTTATGCTTGTCGACAGATCAGTTCCTATGGTTATGCACTGCTGTATCACTCCGCTTGTAGCACTGGAAGCCGAACTTATCAAGGCCGCACCCTGCTGTACTATCTTGGGTATGTAGAGTGTGACCTGGAGCTTGAAATCCGATATCAGTTTTTCAGCTTGGGCCTGCATTGTGGTCTGCATCTCCTGGACGGCCTGTTCTCCTGCATCCCTAATATTATCTACAACTGATGTATCCTCAGTATAGCCATTATCGATGAAAGCTTCCTCAGCATCAGCATAGGCCTCCTCGCCCATAACCCTGAGCTGCCTGACCTGCTTGTTGGCCTCGTTCACCATATCGGTCTTGACCTGTTCTATCTTCTGGTTAAGCCGATCCCCCATGTCGATGACTATCTCATTTATTGTTTCCCGAGCCATCATAAGGCCTTTATGAAGCTCAGTACTGACCGTTTCGAATATCCCGTTAGCCCCGTTCCTCACCTGATCCAGAGTATCCTGGGTGAACTCCCTGATCTGATCTATCAAGCTGTTCAGGGCATCCCTGATCTCATCACGGAGGGACTTTACAAGGGCGATCCCCTCATCAATCAGATTGTCCACCGTATCGGTTATGAGAGCTATGGCATCATTAAGCTTCTGCTTGGCGTCGGCAATTATATCATTGACCAACTCCGTCGCCTGGTCCAGAGTTTCCTGCAGGGCAGTATCAACAAGATTGACTATATCCGATATGGCAGTCTCTATCTTCCCTGGGATGCTCTCTATTAGATCGAAAACATCATCGAATGTATCATTTATTGCAGTGATTATCTCATCCTTGATCTCTGTAATGGTATTTCGGATATCCTCGGAGAGCTGGTTTATGGTATTCTGGAGTGTTGTCTTCAACTCCTCGAGTATATGGTCCAGCTCTGCCGATGCTTCATCATACCCCGGTTTGCCCTTGTAGACCGAATCGAACTTCTCCTTCAGAAGATTGACTATCTCATCAAGTTTGGAATTGATGCCGTCCGTGATCTCCCCCATCTTGGCCGTGACATTGTCTATCTGCTCATCAAGTGTGCCCATTACCTCATCCTTCTTCCCCTCGACCTGACCTCTTATGGTGCCAATCTTTTCCTGGGCCGCTTCGCTTATCTTGTGAACCTGCTCCTCTATCTGGGCCACAACCTCGTCCTTCATCTCGGTCAATTTGGCATTGAACTCGTCAGGAAGGGTTTCCACCTGTGCAAAAGCCTCGTTCACAGCCCCTTGTCCCTTTTCCTTGAGCTCCGGACCTATATCGCCGATCTGCTGTTCCACCGTATCAATGGCGGTGTTCACCGCATCAAGAACCGCGTTCTTCATATCGAGGGCCTTGGAGTTGAACTGGGAAAGGGCATCCTGGACCTGGTCTATTATCCCATTGGTCTTCTCCTCTACCTGAACCAGGGCCTTTTGGGAAGCCACATCGGCCTTATCTATCTGCTCAAGGGCCTTCATGCCCATTTGACAAGCCACACAATCACAATCTGGCATTATAATCTCTCCGAATTAACACATTTATCCAAATTCAATCCAAATCAATGGATTTCAAATTCCATTCCAATCCTTAAGCTATTCCTCATCCTTCCAGGCCTTGGGCTTCTCCTTCTCGGTCTTCTTGTACCAATCGTCAGGATCCTTTTTTGCCTCGGAAAGGCCCTTTGTCTTGCTCTTCAGATCTCCCATTGATGTGTGGAAATCATCCAAGGCATCCATTAAACCCCCCTCCTGCTGGGGGTGGAGGTCTGTATACTCCTTTGCCACCTCGGATCGCTCGGTCTTCACTTCGGTAGCGTTGTTCATCAGTCCCTCCATCTGCTGGACGAACTCTTGCTGGGCCTCCATCAGAGCATTCGCCTCCTTGTCGGCAACCTCGGGATACTCGGGGGCCACTACGGACTGTCCGTAATCCTCCTGCTGCTCCTCGGCGGGTTCCCCTTCAGCACCCTCAGTCCCAGTAGCTTCCTCCACCTCGTCACCAGTACTGCCTTCAGGCGGTTCTCTCTCAACTATGCCAAACTCTGAAATAAAACCCTGTTTGAAGCTGAAAATATGGTTCACACCCACAATCTGAAAGGTCTTGCCTTTGCCCTCATCAGAGGATTCGGTGTCCTCCGATTCTCTTGCATCCCACTCGCTTCCTGAGGAGGTGACCCCGGTGAAGGGCGGTTTTCCAAAGAACTTCCCGGCCACCCTCAAACCGTCATTCAATCTTACATGAGGCGAGCCAATTACCTTTATGGAACCTTTCAATTTTGGATTGTAATAAAATAATAGATTATCCTGGATCTTCTCGGCACTTTCCGCAGGGGTGTAGGGGAGCTGAATGATCTTCTTATTCATGGGCTGATATTCATCGGCACTTATCTCCAATTCCTTGACAAAACTAGTCCTTTCGATGGAGTACTGGTTCTCGTTATCCTCACCATAACTGGAAAAGCTAACCACTTCCACGGAACCAACATCGGATTTGACATAACTAATATCCATACCTAATATGTTCAAACCAAAATAAAAATTATGAATATACTGTTTAGTATTGGATGCATCTTTTGTGTCAGGATATATCTTCTCAAGTCCGTGATCGCCAGGGGATGATTTCTCAGGTTCCCAAAGCTTAGCAACCAATTTATCATTCACATCAGTGTATAGATCGAATTTGGACTGTATGCATAGATCTTTGATTATTTCATAAAGGCTCCGTGCCTGTGAAAAAATATATTTGCTCTTTTGGATCTCGCTGGCGGACACTTCATTTACCTCAATGCCCTCCACATCTTCCACCAATTTATTGATAATATTATCAGCAGTATCCTTGTTGAAGACAACATGTTTTCTTACCGACAGAAGAATATGCATTTTACTCAGTGCCATGACGCTGCATACAGTAAGCTGTCTATCTATTTCTGAAACAAATCCTGTGAAGACCTTAGCATACTCAGGTTCTGTAAGGGCGTCCCTCTTGTAATATCCAAGGAAAACCTCTAATTTATCCCCTGGAATAATATCCAGTGGAGTTCCCGCCACCCGATTGAAAGTAAGGATACATTGATTTACGGGAGGATCAAAATTATTGCTGACCTCGATTCTGGTAATATAGGTATTCTCCTGGATTTCATATCCTGAAGGCGCCTCGTCATCAATGAACATATTAGGTGACCAAAAGAACTTATCCGAACCCTGGGCCCTTTCCACTTGAACCAAAAAAAAGGGTTTTGTCAAATCAAGATCTGTTACTATATTGTTATCGGACATATTTAACACCAGGAATGTGTTTTTAATAGATTTATAGTATATTAAAGTTCCCGCATTTACGGATAAATTTTATATAAAATGATGTTAGAAATGGATGGTGAATGCTATATTCCCAATACAATATCACCATTGCATTCAATCCAAGCATAGGGCATATACGGCGTATTATATGCTAGGCCCATTCTTCCATCCCTCGATAATATTATCATACCTCCCAAACCGCCGATGCGTTCCTCGAACCCTTTAACCGCCCTAACTGAAGCTTCCATTGGGCCACTGCCATTTACAAGTTCATTGAAAGCACGGGCCGAGAGCATATAGCGCATGATCCATTCCCCCATACCCGTTGATGAAACCGCTCCAAAATGATTATCAGCATACCCTCCGCAGCCAGCTATAGGAGTATCTCCCACCCTGCCCGGATACTTGTTGGTCGTCCCACCTGTTGAAAGGGCAGTGGCAATATTACCGTCGGCATCCAAGGCGCAAGCTCCTACCGTATCGCCCTTTGGTGATATCATATCACACTTTGATCCTTCTAAAATATTCAACATTTTGTTATTATTGACCCTTATCCATGACACGGGTATCGAGGCAGACTCCCTTTCGATATCAGTTCCAGCTGCGGCAATTCTCATGGGTTCACTAAGTACGGGATATCGAAACTGTCCCATCAGGTCAAAGGGTTCTCCCCCTTCGATTTTCTTTCTCTTATTCATCTCATACTCGGTCAGAAGCTCTTCTGGGCTGCATTTATCTATACCAAATCTTTCAGCTAAAAGGTTCGCTCCTTCTCCGGCTACCATACAATGAGGGGTATCCTCCATAACCTTTCTAGCTAAAGATACAGGATGAAGAATATCCTTTACGGCCGCCACCGACCCATAAGTCAGATCCCTGCCGTTCATTATCATCGCGTCAAGCTCAATATCGCCACGCATATTCAGAACTGTCCCCCTGCCTGCATCATATATAGGATCGGATTCCATTGATCGAACCGCTTCTTCGACAGCATCAAGAGCCGACCCTCCGCTTTTCAATATTTTCCGGCCTGCCAGAGCGGCCCTACGGCATCCCTCAATACTATCCCTGTGCATTTTTGCAGGTATTGCCCAGGCTCCACCTTGCACTATGATACATACCATAAAAAAACCAATTGAACCTTAATCGGATATGTCCTCTCCGCCTGAATATATCTGTTGGATGTAATTGTAAATGTCCAGTAGACCCTCCCCAGTTTCTGATGAACAAGGGAAAAGACCTGTAAAAAGGTCCAAATCCATTAGGGAACGAAGTACCTCAATATGGAACTGACTCCTAACGGTGACGATTTCATCCAAGGATGATGCATACAATGAATCTGGGTCGCTGGACCAAGCGATTATCTCTTCTATCTTTGAAAGCTCTATCATATCACTTTTGGAAAGAACAATCATGGATGGAATATGAAATTTGAATTGACAGGAAAGATAGAGCAAATGCTGCGTAATGAAACCGCTGGGGCTGTGGGCCAGAAAGGGATCCATTAGGAAGACGAAAAACGACCTTGAAGAACCCAATTCTTCAATAATGACACTGGAAGAGTTCCTGTATGCAAACAGCTCTATCTGCCCAGGGGTATCAATAATAACATAATTACCTTCTGACGAATTAATTATGCTGGCTATTCTCTTGGCCTCAAACGCGATGTTGTCCGCACAGGCAATCTGGGCCCCGTTCGGCCCCAGTTCATACTCCTCCATAACATCAAAAAGATCAATGTGGTTTCTTATATCATAATCCGGAGTGTAGGGCAGAGTATCCACACCCGGATCCAGGTTCACCCTGTAAACGCTGCCGCCTTCCTTTTCCAGGGTTTCGGCAAAGGAACCGCATAAGGTCGTCTTTCCGGAACCTGCAGTCCCAATGAAATATATTATTATCTTGTCCTGAGTTTTATCCAATCCAATACCTCCCGTATTCTATTATACATTAGGAATATGAAGGAAATCTGAACCCATGCATAATTATATTTTCATGCAATAATTATTATCTAAAATAATCCATTTCAATTCTTCCGGAGGAATGTGAATTATGTCGAATAAGATCAGGTCTGTAAAGGCGCAGGGCAATGTAGAAAAATTGGATAGACAGGGATTTATAGATGCTCTGGCAAAAACCTACAAGCCAACAGTATATGCAGCCAAAAAGGGTTTATTCAAGAAGAAAAACTCTTATCTCATGGTTTGGCAGGAAAAAAATTATTACACCGTTACAAACAAACCATATGAGTTCACTGATTTCGTTGAGGTTGTCGAAGTTGGAAAAATAATTCTTTAGCTAACACAAACAATCCATGGCTATATTCTCAACAACAGGGCCGCACCTATTGTCATCACTATCACGACTACCCTTATAACCGTAACCCTTTCTTTGAAAAACGGAATTGAGAGCATTATTGGAATTACAAATGAGAGACTCACCAATGTTGCTACAATAGCTAGAGAGCCCGTGGAAAAGGCCTTTATCAATGTATAGAAACCTGCAAAATTCAGTATTCCAATGCCTATTCCCAATATCATTGATCCCTTGAGGTCATTTCTTTGTTTCCCAGGTTTAATCTTGCCGTCGATCCTGCCTCTGAACAGCAGAACAAGAAATATGTTCAGCCCATATGACATTGTAATAAACCATAAAGGATTCCCCTCATCAGCACCAAGTTTTACCACTATTGTTACCAAAGCCCCTGATATAAAGGCTGCAGCAATGTAAGGGGAAGCTCTTTTACAATTCTTATTGATCTCAGCATAATAATCACTTTTTTCCTTGAAAATCAGCAGTATGACCATTATTGACAGGATTATTCCAAGGATCTGAGAGAATGATATATTCTCATTATAATATGTCAATGAGAACAGAATAACCGCCACAATGCTGGCTCTAAATATGGGATAAAAAAGGTTCGAAGGTATGGTCTTGAGGGCCTCAATAGTGGAGGTCGTTACAACCAGGAAAAGGACAGCATTGGAAAGTGAATATATCATAAGTGATCTAGTCGGGTCGGAAGAACCTCCTAGGGCTATCATGCTCACCACGGCGGATATTGTTACTGTAAGCATGAAGAAGAAAAGGACCTGACTTGTAGGATAGCTTTTTTTGGCCGAGTAATTGTAAAGAAAGTTCTGCAGTCCGTAGCATATAAATGCTACTATAGTGTAAATATACCAAGTTTCCATATTGAAGGTGCCATTAATTAGGGTTTATTTATATTTATCCCGTTCCTGAAATGAGAACCGCACATCATCCCACCAGGCTGATACTAACCTTTTAACTTGCTAATTATACCTGTAAAAGCCATGATCAATAGCATTGTTATGAAGGATAATACAACGCCAATGAATAGTATGCCCGTGGTAAACATCAAATAGCTAGCTATATGCAGTGTAAAACTGTCCCAGCCAAATGCTACAAAAACAATATTCACTATCAGTAGGATCAGCAGAAAGAACAAAGCACCTTTCCAGGCACTTTTAAGATCAGGTGGCGATAGGGACATATGAAGAGCTATCATCGCAGCAACTACGAAGAACACCCAAAACTGCCAGGTGGCAAAAGTCCCCCATCCCTCGGAAAAAACTGAATCGAACACTATTTCCAGAACTCCTTTGAACATTTCCAGAAAACTATCGATATTTATTGTATTCGGGGCCTGATCAAGCATCTGGCCGAAATATGAGAAACCACCTGCAGGAATCGCTATGAGAAGTGTTATTACTGCAGACCCCAGAATGATGGGGCCAGTACCTATGAAAAGGTAACCAATATTATTCCAGATATTCCCCTTTGAACTGTGCTTAACATATCCTAGAACATAACCTCCTCCCTCTTTTTCGGAAGGAGCAAAAGGTTTGAACTCGTGTATTTTGTGTCCGAAAATCAGACAGAACAATGCGTGTCCAGTCTCATGAACGGGTGTACCCAACCAACCAGTTGAATAAATGACCGCTTTGAAACTGAATACTGTCATAAGCATCTTGTTGGAATATTTCTCAAACACTGCTATTAAAAATCCTGCTACTAGAAGAGGTCCGAACAAAACAAGCATCTGAACCACTGTTGATAACAGAACCTCAATGACGAAATCTGCTACATCTACCATTTTTTCACCAGAACTAAAATTATATCATCCAAATGATAATCTTACTTAGAATAGAATCTTTGATATTAACAAATAACCATCATTAGTGAAAAATATCATATATCATTGATAACTCTCTTCAACTCCAATATTAATGCGCGCATCTGAGGACTGGTGATATCTTTGATACCCCTGAACTTTCCGTCATTGCCTCTATACAATAAGCGTATCTTATTTCCCTGTATCAAAATCTCGTTTTTAAACAAAATCCTGATCAAACCCTCGTCCCTAGGTAGATGAATATCAACAAAATCTGGTCTCCATTTCTTCCCATCCCCTACTTCTTTCACTGGAGCATTTCCGCATTGTTTGGAAAGATCTTGGTCGCAATAGAAGCAGGTAGACGTATTCTCAAGATTCTCCTGTTTACATTTGGAGCAGATTATCTTACCCATATCTGTCATCTGAATACCCCCTCTAATACATCATATTCATTTACATTTATATAATTCTATTGCCATCAGAAATCTCTAAATATTATTCCTGACTTGTTATTATTGTAGTAAGAAAACTATCAATTGAATGACTGTTCCCCTGTGATCTGCAGCACTTTCAATATAAATGAGGAATAAATTTCAGGTTTTTTACCCAGTACCATAACAATCCAACTTGAAATAATTACCATAAAAAAGAACAAAAACCATAAAATAGAATAATACTCTTATTTCTTGCTCGATTTTACTCTCCACCAGAGGATAATCCGTATTTATCCATATTATTCATGCAGAGTATATGTTTATTATATATTGCAGGTTAATAACCTATGAGCTGTATCACTAAGGCCGCGAGGTGTCACAATGTACATGGACATACCAAAAAGAACCTTCAACCCACTTCTTATAATTGCAGTAATTTTCTTGTTTCTTGCCCCTTTGGGAATATCCTTCGATTCTGAATTGACATCTGTCAACAAGGCGATGTCCTCCTGTTCCATAAAAAAATCTGACGGCTACGGGCAGATCAGCAGAGCCCTCCAACCCACCAACCTCACGGTAGCATACAATTCTGAATATATGTATTTCTATATCGAGGTCAAAGGAGACCGGACAGTTATACCGGACAACGCCGATTCCGTCACCATCCTCATAGACGGCGATAGGGACGGTCAAATAAAACCTTTTGACACCCCCCGCAATCAGGTAAAGGATTTTGGTATGGAAGCTTACGCGGGATTTAATTCCCCACCTTATCAGCAGGATAAGGTAGGCTGGTTGGTGGAGGACTCTGGAACGGAAGACAGAGATGAAGACCTGAAGTATGATAACCCAGTATTAGCCGCCATAGATAATGGAGACGGCAAGAATTACACTTTCAGAGCCAGTGAGAGGAATGAACATAGAATATATGAGATCAGGTTGAAAGCTGGGAGGTTTGGTTACACTCTAGATGCCAACACTAAATTCAATATATTTATACGTGTTACAAATTTCAATGAGACGAACGGTCTTACCTATACGGTTGGCGGACTTACCGGGGCATCAAAACGCCCTGAGGATTTACAGTGGTACGAATTGAATTTCTCCAATCCAGGGGAACAGGAAGTAGTGGTGAACGATGTTACGGGCAACGAACCATTCATAAATAATACGGCAATGCCTGGTGAGTGGCCTGCCACCGTTCATGACATCTATCAGAACGACTGCGTCCCCAGAGTGGAAAATCCCTACGTGATATACCCTGGACAGGACCAGGGACTTATGGCTGATAACGAATCCATGTGTACACTTGTAGCCGAAGTTCTGGATACCGATGGTAACTATGATGTCGAATATGTTTATTCAAACATGACAGAACTGGATTTATCACTGCGGACGGAGCTTGCCGACAATGGAACCCAAGGGGATCTAGTGGCCAATGATGGAAATTATTCATTCAAGTTCAAAGTTCCCAGAGGTACGGAGGACCGTAACTATATTGTAAAAATTTTTGCTTACGGGCCCTGGGGGAACATATTTCAGAACAATGTAGAATTGGCAATAATAACAATTCTACCCATGAACTACCCACCCCAGATTAACATGTTGGCCCCAACCACAATCTATATGGAAGAAGATTCCAATCCAGTTTATCTCGATCCCTACGAGATATTCTATGATGCAGAGGGTGACGATGTCCAGTTGAGGATTATGGATGAGAACGGCAGCTGGGGGTTGGAATACGACAGTCCAAATATGACTGTTACCTTCATTGTGAACCTCACATTCAGGATCACACCAAAACCTAATATATACATGCCACCAGGAACCTTTGACGCAGTAACCTTCAGGGCATCTGATATTATGGGCTCCATTACTTGGGACGTGAACATTTCCATCAACAGCACAAATGATGAACCCGAGATAGTCTCAAATAAAAAACTTATAAATGCCAAAGAGGATAAGAACTGCGAGATCATCATTGTCGCAAAGGACACAAGGGACCCTGAAGATACCTTAACCTTAACCACCAATCTATCAGAGGCCATACCTGGTGTAGAAATTGGTGAAAAAACAGTAATTGACCCCTACACCAATACCTATACCTACACACTTAATTTTACACCGGATAATGATCTGGTGGGCTATTACTCAGTTTGGGCTCTATTGGAGGATGATGATGAAGCGTCACTCATTAAGGACACATATTCCGAATACCTGAACTTCACTGTGGATATTTCCAATACCAACGACAAGCCAGTATTCCTTGGATTCAACAACTCCGATGATTCCTTCCTCCCGTCTGAAGACATCGAATTCCAACTAAATGAGGAAGAGGCCACCTTCGTGTATGTCAATGTACATGATGATGATCTGAAGCACGGGGGTGAATTCCTTTCCTTCGAACTTATAGGACAGGATCCAGACAGAATATACATTACGAAAAGAAACGCTACAGTAGCAAGGATATCCTATGTTCCTAAGACCGATTTCAACGGCCTAGAATCCTTCAAGGTAAGAGTGCTTGACGGCGAAGAGCATTCAGATAAAACTATTTCATTCAATATCAAACCTGTTAACGATGAACCTGTGATCACCCACTGGGAAATATGGACCGAAGTTGTGGATAAAAATCCAAACTCACCTGAAATCGAGAATATGAACTATACATTCTATGTCAGGGATAAGACACTCAAAGAGATGGTAATAGACGGAACCGTTTTCGATGTTGACGGCGACCAGATAGAGTTCGGATGGATGATCTTCAAGCAGTCAAACAACCAGACCATATCCTGGGATAACAGGATGACCGGAACAAACGGCACAAAAATACTCCTGCACAATTTCAATTCTGAAGGTGTATACGACATAGTTCTATTGTGCAATGACGGGAACGAAAGCATTCAGGAGGTTGACCGGATAAATATCACTGTTACTCCTTATATACCTGGTGATGATGATGATGATGACAATAATGATAAAAAAACCGAAGAAATGCCCTTTACGATGATCATAATAATCAGTATAATAGTTGTAATTACTGTCATTCTGGCTATATTTTTGCTGAGCCGAAGACACTACCACAAGGTCGAGGAGAAAGAAAATAGAAAGAAGGAGGAGGAAGAAAGAAGAATAATGGAAGTGGCTTTCTCATCATCAGGTGCCGGAACTGAAAGAGTTACCGAGGCGGATACCAAAACATATGAGGAGATCATGCAGGAATCCACGGCCGTACTTCCAGGGTTTGAGGGAGAGTCCATAGATTTGGGCGTTGGCGAAGAGGATACGACCGGTGAAGATGGGGCTGACCCTGCTCCGCCTGAGGACTTACCGCCTGATATGATACCACCTAATGATGCTCCTGCGCTGGATCTAGGCGAACCACTACCACCTGGTGAGATGCCGCCTGATGATGCTCCCGTTGGAATCCCCGGGGATGAAACTCCTTTACTCGATGATCCAACTCCCCAAACATATATGGCTGTACCTCCAGACGATGAACCTCCATTGCCTCCGTGAAGGAGAAAAATATATGGATGAACAAAGTAAGGAAGGAAAATTCTCCTGGGAAGGAAGTATGGAACCTATTCTTAAGCCTAAATCCCCAAAGAAAAACGATTCTCTCGGGTTGACCCGGATACTTCTATGCTTTCAGATGTCTATCACATTCCTTCTTTTCGCTGTTGGTTCGGTGATATTGTTTTTTTTCAGAGGCGAATCCATGGGGGACATATATGATGGTATGGTACTCCTGACCGTTCTGCTTCTTTTCTCAGGTTTCATGCAGCTCATTTCGCTGAGAATGATTAAAAAACGCAGACATCACTCAATTGCCTTTGCCGGAGCAACCTTCGGACTATATTTCATCCCAATATCATTGGTAATAATAATTCTATTGATAATGAATAAAAAAGAATTCAAATGATCATATAGCTGCCTGCAAATTCATTTTCTATTCTTGCAGACAATATAGATCTCCGAGCTCTTGTTCCTTGTGGCACCCGGTCTGAACGGCTTCACATAACTGAAATATTCTCGGGCGGTCTCAATAAACCTGGGAAAATCCTCACCTTCAAATATCTTCATCACACAACTTCCGCCTTTCTTGAGATTTTCCTTGAAAAACAATAAAGCTGTCATAGCCAATTCAAAGGACAGTGCCTGGTCAACAGAATAATTTCCTGTAATATTCGGGGACATATCGGATATCCCCACATCGATTTTAGGAATTTTTTCCTTAACCAATTTTACTATCCTTTCTTCCCTCATATCTCCTCTTATAAATTCCGCACCTTCCAGAGTTTTTATAGGATCGAGATCCACCCCTACCACCTTTCCTTCTTCTCCCACAAGCTGAACAGCTATTTGACTCCACCCTCCTGGAGCAGCGCCGAGATCCACAACATTATCTCCAATATGTATAAGGTCAAATTTCTTATTTATCTGTATCAACTTATAGGCTGACCTAGCCCTGTAGCCACTTTTTTTAGCCCTATTATAATAATATTCCTTCTTCTTCCTGCTGTACCATCTGCTAGACATGGGAAATCAACACCTATAAAAAAAATTCGTCACTTAGCAATGGTACTGAGGCAGTTATCTCTACCAATGAGAGCTTCCCTGTGAAATGGATCCAATTCAAGGACATTATCATATATCTTCAGGGCTTCCATGAAACGCCCCCTTCTCTCATTGATAAAAGCTCTATAGTTCCATAGGTCTGGATCTTCCGGATTCAAATCTGTTGCCAATGTGAAAAATTGATCTGCTTTATCATATTCCTCTCCTTCAAAATAAAGAGCCCCCAAGCTTGTTAGGACCGACGTGTTCTCCGGATCCAATTCCCTCGCTTTCTCATAACAGTAGAATGCATCCACTATCTCCCCTGAGCTATGCTGAGCATATCCCTTGTCCATCCAAGTCTCCACCGATTTTGGATCTATTTCCAGAGAACGGTCATACTCGATAATAGCTTCCTTGAAGTTCCCAGAAATATTGAGGAATAATGCCTTTTCATTGTGTAAAACAACGTCATTTGGATAATCTTTGATATATTTGTTCAATAGTGCCAATGCCCCTGAGCTATCACCTGATGCTACTAAGGAATCCATCTCATCCCTCACCTCATCCATATTTACTCTATCTGGTGAAATCTGATCTTCAGGAATGAGTTCCATTTCCAAAGAGCGGTTCGGACTGCCCTCCGGATCATCCATAAGGATAAAAGATTCTTCGCCTAGGAAAATATCCACATCTTCTCCTATATCCTGGGTGTCTTTTTCCTCGATCATTTCAAAAGCCAAATATTCATTGACCTCAGAAGTTTCTTTTTCAGTATTGAAATTCTTCGGCTTCGATCCTTTAAGTTCAATAAATTCGACTGTTTGAGACTTCATTTCCTCCGGATCATTCTCCTTAACATCAATGAACAAATGATCTGGATCTCCAGGGGCCGAATCTGCTTCAAAGCATATGGAACATCCTCCATCATCAGGCAAATAAAAATTTCCGCAATCTGGACATTCCAATTCCACATCCTTTTCCAAATCATCTTGGATATCAATTTGCGAAACATCCACATCTTTTTCATCCAGCTCCATTTCGAAATCAAGTCCGACTTCCGCACCTGTCAATTCCTTCTCTACGGTAGATTCTTCAATAGAAGATGCGTTATCTTCAGGTTTAAGTGTCAATTCCAGCATCCCCATTGACCTGTCATGAACCTTCTGGGCAATTCCCAACGCCCTTTTATAATCTTGGTTTATCAGGGGCTCTCGAGATTCAAAATACAGGTGAAGAAGGTCGGAGACATTTCTGCCCATGGAATGTAATTTTGTTATTATTCCCTTGGCAACGAACAACTTACTGCTGCATTCCCTGGCCACCGATCTGATATCGGTCCCTTCCTCTGACACTATCATTCTAATCACCTATTGGAGCTTTTAAGGGGAGTAAACAAGATACTGTTAGTCAATATTAACTCATTACTAACTTCTCTTTATCTATATTACTGTAATAATATCCATCATAATATCCATTCCCTGAAGAAAATGGATTTTAATGAATCATATGTAAAATTTCTGGCCGACAATATTGCCAACACTGGTAAAATAAAAGGGGAATAGGTATTTATAATTACAAGTGTATTTTCTGTGTATTGCCTAAGAATGTTCTTGACCTGAAATAATAATAATAATAACAAAGGATAAATTGAAAGACCATACATCGATTGTAGTACTCAAGGACTTCTTATAATTTGAAAGGAGAAATTATCATGGCTAAATGGGAATCATATCAGAAAGGACTCATTTCCAGGGAATTGAATGGAATTCTGAAAAGGATAAGCAACAGAGAATGGCGAAAGCAGAAGGGTTTGGAAGACTCACCCATGAAGGACTTCAGAAAAAACGATCACTGGACTGTTTTTGCCACCATGGAACTAACTGAAATCCTGGCCAAAAAAGTAGACGATATTATCAAGAATACCTATCTGGCACTGGAGAGACAAATGAACGTTGCGGATCGGAAGATGAACGAATCTTTGAAGAGTATGAACACCTATATTAATAATCAAAACTCCAGTTTGGGTCAAGAGATAGGAAAGAGGTTCAAACAATCGGCCATGAGACAGAACAAACTGCTCACTGACACCAACGAGATAAAACCCAAATTAGAGGAGTTAAGCCAAGAATTCACAGAAGATATATTGAAAGCTTCTAAAGGTATTATCAAAGCTTCCTCCAGAGAAATGACTCAATTGAGGGGTAACCTAGAGGTTGAAATAGACAGCATGAAGGATGAAATGGGTAAAGTGGAAGAAAACCTCATGGATTTCCTCAATAACATGGATAATGATATCGCAAAGATCATAAAGACGAAAATGGCGGAGATTGCAAAGGCGGTTCAGGTTCTGAACAGTGAGGGAAAGAAGAGATATGAGAACATCAACAATCTTAACACCAAGAACCACAAGTCCATGAATGGTAAATTGGATGATCTTCTTCAAAAATTCCATGTGGCCACTAGAGAGCTAAAAACAGATCTCAATAATGAGCTGGGTAAATTCAAAGGTGAAACAAAGGGAATACTCGACACCACAGTACAATCCATAGGCCAGGAGTTCAATAAAAATCGGGAAATGATGGGAAACTTCATAAAAATGGTGGAAAAAAATCACAAGAACAATATTGAACTTCTCAACCAGCAGCAGAAAGATCTTATGAAGACACTCAACAAGAATCACGATGAAACAAACAAAATAATGGAGAGGGAGATAAAAGAGGTCAGAAGTCTTGTGGCCAATATTCGAGGAGATATCGAACTAATAAAATCCTTCCTTACCAAAATGTAGAAAAAATGATGTGAAATTATTATGCTCAATCTTTTTGTTGCATAGTTATCTTAAATTCATTTATCCAGGGGCAATGGAATTACGCCCCTGTTCTTATCTTTCAATTTTGGAAAATGTTTCAGATCTTCCTTTGTAAATGCCTTTCTTTCTCCCACCATCCCATTTGATTTCTCTTTCTTGGAACGTCTCCATTTGATCGGCAGATCCTTAATGGCCTCTTCCATTCGGTTCAGGCCTTCCTTTATGTTCTCAAGGGAGTTGGCATAGGTCATCCGTATGAAATTGTCACCCGACGGACCGAAAGCTGTGCCTGGGGTCATTGCCACATGCCCTTTCTTCAACAGGTGCATGGCAAAATCAGGGGCGGACATGTCATGATCAAAGGAGTAATAAGCATAGAAAGCCCCCTTTGGTTTCACACAGCTGATTCCTTCCATCTGATTCAACCGGTCAACCGTATAATCCCTTCGATTACGGAATTTTTCTACCATCTCATTGATTGGTTCCTGAGGGCCTCTCAGGGCTTCTAAGGCACCCATCTGGGCAAAGGCGGTAGCACAGCTAATTGTGTGCTGCTGTATCTTTGATATCTCCTTAATAAGAGGCTTGGGGGAAATAAGCCAGCCCATTCTCCAACCCGTCATTGAATAAGCCTTTGAGAAGCCGTTTATGGTTATGGTTCTCTCGAACATGTCAGGAAGTGAAGCTATTGAATGGTGTTTGGCATCATAGATGATCTTTTCGTAAATTTCATCCGATAACACAATCAGATCATGGTCTATGGCCAGATCTGCAATCCCCTTGATATCCTCCTGTTTAAGAACTCCTCCCGTAGGATTTGAAGGAGAATTGAGGATGATCATCTTCGTGTAAGGAGTAATTTTTTCATTGATATCGTCTGGAAGCATTCTAAAATCGTTTTCAGGATCTAAAGGCACATAAACCGGTTTGGCCTCCGAAAGCTCTATCTGAGGAATATAAGACACCCAAAGGGGATCAGGAACAATCACTTCACTACCCTTTTGGACCGTTGAAAAGATAGATGAGAATATCGCATGTTTAGCAGGAGTTATGATAACATTTCTGTAAGAACAAGGTATATCGTTTTCGGCAATGGTCTTCTCCGCTACAGCCATACGAAGTTTCTTTATTCCGTTGGACGGCGTATAATATGTCCATCCATCATCAAGAGCCTTCTTCGCAGCGTCCTTAATGTGCTGAGGAGTGGGGAAATCCGGTTCTCCTGTTGAAAAGGAAATAACATCAACACCGCTCTGAGATAACTCGGAAGCTATTTCCGCCATTGTTAATGTAGCTGATTCCTTAATGGATACCATCCTATAGGAATTCATCAATCTGTGAATGGACATGTTATCATTCCTTTTTGGTGAATCTTGATCGGATTTGATTTAATTAGATTTCAATGTGATTTACGATTATTTTACCATAAAATTTCCGGTTCAATTATTGAAACTAACACTTTGAAATTGAGGCCAGCGCTAATAGCGTTTCAAGCAATCAAATGTTTATAATACTTTTGGTCATAATAGAGATTATCCTTTTCTTAGGTATAACTTTTGCACCCGTCATTTCGATGGTCTTACCAAAATCATTAATATATATCGAAACTATAGTAGCAGTGATGAAACAACATTTGAAATCAAAGAGAACGAACATGGTATTGATTGCAGGTATTTTTATATTCTCCTTTTTCCTGTTCAGCCTTGGAGTTCCGTCATTGAATAAATATGTCAGTTCTCATTCAGAAAGCTACAGCACCCGTCTGACATTATTGGATGAAGAAAACTATCTTTTCTCCTATAGGACCAGAGAAGACGGGAACAATTCAGATACTGAAGCAGGCGGGAACGGATCTTTGGACTCCGAGGATGATGATTCCAGTGATGTTAGCAACGATGACTCCGATCTATCGCATGATAAGAACAGCGCTCAGGACTATGATGAGGAATCGCCCAAAGAGGGTGGCTACGGCTCTGATGATGATGACAATGGATTCAGAAATGCTCTAGATGATCTGGAAGAGGACGGCGAAAATAATAGAGGGATGAATTCTCCTGCAGAGTTCATCACTGACAATGTCTATATCATTATCGGCATTTCAATAATAGTATTTCTGGGTCTTGCAGGTGTTGTTACAAGGAACAAAAGAAAAAATGATAAGATAATGAAGGGATTGAGAAGGGACATATATGAATACATAAAACACAATCCAGGTGAACATCTATCAGCCATAAAATATGAATTCGATATGTCGCCGTCCACGGCAATGTATCATCTGGGCCTCCTGGAAAGGAACGAAAAGATCTTATCTCACAAGGGAAGTAAATACAAGCGATATTATGCCTATTCAGAGGGAATTTTCGGAGGGGCCGAACTCAGAAACCATATAGGCGGATTGGAATACAAAGAGATTGTTTCATTATTAAAAAATCCCACTAGAAAGGATGTGGTTAGGTTCATTATGGTAAATCCTAATTGCAGCCAGGGAGATATTTGCCGGGCCTTAAACCTATCCGCTTCCACCGTAAGCTGGCACATGAAAAAACTCCTGAATGCTCATATCATCGGGCAGGAAAGAGCTGGCAAGTTCTGGAACTATAGGATTCAGGACAAGGAAAAGATAGGCGGGACCATGGAGATTCTAAACGAGTAAAAAAGTTCATCATCAATTTATCCCGCTCATCCTTTTGATTCAAACTACTCTATAATCACCTAAATCCTATTTTTATCATGAATTACCAAAATAAAGGCATAATCAATTTTCCTGTACAGGAAAGAAAAAAATATAAACGAGTTTTGTGCTTGACTCTGTTCATGCATCCCAGCGAAACTATTTTTATGATAAAGAGTCAAAAACTCAAGAACAGAAGGATAGGACTTGGCATAACGGGCTCAATTGGTGCTATTCAATGCGTTAAATTGATCAGAGAACTAATTCGTCATGGCGCCGATGTTATACCCATAATGACAAAAGAAAGTTTGAAAATGGTCACACCAGAAGCGATAGAGTTTGCATCGGGTAAAAAACCCATCATAGATATCACTGGGGATGTTGAACATGTGAAGTTCTGCGGCGGTAAATGGGAAGCAATAGATCTGCTTCTAATATCTCCTGCAACTGCAAACACCATTTCCAAGATATTGTACGGAATAGGAGATACAACTGTATCACTATTTGCATTAACAGCCATAGGTAATAAAATACCTATAATGATAATGCCCGCAATGCACAGCACCATGTACGACCACCCTGCAATAAAGAACAATATTATTGAACTTCGGCGAATGGGTGTGGAGATCATTCAGCCTCAATTGGGAGAGGAGAAAGCAAAGATTGCCAATCTTGATCTAGCGGTGAAATATACTATCAGAAGATTGGGTCAGAGAGATATGCTGGGGAAAGAGGTGCTGATAATAGCCGGGGCCACCGGCGAACACATAGATGAAGTAAGGATGATCACCAATAGAAGCAGCGGGAAAACAGGTATAGCTTTAGCAATGAATGCATTCGAGAGAGGTGCGAATGTAGAAATGTGGTTCGGAAACGGGATATACGAGCCTCCCTATTTTATTAAAACAAGGCGTTTTGAAACCGTTGACGACCTCCTAGGCCTTGTAAATTACAGTAAGATCTATCCATTTGACATTATTATAAACTGTGCTGCAATTTCCGATTATACCATCGATAAATATAATGGGAAAATAGATTCCGGCCGGGACCAGCTTACTCTGCAGCTGCAGCCCACCCAAAAGGTTAACCCTCATATCAGAAAAAGGGCGCCTGACAGTTTTTTGACCGCTTTCAAACTGGAATGCTGTATTTCCGATGAGGATCTTATACACAGGGCCAGAAACAGGATGGAAGAGATGGAATTGGACCTGATGGTAGCCAATAAATTTGAGGATGTCAAACCGGACGAAGCAAAGATATTCATTCTGGATAGGGACAATAACAGTACCATTACCCAGGGGAGCAAGGATGACAATGCTTCCGTTATTTTCGATGAGATTTTGAAAAGAAACAAGAGCGGTCCCATAAACTGAGAACGCATATCCAGGAATTATAGCAAAAATGGATGTGTAGAATATTGGATAATAAATATTTCCTTATAGAGACAGTTACTACAGCAGAAGCCTTCTGTCCCGGACATATAACCGGATTCTTTGTAATCGATAAGACAAACAGTGATTATAGGAAAGTCGGGTCAAGGGGGTCCGGATTCAACACTTCATACGGAGTTCTAACCAAAGTTGAGTTGAAAGTGATAGATAAAATTAAAAATGACCTAATAAGGACGACTGTTGTAAGACCAGATCTTCATTACATCTTTCAATCTCGGCCCGAATCTGAAAGAAATGATGATTTCAAACCTACATATATTCTGATAGAACAATTAATAAAGATGGCTCATTCAAGAGGAAAATTAGATCCATTCCTGAAATCATTATCACTATCAACTGGAGTTTGCTGGTGCGGAAAATACCTATTGGATATCCGATCTGAATTCCAACTTCCCCAATCACAGGGATTCGGAATGAGCGGAGGCGGCCTTCTTAGTCAGGCACTGGCATTGAATTCGGCCCTGGGTTCGCCCCTGGAGATAAGTGACCTTCATTTTCTTGCCCATATGACTGAGGTCAGATCTGGTACTGGACTGGGT
Source organism: uncultured archaeon (assembly GCA_964430885.1). GTDB lineage: Archaea > Thermoplasmatota > Penumbrarchaeia > JASLWR01 > JASLWR01 > CAYSHM01. The sequence goes on along the minus strand of CAYSHM010000001.1, from coordinate 50,579 downwards.
GATATTCCTGCACAGATTAAAGGCGGATTCACAATAAGAGAAAGACCTGGATTGGATCCTTACGGAAAGGTCCATTGTTATCAATACAATAATCCAATACTACTGTGTGTTGTGGGTGAACCCATCAAGACCAGTGAAATAATATACGACAAAAACATGGAAGATAAGATCAATGAAGCTGGAAAAAACCTTTTGGATAAACTTCTCAAGGAAAAGAATATTAAGAAAATGACTGAACTTTCAAGGTATTTTGCCGAGAATGCGGGACTCATGAAAAATGAGATAAAATATATCTGTGACGAATTGGATGAATTGAGAGTAAAAGCTTCCATGTGTATGCTGGGAAATTCTGTTTTTGCTGTATTTGAAAATGATGTAAGCAGAAAGGAGGAGAAATACTTGAAATCCTTGAATATACTGAAAAACAGAGGGCACGTCTTCGAGACGTCTATCGATACCAAAGGCGCCGGCCTGACCCACATATAACACTACTGGTTCCCCAATCTTGGTATCAGATAATGAACCTTGCATCCTGATGGAATATCAACTCTAACGTGGAGTGGTGATTTATTGGATGGCTGCAGGCCGACACTGTCCCTAATACCGATATGATCCTTGACAAGCCCCAAATGTTTTGTTGAGACGAATATTCCTATAGTTTCATGGAGATCACCTTGATATTCCTCCGAAATAATCACCCTATCAGTCTCATTGAAAGAAGAAAAAATGACACCGCCTTCCCTTAATTCAAAAAAGGAATCGCTGTCTATTTGAGAAAGTGCCCCGATAATGACTGATAAATCCTTTCCGCCCACTACCCAGGATTCTATTTTATAAGATGGAATATCCATATTGCTCTGTTCAACATTTTCAGGATGCAGACAGTTGAATTGGCGCTCTATATGAGATGTGGAAATATTCAGAAGGGCATCCTTGGTAGACATAGATATCTCAATGGAGGTACCTGTGAATGCTCCATCAATGAAATTCTTTAATTTAATAAGATTTATAGCAAACTCTAGATCATTGGCCATCAAATAATCGAAACTTTCCCCGGGAATGATTCCTTTGACAAAAAGATTATCCTCTGAACTAGAGGCCGATAGATTCAATTTTCCTCTGGTGATGGATATGATACAGAACTCATCAATAACAGGTATGGCCCTGAAAAAATCCTTTAGGATTCCTGTCTTTATCTTACATAAAAGCATCAATTCACACCAAAGGGGTTAATTTTTAATTCTTGGATATATCCGATCTAATTAGAGGTTCCAGTTCCTTTATCAGCACCTTGACTGGAACGGAGGATATGGTGATATGTCTCGTCCTGCCCCTGATTCCTTCGGAGACCATTCGGGCATCTATCATACCTTCATTGATAAGATTATTAATATACTTCCAGTACTGAGTATATTGCCGGGATTCCTGTTGGTATTCCTCACATACAATTCGGTACAGTCCTTCCACATCTCCAGTGGATATATAGGTGCTTTTAACCAGACCGCGTGCTACTGCTAAGAGAGTCAATTTTTGATGTAGAGGCAGCGTCAATAACCTGTCCCTGCTGATCTTCTGATAAGTGGAAGCTCTAGCTGCTCTTACATGCTCCGCATTGACATACTTAGACCCTTCTCTCTGGGCGAACATTCCTCCAGTTTCCAGGAGTTCAATAGCATATCTAGCATCACCCCATTCGGAAGCAATCTCACCTATCAGCTCGGGCACCTCCATTTCCACCACTCCGTCATGGAAAGCCAAATCAACACGTTTTTCGATAATGCCCCATAATTGCCTCTTGTTGTATTTCTCCAGCCTTACTTGATTCGATCTTTTAACAGTGGATCTTGTAGCATCATCCAAGAGGTTTACTATATCCTTTTGGGATATCAATATCAGTGAGATACTCCCTTTAAGATAAATATCCTCCTCGTTGAAACGTGTCAATGAATACAGCAGATCGCACCCGCTGTTATTTATTAAAGCATCCACTTCATCAAGGACTATTAACAATTTACATCCTTTTCTGGATTTGATATGTTTTTTAACAAGTCTTTGGATCTCGTTGACATTGAAACCGCGATCAGGAAAATTGGGCTGAAAATGCTTGATGATCTCAAACATGACCATACTTTCGCTTCTGCGTCTTCTGCAGTTGACATGAATATATTCTAAAATAATATTGCGCTCAACAGCCACATCAAGAATGTCCAAGCAAAATCGTTTTACCAGGGCAGTCTTACCCGTTCCCACTGATCCAGTCAGCATTATGTTTTGCGATAGGTCCTTCTTGAGCATAGGCCTTAACAAATTGACCAATGTCTTTGCTTCTTCATCCCTGTAAAGAAGTTCATCTGGAACATAATCAAAATCCAATTTTGACTGATCCTTGAAAATATCAGGTGTCGATAGACCATCAAATATTGCTTTCATATACCGAGAAAGATATTATAAGATGTTAATAATTCTTTCTTTACCAAAACTTAATATTTTATTTTTTAAAAATTTTAAAGCGGGCAGGAGGAAAAATGGCCGACAGTTCAATTTGAATTGGATATGTGTTTTCTATAATCTCCATACCACGACCTAGCCCATCTGCCTTTGAATTCCACCCTGCATTCCGGATTGGAACGCTTTCGATGGTATAGAAGAATGAAGAACAGAAGCCTGAAATCCTGTTCACTTGGAATATCACTTTCCTTTATCTTGAGTATGTGATTCTTTGATATTATCTCAACAACCCTTTCTGCGCCTTTGGGTCCCATTTTCTTTCGATAACCAGGTAAATGAAGGGTGAAGAGAGGGGCAGACTGCTGGTAAAAAATTATCTTCTTGGCCTTCCCCCAAGTAATGATATTTGCTTTTCTCTGTCTGTATATCTGGATCTCCCTGGTCGATATGGATATCTTATCCATGGAGAACCAGAGCCAAATAAGAATGCTCCCTGCAATAATCAACGGTATGGATACAGAAAACAGGACCTTCCCCATTATCTTCTCATTGATGGCAAAATTGTAGATGCTCATGATCATTAGAACAAGCCCTGAAAGAAAAACTCCGAAAGCAAGAATATCCCTGTATGCCGCCGTAAGCCGAACCATGAACTCTGCGGGAACCTGATCGACAATAAGCAGAGAGCGGCGTTTGAAATAGATATATGGCGCAAAGAAAACAAAATATGTCAGACCGAGGAGTGAAACGCTTATGAATGATGTGAGTTCATAATTTACAATGAGATAAATATCTATCACTGGTGCCAGTATTACGGTTAAGGCTAAGAGAACCATCCATTTCTTATCGCTCATATTTCTCTTGCTCACATCCTTTTTGATGAAGGTTGAAATTATTCCTCCTACAATGATAAAAACTCCAGATAATATGGTAAATGACATCTGGTCATCATAATCAGCATCATCCCCGAAAAGCTTATTTAAATGGGTCTCTGATCTGATGGGGGTGGCCTTTGAGGTTGGAATAGAACATAAGACCAATATGAATAAAAATAAAGGTATCATAATCATGCTCCAACACGCTTTTCTTTCCATGCTCGATAGAACCGTGGTCAAGTGATTTATTATTTTTTATCCAATTTATTTTAGGAAGCCCTCCAACGCTTCTTGGAATTTTCGAAACTACATTCTATACAATTCATCTAACCAGTATAAAGGAAAAAACAACCGAAATATAGAAATATTATTCTGGGTGATTAGCAGGAAGAATTTAACCTGCAGTAAAAGTAAGGTTGAATATCAATTGCTCCCGTGGTGTAGTCCGGCCAATCATTCTGGCCTTTCGAGCCAGCTACCCGGGTTCAAATCCCGGCGGGAGCACTTTTTCAATAATATTCTGCATATATATTTCTCCTCACCAAGAAAATTTCTTCTAATTCTACAGTCATCCTTATTAATTCCCTATCTCATTATAGCTTTTCCAGAACAACATGGGGTTGACACATCATGAAAATGTTATTCATAGGCGGAACCGGCAGATGCGGGACGAATGTAACAAAGTATCTTATGGATTTACACCCCGATACATTCTCATTTCCCTTCGAAATTCGGCTTCTCATCGATGAGGATGGACTTTGTGAATTCTACAGAAATGTTAAGGAATACTGGACGCCTCAAAAGATCCACATAAGATTCCAGCGGATGAAGAAATTTCTTTACAATCTTGGTGAAAAAGGTAAAGAAGGTCGATACCAGGGCTGGAACCTTTCAAATGATGCCTTCCCCAAATACTATTTTAGAGTGGATGAATTTCTGAAGGAATTGGAAACATTCAGCTTTGAGGGATTCTGGGATTGGATGCCGGAAAAAGGCAGTATTCCTTATGTCAGCCCCAAAACTGAAAAAGTCAGGATCGCAATAAGAAAATTTTTCCTCAAGATGCTGAATGATGTTGTGGAAGAGCGAGGACTGAACAGGGAGACTGCCGTATATGTTGATGACGGAACCTACAACATGTTCTATGCCTCCATTCTAAATGAATTATTTCCGGAATCTGTACTTTTGCACATGATAAGGGAACCTACTCAGGTAATCGGGAGCATGATGGACAGTGTATGGTGTCCGGGAGATGCAGGGGAATGCTCCATTTGGTATGTTGATTCGTGGAATGGAATAAAAGATATTCTGGAACAGATCCCTGAAGAAGTATTGCTTGAGATGAACATGGAAGAATTGATAGAAGAGCCTTTAAAAAATATTGAAATGATCTGTTCGGCCCTGGGTATCCCCTTAGAGTCAAAATTTAAGAAAAAAATACTGGAGTTCGACCTATCAAGACAAAGGAAATACAACTTCGGTCTAGGTGATAAAGAAAAAATTAATGAGATACTAAGGAATAGAAATTAATTGAAATAAATTTCCTTGGAGACCTATCATATGAAAATCACTATGGTAGCCCCTTTCTCGATATACCCAAAAGGTACTGTAATATCACGAATACTCCCACTGGGTTTGGGCATCGCCCGGAGAAATCATTCTGTTGAAATATTAATGCCTCAGAATGAAACTATCGATTCACATTGGGAAATTTACAAAGGGTGTATCAATTTACGCAGTATTCCCATGAGCACCTTAGGTAATAAAAACGGACCCATGAATTACTTAAAAGACTGTCTCAATCTTAAACGGGAGATCGATTCCACAACCCCTGATGTGATCCATCTTTTCAAACCAAAAGGATACGGTGGAATATGCTCAATAGCCGAAAGCATCAGTGAAAAATTAAACGGTAGGGATAAAAAACATTCAAAGGGATTATTTTTGGATGCTGATGACCTGGAGGGTTTTGGCGGTATGAATGACATTATGGATTATCCACTCTCATGGAAATTGGTATTTCAAATGCAAGAGAGGCTGATACCGCGGATGGTCAAAGGAGTCAGTGTAGCAAGTAGTTTCCTGAATTATCATTTTCAATCAGCCGGCATCCAAAAGGATAATATCGCCCATATACCCAATTGCGCCAATCCCATATTCAAAAAAGAGAACTGGGTTCCCGATAAAGTTATTTCAGATATGAAAGGTATAATAAAAATTGATGATGAAGAGAATGAAAATAAAGAAAGAAAAAATCACAAGGGGATCTTAAAAAAATTTGAAAAGGATGATACTGTCTCTTTATTTACAAGATTCAGGGATCATGATATTGATAGAGCCGAAAGAATAATAAAAGAAATCCAAAAAGAACGGCAAAAAACAAGTTTCCTGATCGTGGGGGCCGGAGGCAACGGTGAAGAGAAAACATTGGAAAAACGTTTGAAGAAGCATCTGGGGAAAGACTGTTTTCATTTCACAGGTAGGATATCTCCTTTCAAAATGGAAGAGGTATTTAAGCGGTCCAGTATTTCAATGGTGCCAATGGATAAAAACAATATTACAATGGCAAAGTGCTCGGCTAAACTCGTGGATCTCATGTATTTGGGTCAAGCTGTGGTAGCTGATAGTGTGGGTGAGATAAGGCATTACATAGAGAATGAAAAATCAGGACTTCTAGTTGAAAATCCCGTAGAACGGGAAATCGATAGGAATTTCAATAACGAAAAAAGAATTAAAAAATCATTGAACAGAATAGAATCCATGAAACGTAATGTCGATGAGTTCAAAGAAAAGATAATATTTCTACTGGACAATCCTGATATAAAAAGAAAAATTGGTAATAATGCCGTCAATAGAATTAGAAGTGAGTTTTCCTGCTCAAAGATCAGCGGAAAAATGCTGGATTTCTACAATACTAAAATGAATATATAGCTAAGTAAGGGAGTGAATGTGTGTGGGTGATTGGTGGGGACAATTCCGCCAAATATATTCATCCTATCAACTGACAGTATCCAATCTTAATTCCGGTGGGGATGTGATATAGAAAGAACTCATCACCTTCTTTGGCACTCAACGCTTCTGAATCTATTGAGAAGTATTCATTCATCTCCATATCGGCATCATAATTATTGACATATCGAACAGGCGAGTCAATTGGGGCCTTATCAATGGAGCCAACTGTAGAGTTCATACCACCTGCCAATGTCGCCCCGTTAGTACCAGAAAGAAGACTATAGGAAATATGGCTGATATCTGCATCGCCCTGGCTGACAAAAATAACCTCTACAATGTATAATTTCGGCAATCCGGGAATACTGGTTGAATCACATCTCAGATCAACACTGGGAGCCTTTGAGTCAGGATGGAGAATTACTGTAACAAACAGGTCATGAAAATCCTCATTCTCACCATCTGACACGGTAAGGGTTATTCTATGCGTATCATTCTCAACATTGCCGTAATACTCTGTGAAAGTATATTCTACTACCTTTCCAGTCATATTTGTCCCGTCATAGAACTCCCAAGTATAGGTCAGCTCATCACCGTCGTCATCATATGAATCATTGGCATTGTAGGTAACCATTTGATTGTAATAGACCTGCTGGGGACCGTCTATATAGGCTCTCGGAGGATTGTTCCCATGATAGCTGTCCTTGGTTTGGTTGACATATATATCCACTATTAGATAATAGGCTATGAATATTACAAAAACCGAACCCACACCAATCAGGATCTTGTATAATAATCTCAGATTAACCACCATTTCAACTAATAAAAAAAAAGAGGGGAATTCCCCTCTTAAATAATTAAAAACCAATCAATATCAACCTATAACTCAGGGGGCGAATCCGAGAATGTGTCCCGATCTTCATCCCATCCGCTTCCATCATCCTCGGAAAGTCCTGCTGGATCGTCCTCCATATTTTGATAATCCTGTTCAGGTTCACCGGAAGACGCCCTCTTCCTAACCAAAATAAACAATATTATCACAACAACAATTATGGCAAGGAATATTCCCGCAATTACAAGGATCCAGTTCACACCTTCTGAACCCTCATCGTCAGTTCCTGAGATTGCATAGTAATCCGCTCCCCTGCTGGTCTTAAAGGTATTGACCTCTTCCTTGGTTGCTGGTTTCATTTCCATATCCACGTTATTCAGGATATCCCCCATACCGGCCTGCTGTGTAAATTTTTTCAAAGCTGTTTCTTCCATACCTACATTGGAGCCAACAAACATACCTTCAGACGGGGCAAAGTAGAATTCCATTTTGAAATCTTCGGCATCCAGATCACCTAGGAAATCCATCGGATCTCCTAATCCAGATAATAATCCATACTCAACTTCCTCTTCATAATAATCGTCTTTATTGTCGGAGGAACTACTCTCTTCATAGGATTCTGCCCTTGTATCATAATAATCATAATAGTCGTCATAATAGTCATCTTCGAAGAGTTCCTCCATGGCTTCCTCCAGATCAACGCTGTATACGGGTATCACAGTTGTTGTGGTGCCGTCAGCAATTTCAAATTGTTTTCCCTCGCCGGACCTGAAACGGAGTACCTCACCGGAAATCTGCTCACTTACCTCACCGCCAGATTCAACTGCAAGATCAATGGTCTCTGTACCCTTCTGGTCCTCGAGGTCTGGAATACCGCTGATATCGTAGTTTGCCTCTATGGTCCCCACGATGGAAGCTGTTACGGTGAAACTTATGTTAGCTTCCCATTCCTCATTCTCTTCCACAGGAAGATCCAATAGATCCAAAGGCTCATCAAAATCAAAGGTTACCGTACCAACAATTCCGCTTGTCTTGGCTGAAGCCTTTATCTTTGCATCAATCTTAACATTATCAACATTGGCATTTACATTGGCTTCAACATTACCATCAAACTTGGGTTTGAACTTCATCTCCATCTTTGCCAAGGCCATAGCATCCTTGGTATACCACTGGTCAAAGGTGAAATCGAATTCTGCATAATAATCCAATTTGGCATCTGCATCCACCTTGGTAGGCGATGCCATTGCTCCACCAGCGGGAATATCCACTGAAGCGTCGGCACCTACATCTAAGCCAGAAGCAAAATAGGCTGACCATCTGGTCTGATAACAATCCGCGCCGTTAACATTTGCCTGTGCGGAGACCACCTCGTTCATGAGATAAAATCCCAGACCGCCGCCGTTGAAATCCACATCCGCATCCACGCTTCCTCCATTGAAGAATAACGAGTAATCCTTTATCAGATCGTCTATCATTCCATTCAATTCTTTTTCGTCCACAATATCCGTGAAATCAATATCCAAGGATTGGCACCCCACCATCCCCTCATTGAGCTCGGGTACCTCGGCTGAGGCCATAGGTGCCAGGGAGAACAATGATATAATTAATATCAAGCCGAAGGCCAGACACATCTTTTTCTTTGATCCTTTCATCATTTTATCATCACCAAGTATTTTTATCAAATAAATATAAAAAATAACCGTATTTTATACTCCTACAACGGATTTAAACCTTTTTACTCCATTTAAAAAGCCTTATCAATATTACTTAAGAGCAGAAAGATTTGATGAGATGATTGTTGATATAATTTCTAAATTCTACCTTCTCCTCATCCCACGGAACAAACTGGATATGTGGGGCCTCCCCTGCCAAAAGATATAGGCCGATGATATCAGCCCTGATATAACAAAGGGAATACCCGAGAAGTATTTCTCATCACTGTTATTGTAATCGGTAAGAGCGCGGTTGATCAATGTTTCCTTTGTTGATTTGGTCATGGAATCATCAGATCGGATCTCATCAATATCTTCCACCATATTCTCAGTACCCGGATTTAGAATTAACAAGGAGATTATTGCTGCAGCCATGAAAATGATAATCAAAACAATTGGAACATATCTGCAGGCATTTTCCTTGAAAGAAAAACCTGCTATGATACCTCCGACCAAGAGCAGAACCGGAGTGGAATAATACAGAAGCAGCAATGCGGACATTGAATCTGTATGACCCTTCATTGTATGATACTGGTACAACCCGGCCAACAATATGTGGCTTACAAAGAATAATACCATTATAAACATGGATAAAACGGCTAGACGGGAAGAGGCCAGGGTCATGTCTCCCCTATATCTGAATATCATGAAGACTCCAAGCAGCGGCAGAGGTAAAAAAATATAGGAGAACACGTCCACAGTTCCAACGAAAATATTGGAAAGAACCTCCATAAGCAGAATGCCTGAGATCAATACCAATAAACCCGGGCCTAGGTAAGGTTCGTTCATTTTCTTCATAGATTTTTACCGCCTTATACATCTTGGACTATCTGAATTTTTCAAAATTCCTTAAGCAGGGGGACTTATTAATATCTTTATTGATTATTCCTGATAGATAGAATTTATTGTCCGAAAGTGGGTGTTACCGGGCCGTATTGGTACCATAATTTTGAAATTGAAAAACTATAAAATGATAAATTCAGCATGACTGAAGACAGGTGAATAATCTGAATTTGATGAAGAATAATACTGTTGATACCTTGATTGTAAAGGTGAATAAAGAGATGGCCGAATGGGTAAAAACCGCCCTTTTAAAAAACGGTTTACTGCTTAAGAACGCACCTATTCAAAGTGAGGGAAGCCTTATTTCCATTCCCGTTGAACATTATATTAACAGGGATGAGGTGCAGGGACTTCTCCAAAGTGCCGCAAAATCCGATGGTTTAGCTGATTCCATCAAAACAATAGAGTTTGAACGTAAAAATGTCACTGTCAAAGAGAGAGCGAGCAGCAATTATCTAGATCACTATGATTTCCCCCAGGAAGTCCGTGAATACATGCCTTCGTCCTGGGACACTATAGGGGATCTGATCCTTGTAAAGATCAATGATGAAGTTCTGGATTATAAAAAAGAGATTGGAACAGCACTTTTAAAGGCGCATAAAAGCATCAATGGAGTTCACAGGGTCATCAAGGTCTCGGGAGAAACAAGGGTGAGGGAGCTTGAACAACTGGCGGGTGATAAAGGAACGGTCACCATTACAAAGGAATTCGGAGTGAGGATGAAGATAGACCCTTCAGAGGTTTATTACAGCCCGAGATTGGCCACGGAAAGATGGAGGATAGTCAGACAGGTAAAGGACAATGAAATAATACTTGATATGTTCGCTGGCATAGGACCGTTCTCCCTTTTGATAGCTCACCACACAAGAGCTGAATCAATTGATGCAGTGGATATCAATCCACAGGCTACGTCGCTACTGCACGAAAACGCATTTCTGAACAAAATAAATAACATAGCTCTATATACGGGGGATGCAGGGATGATCTCTAAAAGACCGGATTGGCAGGAAAGATATGATAGAATAATTATGAACCTTCCACACAGCTCAATGGAATTTTTCCAAAATTCTTTAGGATGTATAAAAAACGGTGGAATGATACACCTATATCTCATCTGCTCAGAGGAAAAACTCGGGGAAAATATTCGCCAATGCCGGAAAACTGCAGAGGAACGCAATTGTGAAATATACTTGAACAATAAACACCTGGTAAGGACCTATTCCCCCCTGGAATTAAACTACTGCTGCGACATATTGGTTAACAAGTTATAAGGTGAAATAATGGATTGGTTCTCACATTACATATACGCCTTTATTTTAGGAAGGAAAACAAAGCTGGATGAGCTCCAGATGAGAGGCCTTCTTATTGCATCACTTATTCCCGACATCGATTTCATATTCGGAGTGTTCGGAGTGACTGCCTTCAGGGAATTTCACCGAGCTTTCACACATTCCCTTATTGTCATGCCATTAATAGCCCTGATCATGATCATGATATTCTACAAGCTATATGGGCGGAATTTTTCCATACCTGTCCTGATGGGGCTTTCAATACATATGCTCCTGGATGTCTTCAACTTGGGTAAATCAAGCCTACATTATCTATTCCCAAAAGCACAGTATAATGAGGCGCCCTACGATATGGGTACAATGTATTTCTGGCCTATTACCGACCAAAGATTTTGTCTGTTCAAATGCGGATTCATTTCGGAGAGTGCAAATACGATAATATATTTCAGTATAATATTGGTAGCTGTAGGAATATTTCTCTTTTACCTGAAAAACGGGCCGATACCCTGGTATCCATTCACAAAGCAAAAGGGTAAAGAAAGATAATACATCAGGTTCATACTTCAATGAAATATCCTAACCAAGAAGATGCTTATGGAAAGATGGACGGTAATAATAAATCCCGTGGCTGGAGGAAGTAAAAGAAATCATTATCACAAGAGCCTTGAGGATGCTCTGAAAAAGAAGGATATTCAGCATAAGGTTTACCGAACAAAAGGACCTCTCCATGCAGCGGAAATAGCTGAAAATATTTCCCGGAATAGCAGTGTATTGATTATAGTAGGAGGGGATGGAACAATAAGTGAAGTGATCAACGGAATCTGCAGATCTGAAAGTAAACCGGCTCTGGGAATTCTTCCCACTGGTTCAGGTAATGACACTATTAAATCCCTGGGTATCAAGAACAATTTAGACCACAGTATCAAAACAATAATTAACGGCAGAACAAAGACCATAAGCGTAGGCAGATGCAATAGAAATAGATATTTTGTAAACATCATGGGAGTCGGTTTTGACGGATCTGTCATGTCTAATATGTGGTGCATGAGGGAAAAGGATGGAAAACCTCCAAAAAAGGTTTCCTACAACAGGGCGCTTCTCAAGACGATATTGCATTACAAGAGCCTGCCCCTCAAGGTTAAAATAGATAATAAGAAGATAAACGACCGCTTTTTCATGCTCAGCGTGGCCAACGGAACAACCTTTGGCGGGGACTTCATAATAGCGCCAATGGCCGAGATGAACAGTCCCGAACTTGTTGTAGTATCCATTACCGATATCTCAAAAGCGAAGTTTTTCTGGCATGTGAGAAAGGTGAAGAAGGGGATAAAAGTAAATCTTCCCCAGATCAGTTATAGAAAGGCTAAAAGGATATTGATAGAATCAAAGGACATCATTCATGGGCAGCTTGATGGTGAGTGTTTCAATGGCAAAAGGTTCGATATTGAGGTGTTGCCGAATAAATTGAAGGTGCTAGTTCCCAAATGAACACAAGTCCTACTAGTTTTTATGAGCCGCAAAATGCAGTTGGAATAATGATAGTTTTCTTACGAAGGTATTCATTAACGATTAAAAATAACATTGAAGGGTGAAAGGCAAATTGAAAATAACAACCAAATGCGTTCCATGTCTTCTTGAGCGGATAAGGTATCAGTCAGAACTTAGGGATAAGGACTACGGACCACCTATCATAAAAGAATGTCTTAATATAATTTCTCAAAATTACTCTTCGGACATATGCTCAGCTGTACTAGCAACGGAGATCCACAAGAAGTGCCATGAAATGTTGGGATTCGATCCTTATGCTGAGATCAAGGAGCAAAGCAACAGGGTGGCACTCAATATTCTTCCAAGGGCCAGAAATTACCTGGAAAGATTTCAGCGGACCGACGAAAGGTTCCAAGCTGCAGTGCTGATTTCTATTATCGGAAATATAATGGACTTTGGTATAAATACAAAATGGAAGGATCCCGAAGCCCTGAAAACCAATTTCAAATCACTTCTGGAAGAAGGATTAGGATGCGATGACCTGCCGAAAATTCGAAAATATATACGTCCTGAAAGCAGGATGATCTATCTCACGGATAACTGCGGGGAGATCGTGCTGGATACTTTGCTTCTGGAAGAACTAGCCTCTAGGGGATGCCGTGTGGTGCTGGTAGTTAAAGGTGAACCCGTACTGACCGATGCAACTCTTAAAGATGCGGAAGAATTGGAATTGGATAAGATAGTCTGGAAAGTTCTCACAACCGGGGGCTTTGCCGTGGGCATTGATCTTGACAATATACCCTTGGAACTCGAAAATGAGATCATTAACTGCGATATTATTATCGCCAAGGGCATGGCCAATTTCGAGGCGCTTTCAGAGAGAATTGTTAAGCCTACTGCTTTCCTTATGCGCACTAAATGTCAGCCTGTAGCCGAAGCGCTAGGTGTTCCTGCCCATATTAATGCGGCAAAACTTATACTACCGGAATGATACTATAACAGAATCATGAAATATCCCTTTAGGGTAAATATACCCTCAATTACCAACACTTTCCAATTAATTTCCAAATACTCGGTATCATATTAATATTTTAAAAACTATGAAAAATCATGGTCCTGAGGATGGAGAAGAACAAAGACGATATTATATTCTGCAAAAAAATACTCTTCCTTCTCATAGGAATCCTTTTTATCTCCCAGGGACTGCTTACTCTTTTATCTGGATCATTTATTTCTTCATTCGACCCTTCCATGGAAGGCTGCCTTTCTGGAAATGAAAATGATAGGAACGAGGATGATACTGCTTTGGAATCGCCAGTGATAAAAGCCGAACTGGAGAGAACGGGATTTGAAGGATGCTCATTCAGAGACGTGGTGCCCCTGGACCGAATAAGTTTTGTAGCATATGATGAAAATTCCATAATTGACGATCTTGCCTACCTCGCGGCAATCCCATCAAACGTTTTCTATTCAGATAGGGATAATTTGATATATTCAAACCCACTCCTGTTCTATCAGGACCCATCGGCTTACCGAATGGAGAATTCCTATGAGAGCATAGATTATCTGATGGATGACTGGTCCAGTTTCTTGGACGGCGGAATAGATAATTTCAATTTCATCGGTATGACTTCTGATCAGGAAGAATTCATAACTGACAGCTGGAAACCGGATAGAAATGGAACTGGAACGGATTCATATTCATATGATTCTATCTACAATCTCTCCGCTGAACTCAGCCTGGAAAATTGGTTCGATTCTGAACATGCATTTCTGGCTGTGACTAGTGAAGAAATATCTGATGTTGATTTAACAGTTGAGAACCATATTCAGGGAACATTCCCCGGTTATATGAAAATTAACCTAACCTCCCTTCACGGCAGTATATCCGTAGGGCCGGTACCTCCCCAATTCAACAATTTCAGTGTGAACGAACCCTATGAATTCTTATCCGCGCATATGACCTGGGATAATATGACTGGTAAGGACCCGGATCTTCAGTTATATGATATGCAGTTTGGACAGACGGCAGCATCCGAGGAATGGAATTGTGTTGATGGTGCATTTGAGCTGGCCCAAAGCGTGATCAGGAACCATGGTAAATGGAGCGCCGCTGTAACATATATGCCTACCGAATCTGATAATTTTGCTTCCAATATGGATGTAAGAAGCAGCACAAGAGGGGCAGGCCCTGTTGATTACACTATCAATATCACTCAATATCCAGGTATGGAATTCACCTTTCCTGAGGCTCCATTCTGGTGCCGAGATATCGAAATAAACCTATCATGGAACAATTCCGGAGGGGAAAATGATGAAGGAAAACTAGGATTGGTCCTCCTGGGACCTGACGGAGAGTGTCTCATGAGCTCCCTGGATGGGAGCAGCCCTGCACTCCTGCATCCCAAAGAACTAGGTGCTGGCAGCTATAATGTGACCGTTCTGAAGCTTGATGATAACCTGAACGATACAGATTTCACAATTACCTATTCATGGAGCCAGAAAAGGGAATTTGAATGGACTGATAACATATCTAATGCGGTTCAGGGTTCTATATTGGCCAGCCTTTCTAACTCTCCATTATTGTACATGTCCAGAGATGAACTCCCTGGAATGATAACCCAGTGCATTTATGAACTTCAGGTTGATAATATAACCGTTTTGGACATTGGTTCACACTCCCGATTTGATATTGATGAAGAACTGATAAATGATCATGGAATAAAACAGGTTCAGATAATAGATCATGAGAAGGATGCGATGGAAGCTATTAGAGATATCTCATCCTGCACAGATCTAGTTATCAGCAGTCTGGATCCATGGACAAAGTGGGAGATAGACAAAACTCCTTCGGAGGAAACATCCGCGGGTCATTTCATCGGACCTGCAGCCTACACGGCGGCTCATCACGGTTCACCTCTCCTAATTACTGAAAGACATTCCTTTCTGTCCACATCCAAAGCCTGGCATAACGTATACTGGCAGCAGGAATGGAAAGACCGCATAGACCCGTCAGTTGGAGATATGGTGATCAGCAGCAGAAATATCTATGAGGGATTGGAACAGCTTGATCTGGAAGCAGAGGGAAGCGAATACATCATCACCGTTGCCGATCAGTACGATATAGGACCTGCATGGGACAGGGCCCTTCTAGGAAAGGCCATGACCGGGAGGTTCACAGGTTCTCCCATTGATTCCGCATGTTCAATTTCAAGAAATCTGTTCTATCCAGCATTGGTTTTTGAAAATCCCGCTATGGATCCCCTTGGAGTCAATCTTACTAACGGTACTCAATCCAAAAGGGATTATCTGGGTTTTCTGGATATCTACGATCAGGGAGGAGAGAACAGATACTATTATCCGGTCCAGCACTCATATGTATCATACAGACATAGGTTCAACCAGAGGGGGAGCCGATACTGGGGTGCAAACTATAGCTGCACAAATGGAATGATACCCTATTGGACACCTTCAGGAAACGAAATAGATAGGGATGTTAATGCCAAATATGGCATGCCGGGCGACTACTGGCCGGATCTTGGGCTCTCAGAGATAATGCCTTTCTACACGAATAAATGCGGATTCGATTCCGTTTACAGTACCTATTTCTTTCCCTGTATGGAAAATGTCAACAGCGGAGTATTTCTCTGGTCAGTTAACGGACACGGCAGTGCCAGAGGTACAGGATCAATTGCATTATGGAAGGGAGATTACGAAGAGGAACCAAATCCTTGGAGGGGATATGAGACAGCCGGCTCCACTGACGAACCGGATTCAGTGGCAATGAGAAGGGATACCGGTGAAGAAACGCACATTTCCACTGGTAGTGACGACAGGGATGGTATAATTATTGCTGTGGCGGAGCAAAAACATACTGCAAGCGTGAAAGGAACACTGCTGGACAATTACACTGAAAATCTGCACTCATGCGGTTTCATAACCGGAGCCTGTCTTCCGGGTAATACCTTCTTCCATCTGTCACTTATCCGCCATGGAACAGCCTTCCAGGTAATCAACCCTTGGACATCAGCCTGGTATGCTACTTACGGCTACCAGATAATGATGAGGGAAATAGCCCAGAACCGAACCATGGGCGAGGCATTCAAGACCGGCATGGAACTGGTTGGAATAATGTATTCCACCGATGGATGGTGGTGGGATATGCTTGAGAATGCAATTTATTACGGCGACCCAAAACTGAAACTGTTCACACCTGCTCATTTCTGGAATCGACCTCTTCCCATAAATTCATCGATTGTTCAAAATATTGATGGAAATACCCCATTTGGTCACGGGCCAAATCCTGCCGTGCGGGAAATTGAAATATCCAAGGAAATCCCGGCACAGAATGAATTTTTCAGTCTAAACGTGACAGTAATCAATAATGGTTTGGAGAGTGTTGATGATCTTAACGTAAGTCTCTATCTCGATGGAGCGATTGTCAAAAATTGGACCATTGGTCCCATGTTTCCGGATACCGAAATCATACTGAATACCCCGGTATCATTTCAGGATTGGGGAGCCAAGAAAATCATGATCATCACCGACCCAGATAACCTTATAGACGAGTACCGCGAGCTAGATAATTCATTGATAGAGTCAATAGAAATAAATGCAATTCCGATACCCAGGATAAACGGCGATGTGAGCACACCGTTAACCTACGTCAATTTTACCTTCAACGCCTCAGGCTCCTTTGATCTTGATGGAAATATTACAGAGTACTTCTTCGACCTAGGCGACGGATCAAACACATCATGGTTAAATAGTTCCGTTATCCAACATAAATATATTGACAATGGGAGCTATGATATTAGGGTCAAGGTAATGGACGACAGAGGAGCTGAAAGTGATTTCAGCCTATCCTATAGGGCAAACGTTCTGAACAGGAAACCTACTGCAGATTTTACTTTTGAGAATACTGGAAAAGGATCGAATAGACGAGATATATATTTCAACGGTTCAGTGTCTTCCGATATTGACGGAGCTATAATCAACTGGACCTGGGATATGGGAGACGGGGAAACAAGGTATGGCCGAGGGATAACACATGGATATAAAGATCTGGGAAGTTACAGGGTAACCCTAATTGTCAAGGATGATGACGGAGATATATCATATTCCGAAAAGTATGTGAATATCAATAATACAATGCCCTACGCTGATTTTCATGTACTGCCTGGGCTCAATGGGAACAGAACAACGTTTTTTACATTCACATCCAATATAAGCGATCCTGACGGAACTATTGCCAACATTACTTGGAGCATGGGGGATGGGACTATTATCTACGGATTGAATGATATCTCTTATCTCTATTCAACGATAGGTCTTTTCAAGGTCAAGCTTATTGTCACGGATAACGACGGTGGGATCTACATCAGCAAACCTCTCAGTATCAATATTGTGAATATTGAACCTCAATTAACCATCAGCTCCAGCCTCAATGAGCTACTCAGTTTTAAGGATGTAAGTTTCTTTAGCCAGGCCGCAGATATAGACGGTGAAATCATCAATTATTCCTGGGATTTCGGCGATGGAAAAAACCTATCCCGAAGAAATACTACCCATAAATTTCAGGATGACGGTATCTACAATGTATCCTGCACTGTCACCGATAACGACGGAGGTATTTCTTTTTCCAATATACATATAAGGATATTCAACAGAGCTCCCAAAGCCTCCATTCTCCTGAATACAAATGAAAATTTGAAGGGATTAAGGGTAAAAAAAGGGGAAAGTTTCGAGCTGAACGGAAACGAGAGTTACGATATGGATGGAAAAATCGTGGAATGGAAATGGGATCTGGGAGATGGAAATATAAAGTATGGAGAGAAAATCAAACATGTCTATAATGAAACTTCCACTTATCTGGTAAAATTAACAGTAATAGATGATGACGGGGATGAAGATGTTATTATTATGAATATTACAGTTGCAGCGAGAGACGGATTATTTCAAAGGACCGGAGGTAGAATAGTTATGATGCTGTTCTTTACAGCTGTCTTTTCATTTGCGGCCTATTTAATATTCTTCAGAAGAAAAAGCACAGTAGTCGACCTGAAAGGTTTAATGGAAATAATTCAGCCTGAATCAGATAATGACCAGGAAGAAATCGATTCAGAGATTGAAGAGAAAAAGGAAGACAATCCGCCTGATAATAGGAAAATTGATGACGGACAAGATACTGAAGAAACTAAATTGGATAATACGTCCGAATGATAAGGGGGGTCCTAAAGATATTTGAGGTCCATAGACTCCCATTGAAGTATTGTCTCAACTACAAAATTATAGCAGAACCTGGCCCATTTCAATCCTATCCATCTACTGTGGACAAAATCGGAAATTGTAATAGAAACACCCTCTTCACTATTATCATCTATCATGGTAGTGGGTACTATCTTAATGAACAATCGGTACTTCTTCAAATTTACCTGAAGGGCCAGAAGGATGAAGGAATAATCCTGCAATTTATAATAGAGTGTCCTTTCCGAGTCCAACGAAAACAGTGAAGTGTTAAGTTCTTCATTCTCCATAAGATAATTCAGACGATGACGCTGGCTCTCCAGTGATATGGAAAATGCTAGAGAGGATCTCTTGATAGCTTCCTTGTAATCTTCCTCAAGAATGAGCTTGTTGCACTCTCCCAAAGTCTCCTTAAGCTGATCGTCCGATATGACATGATGATACTCCATTTCCTTATAGGAAATACCAAATACCATATCAGAAATCTCTTTTAGAAGAACCAGTATCTGTTCCTTTATCTTGAAAACATCATCCTTATGGACCATTGAATTGGCATACCTTACTGAATAGCGTCTCTCGAAAAGAAGAAGGATCTGATTATAGCCTGTTAAAGAAATATCATATTCCTTTTCAAGCTTATTATTAAGGGTATCCAGAAGAATAATAAGAGCCTTTGAACGTGATATACCAAAAAAATTGATACTATCAATATCTATGATCTTCTTATCATCTACACTCTTTTTCAAAGCTATAATTACTTTCGCATCCACTTCATCTTTTAGGTATTCGAAATAATCTTTGAATGAAATGTTCATACTTTCCATAATCACTGACAGCAATCCCCTGACACACTGATACATATTCTCAAGGGCCCCAAGGTCGTCGCATATCATATTTCCCATGTAATTGGTCTGGGCGTTCTGATAGAACTTTTTGGCATCGATGAACCTCTTTATCAGATAAGTATTCCTTGAAGTCACCTTTTTATGCTGCCTCATCATTGTGACAATAATACACCTAAATGTTAAATCTTTTGTGACGATTGAAGCTCTTTTAACCTGACCATTATAAATATAAACTCACTAAACAGGCAATCCAATGAAGAACGGACAGATCGTGGAGCTTAAAGACGGAACATCCGGTTTGAAAATACCCTATAACTTGGCTGTATTCCTAGGTAGATCAAAAAAAAAGAAGAAAGAGGTCATATTCACCATTCAAGGAAAGAAATACGTGAAGAAAAGCGATATAACCCGTAGACTGGGGAAAAATTATGTTATGGAAGATAATGTCCTAGGCGATTCCTTGAAAATGAAGGAAAAACTGCTTGATATAATCGGAAGAGGGAATACAAAAGGAAAAGATAGGGCCGACGGAAAGAGGAAAGATTCAAGATCAGGACCGGGCAGAAATAAAATTCATAAGATAGATTCCGGTAATATCATCTCAAGAGATATCTCGGTCAGTTCTATTTGGCTGGAGGTTAGGGACAAAAGCAAGAAAATGACCCTTAGGGAGATCGCGGAATTAAATTTCGGGAAAAAAGGCTGTTCATCTGCCAAGATCGAAAAGGTCAGAAATGTCATAGATGATAGCATAGAGGAGGGATATGCCTTTTTCAATAAAATAGGAAAAAAGGGCATTTACAGGGTGCTTTCTGAAAAAGATTTTATTACCTTGAAAAGAACGATTCGAACGCTTCTGGATATTTCGAAAATACTCGAAGATTATAAATTTTCCAAATGCAGGGAAAACCATCCGAACAAAGACCCAAATAGAATGAATACAAGCCTGATCATAGAATCCATGCTTACCGGACTTGAGGATGGCGAATGCCAATCCCTTAATGGAGAGAAAAAAGGGAAGGATAACAAGCATTTGATACGAAGAATATTTTCAGATGAGGAGAGAACAATGCTCATGCTGAAGATGTGCTCTTTTATGGAGGATTTCATTCTTAACGACAGGTGGGGAAGAGGATTGAGCCTTTCAAATGATCCAGATATCCGTATAACCAAAACTGAGAATTTTGACATCAGGACCTATTTAATCCGATTGGCCGAATCAATCACCGGTATTGAAAAAGGTACTCATACTACCGTATTCACCCTATTCCTACTGGCGGTGGGATACTGGACCCTGGAGAAATCAAGGAACATTTATATCGCTAGAATGATAAAAACAGGGCAATTCACCTTTTCGAAGCATTATCCGAAGGTTTACAGCAGCAGATCACTGAAAGCGATGCAGGATCTGGAATACACTTTTGCAGGAAATATAAATGGTGAACATGAAGATGCAGGCAATGAAGATAAGAGAATGGATGGAAGACTTGAAAGAAAGGATCTCAGGCAGATGACCGCTTATACAATAGATCCCAAAGACGCAAAGGATTTTGATGATGCCATCAGTATTGAGAAAGATGGTGAAAACACAGTTCTTTTTGTTCATATCGCTGATGTTTCACACTATGTGATAAAAGATGATCCTCTGGATAAGGAAGCTGGAAAAAGATGTACAAGCGTCTATCTTCCTGATACTGTCCTTCCCATGCTTCCCGAGGTTCTGTCAAACGACCTGTGCTCTCTGAAAGAGAAGGTTGACAGATTCGCCATGACGACAAGAATGATCTTCGATAAAAAGGGTATTATGCTGGATTTTGACCTTTTCCCTTCCGTAATAACTGTCACAAGGAACCTCTGCTATGAGGATGTGCTGGAAGGTTTCAGGAGAAATGAACAACCCTTCAGAGAATGGATCGAATTCAGCCGGCTATTGAGAGCCAAAAGAAATCAACTGGAAATAGAGACTTCCGAGTTGAGGCTTTCCGCACGGGGGAACAAGGTCACCAGGGAGTTCAAGAGACCAAATCCCGCCACAGAGATGATAGAGACCTTCATGGTTACCACCAACGAGGTGATAGCAACTTTCCTGACAGCTTTTTTCAGATATATTCCCTATAGGGCCCATGGGATGCCGGATATATCCAGGCTTGTCAATTTCAATTCAATAGCAAGACATAATAGATTGAACATAGAACTTTTCAATGAAAATGTGATCGATAGGGCTAGAAAAAAGAAAATGGAAGTGGATATGGGATTCGGCGGAATGGGCGACATCAGGATCAAGGTCAAAGGGAAAATGGACCCCGCCCTTCTGAAAAGCCTTGGTATACATGAAGAGAACAATGAGCTATCCGATCCGGAACAGAGGGTTTCGGATAAAATGAACCTGAAGGATATTGATCATCTTAAACATGCTGTGATGGAAAGGGATATGAAAGAGATAAAAAAGGCTCTCAGAGGGAGGATAGAAGGATATATAGAGGTCGAAAAAAGGGACCGGATCATCAGGGATCTTAACAGAGTTCTGAAAAGCATCAACAAAAGCAGTTTGGAGAACAAGCTGAAAGAGATATTGAACATATCTATACTGAAATGCCTAGATCTGGCTGTTTATTCCTCACAGAACATAGGTCATTTCGGATTGGGATCTGACTGTTATCTTCATTTCACTTCGCCCATAAGAAGATATCCTGACCTTATAGCACACCGGCTTCTGAAGGATGTTCTCTGGCTTTTGAATAATGATTTCAAAAAGGATCTGGGCCTACAGTACTCTGAGAAGGAAATCGACGATATATGCTTATTATGCTCGGAAAGGTCCAGGGAGGCAGAGAGCTTCGAATACTCAATAAAAGATATTATAAATTGTATCCATTCGATCATGGATACTAAATTCATGAACGGAAAGCATGTAGGTTATGTCAACGGGATCATACCAAGGGGTATCTTTGTAACACTAGAGGAAGGCATGGAAGGTTTCATTTTAATGAAAAGCCTTTCCTCAAAGAGAACACACATAAGCGAGGATGAGACAAAGGTGATAGTTACTGGAAGCAGACTCCAAAATAACAAGGGATTTTATAAAGACCTAGTTAAGAAAAATAGGAACGACAACATTATACTGGGCATAGGGAACAAAGTGTTGCTCAGACCTACCAAGTTCTGCATTGAAAAAGGAAATTTCGACTTTGAACTTCTAAGTACGATAAACTGAAATTACAATATGAAATTTTGAAATCAGTAATATTTATAAGAATATGACAATATTTATAAGGACACCTAAGCATGTAGAAAATACAATCATATCTATTTTGAATTATTTGCGATAATTACATCAGGTGTTTCAAATGAATGTAAAGAAAAAGATAATTTCCGTAGTGCTGATTTTGTTTTTCTCTCAGTTTTTAACGTCATCGATAATTGCTTCACCAGGGCAAACTGCGGTATCCAGACAGTGCAAGGATGACTATATATCTCCCACCATGATAACTGTTCAGGGTGGAACATTTCAGATGGGGGATTGGAAGGATGCTTACATGCTTCCCCAGGGTACGCAGAATATAAAGGATATAGAAGGAATATATGGGCTCGACCTCACCTTCGATGCCAGAGACCTTCATAATGTCACTATACCCGATTTTTATATTTCTGACACCGAACTGACCATGGACGAGTTCGATGCATACTGCACCAATATGGGGCTGGACTTAAAATCGGATGACGGATGGGGCAGGAGCGATAGACCTGCTATAAACATATCCTGGTTGGATGGGATTAAATACTGCAACTGGTTGAGTGAAAAGGAAGGTTATGATACTGTTTATGAAATAGATGGGAACGACGTCAGCTGGGATCACCGCTCGGATGGATACAGACTGCCAACAGAGGCTGAATGGGAATATGCTTCCAGAGGAGGACATCTTATGAGCACCCAATACAACGACGGACACGGCCACTTATGCAGTGGGTTCTCTACAATGAACCAGTTTGACAGTTTCATGTGGTACAGGAACAATTCCTATGTTCAGGAAGTTGAAGAGGAAGGAGATGGGAGAACCCATCCAGTTGGGGAAAAATTATCTAACGAATTAGGGCTGCACGATATGTCTGGGAATGTTTGGGAATGGTGCTGGGATTATTACTCGCCCGAATACTATGAATTCTGTCAGAATAACCAAAGTGAATGCCAACATCCGAAGGGACCGTCAGAACCCTATGATTCCAGCGTGCATCAATACACCTATGCTCATGTTCTTAGAGGAGCAAGCTGGGGAAATCTTTTCCCCTTTTTCCAGAACACGTTCAGGTTCTTCAGCCAAAAACAGGTTCTCACTTCAGACCCTGAATACACAAACTGGAGAGTTGGATTCAGATTAACTAGAAATGCTGTTGCCTATGACACTGAGAAGCCGAAAGCCGATGCAGGTGAAGACCTGGAAATCTCACAAGGAGATGAAGTAACACTGGACGGAAGCAGTTCTATAGACAATGCAGGTATAGTTAATTATTCATGGAGCTTCATTTATAATCTCTCAGATGTTACCATTTACGGAATGGGGCCATCATTCACGTTCGATTTCATAGGATCATATCATATTACCTTGAATGTCAGTGACGAAGAAGAGAATTGGGATACTGACAATGTTTGGGTCAATGTTACCGCTCCGCCTGACAATGAAAAACCCCTCGCTGAAGCTGGTATCAACCTGGAAGTAGCTGCAGGAAAAACTGTATATTTCGACGGATCCAGTTCTACTGATAATATTGAAATTACAAATTATACTTGGTCCTTCATATACGAATCAAATTGGATTTATCTGTACGGTGAAACTGCGTCTTTTACCTTTGAGATTACAGATTCATATAAAGTTGTTTTAAACGTAAGCGACGGGGAAGGGAATTGGGATACAGATGTGTTATTTGTCAATGTATCTTCAAGCCAAAACGATACGGAAGATCCAGTTGCAGAAGCAGGGAGCAATAGAACTGTAAACAAGGGAACGGATGTAGCATTGAACGGAAGTCTTTCAAAGGATAACTATGGCATAGTCAACTGGACATGGACCTTTCAATATGACGGAAAGTTAATAATTTTGTACGGGAGTGTTGTAGTTTTTACATTTGATTTATCGGGTATCTACGCTGTGACATTGACAGTAAGCGATGCAGAGGGAAATTGGAACAGCGATATTATTTCAATAGAAGTATTAGGTTCCAGTACTTCCAAAACCATTAAAGCAGATGCAGGGTCAGACATCACTATCTTTAAAATGGATAAAGTTACTTTTGACGGGAGTGGATCTATCAGTATATATCCCATAAAAAATTATACCTGGACAATTACAGGAGATAATACAGAGTATATTCTTCACGGCATACAGGCAAGCAAGGTGTTTACTGAACTGGGATTATTTACTGTAAACCTATCCATAATTGATAGTGAAGGGAATAAAGCCTATGATACTACATCTATTAAGGTTCTTGAGAAGGATTTTACCCCTCCAGTAGCAAAATCATGTGATAATCAAAGGTTGGTAATTGGAGATAAACTACTGCTGGATGGAAGTAAAAGTTCAGATAATATTGGTATCACAAACTACGCTTGGTTAATTAGCAGTCCCAACACCAATGTCCAACTTAACGGAAAATATAATAATTATACATTTCAGGAAAAGGGGAATTATTCTGTAACTCTAAATGTTACCGACGAAGTTGGTAATTGGGCAACATTCATTTTTATGGTTGAAGTATTGGAAAAACAATTAAACAGTACAAATTCTGAAAAAAAAACTGAAAAATCCAATATTATGATCTTGATAACAATCGGAATATTAACTTTAATTGTTATCACAATAACAATTATTATTATGTTTAAAAAAGGAAGGAAAAAAAGAAGAAAAAATGAGGAAGGGAAGGCAATGAAAGAAAAAAGATAGGAACGAAGGGGGGGACCCCTAGGTTTCCTATGGATTTTTAATGTTAATTAGGAGAGAAAGGGGGGAAAATTATTTTTTTTTATTTTTTTTTTATAATGAAGAGTATAATGTTTTAGATTTTTATTTCAAAAATCATTATTCATTATTTTTTAATAAAAATTGACAAAAGAAAAATATATTAGTAAAGTATATAAACTCTATTTGGAATTAAGAATTCGGGTATATTTTATTACATCATTATTATTATAGAAATTATAAATGGTATAATTTCCTATTTTTTTTCTTTAAAAAGTATTATTTTCCATAGGAAATCTAGGGGGGAGGGGGTATTATTTTGTGTATTTTATTCACAATTAAATTATGTTCTTTCTAATTCAAACTGTCAAGTCTATTCCAATAGAGTAAAAATATTAATATTGGTATAGCATTATTAGCTTCCACATAACTCAGTTTGGTTATAGTTGTTGATTGCTCTTGCAGAGTGAAAAAATGTTGATAAACCCAATTGAATATTTAATCTAATCATTAGACATGGAGAGATATAGATGAGCTTAAGAATTGCAATAAGAGACGCTGATACTGGAAGCAAAGTTGAAATGGATCTTGAACAAGATAATACAATAGAAGAAGTTATTGAAAGTGCTGCAAGCTACTGGGAAAAAGAAGCAGGGGCTTATGTACTTAGGTACGGCAAGAAAGTTTTAAGGGGACAAACCAAGATTGGAATTTCAGGTATTAGAGAAGGCGATCTACTTGAACTAATACCCGATCCAGAAGGCGGTTTTTAATTATTCTGGTCAGAACATGGTTACTGTTATTCATTGTAGTAATCAAGTTTATTCTTTAATATGTTATTTCCAATCAAAATGGTGTCAATGAGATGGCTGAGAAATTTGAAGAATTTTTCAAAGAATTCGAGGTAAAACTTGAAGATATTCTTTCCAAATCAACCCTATCTCTAAAAAAGGATCTTGTTTCATTATTCGAATCAATAACAATAAAAGCATCAACTGATGAAATAAAGAAAGATATATTGTCTAAATCCATAATGAAAGAGATAGAGAACCGTATCAGAGAAAAATATGACGAAAAGGTCAATGTTCTTGCTAAAGAGATAAAGGATGCCCTTAAAGTAAAATCGGAAGAAACTGACAAATTTCGAGAAAATAATACTTCCAATACCGATGAACCCCTTTTCAATTTTATTGTTAACGTCAATCTCGATACTTCAATTTTTTCAGGTAGAGAAAAATCCAAGGGGATTGCACCTACATCCAAGGAAGAGCTTGCAAAGTTCCTGATGAGTCTTGAAGAAGATCTAATCAATAGTGAAGAACTTCGTAACTTTATCAAAGATGATCTGGGTATTGAATTGGATACTCTTCTAGTTGAATTGAATATAGATAAGAAAATAATCAAATATCAAAAAGAAGAAGATATTATCAAGCATGATACAGTAAAAGAATCTGATTCTTCTGATAGGGGCCAAACAGTAGAAATATCCAGGGATGACCTTACAATATACCAAGAATCCCAGGAAAAGCTTGGCCATTTTAAAGAAAAAGAACAAAATATTGACAAAGAAGAAGATTCATCAAAGGAACCAGTTAGTAAAGAAAATAATCAGTCTAAAAGTTTATCTTCATTTCCATCAAAGGATATGCCCGAACTAACTCCATTGAGTATAGCTGATGTTTATATTTCCCATTCCGCTTTTAAAATGATCATGGAACATTGCGGGAAGATGGGTAAAAAGAATCTTGAAGCACTGGGTTTTCTTATGGGGCATAGATTTTCCTGCGAAGGAGGGACCTACATAGATATCGAGCATGTGGTAACATCGGATCTTGACGCTTCATCAGTATCTGTTAAGTTCAAAGATTTTGGCCCCATGTTCAAGGATCTTTACAAATTCGAGAAAGAAGGTAAAGATTATATTCTCCTCGGTTGGTATCATTCCCATCCTGGCCATACATGTTTTCTTTCGGAAACGGACATAGAGACCCAAAAGAGAATGTTCAAAAAGGATTATCAAATAGCACTGGTAGTGGACCCGATTCATCACGATATGAAAATATACCGACTTGATGCATACGATCAGTATGTTGAGATTTCCTATTCAATATATAGTTAGAATAAATTGAGGGATTGAAATTAATGGTCAATCCTTCATAATATTTTTCAATATTCTCTGCGTCCTATGGATCATCTCAGAAGTTATACTGTAATGTACGACCATTCTGAAACGATTATTCCCTGTATCCATTAACTTCAGACCTTTTGATTCAGCTCTCTTAACTAGTTCCTGAGCACTAATGCTCCCTTTAAGTAATCCAAAGAAAAGAATATTCGTCCTATTAGCTAATTCTTCACTTTTAAGCCCTGATATCTTATCTATCCCTTGGGCTAACAATTCTGCATGATAATGGTCCTCACCTAATCGCAATGTCATTTTTTCGAGTGATATAAGCCCTGCTGCTGCCAGAATTCCCGCCTGCCGCATACCTCCACCCAGCATCTTCCTGGCCCTTCTTGCCTTATCGATGAAATCCTTATCACCGCATACCATGGAACCGACCGGGGATCCTAGGCCCTTGGATAGACAGAAAGAAATGGAATGGAAATATTGAGCTATATCCTTCACATCCACATCAAGAGCAACTGCTGCGTTGAAAACTCTGGCTCCATCTAGGTGCATGAGTAAACCATAGAAACCAGCTATTTCAGCTACTGCCTTAATGTATTTCATTGAAAGCGGAACTCCTCCGCAAAAATTATGTGTGTTCTCCAAGCATATTAGGCGGGTTGGAGGGTGATGGATATCATCATCTCTAATAGCCTCACTTATGTCCTCCAAATCAAGTGTACCATCGGGCTGGTTTTGTAAAACATTGGAATGGATCCCTCCGATGACCGCAGTCCCTCCCGCTTCGTGAAGGAAAATATGAGAACGATTACCAACTATTATTTCATCGCCTCTCTGACAGTGAGAAAGGAGGCATACAGTGTTGGCCATGCTTCCGCTGGGAACGAACAGGGCGCTTTCCTTGCCGAGCATATGAGCTGTCTTTTCTTCCAGGAGGTTTACAGTAGGGTCTTCCCCGAATACGTCATCCCCTACCTCAGCCCTGTACATGGCTTCCCTCATTTCATCAGTGGGCTTTGTTACGGTATCGCTTCTAAGATCGATCGTCAGTTTTTGTGTCATCTTAAGCACCATATCATTTGATTTCCTATAAGATTCATAACCCGCCATAATTATATTTAATATCATCATTCTAATGCACTATCAACCTGATATTCAGTCATATCAAGATACTTTTTGAGATAAGGATATTCTTATATTATTTTTGGAAAAAAATTTGGAGGTTCATAAATGCCTACAATACCTGACAGAGCGGATTTCAAGTACACCTTCAGGGGTGCAAAAGGAGTTTATGTAAAATGGAACAAACCTGAATTCAATGTAGAACAGTACTATCTGTTCAGAACGAACAAACCCGTTCCTGCACACGATTTCCAGGGCCTTTACAGTAATGAACTGGATTATGTGAAGAGGTTCAGTATAAAGGCAGATACCACAGAACTTCTGGACGATACCGATACCAAGGATGCACGTTACCTTATTGTTGCGGTTGATACAGAGGGCAATATTCATCAGGTTACCGGTCTCAATACGGTGAAAGAGGAATCCGCCAGCGGTATGATCAATCCTTTTTATCTGTCAATAGGTTCCTTCAAAACCACAGATGAAAGTGGAGAGGGAGGATCGTCTGACGAAAAGGCCGAGGAAGTCAAGAAACCGGAACCCGAGATTCCCGGAGGGATCTCTTTCAGATATGTTATTCACCAGGAAGGGCAGGAACCTTATCTTAAATGGGAGCTCCCTAAAAATATAGATTTCTACAGGTATATTGTATACAGGACCGGTAAGGTCATCCCCAACAATCCCAAAAAGTTGGTAAACGGAGGTTTTGACGAGGTAATGACCAAGTTCGAGATCTATCAGAAGATAAGTGAGCTGGTGGATGATACCGGGAGCGCTGATAACCGATACCTTGTCCTAGCCTTTGACAAGGATGGTAATACTTACAATGTTGACAAGATACTTCATTGGACCTCTGACCGGGCAGATATGGAGAACCCGTGGTATCTGGGCCTGGAGGGGTTCAAGGATGATGCCGTTATATATGAGGATTCGGATAAGGCAGGTGTCCAGGAACCGGGTCTGAAAAAGGAGGCGGATAAGGCAGTGGAAAAAAAAGCCGAGCCTGCTGTATCTCCGGCACAAACCAGTAAACCTGAACCTGCATCAACTTCTGACCATATCACCCCCATCCAACCAGCCAGCCAGCATCCGGATAGTATCAATTTCAAGTATTCCTATCACAAGGACTGGGATGAAGCTTATATAACCTGGAACAGACCTCAGAGGGAGGTTGCGGGTTATATGGTATACAAGACCGATAAGGCCATAGGAGGCGGACAGACAAAGGATTTCTTCCAGGGCAAGCTGAATGAAGATGTTATAGCATTTGAAATGAAGGGAACATCCTGCTGTGCCGTTGACGATACAGGTGTGCATAGGTCTAGGTATCTAGTTCTCGGAAAGACACCTTCTGGAGAACTGTTCAATGTAGATGGTTTAAACGTTAACGGTCTGTCGGCAGTCGAACCTTCAGAAGACTCTTACTACCTATCGTCACCTGATGGGGTAAGCAAGACCGCTGGTTCCATAAGAGAAGTGGAACTTGTTAACCGGGAACAGCCCTGGTACCTGACAAGGATGGAGTGGGATAAACCTGATATTGATAACCTATCCCATATAATGGTGTATGTGGGTCACAGGGGCCTTGAGGGGGCCAAGGCCATGAAGGAACTTTTGTCTGGCAGACATGATCAGGTGCAGTATTACAAGGTGGACCTGCAGTTTACAGGCATAATTGACAATGTCAATGAGAAATGGGGCAGATACTGCGCCGTATCCGTGGATGAGGACGGTGTTATAAGGAACCTTAATTGGAGATTTGTAGAACCTCCATTCGATCACGGAAATTGCATGACCTTCATGAACCAGGAGACCGGACGGCAGGTGCTGGAATTTTTAGCCCAGAATATTCTCAACCAGGCCAGGACCTTTATTGAGGGTCATTACGCTCAGTATGACCATGCGGTTAAAACTGCCCTGCAGGTTTTTACCATTCTTCCCGATCATCAGGGCACGGCGGATTTTATCCAGGCGGTCAAAGACAAAGCGAAAGCTGAAGCGGAGGAAAAAAGGCAGAACCAGATCAGCAGCATGATGGACCGGGCAAAGACTGCAATAAGCAACGGATTGTACGATAGCGCGGTGGAAACCCTGAAAGAGCTCCTAAAGGAACTGGATCCAGATAACCAGGATGCTAAAGAACTCATTGAGGAAGCAAAGACTAAGAAGGAATCTGCAGCCCTGCATCAGGAGTTCCTGAACCTTGGCAGAAAGCAGATACATGAAAAGCAGTATGATGAGGCCAAGAAAACATATGAGAGCGCTCTTGATAAGTTCCCTAAAGACAAGACCTTTGCTGAGGGATTGGAAAAGGCCAAGGCCAATATTGATTTCACCGGAGAACTTGAGGAGGCAGAGGGAGATCCTACAGCTTTGATAGCAGTCGGTGAGAAGTTCGGTGAGATAGACAGGGATTTTTCCTATCGAGCATATGAAAAGGCCAGATTGGCAGACCTCTCAAATGTGGAAGCCCTGAAGAAATGGATGGGAATAAACCTCTATTACGATAAAACCCAGTTGGTGTGTTCCATTGTCCGTGACCAGCTCAACATGGATGTGGATGTGATGTCATATTCAGGCATGGATAGTAATGGCGTAACAGCAATGGTCGAGAAGGCGGAGGAGCATTACCAGAACTACAAGGACCTCTATGATGACTGGTGGGATGCAAAGCAGGAGTACGAGGATATCCATGACGAGTCAATGAGTCTAATCGGCGAACCTTTCGATGATTACAGAAACCGTGTTGACAAGAAATGCGACAGGGCCCAGAAAAGAATGTGGAGGCTGGATGAGAGAAAGAATGCAGAGTTTGAGAAGGTTAAGAAGGTGCTCAAAGAATTTATCTAATAAATAAAGTGAATAACAGATCATTCGGTCTTTTCATTTTTTTTTGCTTTTCTCCCGCTTTTACTGTCCTTTTGAGTTTTTTTCTTTTTATCTTTTTTAATAGGAGTTTTATCCTTCTTATGGCTTTTTTCCTTTTCCTTCCTCTTTTTTATATTTTTAATCTTGTCCCTTGAGCTTTTTTTTGATTCTATCATTTTATTCATCAATGATGTATCCTTCTTGGTTACCTCTACCAGATTTCCAAGTTTGGAATCCACGTATCCTTTCATTATGTCTGGTTTAGGTGCATCCTCCTGGCGAACCACATGATAAGCAGGGGAGAGGATTTCCACGCCGTTCTCATAGAATAGAGTATGGCATTTTCTTATTAGCTCCGATTTTATATCTCTTAGATTCGTTACATCGTTGACATAGGCCTTGAGCTCATAAGCGATGTAGAAATCCTTCATATCAACCAGTACGGTTTCAGGTTCTGGATCGAAAAGAACTCCGTTGGTTTTATTTGCAGCTTCAAGCATCAGGCACTCCACATCCTCATGAGGAACGTCATATCCCAATGTGGCGCCTATGGTAATTGCTACAGGTATGGACTGTGAAAGGTTGACCATTGTGTGCTGAAGCACCTGGTTGTGCGGTATTGTGACATGTTCTCCTTCCAAATTCTTTATCTTGACGTTAACATTGCTGAATTCAATTACATCCCCCACCAGATTATCCCCGAATTTTATTCTGTCCCCTATCTCTATAGGCCGGAATGCCTGGACCGCCATACCAGTTATCAGATTGTTGATGCCTCCGGTGGACGCTATTGCCGAGGCAACTCCTATGGATACTATTGCAATGGATAGAATTACTGAACTTATCTCACCCAGGTTTGCCATCTGAAGAATTGCTACGAGTATTATCATGATCGAGAATCCTATTATGAAACTGTTTATTCCTTTCCCCGCAAGGCGTATGACCGCCGGATTGACCTTTTTGGTCTTATGAGAAAGGTTGAGGAAGATTATGGTTACCATCCTTCTGACGAGCCAGACAACCAATATTGTAATGGCTATGAAATAGAAATAATTGGAATTACCGGTGAAGAATCCAGTTATTGAACCGAATATAGATTTCTGTTTTCCAACGCTTATTAGTATAGTTGAAGTGATTATTAATATTCCAATTACAAGAATCATATAATTTAGCACCGGGGCAACCTGTTCCACTTGATTTGCAGGCATCTTGAGGAAGTTTTTTATGGAAAATCTACCGGTAGTTCTTTTTGCTTTACCCTGCATTTGTTCCCTTTTTCTGCTGAATATTACATAATCAGTTATTGTACCCCTGAAAATCTTTATGAGATAATAGACTATGATTATAAAGAAGAAGTTGTAGATATACGGAGAAATAAATTCCCAGATATAATTATGAATGAATCTGAAAAAGTAGCCTGCCAAATATAGTTCCCCCAGCATCATGGAGAACAGTATCAGCGTCTTCTCCATTCTTATGACCATTTTTATTGTGATGTTGGAAAGAAAGCTTTTATGGAGCAGCTGTGAACGTTTTAGCAGATGGGAGATGGAGACCATTATCAAGAAGCTCAGAAATAGTATGGAGATCATTGCAAGGAAATAATACCATTTTTCCTTTACTCTCTCCAGAAAATTAGACCAGAATTTTCCCTTTTCTTCATCGGATGTATCAGGAATGTTCAGGCTTGTGTTCAGAACAAGCTCCTCACTCCAATGCAGTTCAATTTTCTCGGTTTTCATGTGAATATCCTTGTACCAGAATTCCACATCATAAATCCCTGCCTGTGCCAAGTAATAGAAATTGCCTCTACTGTTGGAGTTCAACATTACTTTTGATCCGTTCGTATTCTTCGGGATAAGCTTAATCAGTGCATTATCTACAGCTTTATCATCATTGGATGAGCTTATTTTTCCCGAGATTTTAGAGTTCAAAATATCGCCGGAATCGAAAATAAGATCCTTTCTGATACTCGAGTGCCCGCTAACATTGATATAGGTCATATAGACCTCTATGGATTTCATATTGAGTACAGTTACGGTCAACTTTCCTTCAGGTATGTGGATAGAATACCATCCTGTATTGTCTGTGATAGTGGTATTAGCCAGTAAATATTCACCAAATACTTTCACAGTATGATTTGATTTAACTCTTTCAGTCTGTTCGTCGAATACATATCCTGCCATGAGGGTGTTTTCCGATTTATCGGTTTTTCGTGATAAAGAGGATAACCAAATATCAGGTATAGATGGCGAGGGTTCAATAGAAGTAATACCAATATTTTCATTGATAGGCCCGGATACTGTTAGAATAAAAACTGACGTGAAACTAGTAAGAACAATGATGGTAATGAAAAATAGCAATTCAATCCTTTTTTTGATCATCATTCAGGAACACCTCTGAGAAAACGGGATAATTAAGGCGGTGAATCAAGTAGATACCCCGTCAATAATACTTGTCACGTTTAATAATATGAAACAGATCAATGTCCGTTTTTTTAATATCCTATCATAGTGCACAAATAGCTTATCTAGGGGATTTCAATCAGTGTCATAATAATATGTTTCACCTGCACCAGGTCCGTCAAATACAACTTCGCATACTGTGCACATGTAAGTATTCACTCCCTTGTCGTTATAAAAGGGCAGCAGTGTTCCTTCCTTGCATTTCGGACATATGGGATACATAGATATATTCATTTTTTCACCTTCCGCTTTTTTTTCATCATCATTTCCCACAATCTCACCAGCCTGGTTTAATTGTATTCAATGAACATCGGAGGATGTTATTTGTATATTAATCATTCGGCGATTGGGAAATGTGGTGTTATTTTTCACCAGTATCTATCTTGTCATGGCTCTCTTGAACATTGGAACTGCAATCGCCAGAAGGACGATACCGAATCCTGCCATGATGCTCATTTCAATCCATATGGATGATGGCCCGGCGCCAAGTATCATTACCTTTCTCAGGGCTCTTGTAGCATAAGTAAGGGGCAGAGCTTGAGATATTATCTGCATGAACCTCGGCATCTGCTGGATTGGGAAAAAAACACCTGAAAAGAACATCATTGGGAACATGAGGGACATCATCACCATTGATGCAGTTTCTTCCTTATCGGTAAATGAAGTTATGAGTATTCCTAACCCTACAAAACTGAAAACACCCAGGAGCAGTAAAAGAAATACTAAAAATATATTACCGAATATCTTCACGTCAAATAGAAGTGTGGCCAAAACCACAATTATGAGGCCCTGTACCATACCTCTGGTAGTTTGGGCCATTACCTTACCCAGGATTATAGAAATTCTGTTAATTGGGGCAACAAGCATTCCATCAAGGGTGCCTATGTCCTTTTCATAAGATATGGCGTGTGGAAGGCCGGTCATCAATGACATCATTACTACCATGGCCATTATTCCCGGGGCCACGAACTGGAAGTAGTTGGGATCTCCCTCAACGAGACCTCTGATGTTTACTCTGTAGGGGTTCACTATTGCATCGCTCTTTTCAAGGGAAATGTTCATTGTAAGATTGATCTTTCCTACGGCCCTCTGTTTTCCCATTTCCTCAATTGTTTCGGATAGAACGGTTTCAATGACCATTGCCAGCTGGGGATTCGTCTGGTCAGGTACTACGGTGAGATTCGCTTTCAGACCATTTTCAACGGATTGGGAAAAATCTTCTTCGATTATCAGGCCGCCGGATATGTCACCGTCCTGTATCATCTTCTTGATATCATTGAAATTCCTTGCGGTTTTGATATCCATGATCTCA
This sequence comes from uncultured archaeon, assembly GCA_964430885.1. Taxonomy (GTDB): domain Archaea; phylum Thermoplasmatota; class Penumbrarchaeia; order JASLWR01; family JASLWR01; genus CAYSHM01. The sequence goes on along the minus strand of CAYSHM010000001.1, from coordinate 15,203 downwards.
GTCCTTACATTGATTGCTTCCAATGCATCAATGAATTCCCTGGAGTGATATGTGCCGTTTATACCTGTATCTAGGTTAGCAATAGCTATTGGTTGATCTACCAGGGAACCTGAAGAAGGGAAGATGAAACCAACCATCACCATCATGAAAAGGGGCATTATTACAAGCATTATCAAGCGTAGCTTGCTTCTGGAGAACTCGGTGATGTCCTTCCAGCATATCCAAAAACTGTGTCTGAAGATACTGCCCAATCCCAATTATATCACCTTACCCTGCTGGTTTTTTTCCATCTGTGTCTTGAAGGTCCTTTCATCTTGTTCTTACTGTTGGATGCATCGTCCCTGACATTCTTGCCAGTGATGTGGAGGAACACATCTTCCAATGTAGGCTCAAGGTTATTGATATTCCTTATTCGGCACCCTGCACTACGGATCTCGTCAATAATACTCGTAAGAGATTCTTCTCCTCGGCCGTGTATTTTAATTCGGTTCTCACCAGTCAGGCTCACTCGGTCTATGAACCCTTTATCCAAGAGGTGTTTCTTTAGATAAGGTTTGATGAAATCCACCTGGAATTCCATTACAGTGGATTTTCCGTCCAGAAGTATACTTTTCAGGTTGCCGGGAGTATCCAAAGCCGCTATCTTGCCATTGTCTATTATACCTAGTCTGTGACACAGCATATCGGCCTCAACCATCATGTGAGTGGTAAGAATTATAGTGGTCCCGTTCTCTTTGTTGATACGCCGGATTATGTTCCTGATCTCACTTGTGGATTGTGGATCGAGACCCAAAGTAGGCTCATCCAGAAAGAGTATCTCAGGTTTGTTCAATAGAGCCCTAATAACATTGATCCTCTGTTTCATTCCAGTTGAAAACTTTCCTATCTGCTGGTTCGCCCATTTTTCCATCCTGACAAGATCAAGTAACTCATCGGTTCTTTCGGACAGTTCACCAGATGACAGGTTGTAGAGTTTTCCGAATAGTTTGAGATTCTCCCTGGCGGTCAATTCGTCATACATTATCAATTTTTCCGCCACCAGTCCAATATGCTCTCTGACCCGATGATCATTTTTTACAATATCATACCCGGCGACCGTTGCAGTTCCAGATGTTGGTCTGGAAAGGGTGCATAACATCCTTATGGTAGTTGTTTTCCCTGCGCCATTAGGGCCGAGAAAACCGAATATTTCACCCTTTTTTACCTTGAAAGAAACATTGTCCACTGCTGTGATTTCACTGTATCTTTTTGTTAAATTATTTGTAACAATGGCATTATGGCTCATGCGATCACTTTGAGGAAATTAAGAGGATAGGTTCAATAGGCCAGATAAAAACCTATTCAACATTTTTCTTGGCATTATCATTATCTCTGGGTGGTTTTCTTCTGTAACTATTTCGGCCACTGGAAGGTCTACTTGAGAAACGCCCTCGCCCTCCGCTTCGGGGGCCAGATCTACTTCTAGGTCGCCCGCCTGAAGATCCCAGGGTCTTAGGCTTTGGTTTCAATGCCCGAATTGAGACGTTAATCTTGTCGCCCATGACCTTGATTACCTTGACCTTTACTTTGTCACCAACATTCAGACGATCTTCTACTCTCTTTACATGATCCCAATCGATCTCTGAAATATGGCATAATCCGTCGTTATTGCCCGTAAGGTTGATAAATGCTCCGAAATTGGTGATCTTCACAACCTCTGCTTCTTCGAAAACTTCCCCCACTTCAATCTTTCTTACAATGTTCTTGACAAAATTCAGAGCACCTTCAGCACTTTCTGCATCTGTAGAAGTGATCTGGACCAGGCCTGTATCATCTATATCCACCTGTACATCAAATTCATCCTGGATCCCTCTGATGATCTTTCCTCCGGGTCCGATTACCTCTCCGATCCTATCCGTATCGATCATATAATTGATGATCCTCGGCGCATAGGGAGACAGTTCAGCTCTGGGTTCGCCTATGGTTTCTTCCATGATATCCAGAATTTCAGATATGGCCTTTCTCATTCGAGGCATTGACGCCTCTATGATGTCCAGCCCCAGTCCCCTGGTCTTTGTATCCATCTGGATGGCCGTTAAGCCGTCCCTGGTTCCTGTGAACTTGAAATCCATACCGCCAGTTCCATCCTCGAGGTCCTGAATATCTGTTAATATTTTCCATCTCTCATTGTCCGAAGCAAGGCCGATAGCTATGCCGGCCACAGCTTTCTTGATGGGTACGCCGGCATCCATAAGGGCCAGGGTGGATCCGCAGGAAGAGGCCATTGATGATGAACCGTTGGAGCTCATCACTTCACTGACAACCCTGATTGTATAAGGGAATTCGATCTTATCAGGAATAACTGGTCTTAAAGCTTTTTCCGCCAATGTTCCATGTCCGATATCCCTCCTGCTAGCTCCCCTGATGGGTTTTACTTCGCCCACTGAGAACGGTTTAAAGTTATAGTGGTGGAAGAATCTTTTACTGTCATCGGTTACCATGGTTTCCACTGTAAGAACATCCCCGGGGGCTCCCAGGGTAGCCATGGAAAGAACTTGTGTTTCCCCTCTTGAAAAAAGACCCGAACCATGCAGCCGCGGGATAAATCCCGCATCTGCTTTTAATTCTCTAATCTCATCGAGTTTTCTTCCGTCTATTCTGAGGTCCTTATCCAGAATTGCCTTTGTTACCTGTTCTTCAATAAAGTCCATGAAAAATGAGCCGATCAATCCAGAGAGATAATTTTTTGTGGCCTCCTCATCTCTTTCCTCTGTCTTCAGTTCCTTGGAAAGCTCATCTAGGATCAGGTTCTTCAATCCCTTGAGAATATCCTTTCTCTCTCCTTTGGATCCCTTCGGGGTATTGAATAGATATTTTTCCAAATGTGGATTGGCCATTGTTTTCATTTTTTCAATAACTTCAATATCTTCTGGACTGTAATTATCCCTGAGTACTAGTTCATCTTCAGAGGCTTTTTCATGTCCAATATCCGTTCTTATATCATCAATGAATTTGGCAAGAGGCCCCATTGCCTCCATTGCCATTTTACATCCATCTACGAAGAACTCGTCTGGAATATCCTGTGCACTAGCCTCAACCATTGTTATCCGTTCTCCATCACCCATTACAACCAGATCCATCTCGCAGTAATCCATATCTTCTGATGGGGGATTTATCACCAATTCTCCCGTCATCAGACCAACCCTTACACCGACAATCGGGCCGTCAAAGGGTATATTGGAAATATGTATAGCTGTGCATGCGGCTATCATTGATAATATATCAGGAGGATTCTCATAATCCAAACTCAAGGGAATGCATATTACCTGTATGTCGTTCCTGATATTTTGGGGGAACAGTGGTCTTAAACCCCGGTCTATCATTCTCGAGATCAATATTGCCTCGTTGGAGGGTCGTCCCTCTCTTTTCGTATATCGGGGACCTTTTATTCTGCCTGCAGCAGAGAACTGTTCCTCATAATCTACCATTAATGGAAAAAAATTAATTCCTTGTCTTGAACCTTTTGACATTGTTACAGTGGCTAGAACAGATGTTTCTCCCATCTGTGCAATCACTGCTGCCCCCGCCTGGGATGCCATTCTGCCGTGCTCGATAATTAACGTATTACCTTCAAGTTCCATTTCGTACCTACTAATCTTCATAATATCTACTGTCTCCTTTTAGCTTATTATTTTGATGAAAATATCCATTTATAAAAAATGGCTTTGTTTTTTAATCATTTGTGTTGGCATTCCCAATAAAAAAAACAAGGTTTGAATGCCGGTTTTTCTTTTTACTTCCGTACTTACTTACAATACTATCTGTTCTTATGTCTGTCTTCCTTCGCCTTTTTCTTTCCTTCTTCGATTATCTTACACGTGCTTTCCTTTCTTCCCTAACGACTCGTCCAATTATTAAATTCAGGTAGATTTCCAATTCCTTCATTTGCATCTACTTGAATGTACAATATATATTATATAATATTGGGATAAAAGATTTTATTGAATAATTCGAAATTGCTGATGGAGAAAAAATCTTCAGGAGATTTCTTTCCGATTCAAAATTCTGATAGATAATGCAGAAAATACCGTTATCATCACCATCAATATGATTAAGGCAGTTTTAGGACTTGTTTCTTCCCCGGACATACCAAAGCCCTCTACATTTATGATCTTGTTGCCGATGGAAAGCAGATGGTGAAGTATTGTGAACTTAGCTATGGTGGTGCTGAGAACTGAAACAGTTTTTTCCCAGAAGAAGGCCACCACCAAACCTATCAGCATTGGACGTTTGAACTTCAGGCCCAGAAGTATGAAGAAGAGTGAGTATGTCAATATACCCAAACAAGTCATTAATATGAAACCGAACAGATTGCCGATATAACCGGATTCTTCTCCTTTGCTCATCATCAAAAAGAATGTTATTGCCACAGAAGGTAATACTACCAGCAGTTCGGCCACCACCAAACCCAAGACCTTGCCCAGATATACCCCCCAACGGGGAAGCGGCCTGATAAGAAGATATGAAATTGTCTTATCTCTGAATTCTGAATGGAATAGGTTCACACCCATTATCAGGGTGACGAGAGGAATAAGTATATGCAGATACAGAACAATGAAGAGACCGGAAAATTCCTCCAGAGGTTTTGCATCATCCACCTTAATCATCCATATTATTGTGATAACAATAGGGATAAGCATGAACAGGGCAATTCCTATCATCCGCTTTCTGAGGAAGGCTTGAAAGAAGGACATCCTAGTCAGGACACCTATCCTCTGGCCAGCGGAGGTGCGTTTAATCTCTCCAGTCATGCTCTATCATTCCTCCTGACCAGATATGAAAAAATTGATTCGAGATCTTCATCAAGGGATCCCATCCCCTGGATGGTGATATTGTTCTTGACCAGAACCTTCGGCAGCTCCAAATAGAATTTGTTCGGTTCTGTCATCAACACATTTATACCGTTCTTCTTGATCTTTACAGAAGTGACCCCGGGAAGGTCTATGGCGATCTTTGCTAGCTTATTTATCTCACTGCACCTTATCTCCAGTGTATGGGGGAACTCATCGAGTTTATCCCTGATCTCTTCCATATTTCCCCAGGCTATTACCCTTCCTTTATAGAGCATTATCAGCCTCTCAGTCATCTTCTCCACTTCATGGAGGATATGGCTGGAGACCACCACCGTCATCTCTCTTTTACCCAACTCTCTTATCAGTTTGATTATTTCGATACGCCCCATAGGATCAGTTCCTGCAAGTGGTTCGTCTAGGAAAAGTATCTTGGGGCGGTGGGCTATTGCCTGTGCTATTTTTATCCTTTGTCTCATTCCCTTGCTGTAGGTTCTAATCTTCCTAACACCGCGTTTCTCCATGTTCACCCTTTTCATAGCTCTTCGAGTGAGTTCCTTTGCTTTTTCCCGCTGAAAACCTGAAAGTAGAAGCATGCTGTTCACGAATTCATATCCTGTCATCCAGTCGTACATGTTCTCGTATTCCGGACAGTACCCCACATGTTTGGTGTAATTGCTGTTGTTCCAGACTGATTCTCCAAATACTGTGACCTTTCCTTTATCAGGTCTCAATTGACCGGTAGCTAGTTTCAAGAAGGTGGATTTTCCTGCACCATTCGGTCCCAGTATCCCTATTACGCCTTTTTCAAGAGATGTGGATACGTCCATTATACCCAAAACCTGTCCGTACCATTTAGATACATTATCGAAGGCCAGCATTACACATCTCCCCTCCCGACCACTAGTTGACGGTATATTATCAAAAGGGTGCAGATGAAAATGGATCCGAGCACTAGAGCGGGCCACCACCACTCGAGTGTAGGGGGCGTCATATCGAATATATATAGACCGACATATCTCATATTATGGCTGATGGATACAAGAGAGAAATATTTGTTATCGGTTATTGCTCTGAGCAGGGGCCCCACAATGGCAAGTATCACGAAGAGAGATATTATGGAAGCACCCACATAGTATCTATTATCGGTTAGAGAGGATAGTGCTAGTACCATACCTGACATTACCAGGCTTATGATCAATCCGTAGAGCCCCAGGGCGCCAATTATCCATAAATGGGCGGTGAAAAAGCTCCAAGAGAATCCACCTACAATCATTATTGCCGAGAACCAGACAATGCTCCATATACCTGTGACCAGCATTAAAAGGAATGTTAATGTAATGAATTTTCCCAAGGCGTAACCGTATTTCGGAATGGCTTTTGAATGGAAAAGAGGAAGACTCTTATTGGCCTTGTCATCAGCTATCATACCAGAACCTAATATTACACCGAAAATGATCACCCATATATTGACACCCCCGGCGAAAAAGGCATTGAAAAAGAAGCTTCCTGTTTCATCCCTGGTTCCCAGATCCTTTTCAACCACCTTTACAGGTATCACTAGATATGTGGAATTGACGATATCGTCTCCCTGCTCATACTCTCCCTCGTACTCATCACTGATGTCATCAGGGTAATATTTCCCGGGTCTGCTCTGTCTGGTAACCGCCTCCAGAAGATTGATCCTGTAAATAACATAATACACATTGGGTGCATCGTCTGTTGTTGGGGTAATTGATATACTTATTTCCCCTGAATTTTCACGTCCTGATCCAAGTATAAAGGGGTCGTTCTTTCCATTCAGGGGAGTGACGACCCATGGCTGATAGCTCATCTCTTCAAGGTAGACCTGCAGATCCTTCTGGTAGTTATTTATTATTCTATAGGAGAATTCTATTGTGTCCTTCCATTTTGCAGGTGGGGGATTATCAAAAACAGCTAACTCGTCACTGATGATATCACCGGTCACAGGAGCTTTCAGCTGAATGAATTCCAGATCTATCAGACTACCAAGTTCAACTAGGGAAGTATTTGATTCTTCACTTCTGATGGTCATTAATATCATGCTTCTGTAACTATCCCATATACTGTAATAATCATAATCTTCATCAAACTTCTCGCCGCTTATCTCCGTTGCAAGCTCCATTGATACGCATGTGGGCTGACTGTCATTCAACAGTTTGATGTTTAGAAATATTGTGGTACTCTCCTTGGAATCGAGTTCGATTATTCCCAGGTGTAAACCGCCTCTATCGTGGGACACTCCGTTGTATTTATTTCCATCCAGATAATATTCCCACTGATCAACTGAACCGAAGATAGACCTGGGGGACAGAATGGTGTTTATCTCGCCGTAATCTCCACCCCGGTTGCTGATGACTATTGAATATCTCACTATGTGATTCTTTTTCAGTGATATGTCGAAGGAACTTGCCAGAGCTTTACCGGAGTCAGTAATATTGAGTTCTTCATCGAGAATATCCACTGATACTATTCTTATCTCTGGCACTATATCGTCCACATATTCAGGTGACTCGTTCTCTAGAAAGATGTTGTCCCCGCCGAATATATTGCCAAATATGGGTATCAGGGCATTAACCAGGGTATAAAGGCCGATAAGCACTATTATTACTATTGTGGCGGGCCTTTTGATCTTGTATCTAACATCGCTCTTGAATATGGCGAGCACCCTGGAGGCAACACCGGTGTGACTACCTTCCCAAGGTCTGTAATTTCCTCTGTCAACGGGCATTATCATCACCCCCGGACATAGTTTTGGAAATAGCAGATTTGTTGATTTGCCCTGAAATGCCTCCGGACAAAGCACCTATAAATATATCCTCCAATGAATTGAGGCTCTGGTTTGCGTAACGTAGCTGTATTTCGTTCTCCGCACATATTCTCAGAATTGGCCCTAATCCTTTTTTTTCGTGTTTGATCCTGAACAGCCGTCCTTCCCTTGTAACCTCGAATCCAGCATCGCCCATTTTACTTAGAAATAATTGTTCATCTCCCTTGATCTTGATATCCATGGAATCTTTGCTGCCTCCGGTAAGCTCTGAAATGTTGTTCTGAAGGACCAGCCGTCCCTGGTTTAGTACCACCACATGTTCGCATACTTCTTGCACATCATCAAGAATATGGGATGATAGAATGAGGGATTTCTTCTGGTTCCTGTTGATGTCCTTTATTAGGTTCAGTATATCCCTTCTTCCCTTTGGATCCATTCCATTTGTAGGTTCGTCAAGTATCAGAAGTTCAGGGTCATGAACTATGGATTGTGCGAACTTGATCTTCTGGCGCATCCCAGTGGAATAGGATTTGATCAGTCGGTATCTCTCATCATCGATGCCAACATAGTTCAGGACCTCGTGGGTTCGTTTCATTGCATCGCTACTGGGAAGGCCGTTGAGCATTGCCATATAGGATACAAAGGCTACGGCGTTCATGGTTGGCGTCAAACATTCGTGTTCGGGCATATAGCCAATTCTTTTTCTGATCTCGTAGTTCTTATCAGAGAGTGCCTGACCCATGATACTGGTTGTACCTAAACTGGCTTTGGATAGACCAAGTAGAACCCTTATCAATGTTGTTTTGCCTGCCCCGTTAGGTCCAAGGAGGCCAACCGCTCCATCAGGAATTACAACTGTTACACTATCCAGTGCCTTAACCCCTCCGAAGTATTTGGATAGATTACCTGTTCTAATAATGGTCATTTCGAATCCCAACATACTGTATCCTATGAGAAAGTTATGATAACAGATCGATAGTACATGTTTTTAACTAATGGGAAAAAGGTTTGAAGGATAATAAATGTGTAGTATCAGCTTTATATTTAAAAAAAGAATATTGCTCTGTCTATTACATTCACATCTCGAAGTAAAAATTTGTTTCTCCGTGCTCCTTTCATCTATCCAATATAAATATATAGCCTTATAGCCATATAACACTCGAATATTCCCATCAGATTCTGTCAACCATCTAAGAATAGGGAACTGATCAAATGCTTAATATATAGCAGCATGATTTGATAGAGGTGTTTATAATATGAATTTCAAATATAGAATGAGTTTGTTGAATCCAGTGCCAGCAGGTATAATTAGCAAAACCGGAACATATGGTTTTTCCATAGATAAAATACTGCCAGTTCTTACGGTGCTGCTCCTGTGCTCGGGGGCCTTCATGTCAATATTTGCCAAGGATTCAGGATATCCTAAGGAAATGAAGGTCACTGATGATGGATCGGATAATGTACCAGACGTCCATTTGAACAATGTTTATCCTTCCAGGAGCGGGGATCCTCTACTTAAGGTGATGCTGTCTGAAATAATGTTCAATCCCTATGGTGAAGATACTGGAAGAGAATGGTTATCTATCTATAATTCCGGTGAGAACGATGTGGACCTGGAAGGATGGGGAATATCAAACCGGGATGGAGAGATAGATGCGGTATTATCAGATATAATATTACCTGGATTCTGTACCCTAGTGGTTCATTTCGGCAGGGGTGATGCAGCTCTTGATTTTCAGGATGATACATTTGGCCATTACTATACCCAGAATCATTTTGAGACCTTCAATAATACTTTGGGTTCCGCAGCCCTTTACATGGTGGAGAATGACCTTCCTTCCATTGTAGATTACGTTTCATGGAAGATCAATGTGTCCGATACATCTATACCTGGGAAAGCTGAAAGGGACGCGTCCGGTGCAGATCTGCTGGAAGGTAATATATTCAGAATAAACACCACATATGTTGAAGGTTCATCCTTGGGAAGGGTATGGTATACGGATAATGATACCTTTAATTATCGTTGGGTCCCTGGAACCGTTTTGATCAACGAGATTATGTTCGTTTCACCCGAAGGGGTGAATTCTCATGAGGCCTTGGAGATCAGAAATCCTTTGGGCGGCAGTGTGAACACTCAGAGCTGGTATATTGAAAGCAGTTCAGGATCCCGGTATGAACTGCCTGAGATTCTGCTCCCACCAGGAAGTTGTATTGTTCTGAACTTTATGTCCGAGCTTACAGTATTCGGCTACGTTAATGATACGGACCTCACTGATGGCTGTGCCGAATATTATTACAGGGTGGTGGAGGAAGTGTTTGATGATAATATTGATGATGTAGGACTGTATTCTCCAACAAAAATCGTTGATTATGTGGGTTGGGGCGATCTAAATACCAGAGATGTTAGTACCGATGCCCAAGATAATAGTATGTGGACCTTAGGTTCATATGTCGAGGATGACTTTGAGACTGGTGACAGCATTGGAAGGGACCAGTTCTCTACTGATACAAATACTGCAGAGGATTGGGATATCGGAGGTGGCCCCTTTGCCAACGGCCCTACACTCGGAAAGAAGAATTCATATTCCTTATTTATCTACGATTATACTCTGGGGGGTGCCCCGGGAACGGAGGAAATAGTTCTATACAATTACGGGGAGGAGCTCAACCTCAGCGGTTTCAGGATTTTTAACGGCCAGGGACAGCAGTGTGCTCTAATCGAAGATGTGATTCTGCCAGAGGAATCAGTAATTTTCCTTCATTTCGGACCGGGGGTAGACGATACGGGGTACTCAGAAATCAATGTTGGACACTGGTACAGCGATGATGAGGGAACCTCGTCTGAGCCTGATATTTTCAACAACACAGGGGATGTTGTTATCCTTACCAGCGGCAGCATGATTGGTAGGAATATTGTAGACTTTCAGGTGTGGACCGGTGACAGATTGTACGCAGATACAGATCTTCCAGGAGGAATGATACAGGGTGAGTGGTCTTCGCTGATACAAGATGACGGTATACTTTTCAAGGGCATAACTGACGATTTCAGGATCCATACGGAAAACATCTGCACTCTGGATCAGTACATTACAAACAGAATCGTGAATATTAACAGCTGGTTTGACCATCTTGTTTCTCAGAAAGTAATATCCGATGAACTGTTGCTTTCTGATTATCTGAATATTATATTTCAGAACACCACCCGTGGCTGGTCACTTGAGATAACGGGTATGGGAATTTTCTCGAAGGATATCAGCCGGTTTCCCGATTTGGAATTTCAGATGGAGGCTGTTGGTTCAATTTCTATCGAGAAAAAATGCGGCTATCTTGTCAGGGAAGGCGAGATACTGTTCAATTGGGGTTTGTTCGGGGAGGGTTTGGTCAATGAGAAATTTGATTACAGTCTTTTTGGACATGCAACCCATCTGGTGTCTGCAGACGATATCAGCATTGTGGATACAGAGAATTCTGCTGCTTATACCGGACATGTTTCTGCTGAGGCAAATGCTGAATTGGATTCGGATATGGTAAGTATTCTAGGTTGTCTCTCACCTGCCATAACCATTCAGCATCATTCCCATCTCTGGAATGCAGGGATTCTGGCCTGGAACGGGGAATACGATTACGGTATGTGCAGACTTCCTGAAGCACATTTTGATTCGATTTATTCAGAGCTTCCTATTACTGAGGGTGAGTTAATCCCGGTTTGGTATGACGGTGGATATTCCATGGTTAAATTCGATAACCTCATTACTTATATCAATAAGGATAGCGTCACCAGAAGAATTACCAGTGATGTTTTGGTCGATGATATGGCCTGGGCTGTAGATGGCAACGGTATTACTGGTGGTCAGAATATCGCTTCTGGGGATTCTTACACCACATACCTTTGGCTTGATGGTCCTGATTATAACACCATGGAATCAACTTTCCTTCCTAGGGTATCGATGCCTGAACAATATACTGACAGTCAGGTGTTTGCAGCTCCGGGGAACGATGTCACTATGGAGTTCACAGTGGAGAATCTCGCCAGCAGCATAGAGGGCTTCAATCTTACCGTTGATACCTTTGTACAGGGGGATAGGACGAACAATTCCACCATGAAAAGATTTATTCCGGTGGAAATACTTGAGATAGAGGTCTCAGTGGTGCCCAATTGTGAATACCAGGTCAGGAACAGCAATGGAGCTATAATGCCCCTTGCGGATATGCAGGGCCCCGACGGTCATAAATTAATGAACATTCATCCGGGTTCACCCAGAACATTCATAGTTGAATTGGAGATTCCCAAGGATGCAGATATAGGAACGGATTATCAGGTCTATTTCAATATTACATCTAATCTTCCCGGTTATGAAGGCAATCCTAACAATACATACAATGCCACAGGAACGGTTATACTGGGCGGTGAGAATATACAGACACTGTGGTCAGAGGATTTAGAGAACCAGGGTGCTCTCACGGGATGGGAATGGACTGGTGATTGGGAATATGGTGAGAGAACCTTTTTCCCTGCGGAGGGACCCAACAGCGATGATCCCGGCCCTAATATCTTTTCCACCAACAGGACGGGGGTGGATACTCCCAATAATATATCCATTCTTTCAACTCCCCATTTAGATCTTTCAGGTTACGATTTTGTTAACCTTCGTCTTTGGCAATGGATCTATTCGAGTATAGAACCAGTCTTATACTGCAATTCAAGCGGGGTCTGGTATCCTCTGAAGATATGGGAAGATCCGAATAATCAGTGGGGGAGCTGGAGGAACGAATCCTTCGATATCAGCAAGTATCTGTCGGATTCAGTTCAGTTCATATTTTACTATGATACCAATGATGGGGGGTATTATTCCTTGGCTGGCTGGCACATTGATAATATTTCAATTGTGGCAAAATCCTCCACTGGTGAGGTTGAGATAGTGAACCTCTCAAAGATAACCGAGGGTGGAGTATATGAGCCAGGAAATCATGAGGTAGAGATATGGATTGAAAATAATGGTAATGTCCCCTACAATGATCTGAACATTGGGGCCCAGGTATCCTATACCACAAAGGAATACCTATTCCAGGATAATTTTAATGAAGATAAGGGCTGGACAGTCACTGGAGATAATCTTGGAGCCTCCTGGCTGAGGGATTATGATGTGAATTTCGGCTCATCAATAGGCAGGTCAATGAATATTGGAGGTGAAAATTCGGGAGGCCTCCTGCCTGGAAATACTTACAGGATAAATGAGAATGATTCTCTTTTATCTCCTACCATAGACATTTCAGGTGCGGTTTCACCAGTCCTAGTCTTCTGGGAGAATTCTTGGATGCAGGAATCCGGTGACTCCTGTGAGCTCTACCTGAGTTCTGATGGCGGTGTTTCATGGGACAGTGTACCTGTTTGGACTGACAGCACAAACTCCGGCGGAAAGTGGAATAGGGTCAGTATAGACATTTCTTTATACCAATCTAGTCAGTTCAAGATGAAGTTCATTTTCAGAAGTGACAGCGGGGTGAACGGTCCATTTATGGCCATAGATGAGATTTCCATCCTAAAGACAAATTGGATATTCGGTGATCAATCGGACTTTGTTCTGCCCTATTTGGGCCCTGGTGATCTGGTCAATGTCAGTTTGCCTATCAATCTAGACATTGATGGTGAGTTCTATATCAGGACCTTTGTGAATGCTACTGAAGATGCTGATCAGTCCAACAATGTCAGGTGGATATGGGGATACGTCAATTCAGATATAGTTCCGAGGATACTCTATCCCGACGGAGAGGAGAATATTACCGGATCAATAAAACTGGGCGCCCAGCTGGACCACCCTGACATAGTGAGATGTCATTTCTACCAGAGAGGCCCTGTATTGGAGAGGAATTCAGACGATCCAGTTCTCATAGGTGAAGCTGCAGGCCCATTTGAGAATTCATCCTGGTATTTGGATTGGGATACCTATGGTCTGCCTGATGGCCAATACGAATTGACGGCTGAGTTTACGGATGATGGAGGAGCAGTGTTCACAGATATTGTTCAAGTTGTGGTCCAGCACCCATCTGTAGATATTGATGTTATTATCATTCATTCACAGGAACCTGGGAAATGGAACGAGTTCAATTTCATAGATAATTCAACAGCCACTGCCGATATAGTGGCCAGGAGATGGGATTTCGGTGACGGCAGCGACGCATCCACAAGAGAGATTACTCATTCATTCCCTGCTCCAGGTAATTATACAATTATGCTTACCATCACCGCAGGACATTATTATGCTGACACCTTGAGCGTGGTTGTGGAAGTGGGTGAGCCGCCGGAACCAGTTTCTGAAGTGTGGCCAGGTTTCGAATTTTCTCCAATTCTTCCAAGGGCAGGAGATGCTGTGATCTTCAACCAGACCTGTGATTACTTGAACATCACCCTTGATGAACTGGAATTCAACTGGTTTTTCGGAGATGGGAACAATTCATCCGGCATGACCGTCAATCACAGTTATGAAGAATCGGGAGTTTATAATGTAACTTTGTACGTTTCAGTTCATGATCCTACATCCGAAACCGAAGATGCAAGGTCTGCATGGAATATAACTCAACAAATAATGGTCAGGGAGAGGAATATTTCTACATTCTATCCTCCTATAGCTTCATTCAGATATCTTCCGGCATTCCCGTGGGTCAATGAAATGGTCAATTTCACTGACACTTCCAGGGATATTGACGGCAGCATAGTTTCATGGAATTGGGATTTTGGGGACGGCAGCACTTCTTCAGGAAAAAATACATCTCATTTCTACACTGCAAAAGGTACTTACCAGGTAACTCTTACAGTAATAGATGATGATGGACTGAACTCATCAGTTAGTAAGAATCTTACTGTTAGAACCGAGTGGGGTTTAATGGATAGGAATATGACGATTTTGGAGGGATTAATGGGCAGGATGATGATTTGGGATGATTACGGGAATATGATGGTAAAGCTGGAGGTTATGGGGAACGGCACCCTGCGTGTGAGGATGTCCCGTACTGAGGATATGAGCAGTGCAGTCGGTGAAGTGCCCCCTGAATTAATTGATCTGGGAGTTTTCCTTGAGATTACTTTGGAAGAACTTGATTGTCTAATGATTGAGATGCCTTACAAGGATTCTGATATACCAGAAGGAGGGAAAGCCGAAGATCTGCGCCTTTATTTCTGGAATGAATCATCCGGCAGTTGGGAGATGTGTGAAAGTACTTATGTCGATACTGAAAATCATACTATTTATGCTAATGTTACCCATCTCACTATATTTGCCCCCATGGCATCCACAGGGGTTGATGATGGTTCAGGTGGTGGCGGATCTAAGGACTATACTACACTTGCTATTATCGTTGGGGTCATCATAGTGCTGATAATCCTTGTAATATTCGTTTATGTTAAGAGAAGAAAGATAGCTTCTGAAGACGATGATGAAGAATATGATGAGGACATGGATGCAGAATCTGACCTCGAGGAAAAGGAATCTGATTCGGATGATGCGGATGCAGCCGATGATGAATCGATTGAAGCGGAAGATGGTGATTCCGATGATGATATTGACTCTTGGGACGATGATGATGAT